>JBAZGO010000061.1:0-28562 GCA_041652995.1 Prolixibacteraceae bacterium
CGGAACGATAGATTTGTTTTTCGATTACACTGCTAAAATACTAAAAAATAATTACGTATGCAAGTATAATTAAATGAATATCAATGATTTATATACTTTTTTTTAATCTGTTAAAGTAGAATTAATTGAACATGTATTTAACGTAGAGAATATTTTATCGCTATCTGCTAATGGCTCCAACAACAGCATCTTGGTTAATATCATATTTGAAGTCAATCCCTATTCTCTTTGTCATGATTGCAACATGACCGTATAAATAGCTTTCAAATTCTTCAAGGGAAACACCTATGACAGGGCCATTTTTAAAATAAGATTCATACGGTCTGTTCCACCTCATTTTTGCTGAGGAATTTGATTCTGTAAGCAATTCAAATTTGCCTTTTGGATAAGCAGTCATAACCGTATTGAATGTTTTAATAACTGCTGAAATACTTGTATCGTTAGGACTAGTGATTGAATGTTTACTTGCAACAAAAACTGCAAAATCGTCAGCGTTCATTCCAAGGCTTTTTGCATATGGAATACCAGTACAGATATAGTAATCAACACGCCAGGTTGCATAATTCAGTTTAGATTCAATTGGTGGGTCAGAGATTTGTGTTTTTGGATTTTGAATCACTTGTGAAATACCTGAATTACTTATCAACAAAACCAAAACGACAAAAAACGACAAGAAAATGTTTTTCATAACTTCTATTTCTTAAAATATTTAATTGTTTGAAATAACTTCTTCCGGACCTGAACTTGATTCATGCCAATAAATGCACATCCATTGGTTATCAATTTTCTTATAGATACCTGTAGCCGCAGTTTTTGGATGATTTTCAATTCTATCATCTTTGTAGATTAATTTGACACTATAAGTTATTGTAGAAACTGCAATTTCCGGACTTAGTATATCTATTTGATTAACAACGTAATTATAATCCTTGAATGCCTTAAAATAATTGGGTTGTGATTTAATTGCCTCCAGCTCTTCTTCATAACTTAATATTTTGCCCTTAGTAGTAATAAACCAAATGTTCGAAAAATTTAAAGGCATTGATCTTGACATAGTATTATCAAAATTCATAGCATTAAAATCATCAGCAAGAATGTCAAGGAATTTTTCAATTTCAAGTTTTATGGAAGCTTTTTCAGCATCAGTAATGGGCTTTAGGTTCTGAGTTGTGCAACCAATAAGGAACACCAGGCTCAACAATACAAAAAGTTTTGATTTCATGATTGTTAGTTTTTAGTTATACATGTGCAACATTAAGATGAAGCATTTATTCTATTAGAACGATAGACGTTAATTCACTTAGAATGCTAACTTTTAAAATTGATGTCAGAAATAATAATAATAATTCTCCAATCAATTAATTTTCAATCATATGGCATTAATTACCGTCAAGTTTCAGTGCAAGTTTTTGCAGTAGATTTCGGAGTGCGTTCATGTCTGCCAGTACTGAACAGTGATGCGCGAATCCGTCGTTGATTGACGCGCGGACCCCGCTCAAATAATTACTTAAAAGTACTAAGCCATCTTGTGAATATGCCATCATAATCCTTATCAATATGAGTAGCAATTTCTGTAAGTTCCATTTCCATGATGTTATTTGACTGGCATAGCTTTTTAATGCACATAAGAAAATCCTTATCCTTTTTATTATATATTTCTTCAACCAATTTCATAAAACTACAATGATACCAGACATAATTATCGACACCCATTTTCCCATAATTCTCGTATAGTTCATTCATTGTCGTGAAATGCGGAACATAGTTTTTAAGAACAACATCATAAAACAATTTAAATCCCTTGAGTTTATCCGGATTTTTGGTAATTAGAAATTCATAGGCAACTACATTTGCAACCATTTCACTCATAAGTATTTCATGAAGACCTCCTTTAATCAATTGAGATGTAATTAGATGACCCAGTTCATGAATGGCAGCAAATTGAAAAAAACTTTCAGTTATCTCATTTGGATTTATACCTTTTTTAGCAGATTCTTCTAAAAGAATTGACTCAAATGATGAAGCTCCATAAATCCTGATAAAATCGTTAAAATTAATATCACCTGGCATTACAATCCAACCAACGGATCCATACATATAACCATATGGAAATACTTCGGTTGTCCAGTTTATTGAGTCTAGTACAGCAAATTTAGCATGGATATCTATCCCATTATGTTTTACTGAATAATACTCTATTGCGTCTGAAATTACTGATTGTAATTGATAAGCAATATCCTCATAACCCGGAGTAGCGTGGGCAGGTACAATTCCTTTGATGTAAGTAGTTTCTTTGGATCCAATTAGTGAATCAAGATTGGCTTGTTGTGCATTGGTATTTAAGGCTATTAACACTGCTAAAAATAAAATGATTGGTTTCATTTGTTGTAGCTTATTTTATGTGAGTTAAAACATTCACTTTCGCTATTAATCTTCTGTACGTTTATCCACCCGTTTTGGGTAGAATAACACACCCTTTATTTCAACTGACATCTCCTAAATTAATATCATCAATTAGGTTTTTAATTTCCAAATTGAAAGAGTTCCCACTCTTCGGCAATTTTCCCGTCAACCAATCTAAAAACAATAAAAAATCTGAATTGTAATTCTTCTCCAACAGGATAAATATCACCAAGAATGCCGTCTATTTCTTATTTTCCATAGGCTTGAGTACCATGCCGAGTTGTCGCATCATTCCCAGGTCATCTTCAATTCCCCACCATTCTTTAACTTTTCCATCCTCAATGGTTATGATATGTATTGCAGGATTTGTTATTTTTTTGCCGGTTGCAGATATTCCCTTGTACAATTCTTTATGTGTTCCAATTTGCATAATCTTAACTACTACCTTATCTCCTTCCGCAATCATACCCTCTATGTTGTGAGTCCAATCTGGGAAAGATGCATAATGCGTCTTGATTGCCTGAAAGACATCATCTTTCTTCATGGGTATCTCAAGACCAGGAACTTTTAAACCAAAGTCATTTGAGAAAAGCTCATTAAGTTTGTCAAAATTATTTTCGTCAATAGCAGAAATAACCTCCCGTACAATTTCTTTGTTTTGTTCCTCAAGTTTTTCCCTGGATTTCAACTCATTCAATTCTGCTGTTGTTTGTTTGTCCTGACAGGAAGTTCCTGCCAATAAAATAAGTGCGAATAATGTCCAAAATAAGTTTTTCATGATTTGATTTTTTGAATTTTTCGGAAATATGGTGTAGGAATTATTTCTTTTTGATCGTCAGTACAATTCCTTCCTCTGCTTCTTTAAAAGAAATGTCAGCCCCTAAATATTCACCAATTATTTTATGGCTTATCTTAACAAATGTCATATACTCATCATAGGAGACATTGAATTGAGGTCCGTTGTTTTTCAACCATACGTATGGAGTTTTTGATTGGAATTTTATCATCGTTTCGGATTGTTCCAGGATAACTAATTTATTCTCAGGAATAAAAATTGTCCAGTTGTATAGACAACCTTTGGCAAATCCCTCCCATCCATTTTCCTTATTCCAGCCTTTTTTAAATTGGTCACCTGTAAACTTTGCCACGTCTTCAACCGAATTACCTTGCGATTTGGCATAATTTATTAAATTGAGAATAATGCCATTTGCCTGGCCTACCATTTGGGAATGCTTTTGTGCATCAGAGATTTCAGGAACTACAAATTTTTCCTGTGCCACAATGGAAGTCACAAACAAAATAGCAACTGTAATTAAAATTAACTTTTTCATGATTTTTGATTTTAAGATTTATAATTGATTTTTACCACATATTCCATGCAGTGATTAATTCACAAATTTGAACCTGATTATTTTTATGAATGTATTTTTCCGAGAACCTGCCGTCAGTCATCACATCATCATTCATATATACAGCAACGGGTTTGGCTACAAAAACTGTGTGATCGCCAGTTGTAAACTGGTCGATTATCTTACATTCGATATTCATAAAACACTCCGCAATCATTGGAGCTTTAATCTTGTTTGATTGCATAGGTGTTAAACCGGAATCGGCAAATTTGTCCACTTCATTGCTGTGTGTGGTTCCAACCTTAAGTATGGCTTCTGTAAGTTCCGGGGTCGGAATGTTTAACCCAAATTCTTTGGTTTCGTTAATCAGCGCGTGGCAGGCACGGTAAGAATCTTCGTCTTTTTCGCCATTTCCTATTGATGCCGTAATTAAAAGCGGTTCAATAGAGGTCGGTGCTACCCAGCAAGCTGTAATTATGCCATTGATGGATTTTTCGGAGTTACTGCAGGTAAGCATTACTACCTGTCCGTTGCTTAATAACCAGGATAGCTTCATTACATTTGGTCCTTTTAAATCGAATTCAATTTTTTTCATGATTTTATTGTTTTTAATAAATTGTTTTAATCATAACCATGCCTTGAGTGAGAGAATGACTCATCATAAAGAGATGTGTGTTCATTATTGAGCGCGTGACCTCAACGTCACCCGCTCAATGGCATCAACTATTCAACCTGACCAATTATTACCACATAGTTTTTTCCATATTTTTTCGCGCATTTGGGGCAGGTGGTGTACCACATGTACCATTTTTTAATGGCTGATCCCTTTGATTGAACCAATATTTCGAAATCTTTTGTCCATTTTTCGGTATCCCTGAAAGGACCTTCATAAACTTTACTGAAAAAGTTACCACTTATTGCGGTGTTTTTAGCGCCGTGAATTTCCTTATCAACGGCCAGATACAAATCCATATTCCATTTTGAAGTATGATCTGACAGACCAAGATTATCTGGCATAGTTGCTCCGGCTTCGGTCAGTTTTTTATCGAGCCGTTTCATAACGCTTCCGAAATTCAGAGGCATATAAAAGATTGTACAAACTTTAACTTTAATAAATAGTTTGTTGTTCCAGCTAAACATCTTGTCGTCCCAGAGGATTGGTTCAAACGGCGGACAACAATCGAATTTCTTACCTTCATTTTGTTCCATAAAATGAGTTGTTTAAAGGTTGTGTTACTTGATTTTTCGACTCAATTTACGGTTAAGGGGAATGTGAGGTTCCAACAAAAAAGTACAAACAAGATCAAAATTCTGAACGGGGAAAAATCTCAGGTGTCATTGTGGGTTTCGATGGTTTATCCTGATTGTTACAACACATAGCGATCCAATCGAACTTAACCATATATGTTGATTGTGATATGCGTATATCTCAAATGAGTTATACGTATATCTTTACGGCTGATGTTGAAAACCCGCTTCTTTGGGTTTTCAGTATCCATCTGTTCGTTACCAAAGTCTTCATAAAACAAAAAAGAAGCTGCCAATTAAATAGGTAGTATCTACAACATAAGTAATACTTAATTCTACTTTAGCACATTCTAACAGTAAAATGACTTGATTTATACGGAACCTAAAGATTGATTGATGAAATGCTGTCTTTAAACGCGCTTTTATAGTTTTCGCCAACAGGCACAAAAATTTTTCCGATCACAATACGGTTGCGCTGGATGGAATCGATTTTGGGCAACGAAACAATAAACGAGCGGTGAACCCGAACAAAGCGGCTTTCAGGCAACATTTCCTGAAGTTTTTTCAGGCTGTTCAACGTTAAAATTGTTTTGCCGGCCAGATGTATTTTAATGTAGTCTTTCAAACCTTCGATATACAAAATATCATTCAGGTTTACATTTATAGTGTTGTAGCCTGTTTTCACCATGATAAAGTCCGACTGGTTGCTTTTTTCAGGAACAGCGACAGCGCGCTCAGGTGTTTTGGCATTTAATTTATTGTTGCAATAGGCTTTGTTCACAGCTTTCAGAAAACGCTCGAAAACGAAAGGTTTCACCAGGTAATCCGTTATTTCGAGGTCGTAACCGGCCAGTGCATATTTTTCGTAAGCCGTAGTAAAAATGACCATCGGCTTGGTTTGCAGGCATTTTACAAATTCAATTCCGCTCAGGTAAGGCAATTCAACATCTAAAAAAACCAGGTCAACCTTGTTTTCCTGAAGGTATCCCAAACCTTCGATGGGATTTGTGAAAGTCCGCTCCAATTTTAGAAACGGAATTTTTTCGATGTAATCTTTTATAAGATCCAAAGCCAAAGGTTCATCGTCAATTGCTATACAGTTCATTGTTTCTGAGTTTCATGGATAAATTGATATGATAATTATTTCCAATGCGATCGTTTTCGATACGATAATTTCCGGGATAACACAATTCAAGCCTGCGGATGACGTTATTTACGCCAATTCCCATGCTTCCTGCTTCGCTAAGTTTTTCGCGTACTACCTGATTTATTATATTTACGTTTAACCAATCACTTTCCATCGCCAGATGGATGTAAATAGTTGATTCAATGCCGGGTAAAGCGCCGTATTTAAATGCGTTTTCAACAAGAGGGTTTAAAATGAATGGTTCTATAAAATAGTTTCCCTTAATATTTTCTTTACTGTAATCGACCTGAATCGTATTTTTCATCCACAATTTCTGGAGGTCGATGTAATTTTCGATCATTTCAATTTCGCGGCTTATCGGTATTTCCTGGCTCGGATTCTCAACCAGCATGTAGCGCAAAATAGCCGATAGTTTTGTAATTGCTTCGGAAGTCAAATCCGATTTTCGGTGAGCCAGCGAATGAATGTTGTTGAGCGAATTGAACAAAAAATGTGGGTTCACCTGTTGCCTCAGCATCATCAACTCGGCATTCAGTTTTTCATTTTGGTAAATCTGATTCAGGTTCTCTTCTTGTTTCAATTTCTGAAAAATCCGAATTGAAGAAGAAAATGTGAGAAACGTAAACAGCGAAAAAAACATCGCCGGAGACATCATGGGCATAAACATTTTTCGTTCACCGGGAGCCAGCCCCGGTCCGGGGAATTTTCCAAACTGAGGCGATCCCTCAAACCTATGCGGTGCATGTTTGATCATGTCATTCATCGATAGTTGATGAATCACCGGATCAACCAGCAAGAATGAAATGAGTACGATAATCAGAATAGATATTGAAAAAGCCCAGTATCTTTTGGGCAGCAGAAAACGCGGCGTCAGGAAAAAATAATTCAGGTAAAAAAGTATGAATCCATACAAATACAGCAAGACCATAAATACCGGAAGGCTTTCATTCCGGCGTAATGAAAAAAGCGAAAAGGCCAAAAACAGCATCAGCCAAACCGAAAGGTGCACAAAAAAGAGTAATCCCTGTTCCTGCCTGATGTTTTTTAAAAACGGAAATGCCTTGTAAATTTTCTTCATAGACTTGCTGATGTATACGGGCTAGATTGCATAAGTAACTGTTTTGGATTACGCCTGATTAAATCAGCATGTAACATAAAACTGGAAACCAACATGAATCATCGTTGCAAATATCGCCAATTAACTGTGCATTTGTGCGTTAATACTTTTTTAAAAAAGTTAAATAATGATAACAAAAATTTCGCTGCTTCTCTTTTAAATACTGACTTAGGCAACATACTAAAATTTGGAAAATGTATTCAAAACCCGAAGCAATTACAACTTGCAAAATAGAACAAAAAGAAAGCTGCCCCCTTTTGAGAAGCAGCTTAAACCGAAAGTATGAAAACAGGACTAATCCTTCTGTTTCATTTCTTAATCAATCATCTTCGTCGACTTCCTCGAAAGGTTTGAATTCCCAAACATCGTCGAGGTAGTAATTGCCGGTCTGGCCGGTTGCCACGATGGCTTTTCCGCCCACAACAAAAGCAACCGTATTTTTACGCGCAGAACCTTCGAAATCAGTTTTTGTGATCCATGTATCATTCGCGAAATCGTACTCCCAAATATCGCCCAGTGTTGCTGAACTTTCGCCAAGCAGAACATAACCTTTGCCATCCATTACGAATGATACTGCATTCTGGCGGATAATTGTCCACTCGTCGTCATCGTCCAAATCGACTTTTTGCGTCCATGTATCGGCTACCGGATCATATTCCCTCATGTCGGTTAACGAAACTCCATTACTAATACCTGTGCAAACGTAAGCCTTACCATTGTAAGTAAAAGCTGTTGAGCTGCGGCGTTTCGATCCACCAATACTATGCACTTTCACCCATTGTTCTCCGGAAGCTGCAGTTGGATCAAACCGATAAAAGTCGTTTTTATCAACCGAATCGTCGCCATAACCTGTGCCTATGTATCCGTAATTATCAATGGCAAATCCAACAGCCAAATACCGGGCGCCTCCAAGAAAGTCATCCTTCTGTGTCCATGTATCTAATTCCGGATCGTATTCCCAAATGTCTTTCAGTTTATAGTCTCCATCGAAACCTGTGCCTACATAGCCTTTTCCATTAATGGCAAATGCTACGGCTGCAGTTCTTGCATTTCCCGGAAAAACAGCAATTGGATCCCAACTGTCCGATGTTGGATTGTAAGTCCAGAAATCGTTTAAATAGCCATCGCCGGCATCATCGTTGTATCCAAGCCCAACATAGGCTCTATCGCCAATTACAAAACTTACTGCAGAGCCACGCGGTAAACCCTCAAAATCCGATTTTTTAATCCAGTTTCCGAGTGGATCAACCTCGCTGTCATTACATGCAACCAACAGGAACAATCCCAACACCATTGTCCACAATGTTTTCATAGCTTATCTGTTTTACAAATTTGAATTTCAAAACTACTTGGCTTCACAGTGGATTAAAAACAAATTCATCCAGACGAAGCTTAATAATCGACGTACAGGCCAAATCTATAGACGAATCCTGTTTGTCGAGTATCATTCAGTCAAAACCCGGCCGCCATATCTTCACTACAAATTGCAACACAGAAACTTACACGATTTTAGAACAAAACACAGCTAAGTTTATATCGGATAAATCAGGGGTTTGGTATATTTTAATTCCTGAAAATAAGATTCCCGTCTACATTCGCTTCAGATTTAAAAGCCATGAATTGGGAAACATCCATTTCCGAAAGTGATTTGGCATGAAATACGATGGATATGGCCCGCTTAAAATCATCCATTTGAACAATAAAACATGTAAACTGAATGAAAACATTTCAAGTTCTGAGTTTCCTAACCTTCCTTCTTTTGCTCTCCTGTGCCACTTCTTCGGTTGAAGATTTTGTGGTTGGTGATAATTTCATCAAAGACCGCACAGGCATTGTTATGATTGATACCCTGACACTGACAACCTCAACGGTAAAATACGATTCAGTTATTTCGAATTCGTCGGGCCGGTTACTGGTTGGAACTAATTACAATGAATTTTCAGGATATAAAAGTTCAAATTCTTTTTTCCAGATGGAATTTTCGGATGCCATTACCGACACAGAGTTCGTCTACGATTCGCTTTGCCTGGTTCTGAACTACGACAAGTACTATTTTGGCGACACAACGGTAAATCAAACCATAAGCATTCATCGGCTAAGTGAAGAAATGGAGCTCGACAGTACGACGAATTATTTGTATACCACAAGTAATTTTTCGTACGATGCAAATCCAATAGGCACACTAACTTTTAAACCACAGCCAAATTCGAACGAGGAAATTAGCATCAGACTTTCCGACAAACTCGGCGCCCGATTTACAAAAATGATACAAGATGAAAATGACAGTCTCACCACGCAATCCTTATTTCTGGAAGTCTTTAATGGGCTGGTTATTCAGTCGGAGCAAAACGTCAAAGGAGCAGCTATCGGATTTGGCACTACCACTGCAAGCAGTTCCGAATCATCAGGAGAAACGGTTGCAACTGAAGGAAACAGTCCCGAATTTCGTTTATACTACCATTTAAGTCCAAATCCGGATGACAAATCTGATTTATATTACACATTTTCCTTCATTTCAAGTGGCATTTATTTCAACCAGATTTCAGGTAACCCGGAAGGAAGTCTAACGGAAGGAATTTCGGAATCGGGGAACGAATTAAGTTCAAAACTGACCGGAAATGCCGTGGTGGTTCAATCGGGAATTCAGTTTTTTGCGAAACTAAACATTCCTCATGTCGATAATCTGCTTTGGATGGGCGAAAACTCAGCTTTTGTGAGCGCCACACTTCGGCTCTTTCCTGAAAAAGGGACATACTCAAATTCGGCTGATTTGCCCGATTCGTTGTACATCTATACTGCCGACCGCAAAAATCAGGTTACCGGGCAGGTATTTGCACCAGGAAGTACCAGTGAGTATGTGTATGTAACCAAAACCATTGTGAAAGAGGTGGAAGAAACCGTGTATTACGAAGTTGACCTGAGCACTTTCGTTGCCAACGAATTGAGTGAAGATCTCGTGACCACCCGCTCGATAATGATTGGATACAATTCAACTGTTGCAAAAAAAACGGCCGACCATGTGATTTTCGGCGGATCAAATTCAGGGAAATATAAGCCTGTGATGAATGTGTATTATTATCACAATTGAGGGAAACGGCATTCACTTATCGCCTGAACAATCAAACAATCAATAAATTAACAACAATAATTTCAGTATGAAATTCAAAATAGCACTTTTGGCATTCCTCATTTCGGTTTCAGGATTAAGACTTTTTGCTCAAAACAGTACGAGTTCTCCTTATTCCGGTTTTGGTATCGGCGAACTCGAAATGTCTTCAGGAGGCCAGAATGCCGGAATGGGGAACACCGGAATCGCCTTGCGCTCGCATCTTTTCCTGAATACATCAAATCCAGCGTCGTTGACAACCATAAAACCTCAAAGTTTTCTGTTTGATTTGGGCATGAACATTAAATATACTCAGCTCGAAAACGCCACAAAAAGCGTAAACGTAAACGACGGAAATCTGAGCTGGTTACAAATGGGATTTCCTATTACGAAAAAGTTTTTTGGCGGTCTTTCGCTAAATCCGAAAAGCAGCGTGGGATACAACATTTTTACAGCGAAATCCATCGACGGCACAACATATTCATATCCAGCAATTTACGAAGGCACTGGCGGATTGAGTGAGGCCGCAGGTTTGCTGGCATGGAAACTTTCGAATAACATTTCTTTTGGAGCAAAGGCCGGATACATTTGGGGAAATGTGTCTCAGGAACTGCAACAAAGCATTACTGTTAGCAACATAACTTATTTAATTTCTCAGGAAGATAAAATTCATTATTCCGGAGGATATTTTAATCTGGGTACACAGATCAGTTTACCCATTTCAGCCAAATCGGGTTTGGTATTGGGCAGTGTTGCGGGAATAAGCAGCCGGTTAAACTCAACAATTACAACCAGCATAACAAAAACCTACGAAAGTACTTCTGAAACAGTATCAAGTGATGTAAAAACATCCGGTTCGATGAGACTTCCGCTTGATCTCGGCTTCGGAATCAGCTATCTGTACGGACAAAAATGGGTAGGCACCTTCGATTATAAGCGAAGCAACTGGGAAGATGCCACCTTAAGAATTACCTCGTACAAATTAAGCATAAACAACAGTTACCGCGCCGGATTGGAATTTGCTCCAAAAAACGATGATAAATTTCTTAGACAATCTGTTCGTTACAGGTTGGGCTACCGGTACGAAAGTGGCTACCTGACTCTTTACAACAACCAGATTCACGAACAAGCTTTTACGATTGGGCTCGGATTGCCAATCAAAAAAGATCGCAGTTATGCCAATTTTTCGCTTGAATTGGGAATGCGCGGCACAAAAGTAGCTCACCTGGTCGAAGAAAAATACATCAAGCTGAATTGCAGTTTTAACCTGTGGGACCGATGGTTTGTAAAACGGCAATTTGAGTAAAATTTCTCCAAATCACTATCAACAAAAAAGGTCGTTCAGTAATCCGGAATGACCTTTAATGCTTCCCCTAACTCCCTCCTTCAGAGTGGATTTGGCCTGTTTTCAATTAAAGAAATACAGTAAGAATCTTTGCTGCCTTAGCCTCTCCCTTTCGGGGAGAGGTTGGTGAGGAGCTGTTCTTTTATTCTTTGTATTCGTCCCAGCTTTTGATTGGTAAATCTTCAATCCCGTATTTGCAGAAAGCATAAATAAATGCACTGGCTACGCGGGCGTTGGTAATCAGCGGAATGCTGTAATCAATAGAGCTGCGGCGAATCGTGTATCCGTTGCTGATTTCGCGGGTTGTATGATCTTTGGGAATGTTGATCACCAAATCGATCTTTTTATTTTTGATTAATTCAAGTGTATTCGGATGTTTCTCTGTTTCATCAGGCCAGTAAACGCGAGTCGATTTAATGCCGTTATCGCTTAAAAACTTTTGTGTTCCTCCGGTAGCAAACAGGTTAAATCCACGTTCAGCAAGCAATTTCGCACTTTCAATTAACTCAACTTTCGATCGTGCAGGTCCCGACGAAATCAGGATATTTTTCTTCGGAATGGAATAGCCTACCGAAAGCATCGATTTCAGGATGGCTTCGTAATAGGTTTCGCCAATGCAACCTACCTCACCGGTCGATGACATATCGACACCCAAAACAGGATCGGCATTCAGTAATCGGGCAAACGAGAATTGCGGCGCTTTTACACCCACATAATCCAATTCAAAAAGCGATTTATCAGGTTTCTGGAATGGAACATCAAGCATGGCCTGAGTTGCAATTTCGATCAGGTTATATTTCATTACTTTCGACACAAACGGAAAACTTCGCGATGCACGCAAATTACACTCAATGACCTTGATGTCGTTATCTTTGGCCAGCAACTGCATATTAAAAGGCCCGGTAATTTCGAGCTCTTTGGCAATCTGCCGTGCAATTTTCTTAATTCTCCTGATCGTTTCTACATACAATTTCTGCGGAGGAAAAACGATAGTCGCATCACCTGAATGCACACCTGCAAACTCAACATGCTCCGAAATGGCATAAGCCACAACCTCACCGTTTTTGGCCACTGCATCTATCTCAATTTCCTTGGCCTGCTCAATAAATTCCGAAACTACAACCGGGTGTTCTTTCGAAACATTCGCGGCCAGATTCAGGAAATGTTCGAGCTGGTCTTTGTTCGAAACTACATTCATGGCTGCTCCTGAAAGCACATACGACGGGCGGATCAGCACCGGAAATCCAACTTCGTCAACAAAAGTATAAATATCCTGTATGCTTGTTAATTCAGACCAGCGCGGCTGATCAATCCCCAGGTTATCGCACAACGAACTGAATTTTTTGCGATCCTCAGCGCGATCGATATTTGTTGGTGAAGTTCCCAGAATGGGCACTTGTTGACGATGCAATTTCATGGCCAAATTGTTTGGAATCTGTCCACCCATCGAAAGAACGACTCCCTTTGGCGCTTCCAGATCAACAATGTCCATCACACGTTCGAAAGTCAGTTCATCAAAATACAGCCGGTCGCAGGTATCGTAGTCGGTACTCACGGTTTCCGGATTGTAATTGATCATGATTGAGCGGTATTTTTCCTTGTGAATGGTCGTAATCGCGTTCACGCTACACCAGTCGAATTCAACTGAACTTCCTATTCGATAAGCTCCTGAACCCAAAACGATTACCGATTTATCGTCGCGCTGAAACTCTACATCATGCTCAATTCCATTATAGGTCAGGTACAAATAATTGGTTTGGGCAGGATATTCACCGGCCAGCGTATCTATTTGTTTTACTGATGGCAGTATGTTTTTGCTTTTACGCCAGTCGCGCACTTTTAGCAAATCGCCATTGATATCTCTGTTCGATGATTTCAGCACCAAACGGGCAATTTGGAAATCGGAATATCCTTCTTTTTTAGCCTGAAGGAGCAACGAATCGTCAAGCGAGGGCAGCGAATTTACTTGTTCAAGTTTATTTTTAGTGAGATGAATGTTGTGCAGTTTTTGCAGGAACCAACGGTCGATTTTGGTTTTTTCGTAAATGTCGTCAACCGAATACCCTTTATTGAACGCCTCAGCAATCGCGAAGATGCGGCGATCTGTCGGGTGAGTCAGTTCTTCATCAATCTGTTCGATCGTAATTTCTTCCTTGTTGGCCACAAAACCGTGCATGCCAATTCCTACCATCCGGATTCCTTTCTGAATGGCTTCCTCAAATGAACGACCAATCGACATGATTTCGCCGACCGATTTCATCGAACTTCCTAGGTTTTTCGATACTCCGGAAAATTTATTCAAGTCCCAGCGCGGAATTTTACACACAATGTAATCGAGTGCCGGCTCAAAGGCTGCTGTAGTTACTTTGGTAACCTGATTTTTCAGTTGATGTAAACCATAGCCCAATCCTAATTTGGCAGCCACAAAAGCCAGCGGATAACCGGTTGCTTTCGATGCCAGCGCCGATGAACGTGAAAGCCGGGCATTAACCTCGATCACACGGTAATCTTCAGAATGCGGATCGAGTGCATATTGCACGTTGCATTCACCAACGATTCCGATGTGACGGATAATTTTAATGGCCAATGCACGCAGTTTATGATATTCGGAATTGGAAAGCGTTTGCGAAGGAGCAACCACAATACTTTCGCCGGTGTGAATTCCCAGCGGATCGAAGTTCTCCATGTTACAAACCGTTATGCAATTATTAAACCGGTCGCGAACCACTTCATATTCAACTTCCTTCCAGCCCTTTATAGATTCTTCAACCAAAATTTGCGGCGAATACGTAAACGCCTTCGATGCCAAAACTTCAAGTTCGGTGTCGTTTGCACAAAAACCACTTCCAAGCCCACCAAGCGTGTAGGCGGCGCGAATAATAATCGGATAACCTACAGTTTTTACAGCCTCGTAAGCTTCATCCAAGTTTGTACAAGCTATACTTCGTGGGGTTTTTACATCAATTTCAGCCAATTTTCCGGCGAAGATTTCGCGATCCTCTGTATCAATAATGGCCTGAACGGGAGTTCCAACCACTTTTACATTGTACTTTTCGAGAATGCCATTTTTGAAAAGAGCCACCCCACAGTTCAGCGCTGTTTGCCCGCCAAAGGCCAGCAAAATGCCGTCAGGCTTTTCCTTTTCAATAACCTGTTCCACAAAATACGGTGTCACCGGAAGGAAATAAATCCGGTCGGCAATATCTTCCGAAGTCTGGATCGTTGCAATATTCGGATTGATCAAAATGGTTTCAACATTCTCTTCTTTCAGTGCTTTCAATGCCTGAGATCCTGAATAGTCGAACTCACCGGCTTCTCCGATTTTCAGGGCTCCCGACCCCAGAACGATTACTTTTTTTATATTAATATCTATCATGGTGTGTAAAATTTCAAGTTAAAAGCCCCCTCTAAATCTCCCCCAAAGTGGGAGACTTTAGGTTGCAAATATTCACAGTATCTTCTTTTTTAAACTTCATTCAAGGTCCCGCTCTCTAAGCCCCCTCTTGTGGAGGGGGTTGGGGGAGGCTGCCCTTTTTGTATTCAATCACATTGTTCATGAAATCGTCGAACAAAAACTCGGTATCTACCGGTCCGCTGGCAGCTTCGGGATGAAACTGAGTCGAGAAGAATGGTTTGGTTTTGTGCCTGATTCCCTCGTTTGTATTGTCGTTTACGTTGGTGAACAAAGGCTCCCAATCGCCGGGCAAAGTTTTGGTATCAACCGCGAAACCGTGATTTTGCGAAGTAATGAAGCAACGATCAGTTCCTTGCAACAGTACCGGTTGGTTGTGGCTTCGGTGACCGAATTTAAGCTTATAAGTTTCAGCTCCGGCAGCACGTGCCAGCAACTGGTTTCCGAGGCAAATTCCCATGATTGGTTTTTCAGCATCCATCGTTTTGCGAATGTTTTCAACAGTAGCATCACACAAAGCCGGGTCGCCGGGTCCGTTAGAAAGGAAGATACCATCAAAATCTTCACCGCTGAAATCATAGTCCCACGGAACGACGATGACCGTAGCATTCCGGCTCATCAAACAGCGAATGATGTTGTATTTTACCCCGCAATCAACCAAAACAATTCGGTGTTCGCCATTTCCATAAGTTTCCACTTTATCGCAACTTGCAATGGCTACAAGGTTTTCCTGGTTCGGGTCGTAAAACTCAATCTCCTCATCGTCGAATTCAATTTTACCAAGTAACGAACCTTTTACCCTGATGATTTTGGTCAGAGCGCGGGTATCAATTCCGAACAAACCCGGAACTTTATATTCTTTCAGCCAGTCGCCCAAACTTTTTATAGCATTCCAGTGACTGTATTCGAACGAATAATCGGATACAATCAATCCGGTAATGTGTATCTTATTCGATTCGTAAAATTCGGATAAACCATGTGCTTCAGAATCGCTTGGCACCCCATAATTTCCAATCAAAGGAAAGGTCGAAACAAGTATCTGCCCCGTATATGAAGGATCTGTTAAACTTTCCGGATAACCAGTCATAGCGGTGTAAAAAACCACTTCGCCCGCTACCGATTTCTCATACCCGAACGATTTTCCTTCGAATGTTGTCCCGTCTTCAAGAATCAATCTGACTTTTCTAAGTTGTGTCATTGCTGCAATGCTAAATATTAAAAAAAATGCGTTTGCTACGGCTGTAGGGCAAACGCATGGTTGTTATTTCTTAAACAAACTCTCTTTCCTATGTAACTTCGGATTTTCAACCTGGTTCTTTTCAAGTTTCAATTCGTTTGTAGTTTTATTTCCGGACACAAAAATAGAAATTATTTCTGAAATAAAAGTTCGTATTATTTATTTTTTGCATATTTTTGCATCGGATTTGTATAAATATTCAAAATGAAGAATCGCACAAAAAGACAACTTGCCATTAAACAAGTCATTCTCAATGGCCGGATCAGCAGTCAGGATGAGCTTTTGCGCATCATGAAAGATCAGGACTTTGAACTGACACAGGCAACTCTTTCGCGCGATTTAAAAATTTTGAAAGTTGCAAAAGTTTCCGATTCGACACTAGGTTATGTGTATGTTATTCCGGAAGGTTCAAATACCGAAAATCAGCGTGAGAATTCACGGATAAATTTTCTGGCTGATGGATTTCGCGATATTCAGTTTTCAGGAAATCTGGCTGTAATAAAGACGATGCCGGGGTATGCCAGCAGTTTGGCCGTAGTAATTGACAATGCCGAACCATTCGAGATTATTGGAACCATTGCCGGAGACGATACCATTTTAGTCATTATGCGGGAAGGTGTAACGCATAGCGACCTGATTAACAGCCTTATTCTGGTGATGCCAACACTCGAGGATAAACTGGGCTAATGACCCCCTTCCCATTCCCCCAAGGGGAAAGATTTGGGCAGTGATTTAACTTTTCAGCTCCGTAGGAGCAAAATATTGGTAGCCCCGGGTTAACCCGGTGAAAAAGAATAAAAACAAAAACCGTCCGCGAGAAAGCGATAGTAAAAGAGACAGTGGTATTTCGGACGGAATTGAAATAACGATTAAAGGGTGTTTTAAAAGTTAAAAAGAAAATGAAAGAATTGAAGAATATTCAAGTTTTGGTGGCAACTGAGGAACACATTAAATATGTGGATGAGGTGAATGACGCCATCGAATTAGCTTCGAAAGAACGGGGAACGGGGATTGCTCGCCGTACTTATGAATATATTGCAAAAAAAATGATGGAAGGCAAAGCCATTATTGCCCTCGAAAACGGCGTGACCTTTGCCGGTTTCTGCTATGTGGAAACATGGGGAGAAAAAAGCTTTGTTGCCAACTCGGGATTGATTGTTGCCAAAGATTACCGCGGAATTGGACTGGCCACTGAAATTAAACGTAAAGCTTTTATGCTTTCACGTAAAAAATATCCGGATGCAAAAATATTCGGATTAACAACTGGTCTGGCCGTAATGAAAATCAATCACGAACTGGGTTACCGCCCGGTTACTTTCTCCGAACTAACTTCGGATGAAGATTTTTGGAAGGGATGCCAGAGTTGTGTGAATTACGATATTCTGCAACGAACCGGCAAAAGCAAATGCCTTTGCACGGCAATGGTCTTCGATCCGGCCTGGGAAAAAGAAAAAAAAGGAGAGAAAAAACAAAGTAGCAAATGGGCCATAAAAGACACATTGCTTGATATTGTCAACAAAATAAAGTCGAATAAGAACGGATCGGTTGCAAAAACCACGGTTTTAACATTTTTGTTTAAAAAGCAAACTCAAAGATAAACGATGACTCCTGGCAGAAATTTCAGGATTATTTTCTCATAGATTTTGGCCTTCAGCAAGCCAATAAACTGGTTCAGATAAAATTGATGTTGTTTCTGAACCCCACAATTGTATGGTTAGTAAAGTTGTAAGTATTTAAGCACATCTGCCTGCGGGTCATCGTTTTTTTTTAATATATCAAATTAAAAATCATGAAGGATAAAGTAGTTTTGGCATTCAGCGGAGGTTTGGATACTTCGTATTGTGCAAAATACCTGTCGGTAGAAAAAAATCTGGAAGTTTACACAGCCATAGCCAATACTGGCGGTTTCAGCCAGGCAGAGCTTGATGCGGTTGAGAAAAAAGCCTACAACCTGGGCGCCGTTAAACATGTTACTTTGGATGTAACTGATACATATTACCAGAAAAGTATCAGGTACATGGTTTACGGAAACATTCTCCGGAACAATACTTACCCCATTTCAGTGAGTTCCGAACGGGTTTTTCAGGCCATTGCCATTATTGAATATGCCAAACAAATCGGCGCAAAATATGTAGCGCATGGAAGCACCGGCGCCGGAAACGACCAGGTCCGTTTCGATCTTACCTTTCAGATTCTTGCTCCTGAAATCGGTATTCTCACTCCTACCCGCGATTTGGAACTGAGCCGTCAGGAAGAAATTGATTACCTGAAAGCTCATGCTGTTGAAGCTGACTGGAAAAAGATGGATTATTCGATCAACAAAGGACTTTGGGGAACCAGTATTGGTGGAAAAGAAACACTAAAATCGAACAAAACACTTCCTGAAGAAGCTTATCCATCGCAACTTACAGCTACTGAAGGAAAAGACATTACGCTTGATTTCGTGAAAGGCGAATTAAAAGGGGTTAACGGAGAAACTTATGAAAATCCGGTGAATGCCATTCGCGCACTTGAAGCCCTGGCATCGCCTTACGCCATCGGCCGCGACATGCATATTGGCGACACCATTATAGGCATCAAGGGCCGTGTGGGATTTGAAGCTGCTGCTCCGCTGGTCACCATTAAAGCGCACCAAATGCTCGAAAAACATACACTGACCAAATGGCAACAATACTGGAAAGAGCAATTGGGCAACTGGTACGGAATGTTTCTGCACGAAGCTCTCTACTTTGAACCAGTAATGCGCGACATTGAAAAATTTCTGGAACATTCGCAGGAAACAGTCACCGGAAAAGTTATTGTCCGACTGAAACCTTACAATTTTGTGCTTGTTGGAATTGAATCTGATCACGATTTGATGAAATCAGAATTTGGCGAATACGGCGAGAAAAACTCGGCCTGGACAGCCGACGATGTGAAAGGCTTTACCAAAGTGCTTTCCACATCGCTGAAAATTCACAATTCGGTAAACCACACGTTTTAAATGCCTCCTCTAACTCCCCCAAAGGGGAGGATGTTGAGCAGTCCCAAATATTTCTCATTTCATAAACAAAAATTGGAATTTTCAAGAAATGACAAAGGATAAATTACACACAAATTCTGCCAAGTCCAAGGCCTTCCCCCTCCGGGGGAATATGAAGGGGGCTGTGGCTGTTGGAATTATAGGTGGAGCCGGTTACACAGCCGGTGAACTTATCCGCATACTATTAAATCATCCGCAGGCTGAAATTGCTTTTGTGCAAAGCACCAGTAATGCCGGAAATTTGCTATCGTTTGTTCACACCGATTTGTTGGGCGATACCAACCTTAAATTTGTTTCGGAAATCGATTTTTCGACAGTCGATGTGGTCTTCTTTTGCATGGGTCACGGAAAATCAAAAGAATTTTTGCAAAAAAATACGATTCCTGAAAACGTTAAAATAATCGATTTAAGTCACGACTTCAGGCTAAAAAGAGAAGGAAACGATTTTGTTTACGGGCTACCTGAACTGAATCGTGAATTGATCCGGAAATCTGACAAAATTGCAAATCCGGGTTGTTTTGCCACCGGCATTCAATTGGCTTTATTACCGCTGGCTGCTGCCGGACTCATTAGAGATGAATTGCACGTGAATGCAATCACCGGTTCAACCGGAGCCGGACAGTCACCAAGTTCAACTTCGCATTTCAGTTGGAGAAACAACAATCTGTCAGTTTACAAAGCATTCGAACATCAACATTTAGGCGAAATCGGCGAAAGCCTGCACCAGCTTCAGCCAGATTTCAGTTTCGACATCAATTTCATTCCGGTTCGCGGAAATCATACTCGGGGCATTTTTGCTTCAGTTTACACCAGGTTCGACGGTTCTTTGGAAGAAGCGCAAAAAATCTATCAGGATTATTACGAATCGCACCCGTTTGTGTTTGTAAGCCAGACAAATCCCGATTTAAAGCAAGTTGTAAATACCAATAAAGCCATTGTTTATTTAGAAAAACATGGCAACAAACTCATGATCCTTTCGGTATCTGATAATCTGCTAAAAGGTGCTTCAGGACAAGCAGTCCAGAATATGAACCTGATTTTTGGAATGCAGGAAACAATGGGACTAAATTTGAAGGCAGTGACTTTTTAAAAGAACAGCCTCCCCCCCAAAGGAGGGGAGTTTTGAGACCTGCAAATTTGGAAAGGTTTTAATAAACTAAAAATAACCGCGCACTTTTTAAGACTCCCCTCTCCGGGGAGGTTTGGAGGGGGCTTTTAAATTTTTATTATGAACTTATTCGATGTATATCCACTTTTAGATATAACTCCCGTAAAAGGTGAAGGCTGTCACATTTGGGACGAAAACGGAACCCAATATCTTGATTTATACGGTGGGCACGCCGTTATTTCGGTTGGGCATTCGCATCCGCATTACATCAAACGAATTTCAGACCAGCTTAATCAGATTGGTTTTTATTCCAATTCAGTTCAAATTCCGCAGCAAAAGGAACTGGCCGACAAATTAGGTCGACTTTCAGGATATCCTGACTACCAGCTTTTTATGGTAAATTCTGGCGCCGAAGCCAACGAGAATGCGCTAAAACTGGCCTCCTTCGTGACAGGACGTAAAAAAATCGTCAGTTTCAAAAAGGGTTTTCATGGACGCACATCGGCTGCGGTTGCTGTGACCGACAATCCCAAAATTATTGCGCCGGTAAATGTAACTCCAAATGCAGTCATTCTGCCTTTTAACGATCCCGAAGCACTTGAAGTACAGCTAAAAACAGAAGAAATTGCAGGTGTAATTATCGAAGGTATCCAGGGAGTTGGTGGAATTTATGTTCCGGCAGAAGGCTTTTTGGTTCAGGCAGAAAAGCTCTGCAGAAAATATGGAACATTGCTGATTTTGGATGAAATTCAATCGGGCTACGGACGAAGCGGTAAATTCTTTGCACACCAGTACACCGATGTTAAACCCGATGTTATCACGGTTGCCAAAGGGATGGGGAACGGATTTCCGGTTGGCGCACTTTTAATTTCTCCGGAATTTAAACCCTGGCACGGCATGTTGGGGACCACTTTTGGCGGAAATTACCTGGCTTGTGCTGCAAGTTTAGCCGTTTTGGAAATCATGGAAAGTGAAAAACTGGTCGAAAATGCTTATATAACAGGAAATTACCTCATCGAAAAGCTAACTGGTTTTTCAGGAATAAAAGAAGTGCGGGGACTTGGATTAATGATTGGACTCGAATTTAATCAACAAATTAATGACATTCGTCATGTTTTGTTAAAAAATCATCATATTTTTACCGGGGTTTCCGGAGCAAATACAATCAGGTTGCTTTCTCCGTTAACTTTGAACATCGAACAAGCCAATGTATTTCTGAAAGCATTGGCTGCAACGATCTGACAGACCGAACTAATTCAGAACTAAAAAAAATGATTGATCAGAAAATTACCATTATCGGGGGCGGAAATCTTGGCAGTGCAATTGCTTTTGGGTTGATCAAATCGAAGCAAATTGAGCCGTCGGCTCTTACCATAACCCGACGGAGATTAAATCTGCTCGAAAAACTTCAGGATGCCGGAGTTTTCACTACCAGCGACAACGTTGAAGCAGCACAGAATGCTGATATTATTATTCTGGCAATCAAACCCTACCAGGTTCTGGCAATTATCGAAGAAATAAAGCCGGTGTTAAAGTCAAATCAAATACTTATTTCGCTGGTAGCCGGAGTTGGACTTCAAAAACTCGAAGAGACTGCGGGATCAGACATCCTGATTTTCAGGGCAATGCCAAATACAGCTATCGCTATTCAGGAATCGATGACTTTGATTTCGACCAATGTAAAAACGGAAGAATTACGCAACCTGGTGCTTCATATTTTCGATCAGTTGGGGCAGGCAATCATTATTAGCGAGGAATTGATGGCTGCGGCCACCGTGCTTGCATCGTGCGGAATTGCATTTGCTTTGCGCTACATGCGGGCAGCCATGCAGGGCGGAATTGAAATTGGTTTTGGAGCCGAAATGGCGCAGTTTATTACTGCTCAAACGGTAAAGGGAGCAACTGGTTTAATTCTCGAATCGGGGCGACATCCGGAGCAGGAAATTGATAAAGTGACAACGCCACGCGGAATAACCATTACCGGACTCAATGAAATGGAACACAAAGGGTTCAGTTCATCATTAATCCAGGGATTAATCGCCTCTTTCAACAAAATTGAAAAAGGTTAATCAAACTCTCTTGAAAACAAAATTGCGATATAAAAAAATCACTGTCAAAGTTGGCAGTAACGTTCTAACTAAGTCTGATGGTACGCTCAATGATGAAAATATTTTTCATTTGGTCGATCAAATTGCCGATCTGAGCCGGAAAGGTGTCGAAATTGTTTTGGTTTCGTCAGGCGCTGTTGCTGCCGGAAGAGGTGAAATCGGGATCAGGAAAAAGCTGGATACGGTATCGGCCAGGCAGTTGTGGTCGGCAGTTGGTCAGGTAAAACTCATTAACAAGTATGCCGAAGGTTTCAGCAAATACGGGATGTCGTGCGCCCAGGTACTCACAACCAAGGAAAATTTCGGTGACCGTGTTCATTACCTGAACATGAAAAACTGCATTTCGACCCTGATTGAAAACAAAGTAATTCCGATTGTAAATGAAAATGATACAATTTCTGTTACCGAACTGATGTTTACTGACAATGATGAATTGTCGGGTTTGATTGCCTCTATGGAAAATTCGGAAGCTCTGATCATATTGAGCAACATTGATGGTATTTACGATGGATCGCCGGAATTACCTGAATCAAAGGTAATCCGTGAAATTACGCCGAAAAGCAAACCGCTTAATGAAGCAATTTCGACCAGCAAATCGAGTTTTGGGCGTGGCGGAATGCTAACCAAATATCACATCGCTCGTAAAGTAGCCAAAGGTGGAATTAATGTCCATATTGCGAACGGAATGAATCAAAATACTTTACTGAGAATCATGGATTCTGAAGATGATTTTGTTCACACTACTTTTTTGTCGGAGAACAAAAAATCATCGAATGTAAAAAAGTGGATTTCATATTCCGAGAGTTTTGCAAAAGGACAGTTGGTTGTGAATGAGGGAGCAAAAAAGGCACTTTTATCAAATCAGGCTTCAAGCTTGTTACCGGTTGGAATTGTATCGATTGCAGGAGATTTTGAAAAAGGTGATCTTGTAAAAATTAAAGACGAAACCGGACAACTGATCGGAATTGGAAAATCGGAATACAGCTCGGAAAAAGCTGAAAAATATCTGGGAAATAAAAACAAAAAAGCAGTAGTTCATTACGATTATCTGTATTTAATGGAATAGAAATAAAGATGTTATTGACTCGGGATTTGTGTACTGATACCCTTTTCATAGACCCCTTAAATTTGCCTTTACCCTTGGCAGCAAATTTCGAGTTATACTCCCCCTTCCTCCCCCTGGAAGGGGGCTTTATATTTAAAATTATAAAGCTTACGCAAAAAAACGGAAGTATGAAAGTGAGAGAACAATTGGAACTGGTTTTAAAAGCCAGCAGAAAACTGAACCTGGTTTCCGGGGAAAAAATAATTACGGTTTTGACAGATTTGGCTTCGGCTACAGTTGAAAATATGGCCTTTATCCTTGAAGAAAATGCCAAAGATTTAATTCGCATGAATCCGGAAGATCCGAAATACGACCGGCTGATGTTGACTCCGGAACGCATACAGGCGATAGCTTCCGATATCCGGAATGTTGCCTCACTGCCATCACCTCTTGGCCGGATTCTTAGTGAAACTCTGCGTCCAAATGGACTTTCGATTAAGAAAATAACTGTGCCATTTGGCGTAATCGGAATCATTTACGAAGCACGCCCAAATGTTACGCTCGACGTTTTTTCACTTTGCCTGAAATCGGGAAATGCCTGTGTACTGAAAGGTAGCAGCGATGCCGATTTTTCGAACCGCGCCATTGCAAATGTTATTCAGGAAGTACTCCGGAAGCACAACCTCGACGAAAATATTCTTTCGCTTCTGCCCGTCGACCGTGAAGCGACTAACGAACTTTTGCATGCACATGGACTGGTCGATCTGATCATTCCACGCGGATCACAGGGATTGATCAATTTTGTGCGCGAAAATTCATCCATACCGGTAATTGAAACCGGTGCCGGAATTTGCCACACGTATTTCGACGAATCCGGCGATTTAACCAAAGGAAAAGAAATTGTAAACAATGCAAAAACCCGACGTCCAAGTGTTTGCAATGCATTGGATTGCCTGATTATAAACGAAAAAAGATTGAATGATTTGCCTATATTAACTGAGCTGCTTCCACAAAGCAATGTTGTTATTTATGCCGACGAAAAAGCTTTCCCGATTTTAGATGGGAAATACCCTTCGGAACTATTGGAACATGCCACAGAAGAATCGTTTGGAACAGAATTCCTGTCGTACAAAATGTCGGTTAAAACAGTTACTGATTTGGATGAAGCGTTGGATCACATTGCCAATTACAGCTCGAAACACTCAGAAGCCATTGTTGCTGAAAATAAGGATGCGCTTGACATATTCCGCAAATCGGTTGATGCTGCAGCCGTTTACTGCAACGTTTCAACGGCTTTTACCGATGGCGCTCAGTTTGGGTTAGGTGCCGAAATAGGTATCTCGACTCAGAAACTTCATGCGCGTGGACCGATGGCGCTCGAAGAACTTACAAGCTACAAATGGATTGTGGACGGCGATGGCCAAGTTAGGCCAAAATAACTTTAAATAGTAGCTTTTAACAGATTTTACCAAGCTTGAAATAAAAATTTAGAGTATCTTTATTTCGAACAAAAAAATCAACTAAAATACTGAATTACAGCAAAATATATATTTTGTTTGTTTATTAATCACCACAAAATGAAACATTTTACTTCGGTTCACGACCTCGATAATTTAGACGAAGCATTAAAGCTTGCCCTTGAGCTAAAAAAATCGCCATACAAATATCAGGATCTGGGAAAAAATAAAACTTTACTATTGGTATTTTTCAATTCAAGTCTGAGAACCCGGCTAAGCACCCAAAAAGCCGGATTAAATCTGGGAATGAATGTCATCGTTTTCGATATAAACGAAGGTGGCTGGAAACTTGAAACAGAGCTTGGTGTGATTATGGATGGCGATAAACCCGAACATATTCGCGAAGCAGTTCCTGTAATTGGCCGCTATTGCGACATTATAGGCGTTCGTTCGTTTGCCAAATTCGAAAATAAAGCGGACGACTATCAGGAAAAAATCATTCAGCAATTTGTCGATTATTCTGGAGTACCGGTTGTGAGTATGGAAGCCGCTACCCGCCATCCGCTGCAATCCTTTGCCGATCATTTAACCATCGAAGAATTCAAAACAAAAAAACGCCCCAAGGTTGTGTTGACGTGGGCTCCACATCCGCGTGCGTTACCGCAAGCCGTTCCTAACTCTTTTGTTGAATGGATGCGACAGACTGATTATGAATTGGTTGTTACACATCCGGAAGGTTATGAACTTGCGCCTGAATTTATGGGTGACCTGAAGCCGGAATACGATCAGATGAAAGCCTTTGAAAATGCTGATTTTATTTATGCCAAAAGCTGGGCATCATACACCAATTATGGAAAAGTTCTTTCGAAAGATCGTTTATGGACGGTTTCCACCAGACAAATGGATGTTACCAACAAAGCAAAATTTATGCACTGTTTGCCTGTACGCCGCAACATGATTGTTACTGACGAGGTGATTGATGGCCCGGATTCAATTGTTATTCAGGAAGCAGAAAATCGGTTGTATTCTGCACAGGCTGTATTGAAAATGATGTTAGATAAATTGAAATAAACTGATTTACAATTGATCAATTTACGATTTGATTGATGAGCTTCGTAAATAGTAAATGGTCAATAGTTAAATCGTAAATAATTGATTTTTTTTATGGAAAGATTAACCATTGTAAAGGTTGGTGGAAAAGTTGTTGAAGAAAAAGAATCGCTTGAACAACTGCTTGTTCAATTTTCTCAAATCAGGGGAAAACGAATTTTGGTTCACGGCGGTGGACGGCTGGCAACCAGCATGGCTGAAAGACTTGGTATTGAAACGAAGATGGTTGAAGGCCGGAGAATTACCGACGCAGAAACTCTTGAGGTTGTTACAATGGTTTATGCAGGTTTGGTAAACAAAAATATTGTTGCCGGTTTGCAGTCGAAAGGCTGTAACGCCATTGGCCTGACAGGAGCAGATTTAAACGTAATCAGGGCTATAAAAAGGCCAGTGAAAGATATTGATTATGGATATGTTGGCGATATAATGGGCGTAAATACTTCGGAACTTAGGTTATTGCTAAACGAAGAAGTTGTGCCGGTAATGGCGCCAATTACACACGACGCCAAAGGACAGTTACTCAATACCAATGCCGACACAATTGCCGCCGACCTGGCCATTGAGCTTTCGAATTATTATACTGTAAATTTATTTTACTGCTTCGAAAAGAAAGGTGTACTATTAAATCCTGAAGATGAAAACTCAGTGATTTCGGAACTGAGCTACGATCGCTTCAAAGAACTTCAGACAGAAGGGATTATTAGCGCCGGAATGATTCCGAAACTCGACAATGGATTTAGCGCTATGCGAAATGGAGTCAGCCAGATTCTGATTACTAATCCAAACCTTATTTCGATGGCACGCGGAACACGCCTAAGTTTAAAAGATTAATTTTTTTGACAACTGAAAATTCGGTTCAGAAGCTTACCTGATTCATTTTGAAAATTTTCATTTGGAAAGCGAATTGACGTATCATCTAAGCATATAAAAGAATAAAAGATATTTATTTATCTATTTCGGTTTTAGCGATCAAAAAATAAAACCTTTTTAAGTAAGATACGTTTACGAAACGTAGTCTGGCAGTAAAAAAAATACCAATTGAATCTACTGGGTTTCATGTATTAAATCTGACAAGAATATTGATTTGTTCGTGGTTAAGATTAGGATAAGGTTAGTAAAAACAAATCATTTTACGCAATTATGGTGATGATTGGTTTTTTTAGTGTGGATTGATTGTGTGGATTAGTAGAACCGTTTCAAGCTAATGTTTGAAACGGTTTCTGCATTTATACAGGTTTTGTCGTAAAACATTCAAAAAAAAAATAGGTTCCTCCCTTTAAATTCCTTGTGTAAAGCATCTTTGTTTCCTCAGAAAATTTTAGATTTGCTGCGCAATTGAAAATTCGTTTTTAGTTAACCGCAGAGTGTTGTGAGTTCTCCCTGCGAAGCAGATTCAATAAATTAAACGGGGTGTAGCGCAGCTTGGTAGCGCGCGTCGTTCGGGACGACGAGGTCGTCGGTTCAAATCCGGCCACCCCGACAAAATCGGATAAAGCTATAAACAAAAAGCTCTTAAATCGTTGGATTTGAGAGCTTTTTTTATTTCTCTCGTAGCAAATTATATCAATTCAAATCAATCTAAATATGCCCTATTCGGTGCCCTTTTTTTAATATTATATTTGGGGCACCTATCTCATCATAAGAGCCTATTTATTAAATGATTACAAGAAATATTTCTAGATAAATTTGATTGTTTTTGTAGCATTTTGACGGTATTTTTTGTGCCTTTTTTTTGATTATTGTTCAAAATAGATCATTTACGGCTAAAATTGATTGATATGAAGACAACTAACACATTCGGAATTGTATTTTATTTAAGAAGGTATAAAATCAAAGATGGGAAGGCTCCCATTTATGTACGAATTACGGTGGATGGTAAACGTACTGACATTGCACTGAAAATAGACATCGAAATAGATAAGTGGAATAACATCAAGGGTATGGCAAAAGGTAAAAGTGAAGAAATCCGCTCATTAATCACATTGCTTGAAAAAGTCAGAAATAGGTTGATGGAATGTTACCATGAACTTCAACTTAAAAAGAAAATAATTACATCCGAGCTGATTAAAGAAATGTTTTGCGGAATTGTAGATAAAGAATATACCCTTATTTCACTGTTTGATTACCACAACAAGATTATGGTAGCAACACTGGAATGGGGAACATTAAAGAATTATTTCACCACAAAACGCTATGTGGAAGAATTCATTTTGTCTGTGTACCATACTAAAGATTTTTATCTACCGCAGCTAAGTACATGACAAAAATTTAAAGATATTGATATCATCTTGAAATAAAGCGTTTAAAAGGACAGTTGCAATATATGTTAGACCATATTTGAATAGACT
>JBAZGO010000062.1:0-27723 GCA_041652995.1 Prolixibacteraceae bacterium
ATTTAAGCTTTACAAAGAAATGACAGAGGAACAATTGATGAACAAAATGTTTAAACGACACCTAAACAGGCAACGAGATATAAATTACTCATATATAAGAATTTAAATGTGTTAAAGTAGAATTAAATGATTTAAAGTAAATGCAGCACATAAAAGTGCATATTTCAGAGCAGGGTCGGTGTTGTTGGCAATACAGAACAGCGAACAATACAAATCAAGTATTATGAAAAATCAATCAAAATATACCCGGATTTTATTAGCCATTTCATGTACGATTTTGTTGAGTTGCAATCAAAAAGTTGAGAAAGGCTTTGCTGATATCAATGGAACTTCTATATACTATGAAATTAAGGGAGATGGCGTACCTATTATTCTAATGCATGGATTTGCATGTGATACACGCTATTGGGATAATCAATTTGAATTATTTTCGGAAAATTATAAAGTAATCCGCTATGATTTCAGAGGATTTGGTAAGTCGGGTTTACCTGATACATTAATGTCCTATTCTCATGTAAATGATTTGATTACTCTTTTGGATTTTCTGCACCTTAATAAAGTTATTATAATGGTTCATTCAATGGGAGGATTAGCTGCATTTGAATTTGCTTATAATTATCCTGAAAGAGTTCATGCACTTGTTTTTGCAGAAGGAGCTGCTTCTCTTAAAGAATTTAATAATCAACCTGGATCAAAGGAAGTAGGAAACATGTTTGGAAAAGTATTTAATATTGGTAGAAATGAAGGGGTTGAAAATGGAAAAAAAGTATTGTTACAAATTAGTGTCTTTCGAAGTGCCATTAATAATCCTAATTCGGAAAAAATATTCAAACAGATGGTAATGGATTATACCGGTTGGCATTTTAAAAATAAAGACCCTATGCAAAGTTATGAGCAAATAGAATTTGAAGACATATCAAATCTTCAAATTCCTGTATTACTTATTAATGGCGAATTATCTCAAGATCACTATCATCAGACAATTCAGAAAATGCACATTTATTTACCTAATTCAAAACTTGTTATATTAAAAAATTCAGGACACATGTTAAGCCTTGAAAACCCGGAACAGTTTAATTATGAGGTACTAACATTTTTAAAAGAAAATGATATTAAATAATCACTGACGCAAACACTTATTTAGATTGGTTGACGGGAAAAATTGCCGAAGAGAGAGAACTATATCAATAGGGAATTTAAAACCCCGATTGATGATATTAATTTAGAAGATAACAGTTGAAAAAAGATGAGTTAATCTACCCGAAACGGGTGGATTAACGCATATAATTTAAAACATTCGTTATGCTTAATGTTGAAAAAAAAAAACCTTAATACTAAAAATTATGAGAACGATAGTTTATATCATCATTTCAATAGTTCTTTTTTCATGCAATACAGGGGTAAACAAAAAAACTTCTGACAAAAGCTCCGGGAATAATGCTAAATCATATTTGACAGAAGGAGAGCATGAAATTGAGATTGACGGAGTTAAACTTTGGTATATGGTTCGGGGAAAAGGACCAATACTTATTGCCTACCCTTCTTCAGCGGGTTGGGGAGGTGATTGTTCTGTTTATGTTGAATATCTAAAACCGTGGGAAGAAAACAGGACAGTTATTTACATGGAACCAAGAGGATTAGGAAGGTCGGAACGTCTTAATTCTATGAGTGAATACAGTATGAATAAATATGCACAAGAACTTGAAAATTTCAGAGAAAAACTTGGTATAAATAAATTTGATTTAACTGGACATTGTTATGCTGGAATAATATCAATGAAGTATGCCTTAAAATATCAGCAATATTTAAACCACTTAATTCTTATTTCCACATTTCCGAAATCAGAATATCCAGGCTACTACGAATGGTTAAAGAATCGGGCCGGATATGACAATATGGTGAATAGAAATACTGAGATAAAGAAAGAAGGTTTAGAAGGTAAAGAAAAATTAAAAGAAGAAATGAAAAATTGGTACACAGTTACTTTCCATGACTATAATAAACACAAAGAGACCTTTGAAACAATAATGGACAATACCATTTTTTCAACTCTTCCTGAAAAACAGTTTAGGACTGTTGATGAAGCAAATTATAATATTTTGGATTCAATCAACCAAATAAAAACAAAAACAATAATTCTTTATGGAGATGAAGATTTTCCGCCAGTTATTTTTGGTTCTAAGGATATAAAAAATAAAATACCTAATTCAAAAATTGTAGAAATTGAAAATAGCTCTCACTGGACTTTCATTGAACGTCCTGATGTTTTTTTTGCTGAAACTATCGATTTTTTAAAAAATTAAAACAATATCTCAAAAAAACTGCTGCCACCGAACCTTTTCAACTTCTGATTTAGTCCGTTGGTTCAAAAGCATTGGCACAGTTTTTCTCCCCCTCTGTTTTATTGAAGTTGAAATTTCAGTCTGAACGGTGGGGGGGCTGATGCAACTTCAATTGAGCGGGTGACTCCAAGTCACCCGCTCAATAAATAAATTCTTATTTCACCACCGCCTCCCACAGCACTTCCACCGGATGCAGCACTTTTCTGCCGGTTCCGTCTTCAATATGATGGCGGCACGAAGTTCCCGGTGCAGCTACAATTTCTTCATTCGTGGCTTTTCGCACCGAAGGAAATAAATCCAGTTCGCCAATTTGCATACTCAGTTCGTAATGTTCTTTTTCGTAGCCAAACGAACCGGCCATTCCGCAACACCCACTTTTTATTTCCTGAACGGTGTAATTGGCGGGCAATTCAAGCATTCTTTTTGTCGGTAGGGTAGAAGCGATAGCCTTTTGCTGGCAGTGCCCGTGCAGTTTTATCGTTTTGGTTTCAGCGCTAAATTGTTCACTCCTGATATTTCCTTTCTCTATTTCCCGAACAATAAACTCTTCAATGAGCAGTGCATTTTTTGCCAGATCTTTTGCCTTTTCCTGAAGAGATTTATCGACCAGATCAGGATATTCGTCCCTGAAACTTAAAATTGTTGAAGGTTCAAGTCCAATCAACGGAGTTTCTGAAGTCACTATTCCGGCTAGTTCGCTTACATTGAACGATGCAATTTGTTTTGCCTTGCGCAGCAATCCTTTCGAGAGAAAAGTCCGGCCGCTTTCCTTATGTTTCGGAATAATTACTTCGTAGCCCAGTTTATTCAGGAGCATAATTGCTTGAATTCCAATGTGGCTTTCGTTGAAATTGGTAAATTCATCGGCAAACAAGTAAACTTTTTTCTGAAGTTTTTCTGAAGTTTTCTGGCTGCTGTTCCACTTCAAAAGTGTTTTCTCCGATAATTGCGGAATGGAACGTTCGGGAGCAAAACCGATGGCTTTTTTGAATAGCTTACTGTTTGTAATCAGGTTGGTAAGCGGTCTGAATGCCATGCCCAAACGGTTGATTCTTGGCAACCAGGCAATCAGCAGCGAACGCATGGGGAAGCCATGTTTGTCGTAGTACTGCTGCAAAAATTCGGTTTTGAATTTAGCCATGTCGATGTTCGACGGACACTCGGATTTGCACGCCTTGCACGACAAACACAAATCAAGAACCTGCATTACCTCAGCCGAATCGAAAATATTTGCATGTTTAGGCCGTGTGAGGTATTCGCGCAAAATGTTGGCGCGTGCACGTGTGGTTTTATCTTCGTCGCGCGTGGCCATATAGGTCGGGCACATAGTTCCGCCAATCAGGTTACTTTTCCGGCAATCGCCCGAACCATTGCACATTTCAACCGAACGCAGCAAATCGCCATGCTCGTATTGAAACAAGGTATTTGCCCTGAATGCCGGTTGCCCCATCAGCAGGCGCATGTCTTTGGTAATGGGTGGCGTATCCACAATTTTCCCCGGATTCAGAATGTTCTGCGGATCCCACGTAAATTTCAGTTTCCGGATCAATTCGTAATTGTGCTGTCCCAGCATCAGCGGAATAAATTCGCCTCGCAAACGTCCATCACCATGTTCTCCACTCAGCGACCCACGGTACTTTTTCACCAGTCGTGCCACTTCGCCAGCCAGCGTCCGGTAAATTTTCACATCTTCCGGATCTTTCAGGTTCAGGAGCGGTCGAAGGTGCAATTCTCCGGTTGCAATATGCCCGTAATACACGCAGTTTAGCCCGTGACCGGCAATAATCCGCTTAAACTCTTCGATATATTCTGGCAAATAATCAGGAGCAACTGCCGTATCTTCAACCACTGTTACGCTGCGTTTTTCACCCGGAATGTTCGATAACAACCCAAGTCCGGCTCTGCGGAGTTCCCATATTTTCTTAAAACTTTCCTTGTCGGTATAAAGTGGAAAGTGGTAGCCGTAGCCTTCTTTCCGGAGATCTTCCTCCAGTTTTGATGCTTTTTCCTGAATTTCAGATTCGGTGTCCGAAGAAAATTCGATAGTCAGAATGGCTTTGGGTTCACCTTGAATGAAAAAGCGGTTTTTACGCTGTTCAATGTTTTCGAGCGTGCAGTTCAGGATAATTTCGTCGGTTAATTCAATGGCATCAGGTTTATGTCTGAGGGCAACGATATTTCCGTACAAAGCATCTTCCAGCGAACTAAAATGTGCACAAACCAAACCCTGAAATTTGGGTGGCAGCGGAATCAGGTTGAGTTTTATTTTGGTCACAAAAACCAATGTTCCCTCCGATCCGGCAAGCAGTTTACAGAAATTAAAAGCTTTGCCGTTCTGGGTAAACGGATCGGTTTCGAGCAGCATGTCAAGTGCGTAGCCGTTGTTTCGGCGGGTTACTTTGGGGTCGGGATATTCATTCCTGATTTGTTCCTGGTTGAATTCATCCGAAAGAGTTTCGAGAATATTCCGGTAAATTTTTGATTCCAGCAGATTTGGGTGGCTCGTGCATTTAGCATCAAACTCTTCAGTTGAAAGCGCTTTGAATGTCACATCCGATCCGTCGGACAGAATTCCTTCAACTTCCAGAATGTGTTCGCGGGCGCTTCCGTAGATCAGCGAATGCAAACCGCACGAATTATTTCCGAGCATTCCACCTACACAGCAACGATTGGCTGTTGAGGTTTCCGGAGCAAATTGCAGTCCGTGTTTGGCTAAAAACTGGTTTAGCTCAGCTAAAACAACTCCGGGCTGCACGTCAATCCATCGTTCATCCAGGTTTAGTTCGCCTATATTATTCATGTATTTCGAGACATCCACTACAATTCCCGAACCGACCACCTGCCCGGCAAGCGAAGTTCCCCCGGCTCTCGGAATGACAGAAGTTCCGTGTTTTCGGGCAAAACCGATAATCTTACGAATATCGCCGGCATTCTTTGGCCGGGTTACTGCTGCCGGAATTTCGCGGTACGATGAGGCATCGGTGGCATAAATCACCTTTTGAACCTGATCGGTAAAAACATCGCCGTCAAGAGATTGTTTCAGCGAAAAATATGGATCTGTAGGTTTCATGTATTATTTTTTCCAAAAATAACTAAATTAACCTTTTTATAAAGTCTGAGGACAATCGATTGTCCTGAAAACAAATAAGCGAAATCAAAGCGTTTGGCGCTAATGAATTTTGTCAGCTTTCGGCATATTTTTCTCTGCAATTACAACAGCTAGGCATATTTTCAGTACTTTTGCTTCGAATTTTTTACCCTAAAGTTTAAACTTTAAATCAACAATGGAAATCTTAAAACGTGTCTTCCAAAACGCTCAGAAATATCAGAAAAGAATTGTATTGCCTGAAGGAACGGAACCAAGAACATTACGTGCTACTGAAATTATTCTAAGTCAGAAACTTGCCCGGATTATTCTTTTGGGAAATCCGGAAGAAATTAGCAGTGCAGCCAGCGAAATTGGAGCTAATATTGAAGGGGCAACAATCGTTGATCCGAAAACTGACTCCAGAAGGGAGGCTTACGCTGGTTTAATGGTTGAGATTCGCAAAAGCAAGGGATTGACCATGGCCGAAGCGCTTGATTTGCTGAATGATCCGTTATATTTTGCACCTATGATGATCAAAAGCGGCGACGCCGACGGTGAACTGGCAGGAGCAATCAATGCAACCGGCGATGTTCTTCGTCCTGCCTTTCAATACATTAAAACATTACCGGGGGTCAGCGTCGTTTCCGGCGCTTTCCTGATGTTCGTGAACGATCCGCATTTTGGTCACGACGGAATTTTGGTTTTTGCCGATTGTGCTGTAATGCCCGATCCTGATGAACGCCAGTTGGCTGAAATTGCAGTTACAACAGCGAAAACAGCAAAAGCCATTGTGGGCATGGATCCACGGGTTGCCATGCTCAGTTTTTCAACCATGGGAAGCGCACAGCACCCGCTGGTCGATAAAATTGTAAATGCTACACGCATTGCCCGCGAACTCGATCCGGAGTTAAAAATCGATGGCGAAATGCAGCTCGATGCTGCGCTTATTCCAGAAGTTGGCAAACTGAAAGCGCCCAACAGCGAAGTTGCCGGACGCGCCAATATTTTGGTTTTCCCCGGACTTGAAGCAGCAAACATTGGCTATAAACTTGTTCAACGACTTGGAAAAGCAGAGGCTGTTGGACCGGTTCTTCAGGGAATGGCAGCTCCGATCAATGATTTGTCAAGAGGTTGTTCGGTCAGCGATATTGTTAATATGGTGGCAATTACAGCCAATCAGGCTGCTGCCCTTTTTGAATAAAATTCAATTGATTTAATCATGCCAAGTGAACTAATTTACGAACCGATAGAACAATTCGGTTTAGTCGAAAAAAAGAGAAGTAAGTCACTTTTCTCGAAAATTGGTGTTATCGGATGTGGTCTTGTTGGCCAGAATATTGCACGGGTGGCCAGTTTCTACGGAATTGAAGTGGTTTTCATTGAGATTAATGAGGATAAAATCCGTGAAGCTTATAAAAACATTGAAAAAGTCTTGGACGAGCGCATTGAACACTGGGGCTCAACCAGTGGAGAAAAGCGTGCAATCCTTTCCAGAATAAAAGGTTCGCTCGATTACCAGGACCTGAAAGGCTGCGATTTTGTGATTGAAGCGATCCGTGCAGTTGATCGTGGTGGCAAAATAAAAGAGCGAAAGGAGATTTTCCATCGTATTGAGGAAGTTGTTGACGAGGATTGCATTATTGCCACACATTCAACCACCATTGTAATTACCGAACTTTCGTCTGACCTGAAACGCCGCGATCGGTGCGTGAGTCTGCACTTTTTTGTCAATCACCAGGAAGCCCGCATTGTTGAGGTTGTTCGTGGTTTGTATACCACCGACGAATCGTACCAGAAAGTATGCAAGTTTATCACACTGATCAACCGGAAAATTGTACCGGTACAGGAATCAGCCGGTCTGGTAAGTGTGCGTATTTTTGTGGTTTTGCTCAACGAAGCCTGCGAAATACTAATGGAAGGAATTTCGAACATCGAAGATATCGACCGCACAATGAAAGTTGGTTTTGGAATGAGACTCGGACCGTTCGAACTGGCTGATAAAATGGGACTCGATAAAATTCTGCGCTGGATGGACAACATTTACAATGAATTTGGCGACATCAGGTATAAACCAAATCCATATCTCCGGAAACTGGTTCGGGCCAAGCACCTGGGAGTTGAAGCCGGCGACGGATTTTATAAATACGACGAAAAAGGGAATCGAATCAGTCAGGAAAATTCAAGGTGTTAATTTCTGACAGTCTGATAATTAATAAATAGAAATAGAATGAAAATTCTTGTTTTAAATTGCGGAAGCAGTTCCATCAAATATCAGTTGTTTAACATGGCCAACCGATCGGTCATTTCGAAGGGCGGAGTTGAAAAACTTGGCATGAAGGGGAGTTTTCTCAAGCATGTTCGCCACGATGGTCAGGTTGTTGTCTTTGAAGGTGAAATTTTAGACCATAAAATTGGTGTTGAATATATTTTGGGTGTACTGACCAGCGAAAAACATGGCTGCATTAAAAAACTGGAAGAACTTGACGCAGTTGGTCACCGCGTAGTTCACGGAGGCGAACGTTTCAATTCGAGCGTATTGCTTACTGAAGATGTTTTGGAAGAAGTAACCAAGTGCATCGACATTGCACCCTTGCACAATCCGCCAAACCTGAAAGGCATCCGGGCTATGGAAGAACTGATTCCCGGAATTCCGCAGGTGGGTGTTTTCGATACAGCCTTTCATCAATCGATGGAACCAAAGGCTTACATGTATGGAATTCCCTATCCCTTGTATAAAAAATATGGTATTCGCCGATATGGTTTTCATGGCACCAGCCATCGCTATGTAACCAAACGTGCCTGCGATCTGCTTGGTGTTGATTACAATACGCAAAAAATTATTTCGTGTCATTTGGGCAACGGGGCATCGGTTGCAGCCGTCAAAGACGGAAAGTCGTTCGACACATCCATGGGTTTTACACCAATTGAAGGGTTGGTGATGGGAACCCGCTGCGGCGATCTGGATGTTGGCGTGGTTCAATACATCATGGAAAAGGAGGAAATCGGAATTAAATCAGCGAGCACATTGTTTAACAAACATTCCGGAATGCTTGGTATTTCAGGAATATCGTCGGACATGCGCGAGATTGAAATGGCTAAAGAGAATGGGAACGAAAGGGCTGTTTTAGCTCTTGATATCTATAATTATAAAGTCAAGAAATACATCGGATCATACATTGCCGCTATGGGAGGTTTGGATATTCTGATTATGACTGGTGGAATTGGGGAAAATTCGGATACCACACGTGAAGGAGTTTGTGGTGAACTTGAATTCCTGGGTATTTCGCTCGATCACGAGAAAAACAAAGGCTTCAGAAATGAAGGTGTAATTAGTACGCCCGATTCGAAGGTGAAAATTATTGTTGTTCCTACTGACGAAGAATTGATGATTGCGCTTGATACGGAAGCGATCGTATTTAAATCGTAAGTTTTTTGGATCTGCTTGCCTGTAATCTATAAGCGAAGCCCATTTCGCGAAAATATATTGAAACGTCCGGTGTTAAACAACATTCGGACGTTTTGTTTTTCAGCGGTTTAAAAACATTTGCCGAATTGACGTTTGTTAGGTATTAATCAATGCCGAAATGGTAATTTTATAGCCTGAAAAAATACTGTAAAATGAAACTTGAACGCCTGGCCGATTTATTCGCATACACGAAGAATCTTCAGAAAAAAACTTTGGTTGCCGTAAATGCCGTCGACGGACATACTCTTGAAGCTATTGCTGAAGCTGTAAAGATGGGACTTGTTTCGGCCATTGTTACAGGAAGCGAAGCTGAAATCCTGAAGCAGTGTGAGCTCAATAAAATCAATCCGGAAGTATTCAGAATTTTAAATGCAGAAAATGAGGAAGACGCTGCAGCTATTGGAGTGAATCAGGTTAATGAAATTTCAGGAGGTATTTTGATGAAGGGCCTGATAAACAGTGATAAATTTATGCGGGCCATTTTAAATAAGGAAGCCGGACTGGTGCCAAAAGGTGCCGTTTTGAGTCATGTATCGATAATCGACAATCCGAATTACCACAAACTTTTGATTGTAAGTGATGTGGCCATAATTCCTTACCCAACTATTCCGCAAAAAATTGCCATGACACATTACCTGATAAAAATGGCGATTGAACTTGGAATTGCTCGTCCCAAAATTGCGTTGATTGCGCCGACCGAACAAGTTCTCCCCGCGCTAATTTCGTGCACCGACGCCGCTGAGGTAATGAAAGCTGCTGAGAACGGGCAATTTGAGCCTGCCCTTGTTTTTGGTCCGATAGCGCTGGATGTTGCGGTTGACAATGAATCGGCACAAATTAAAAATATAACTTCGGAAGTTGCCGGCGATGCCGACTGTCTGCTTTTCCCGAATATTGATGCGGGCAATGTTTTTTACAAGACAAACACTAAATTGTGTGGAGCGAATCAGGCGGCAGTGGTGATGGGCGCCAATGTCCCGGTGGTTCTTTCCTCGCGCGGAGACGGTATTCAGACCAAACTGAACTCAATTGCGCTTGCAGCGTTGTTAAGCAAATAAATAGTATACATGAGCGAAATCCGAATTCTGGCAATAAACCCCGGTTCCACATCAACCAAGTTTGCCGTTTATTTCAACGACGAATGCAAGTTGAAAAGGACTTTACGGCATTCCATAGAAGATTTATCGCTGTATGAAAACATCATTGATCAGTTTGAATTCAGAAAAGGGCTGATTATTGACGCGCTGGTAGAGGAAGGTTTTGACGTTGATAAAATCAAATATATAATTGGACGTGGTGGGTTGACTTATGCTTTAAAATCAGGAGTTTACCTGGTGAACAACCGAATGCTTGAACATGCCCGCGCCGGAATTTATGGCCAGCATGCCAGCAATCTCGGGCCACTCATTGCCGATTACATTGCTTTGCAAATTCCGGGAGCCCGCGCTTTTATTGCCGACCCTGTAGTTACCGACGAACTGGACGAAATAGCCCGCTATTCCGGGCATCCGGCTTTCGAACGACGTTCAATTTTTCATGCACTGAATCAAAAAGCGACGGCACGGCTTCATGCAAAAAAAATAGGCCGGAAATATGAAAAATTAAACCTTGTTGTCGCTCATTTGGGTGGAGGAATCTCGGTTGGGGCACATCAGAATGGAAAAGTAATTGATGTGAACAATGCGCTGGATGGCGAGGGCCCTTTTAGTCCGGAGCGAAGCGGAACTTTGCCTGCCGGACAGCTAATCGACTTGTGTTTTGACGGTAAATTTGAGAAAGACGAGATTCGGCGTATGGTGATTGGCGAAGGTGGTTACGTGGCTTACCTGGGAACCAACGACGCGCTTGAGGTTGAAACCCGGGCAAACAACGGTGACGAACTGGCTCAAAAAATTCAGGATGCATTGGCTTACCAGGTTGCCAAAGCCATTGGCGAAATGGCTGTTGTCCTGAACGGATATGTCGATGCCATTCTGCTGACCGGCGGTTTGGCCTATAGCAAATCCATTACGCAATCCATCAGTTCAAAAGTCGGATTCATTTCGGATGTTTATGTTTATCCCGGCGAGGATGAATTGGAGGCACTGGCTCTAAATGCTTTACGGGTGGCAACAGGCGAAATCGAGCCGCTCGAATATCCCAATTGAAAAATTTTGATGTAAACGCGAAGTTTTCGTTTGTCGGCCAAAGTCGATTGCACAGTAAAGATTTTTATCTTTATAGACTGAAACTAAATTCGCTAAACTATGAGAGGTCTTCTTTTTTTACTTCTGTTTTCATTCCTGATTTTTGCCGATGTGGCCGCCCAGCGCAGAAATGTCATTGATCAGGAATCACAAGTTCCTGAATACCAGCTTCCGGATGTTCTGAAACGTTTCAACGGAAGTAAAGTTAAGTCGGCGAAAGTCTGGGCGAAGAAAAGACGACCGGAAATTTTGAAACTGTTTGCGCAGGAAGTTTACGGAAAAGTACCCGGAGAGCTCAATATTTCGGATGTAAAATTACGGGAAACTTCTGATGATGCAATTAACGGAAAGGCCATCCGAAAACAGTTGTCGCTGTTTTTTACAAAAAGCGATCGCTCGGTTGAAGTAAATGTTTTAATGTATTTGCCTAAAAGTGTAAAAAAATCGCCTGTTTTTTTGGCGTACAATCGTACCGGAAATCATGCCGTTTATAGCGATCCAAACATTCGGCTGACCGAATCATGGGTGAATAACGATCCTTCGGTTGGAATAATCAACAATCAGGTTACGGAACAATCGCGTGCCACAGCTTCCAGTCGCTGGCCTGTCGATGAAATTATCAATGCCGGATATGGTTTGGTTACCGTTTATTATGGCGATATCGATCCGGATAAAAATGATCAGTCCGACGGAATTCAGCCGTTCTTTTATCAGCCAAATCAAACCAAACCACGGTCTGATGAATGGGGCTCGCTTGCCGAATGGGCGTGGGGTTTGTCGAAAGTGATGGATTACCTGGAGACCGATCCCCAGGTTGATGCTTCCAGGGTAGTAGTTCTTGGCCATTCGCGTTTAGGTAAAGCCGCTCTGTGGGCCGGGGCGAACGATCAGCGTTTTGCGATGGTTATTTCGAACGAATCGGGTTGTGGTGGCGCCGCCCTTTCGCGCCGGAAATATGGTGAAACAGTTCAGATTATCAATACTTCCTTTCCACATTGGTTTTGCGACAATTTCAAGAAATACAACGATAATGAGAATTTCCTTCCGGTCGATCAACACATGTTGCTTGCTTTGATTGCTCCGCGGCCGTTGTATGTGGCAAGCGCCGAGGGAGATCAGTGGGCAGATCCGAGAGGCGAATTCTTATCGGCGAAATATGCGTCGCCGGTATATAATTTGTATGGTCTTGAGGGTCTTCCGGCGAAAGAAATGCCCGAAATCAATCATCCGGTAATGGGAACAATCGGGTATCATATCCGTTCAGGGAAACATGACCTGACATTGTATGATTGGCAACAATACCTGAAATTTGCTGACAAATATCTCAAGTAACTGAAGGATTGATTTATTGAAGATTGGATCAAATATCAATTTTAAAACTGTAGACATTTTAGTTCACTTTAGGCACTTCGAACTGTTTTTTTTTCAGGATTGCACAGGATAGTCAATCCACAGAATCTGATTTTCTTTGTTTCTATCAATTAATCTGCGAATCACAAAATTATGAGTAAAAGACATTTTTTAGCTTTCGATTTGGGCGCTTCAAGCGGACGTGCCATTCTTGGTACCCTTGGAAACAATAAACTTGAAATTACTGAAGTACATCGGTTTGTGAATCAGATGCAATTGATTAACGGGCACTATTTCTGGAATGTATTTAGCTTGTTTAACGAGTTGAAAACCGGTCTGAGAAAGTGCGTGCGGAAAATTGGCATTCAACCCGAATCCATCGGAATTGATACCTGGGGTGTTGATTTTGTGCATTTAAATAAGGAAGGGATGATTCTTTCTCTGCCGTTTGCTTACCGTGATTCGCGTACAAATACCTCGATGGAAGATTTATTTGAGGTTATTCCGCAGGGAGAAGTGTATGCGCAGACTGGTATCCAATTTATGCAGTTCAACAGTTTGTTTCAGTTGTTTTCAATGGTGAAAGATCAGTCATCGCTTCTGGAAATTACTGACTCAATTCTGTTTATGCCCGATGCGCTGAATTACCTTTTTTCAGGAGTGAAAAAAAGCGAATTTTCGATTGCAAGTACCAGCCAAATGATTGTTCCCGGAACTAGCAACTGGAATGTTGGTTTGCTCGAAAAAGCAGGAATTCCGGTTGATATTTTGCACGATATTATTTTGCCCGGAACTATTCTCGGAAACATTATTCCTGACGTCGCCAAAGAAACCGGAAGCCGCGAAATTCCGGTGATTGCAGTGGCTGGTCACGACACCGGTTCTGCCATTGTTTCGGTTCCAGGTACCTTGAAGAATTTTGTCTATTTAAGTTCCGGAACCTGGTCGATCATGGGTATTGAATGCGATCACCCGATTATTTCAGAACAAACACGCCAGTTGAATTTCACCAACGAGGGTGGGGTGGACGGAACAACGCGTTTCCTGAAAAATATCATGGGAATGTGGTTGATTCAGGAAGTACAGCGAATTTGGGCAGAGGAAGGAACAAAATATGCATGGACTGAAATGGTTGAATTAGCCCGGGAATCAGAACCATTCAAATTCCTGATCAATCCGGATGATTCCATGTTTTTGAATCCGAGAGATATGACTCAGTCTGTCAGAGATTTCTGTTACCAGACTGCACAGGGAACTCCGCAAAATCATGCTGAAGTTATTCGGTGCATTTACGATAGCCTGGCCCTGAAATACCGCTATACGCTTGAACAAATCAAGGATGTGACTGATCAACCCATTGAGGTTATTCATATTATTGGAGGTGGTGCCAACAATCATTTCCTGAACCAGCTTACGGCCGATTCAACAGGGTTAAGAGTTATTGCAGGTCCAACGGAGGCAACAGCAATCGGAAATATTTTGATTCAGGCAAAGGCGCTTGGTTATGTTGGGTCGTTAACGGATATTCGCCAGATTGTTGCCGATTCGTTTGATTGTGTTCAATTTATTCCTTCCGATGAACTTGATTGGGATGATGCGTATAACCGATACCTGAGAATCTTGCTCTAATAGGCAGCCCAGTGTAAAGTTCCACCACGCCATTCTGCCATTTCAAGACTTTGCTGTTTGTAGATGAAGTTGATGGGAAATACCTGAAAATATCGGACAATCTGGTTGTTTAGTTTTGCCGGAGTCCAGTCGCCCTCAAGGTTAATAAAAGTGTTGTAAGCAACCGTGTTAATTGTTGGACCAAGACCTTTCAGGATTTTTACCCCTTCGATTTTGCCGTTTTCCATTACAACAAAACCAACCACCAGTGAACCAGAAATGGATGCAATATCAATTCCTGAATTTTTAAAAGCACTCAGCAGTCGTTCATTAATGATTGGGGCGCCGGGAACAAATGTCGGATTCACGTCAACCGAATAAAACAGATTGTCGATGTATTTATCTCCATTGTCGTTCCAGTTTTTATTCGAAATCAGCTCATTGTTTTTGTATTGCGAAACCGATTTTACATTTCCGCTTTTGTAATACTCAGTAACTTCGCCGTCCAGATTAAGCGGCAAAATTGATTTTGCATCTCCTTCGCGAAGCGTTTTCCCTTTAATACAATCCCTGAACGAATACGTTTGATCCGGATTCTTTGTGAAGCAACGATAAATGGTTCCCGTAAATTCCTTGCTGTTTTCTTTAATCTGGTAGGTTGAATCATTTTTTAATCTGTACTGATCCGTTGTTGTTTTTTCCCAAATTTTATCGTTCAGATTGTAGATTTTTACAGTCGTTTTCTTAGGCGATTTTGTATAAATTTTTTGCTGAAAAATAGCATGTTCCGGGGAAGTTAATTTTCCGTTTGTGCCAATGTACTGAATCGTCTCTTTTTGTGAAAATCCGGCAAGAGAAGTCATGCAAAAGACAACCAACAATACAAACCTGAAATTAAATAGAGAATGGCAATTCATCGCGCTGATATTATGTGTTTTGGGTTATTTGGCTTCGTTGTTTTGATTCGTAAATATAGCGAATGTCAGAAGTATTTCCAGAACATTTTTAAGCACAATTCATGCTAAATGTGTCACATTTAAGTCATTGGCCTGATATTTCATCGTAAAAAAAACCTTGCCGAGAAAACGGCAAGGTTTTGAAATATTTGATCCTGATGTTTTTATTTCTTCTTTTTATTTTGTTCTTCGTTCGAAATGGATTCACGCATGGCGGTGTCGGCCATAATGTTTTTATATTTCATGTAATCCATAATTCCGAGGTTTCCGCTTCTAAATGCTTCAGCCATGGCCATCGGAATCTGGGCTTCAGCATCAATAACTTTGGCTCGTGCCTCCTGGGCTTTTGCTTTCATTTCCTGCTCCAGCGCAACTGCCATGGCTCGGCGTTCCTCAGCTTTGGCCTGGGCAATGTTTTTGTCGGCTTCAGCCTGATCCATCTGAAGTCCGGCTCCAATATTTTTACCAATGTCAATATCGGCAATATCAATCGAAAGAATCTCGAAAGCAGTTCCGGCATCCAATCCTTTTCCCAATACAACTTTCGAAATTGAATCCGGATTTTCGAGAACGGCTTTGTGTGTGTGTGACGAACCGATTGATGAAACGATTCCTTCGCCAACACGGGCCAGTACAGTTTCTTCACCGGCACCTCCAACCAGTTGTTTGATGTTTGCACGAACAGTAACCCTGGCCTTACAAATCAACTGAATTCCGTCTTTGGCAACAGCCGCAACGGGTGGTGTATCAATTACCTTGGGATTTACCGACATTTGAACAGCCTGAAATACATCGCGTCCGGCGAGGTCAATCGCTGTGGCCATTTTGAACGAAAGTTCGATGTTGGCTTTTTGTGCTGAAACCAGCGCATGAACCACTTTCTCAACATGACCGCCAGCCAGGTAATGCGCTTCAAGTTCATTGCGGTTAAGAACCAAACCTGCTTTGGTTCCCTCAATCAGTGCGCGTACGATTACTGATGGCGGAACTTTCCTGAATCTCATCAGGAACAATTGAATTAGCGAAATACGGACATCGGAAACGAGTGCCGAGAACCATAATCCTACAGGGATATAATACAAAATGATAATCAGGAGAATAAATATTCCCACGATTAGTCCAAATACTCCAAATCCTTGAATCTGTTCCATTATTTATAAGTTTAAAGGTTCAACTGTTATGAGCGATTTTTCAATCTGAATAATTCTGACTTTTTCTCCAGGATTTACATAAGTTCCGGTTGAACGAACTTCAATAATTTCGTCGTTTACTTTTATTTTTCCCATTGGCGCCAGTCGTCCGATGGTTACGCCGATGTCTCCGACTTTTACTTTCTCAGTATTTATCTCGTTTGCAACTCCGTTTACAACAGCTCGAAGTGTCATAATTTTACCGGCTTTTCCCTTAAAGAGCATAGTAACTAAAATGGGAGAAAGTATCAGGATAAAGGCCAGTGTAAGAAATCCTGCGAGATTGCCGTAACTTGTAAAAGCCAGATAGACACTGTACCCAAAAAGCAGGAAGCCACCTATTCCGGCGATTGTAATTCCCGGCAAAACGGTGAACTCAATCAAAAGCAGAATTATTCCAAGAATGATCAGAAATAAAATAACCAGGAAGTTCATAGTTGCAGTTTAATCGATGGTTGCTTTGAGCTCCTTCTGAACCAGAGCATTTTTCAATGGTCTAAGATAAGAAAAACTTCCTTTTTTTACGTCACATTTTCCTTTATAATGTACCAGAAGCGTACATTGTTCTGCCTGATTTATATCGTGCTCGCAGACTTCAACCAACGCATTGATCACATAATCGAATGTGTGATAGTCGTCGTTGTGTAAAACAAGGAATTTTTCTTTCTTTTCCCTTTGTTCAACATCTTCTGTGTTTTCTTTGTGTGGCGAAACTTTTGATCTCATGTTCTTTCAAAAATTACTGAACCGTAATTTACTTTTGACTTCATAAAACATCAGTTTTCCTGAAGCCTGGCCTCTCATCCAATTTGCTCTTTATCAGCAACCGAAAGTATAAAAATATATCTACGGATTTGCTGTTTCATTGGTTAATTTTCTGGCATCGTTTAATGCAATCCGATTTCCGTTTTGATAAGCGGCAATGGTCGCATTTTTTATTCCTTCGTGCTTAACCTGGTTTTGCATGGTTAAAGCTTCTTTGTAGCTTTTCAGGTTACCGGTCGTATATATTTTAACACCTTTCTCATCTTTATAGTTTTCGACTTTACGCAGAAGCGATAGTTTTTTTATTGCTTTAGCTGCGCTTTCAGGCATTTTATTCTTGTAGGCTCCAACTTGTATTTTGTAAATAATTCCGGTTGGAACATCATCTTTCCCCATTTCTTTTGGCTTGGCCTGAACAAAAATTATAGTATCGGGGATTTCTTTCTTCAGAGCCTTTTTTTCAAACCTGGTTTCTTTTGTTTGCCTGACACTATCTTTGTAATTCTGAATTTTTCTCTGAACCTGAATCAACATTTCAGGAGAAGCTGCTTGCCAATATTGATTTTCTTCATTTCGGGCTTTTTCATACAGTACCGGAATTTCTTCATTCAATGCAATTGTCTGCTGCTCTGCCTGAAGGATTGTGGAAGAAATTTCCTGTCGGCGATCTTCGGAAGAATTTGCATACATTTTTCTCAGGCTATCGGTTTGCGCATAAAGTTTTTTGACTTCATTTTCTTTTTGCCAGGCCTGAATAAATAACTTTTTGGAATCGTTCTTCACAAAGTGATTGATGTTGAGATAGCTGATGTCTGAGTTAATCTGAAAATCAATCGTCTTCGTTTTCAGTTTATCCGGAATACTGAGTTCAGCTTGATTCGCAATTTCACCGGTATTTGTCTCAACTTTAATTGTATCGTTAGCGTACTCAAAAAAATGTTTCGAAGAATAACCGGCTTCTGACTTAAAAAAAAATAGTCCGGAGGCCTGCATATTTGATGTGCCGGCAATCAATAACAATAGAATAAGGATTGTTTTTATGCTTGTTTTTATCACGATTAACATATTCACTTTCGAATTGATTCGGCTTTAAAATTACAAAAAATGTAGCAAGTATAGTGTGTTTAGCTATGGCTTTATTTTACGAACAACGTATTAACACGACTGATTTATATCATTATTTCAAGTATATTTGTCTAACTTAAAATACAAAAATGGCTAATTTAAGTAAAGGGGATAAAGCTCCTGAGTTCAGCGGATTGAACCAAAAAGGCGAAACAATTTCTTTGAACGGAATGAAAGGAAAGAAGCTTATTCTGTACTTTTATCCGAAAGACAATACGCCCGGTTGCACAGCCGAATCGTGCAATCTGAACGACAATTATGAGCGGTGGTTGTCGAAAGGATACGAGGTTATTGGAGTAAGTCCCGACAGTGTTGCTTCGCACAAAAAATTCGCCGATAAATTTCAGTTCGGTTTTAACCTGATTGCTGATACCGAGAAGGAAATTCTTCAGGCTTATGGCGTTTGGGGCGAAAAAAGCATGTATGGACGGAAATATATGGGCGTTATGCGCACCACTTTTGTGATTAACGAAGAAGGCATAATTGTAGATATTTTTGATAAAGTAGATACCAAGAATCACACCGATCAAATTATTAAAGCATTAGAACTAAAGTAAAATGGCAAACGAAGAAAAAAACAATCAGAACAAGGAAAAACTGAAAGCCCTTCAGCTAACAATGGATAAAATCGAGAAGAGCTACGGCAAAGGCTCGATTATGAAATTAGGCGATCGGGTAGTGGAAGAAGTACCTTCAATTTCGTCAGGCTCAATTGGCTTAGACATCGCTATGGGCGTGGGTGGTTATCCCAAGGGACGAATCATTGAAATTTATGGACCGGAATCTTCCGGTAAAACAACTCTGGCCATTCATGCCATTGCCGAAGCGCAAAAAGCCGGTGGTATCGCTGCCATTATCGATGCTGAGCACGCTTTTGATCCGGGATACGCCACCAAACTTGGCGTAGATATCAATGAATTACTGATTTCGCAACCCGATAATGGAGAACAGGCGCTGGAAATTGCCGACAACCTGATTCGTTCCGGAGCAGTTGATATCATTGTCATTGATTCGGTCGCTGCGCTGACTCCAAAAGCAGAAATCGAAGGCGAAATGGGAGATTCAAAAATGGGTCTTCAGGCACGTTTGATGTCGCAGGCTTTACGAAAACTCACTGCCAATATCAATAAAACCAAAACCTGCGTAATTTTCATCAACCAGTTGCGCGAAAAAATTGGCGTAATGTTCGGAAATCCGGAAACAACTACCGGCGGAAATGCGTTGAAGTTTTATGCTTCAGTGCGCCTGGATATTCGTCGAATTGGCCAGATTAAAGATGGCGAAGAAGCTCAGGGAAATCATACCCGCGTGAAAGTGGTGAAGAACAAGGTTGCCCCACCATTTAAAAAAGCTGAATTCGACATCATGTATGGCGAGGGGATCTCGAAAACCGGTGAAATTATTGATTTGGGAGTTGAGCTGAATATCATTAAAAAAAGTGGTTCGTGGTTTAGTTATGGCGAAACCAAGCTCGGTCAGGGACGTGAATCGGTAAAATCGGTTGTTCGCGATAATCCTGAACTGGCTCAGGAACTCGAAGGTAAAATACTGGAAGCTGTTACCGCTGGTACAACGGTAAATTAAATAAAGTTTAAAAAAACAGTTTTGTCCGGATTTGACAGATGTGCTGTTTCATCCGGATTTTTTTTAGTAGTATCTTTTGCACCGCATTTTGAAGATTTGTTCTTTTTTGCGGCGAATTCGTAAGAAAATATAATCAGGCAGCCTGAAAAACTTATAATCTAAAGGTTTCCGTTAATTGTTGAGTTATGAAAGTTTTAAAGTTTGGAGGCACTTCTGTTGGAAGCGCTGAAAATATTCAGAAGGTCAGGGGAATTTTGTTGGGGCAGGACGATGATGTTATCGTGGTTGTTTCGGCTCTTGGTGGAATTACCGACAAAATCTTGAGTGCAGCAAAAATGGCTGCGATTGGAACCGGCTACTTTCAGGCTGAATTAACGGAAATAAGTACGCGGCATTTCGAGGCGATTGAGGAATTATTTGAAGGCGCAAGGCAATTTGAAGTCAAAGAAAAAGTTCAGGTTTTGCTGAATGAACTTGAGCGGATTGTTCAGGGTGTTTCGCTTATTGGAGAACTTACTCCAAAAACACTCGATAAAATTGTCGGATTTGGCGAACGGCTTTCGTCGCTTATCATTTCCGAATTTATTCCTTCGTCAAAATGGTTCGATTCGAGCAAACTGATTCGCACCAACAGCGATTTTGGCAAAGCAATTGTCAATTTTGCAGAAACGAACACGCTCATTAAATCTGCTTTTGCAAGTTTCTCCGGAATTGCTATTGTTCCCGGGTTTATTTCCGGAAACGATGCCGGCGAATACACAACTCTCGGTCGGGGTGGATCTGACTATACCGGGGCAATCATGGCCGCTGCTATGGATGTTTCCTCGCTCGAAATCTGGACCGATGTCAATGGTTTTATGACTGCCGATCCGCGTGTGATCAGCAAGGCATATACCATTAAAACCCTGAGTTATTCCGAAGCCATGGAGCTTTCCCATTTTGGCGCGAAAGTCATTTATCCGCCAACTATTTTGCCTGTTTACCAGAAAGGTATTCCCGTCAGGATAAAAAATACATTGGATCCTGAAGCTGAAGGAACGTTGATTACCGAAAGCAAACTAAATGGCAAAGATTTACCGATTAAAGGTATTTCGTCGATTTCAAATATTACGCTCATCACCATTCAGGGTTTGGGAATGGTTGGTGTTACCGGTATTTCGGCCCGGCTTTTTGGTGCGTTGGCCCGTCAAAATGTAAATGTAGTTCTGATATCGCAGGCGTCTTCTGAAAATTCAATCAGTTTCGCCATCGATTCGTCGAGCTCGGTAAAAGCTGAATCAGCAATTCGTCAGGAATTTATGCGCGAAATTGAACTCGACCAGATCAATAAAATTACGATTGAAGAAAATCTGGCGATTGTGGCCATTGTTGGCGAAAACATGAAACATGCCACCGGTGTTGCTGGAAAACTTTTCAATACCATTGGAAAGAATGGTATCAACATCATTGCCATAGCTCAGGGCGCTTCGGAGTTGAATATTTCGTGGGTTGTAAAAGTCTCCGACCTGCGCAAAACGCTGAACGTGGTTCACGAATCATTTTTCCTTTCTGAAAACGTTGAACTGAATGTTTTCCTTTTGGGAATTGGTTTGGTTGGCGGAAATTTGCTGGAACAAATCAAACAGCAACAACCTAAATTGCTGAAGGAGAAACATCTGAAAATAAAATTGGCCGGTGTTGCCAATTCCAAAAAAATGCTTTTCGCCCGCGATGGAATTGATATTGCAACATTTCGCGATAAACTTTTGACTGAAGGGAAAGTATCAGGCCTTGAAAGTTTTAAAAATGAAATTATCAGTTTGAACATGTACAATTCAATTTTTGTGGATTGTACGGCAAACGACCAGGCAGCCGGACTGTATGCCGAATTGCTGAATGCAAACGTATCGATTGTGACCGCCAATAAAGTTGCTGCTTCATCGGATTACGAAAACTATGCACTGCTGAAGAAAACTGCCAAGCGAAAGGGCGTTAAATTCCTCTTCGAAACCAATGTTGGCGCAGGTTTGCCCATTATTACGACTTTAAATGATTTGGTAAATTCGGGCGATACCGTTTTGAGAATTGAGGCCGTTCTTTCCGGAACTCTTAACTTCATTTTCAATACCATCAGCGAAGCTATTCCGCTTAGCCAGACCATTCGCATGGCCAAAGATCAGGGCTTCGCCGAACCCGACCCGCGCATTGATTTGAGCGGCGTTGATGTGGCCCGCAAACTGCTGATCCTGGTTCGCGAATCCGGATATCCTTTCGATATGAAAGATATTAAAATCAATACGTTCATTCCTGAAAAATACTTTGAAGGAAGTGTTGATGACTTCTGGGAAAAAATACCGGAAATGGATACCATCTTTGAAGCTAACCGCAAAAAGCTGGCTGCTGCTGGCCGTTTCTGGAGGTTTGTAGCCAGGTTCGATGAAGGGAAAGCTGAAATCGGGGTGCAGGAAATTACAGCCGGTCACCCGTTTGCCGACCTGCAGGGATCGAACAACCTGGTGATGTTTACCACCGAACGATATCACGAATTTCCGATGATTATTAAAGGCTATGGAGCAGGCGCTGCTGTAACGGCAGCCGGTGTATTTGCCGACATCATCCGGGTTTCAAATATTTAAGTTATGCAAATTCGTCAGGTTTTTCCCGGAATTGTCTTTGCGTTCCTGGTTAGTTGTGCTCACCCAAATGCGCCAAAAGTTCAGGAACAATCTCTTCACCAGGTTTCTACGATTGATGCTCTTTTGCAGGGAGATTACGACGGAACAGTGAGCCTGAAAGAACTTTCAGCATTTGGCGATTTCGGTATCGGAACAGTAAATGGTCTCGATGGAGAACTGGTGATTGAAAACGGTCGTTTTTACCAGGTAAAATCCGATGGGAAAGTTTATCAACCTTCAGGAGAAATAAAAACGCCATTTGCCTCTGTTGTGCAATTTATTCCTGAAGATTCTGTGGCAGTTCGCGACCTGAGTTTTGTGAAGCTAAAGCAACTGATTGACAGTTTGATGAAATCGCAGAACTATTTTTATGCAATTTGGTTGGATGGGAAATTTGATTCGGTTCGTACGCGAAGTGTTCCTTTGCAGCAAAAACCATATCCGCCTTTGGTTGTTGTCACACAGAGTCAGCCCGAATTTAGTATTCCGGAAACAGAGGGAAAACTTACCGGGTTTTTCTGTCCGGAGTTTGTTAAAGGAATCAATGTGCCGGGATATCATTTGCATTATTTGGCGGATGATAAAATTTCAGGAGGCAATTGGTCGATTTTCACCTGAAAACGGGCATGTTGAAACTTGATCGAATTACAAATTTTGAAATACAATTGCCCGAAACAAAGTCGTTTCAGAAAACGGAATACAATACTGATCGGAGTGGCGAATTGAAAAAGGCTGAAGGATAATAAGGATAAGAAAATATAGAAAATGAAATATATCATCGTTTTGGGAGATGGAATGGCCGATGAACCGTTGGCCGAATACGGCGGAAAAACACCGCTGCAAATGGCAGATAAACCAGTGATTGACAGTCTGGCCCGGAAAGGAAGAACCGGAAGACTAAAAACTGTTTCGGAAGATTTACATCCGGGCAGCGAAATAGCGAATCTGTCGGTTTTAGGCTACGATGTGCACAAAGTTTTTGAAGGGCGCGGAGTTCTGGAAGCCGCCAGCATTGGCGTTACTTTGGCGGAAGGCGACATGGCCATGCGTTGCAACCTGATTTGTATTGAAAATGAAAATATAAAGAATCACTCTGCCGGACACATTTCAAATGCCGAAGCTTATGAATTGATTGACTTTCTGAATAAAAAGCTGGGAAATGAAATGATTAAATTTTATCCCGGAGTTTCGTACCGCCATTTACTGGTTATAAAAGGTGGAAACAAGCAGTTAACATGCACGCCGCCACACGATGTTCCGGGTAAACCGTTCAGGCCACAATTAATTCAGGCAAAAAATACTGAAGCTGCCAAAACCGCTAAATTGCTCAATTACCTGGTTCTTCGTTCGCAGGCGTTGCTCGCTGAGCATCCGATAAACCAAAAGCGCAAGGACGCCGGAAAAGATGTTGCGAACAGCATCTGGCCCTGGTCGCCTGGCTACAAGCCGCAAATGCCAACCCTGAAAGAGCTTTTCGGAATTGAAAAATCGGCTGTTATTTCGGCTGTCGATTTAATCCAGGGTATTGGTGTTTACGCCGGAATGGATGTGATTAAGGTGGAAGGCGCAACAGGTTTATACGACACCAATTACGAAGGAAAAGCGCACGCAACAATCGAAGCTTTGAAAGACCACGATTTGGTTTATTTGCACGTGGAGGCCAGCGACGAGGCTGGGCACGAAGGAAATGTAGAACTGAAAACAAAGACCATTTCGTACCTCGATCATAGAATCGTAAAATATTTGGTTGAAGAAACCGAAAAAATGGATGAGCCTGTTATTATCGCGGTTTTGCCCGATCATCCAACGCCATGTGCTACCAAAATACATACGCGTGATGCTGTGCCTTTTATTATTTATAAACCCGGTGAAACGCCCGATAATGCTCAGTTTTACGATGAATTTGAAGTTGAAAAAGGATCGTACGGCATGCTGCGTGGCAACGAATTTATGAAGGCGCTTCTAAGTTAAATTATCAATTTCCTAATATTGATTTAAAGTTCGATGCGCAAGGTTATCGTTCTGTTTTTTAAATTTGCGCATTGAAATTCGATTAACATCTATGAGATATTTCAGCACAAATAGAACGGTTCCTTCAGTTTCGCTGATGGAAGCTGTTACCAAAGGATTGGCAGGAGATAACGGATTATTTATGCCGGAAAGCATCGAAGAATTCAATCCTGAATTTTTCAAACATATCCACCAAAAAAGTTTTCAGGAAATTTCCTTTGAGGTTGCCAATAAATTTTTCGGAAATGATATTCCTGAAGATACCTTGAAGAAAATTGTTTACGATACACTGAGTTTCGATTGCCCTGTCGTAAAGGTTAGTGAATCAGTTTATTCACTCGAATTATTTCACGGGCCGACACTGGCATTTAAAGATGTTGGCGGAAGGTTTATGGCTCGTCTTCTCGGATATTTTCTGCAAGGTTTTAAGCATGAAGTCAATGTTTTGGTTGCCACTTCAGGAGATACGGGAAGTGCAGTTGCCAACGGATTTTACAAAGTTCCGGGCATTAAAGTTTTTGTACTTTATCCGAAAGGTCTGGTCAGCGAAATTCAGGAAAAACAATTTACCACATTGGGTCACAACATCACAGCGCTCGAAGTTGACGGAACTTTTGACGATTGTCAGCGATTGGTTAAAGCGGCTTTTCTCGATAAAGAATTGAATTCGGAAATGGTGCTGACGTCGGCAAATTCAATCAATGTGGCACGTTTTTTACCGCAGTCCTTTTATTATTTCAATGCTTTTGCCCGTTTACAGGAAGCAGGCGTGGAAAAAAACGACCTGGTTATTTCGGTGCCAAGTGGTAATTTTGGTAACCTTACAGCCGGTTTGTTTGCCAAATTTATGGGACTACCGGTGAAACGGTTCATAGCTGCAAATAACGCAAACGACATTGTTTACAAATACCTGAAGTCGGGAAAATACGCGCCTCGCGCCTCGGTTTCAACCATTGCCAATGCTATGGATGTTGGCGCGCCGAGCAATTTTGCACGCATTCTGGAATTGTACAATCATTCGCATCAGGATATTGCCAGCGACATGGTTGGATACCGGTATTCGGATGCAGAAATTCGTGAAACAATGAAGCAGGTTTACACCGAAACCGGATATATGCTCGATCCTCACGGGGCTGTTGGCTATCGCGCTTTAAAAGCTGATTTAAAAGAGGGAGAAACCGGTATTTTCCTTGAAACCGCGCATCCGGCCAAATTCACTGAAACCGTTGAAGGGGTTTTGGGAGCTGGTACTGTTGCCCTTCCGGAGAAACTCGCTGAATTTATGAAAGGGAAAAAACTTTCGGTAAAACTCAGCAAAGAATTTGCCGATTTCAAGGAGTTTTTACTTAAAAAATAAGATATTTATTTTTATTGAGAGCCGTTTTCGATAACTTCGGAAACGGCTTTTTTAGTTCAAATCAATATGTTGCAGATTAAAGAGAAGGATATCATTCAGTTGTGCATCAAAAAGTTGTGCGATTTGTATGGCACATCGATCCAATTGAACGGCACAAAGGCCGTTGGTGGCGGATGCATCAACAATGCCGTTAAAATTGATTGTTCGGCTGGCGAATTTTTCCTGAAATGGAATGCATCGGCCGCCGGTGATTTATTTCTGAGAGAAGCCGAAGGTTTGGATGAAATGCGATTAGCCGATAATCCATATATTGTGGTTCCAAAAGTGATTTGGGCTAAAGAAACTGATAATTTTCCGGGATTAATTTTGATGGAATATTTACAGCCGGCAACGAAAACTTCAGGATTCGACGAACAGTTGGGTAGGGGAATTGCCTGTCTTCACCGGAAAACTGCCGCTGCTTTTGGATTTCATCACTCGAATTACTGCGGAACGACACTTCAGAATAATACCTGGACTGAAATTTGGCCTGAGTTTTTTGCCGGGCGCAGAATTTGGAATATTGTTCAGCAAATAAAATTGGCACGTGGCATGTCGGTGGAGGAACTGAAAATTTACGAAAAGCTCGTTGAGAAAATGCCTGGTTTGCTCTATCACAATACTTTTCCATCGTTGATTCATGGCGATCTGTGGTCGGGAAATTACATGTTCACTTTTGCAGGCCCTGCATTGATTGATCCGGCCAGTTATTATGCCGACCGCGAAATGGAGTTGGGCATGATGCAACTTTTTGGCGGTTTTTCTCCTGAAGTTTGGAACGCTTATCAGGAAGAATTTCCGCTTGAGGAAGGATGGCAGCGGCGGGTGCAGTTGTATCAGCTTTACCATGTTTTAAACCATCAGTTGCTTTTTGGCGGGTCGTACGGATGGCAGGCTGTGGAAATTGCCCGAAGCTTTATTTGAAATTCATTTTACAACCAGATAAATGACAAAACTTATTGGCTACATTATTTTCGGAGTTTCAATGGTGTTTTGGGGATTGATACTGATTGTTCCATTTCTTGGCTTTCCGGCAGCGAAACTGGCCGGAATCACAACCGGATTAATTGTTGGCGGTGAAATAACTTTTTATCTGAGCATCTTTCTGATTGGCAAAGAGTTTCTGGTTAAACTGAAAAGTAAATTCAAATTCAGGAAATCGAAATTACCGGTTGAATCGAACAAATCGACCAACCCGAAAGAACAATTAACTTGATTTTTCTCTTTCCCGGTATCCGGTTTCCCTTCTTCGTTTTCCTTTGTTTTTTACAATTCAACCAATCGATTTTTAATGGCGTAAACCACCAGTTGAGCCGTATTTTTGCTTTCGCTTTTTTCCAGAATATTGGCGCGGTGTTTATCCACCGTTCGTTTACTGATGAAAAGTTTATCGCCGATTTCCTGGTTCGACATTCCCTGGCAAATCAGAATCAATATTTCCATTTCGCGCTCCGATAATTCGGTATGTGATTCTTTGCTTTTGGGTGAAGATTTCAGGCTGTTTACCAGGTTTTGAAGCAGTTCTGACGAGAAAAACGAACCGCCTTCAAATACCACATCCAGCGCTGTTTTCACCTCTTTTATGTCCGAATTTTTCAGTACAAAACCTTTTACGCCGGCATCAACCATTTTGTAGTAGTAATCTTCCTCCCCATACATCGATAGGGTGATAATTTTTAAGCCGGGATACAATTCGTGCGCTTTCGCCGAAGCTTCAATTCCGTCCATAATCGGCATGCTGATATCCATCAAAACCACGTCGGGCATGTCTTTTTCAAGCAAGGAAAGAAACTGTTTTCCGTTTGATGCTTCTCCAGTCACCCGGTAATTTTCCATGTTATTGAGCAAAATGCGCAGACCATTCCTGAACAGGGTATGGTCGTCGACAATCATAACTTTTCGTTTGGGTTGGGTGTTACTCGTCATGCATTAGTACTTTTATGGTTACAAGAGTTCCTTTTCTGTGCTCGCTTTCAATAATGATTTCACCTTTCAGCGAATTT
>JBAZGO010000063.1:0-25883 GCA_041652995.1 Prolixibacteraceae bacterium
TGCTTTCGCGACCACAACTGCCACCGCTAACAAGCGCAGCAAGTTCGTCGTCAGTTGCTTCTCTAACTTCAGTTATCAGTCCAGTGAAAAATAAATTTTCACCAGCTAAAGGATGATTGAAATCCATTTTTACGACATCATCAGTAATTTCCAGAACTAATCCATTTAAACGCTGACCGCTTGTACTCATCATTGGAACAGTGCTTCCAACAGAAACGACTTCTTCATCAAATTCACCATCAATAAAGAACAGATGTTTCGGAAGATCGACAATTGCATTTTCGTCCAACTCACCATAAGCATCAACATCCTGCAAACTTATTTCAAATGGGCTTCCTGTTTCAAAGCCTTCCAGCGACGATTCAAATTTGGGAAGCATAAGGCCTGCACCAAACACAAAACTCAATGGTTTCTCAATAGTTGCCTGTTCAATCAGTTCTCCCTCAGCATCATCATAATGTAGATCGTATGTCAGGGAAACCATTTTGTTTTTTCCTATTTTCATAGCTTTTTGTTTTTATTTTAAAATTAAATAATGGTACAAAGAAATAAAATTCACGAATACAACAAGCGTTTTACGCTTATTCATTTCGGTTAGTTAAAGATAACATCAGAAATGAACTTTGGTTTACCTGAAAATTCGTTTGTACTGAATTTATTTTCTTCAATTTTGACTTGAATTTCTGCAATAAGCTGAAAACTAACAGACACTTCAAGCTGCAAATTATTTTTTGACCAGTTTCGAAGTAAACGTATTTTTTCCTTCAGTAACTTTCACCATATAAATTCCTGATTTTAAACCGCTCAGACCCGAAAGATTTTGGTTGTTGGTTACGTCTTTGTATTCAGCAATTTTTCTTCCTGAAATATCTGAAATAGAAACATTTGCACTTTCACTAATTCCGGAAATAGTCAGGAAGTCGGTGAACGGATTCGGGTAAACCGAAGCATGAAGTTGTTTAATTTCCGTGGCTGCCGTGGGAACCTCATGGTTCAGGTTGCCGATACAGAAATAACCGGGTGTGTTCATGCCAAAGTCACCGCTGTCACTTGATCGCAGCGAGAATTCAAGTTTCGAAATTCTGCCCAGTTTTTGTAAACTAATCCAACGCCAGTCGTTTATTATATAATCGTAATTGTTTATGCTGTACATGAAATTAATTCAGGATGTGACCAGTCCAGTCGTTTTAAATGTGAAGAATTTCTGCGTAAAATAACTATAAACAACTACGATGCTGGTCGTGATAATTTTGGCAAGTGTTGGCCATAAACCTCCATATTCAACCAGCAATTTCAGGAAGAAGTAATTCAGGAAAATAGAACCTGAAACCGAAATCATGTAACGGATGAGTTGAGTTCGTCCACGAATCTCTGATTCAGTAAACGTAATGTATTTGGCCAGCAAAAAACCTGTAAAAAATGTAATTGGAAAAACAATCAAAAATGCGGCAATGTGTGGGCTGATGGATACAATCTGCAAATCGACCAGTCGTTTGTCGAGCACAAAGTTGTAGCAAATAAAATACAGAAAAATATCGAGTGCCGTGTTAAATCCTCCGGTAGCCCCGTAGCGGAATGTTTCCAGCGGGATATATTTACGCAACGGGGTGTAAAAAAAATCGATAAACCGAATGATTATCAATCTGATATTCACTGCAATATTTCTCATTTTCAGTATGAATTTCAAAAAAACTTCAGTGCAAAACTTTTACTATGCATGTAATGTGCATGAAAGTTCAGGCTTCAACAAGTCTGCAAAATAAAAAGAAAAGATTGAAAAATCGGTGCGCTTGTGTTAAATATCCTGAAATTCTGTCTGTAAAACATTTCCTGTTGGGTTACTTTCTGCCGGTTATGTTTAAGATCTGGCCAGATTTTGTTGCGAAAATATCTTCTGAGTGTTGGTAAATATGGTTATTCACATACGATTGAAATTCGTGTGGTAAAATCCTGAAATCGGTTATATTAAAATAGCCGAAAATCTCCGGCTATTTCTACTTGTTCTTATACGATTCTTTTAACATCCGATCCCGTGTTTTGCTTCTGAATTGCCCTTTATTTGATTTGGTTGTGCTTGAATAAGCAGCGCTGGCCAAATACAAAGCTGCAATTGAAATTATTATGATTCCTACATTGCGTAATGGACTAAATAACATTGCAAATGCCAGAATTCCGGCGATCAGAATCAGAATACCAGGAACATATTTGTTACTTTTTGCGTGTAAAGATTTCATAATAGCACCTCCCTTTGCATTCGTTCAGTTTTCTGTACGCAAAAGGATGTGCTTTGTTCTCTACAATGGAATATTTCCATGTTTACGCGGCAAATTCGATTTTCGCTTGTTATGTGTCATGTTTAGAGCCTGAATGATCTTAAACCTGGTATCCTTTGGCAGGATAATTTCATCGATATAACCAAGCGATGCGGCCCGGTATGGATTAGCGAATTTATCACGGTATTCTTCAACAGCATTGGCTTTTTCATCATCAGATAATTTACCACGGTACAAAATATTGATTGCACCTTCAGGTCCCATAACTGCTATTTCAGCCGTTGGATAAGCCAGATTTACATCCCCGCCAATGTGTTTGCTCGACATCACATCGTACGCGCCGCCATAAGCTTTGCGGGTAATGAGCGTGATTTTTGGAACCGTGGCTTCGGCAAATGCATAAAGTAATTTGGCGCCATGTTTAATAATTCCACCGAATTCCTGAGCAGTTCCAGGCAAGAACCCCGGAACATCAACCAATGTTACCAATGGAATATTAAATGCATCGCAAAAACGAACGAAACGTGCAGCTTTGGCTGAGGAATTTATATCGAGCACACCGGCCAGGTGAGCAGGCTGATTGGCAACAATTCCAATAGGTCTTCCTCCCATACGGGCAAAACCAATTACAATGTTTGCAGCATAATGTGGCTGAACTTCCAGAAAATGCTCGTCATCAATAATTTTATTGATGATATCTTTGATGTCGTAGGGCTTGTTTGGGTCAACCGGAACCACTTGGTTCAGCAAAGCATCCGAGCGATCATCAGGATCTGTGCAGATTTTGGCAGGCGGTTCTTCCATGTTATTCGATGGAATAAAACTCATAAGTTCACGAACCATCATTAACGTTGTTTCTTCGTCGCTGCCGGTGAAATGTGCTACACCACTTTTCGAGGCATGAGTAATGGCGCCTCCAAGTTCTTCCTTGCTAACATCTTCGTGCGTTACTGTTTTAATTACTTCAGGACCGGTAACAAACATGTGGCTGGTTTTTTCAACCATAAAAATAAAGTCAGTCAGTGCAGGCGAATAAACGGCGCCTCCGGCACATGGCCCCAGTATGGCACTAATTTGAGGAATCACTCCTGAAGAAAGCACATTGTTGTAAAATATATCGGCATATCCGGCCAAGCTTTCAACGCCTTCCTGAATACGCGCACCGCCTGAGTCGTTTAAGCCAATCAATGGTGCTCCCATTTTTATGGCCATGTTCTGAATCTTAATAATTTTGTCGGCATTGGTGCGGCTCAACGTTCCACCGAAAACGGTAAAGTCCTGTGCAAAAACGTAGACCAGCCGGCCTTCAATTTTTCCATATCCGGAAACCACGCCATCACCCGGAAATTTTTGCTTATCGATTCCGAAATCGGTAGCCCGGTGGGTAACCATTTTGTCGATTTCGTTAAATGTTCCCGGATCGAGTAACATCTCAATCCGTTCACGGGCTGTTTTTTTGCCCGAGCTGTGTTGTTTCTCAATGCGTTCTTTGCCTCCACCAGCTTCTGCCTCGCGGTTCAGGGTTTCAAACTGGTCAAACTTGGCTTTTAAATCCATATTCTAGTATTTATTCGATTTCTATTAATACCTGATTTGCGTCTACTGTGCTTCCTTCACTAACATTAATTTTGATAACTGTTCCGTCAATCGGCGATTTGTATTCACTCTCCATTTTCATTGCTGAAATTGTAATAACAGTATCACCTTTTTTTACCAGGTCGCCCTGAATAACCGGAATCTTTACAACTTTTCCGGGCATTGGCGACGTAATGTTATTTTCTGAAGTTAATTGCGTGGACGATGAACGGTTGCGGCGATATCTTGATTCTGCATCAATTACTTCTACTTCGTACGTGTCATAAAGTGTGTATGCTGTGTAATGTTTTGCTTTGGCCTGAGGAACCAGTTCGATGTTAAACGAATGTCCGTTTGCAAGAATCGAAAATATTCCTTCATCGTTATGCATCAGGTCAATTTGATAAACTTTTTCATCAACTTTAATCTCAAGCAGGTTTTCAAATTGTTTTAAAATCTCAACAGAAGCAATTCTTTTATCCAGTTTAATTTCTATAGACATATATTTACGGGGGATTATAAACGTTCAAAATTCTTTTGATAAGTGTATTTTTTCCAACGGTTTTGAGCCGGATACATGCCTTTTGATGTTTGTGCAATATTCAGCCGGTCGAGATATTCGATGTAAGCGGCTATGATAATCATATCTTCACAGTCTGACGGGCATTTGGCTTCAGAAAGTAGTTCCGTTTTGTTCTTCTCAATAAAGTTTGTGTCATAATTTCCACTCCTGAAATCTTTGGTATCCATGATACGTTCCAGAAATTTAATGGATGTTTTCACACCTGTGATTTTGTATTCATAAAGAGCCCGTTTCATGCGCTCGATAGCCTCATTCCTGTTTTCGGCCCAAACAATCAGTTTCGAAATCATTGAGTCGTAGAAAATCGGGATTTCATAACCTTCATACACATATCCGTCGGTTCTTACTCCAAGCCCGAGTGGTTGGGTGATGTTGTAAATTTTGCCGGGATTTGGCATAAAATTATTGTCAGAATCTTCAGCATAAATACGACACTCAATGGCATGGCCTGTCTGTCGCAATTTCTCCTGAGTAATTGTTAGCGGGTGTCCTTCAGCAATTAAAATTTGCTGCTTAACAAGGTCGATTCCGGTAACACGCTCAGTAATGGGGTGTTCAACCTGAAGCCTGGTATTCATCTCCAGAAAATAGAAATTCAGGTCATTGTCCACTAAAAATTCAATAGTACCGGCACCTTCGTAATTTACAGCTTTGGCAGCTTCAACAGCATACTCACCCATTTCTTTGCGAAGTTCAGGAGTCATAAGTGGGGAAGGAGTTTCTTCGATCATTTTTTGATGCCGACGTTGTACTGAACATTCCCGTTCGAATAAATGAATGACATTTCCATATTGATCACCCAGAACCTGGAATTCGATGTGGTGAGGCGATGAAATGTATTTTTCGATATAAACAGAGTCGTTTCCAAATGACGATTTGGCTTCGGAACGTGCTGAACGGACAAGCGATACAATATCTTTTTCATCAGTAATAAGTCGCATCCCTTTTCCACCGCCACCAGCAGAAGCTTTAACCATAACCGGCAGCCCAATTTCACGAATAGTATCGAGAGCCTCTTTTTCCGTTTTAACGCTTTCGGTTGTTCCGGGAACTACAGGAACGCCGGCAGCAATCATGGTTAACCGGGCCTGGATTTTATCGCCCATCTGGTTGATCACTTCAGGAGAGGGACCAATAAATTTAATCCCGTTTTCAGTACACTTTTTAGAAAAATTTGCATTTTCCGACAAGAAACCATAACCCGGGTGAATGGCGTCGGCTTTTGATTTTTTCGCAACTTCAATAATTTTATCAGAATTTAAATAGCTCTCTGCCGAAGGCGATGGACCAATGTGATAGGCCTCATCAGCATACCTGACATGCATGGATGTTCGGTCGGCATCAGAAAAAACTGCAACAGTTGAAATGCCCATTTCACGGCATGTTCGCATGATTCGAATGGCTATTTCGCCACGATTTGCAACAAGAATTTTTGTAATTTTTAGCATGTAACAGATGTTATTTCAAAACATGAATTTGTTCGTTCAATATTTTCACCAAGGTTTAAAAACCACGGAAAGTAGGAATTGTTTGCGGATTTGATTCTGTTTTTGATAAAAAAAATACAATTAACATATATATAAATGCATATTTTCACATATATTTGCTCACCCAAACATTGACTTATGATATTTCGCCCTGTTTTAATCTTCCTATTCCTGACTTACGGAGTTTTGACGTCTTACGCTCAAGTTTCAGAAAAATACAATCTTTCGGCCGATTCTACGGTAAACCGGCTTGCCGGAACCAAGCGGATTTATTTTGCCACAAAAATTGATAAGCGTCCAAAAATCGATGGAAAATTAACTGATGCATGTTGGGAAGAAGGAGAATGGGCCGGTGGATTTACTCAACAGGTTCCCAACCAGGGAAAAAGTCCTTCGCAGGATACTGAAATAAAAATCCTGTACGATAACAACAATCTGTACGTCGCTTTTAAATGTTACGACAAAGGTCCTGGAAAAATCAGGCCAATTCTGGGGCGAAGAGATGATCCTGTTGGCGATATTGCAGGAGTTGCATTCGATTCTTATCACGACAAACAGACGGCATACGAATTCAATGTGGCCGCGTCAGGTCAAAAGGTTGATTTGGTTCACCTTGGTGCCTATCTCTGGGATTTTAACTGGGACGCGGTGTGGGACGGAAAAGCTCAGGTATATGATTCATTGTGGACTTCCGAAATGCAGATACCTTTCAGTCAGCTTCGTTTTGCTCCGGGAGAAGAACAGGTTTGGGGAATGCATGTTTATCGCTGGATTGACAGGTTAAATGAGGAAGACCAATGGAAACTAATTCCGATAGATGCTCCTGCAATGGTATACTTATTTGGTGAACTTCATGGAATTAAAGGAATAAACCCAAAAACAAATTACGAATTTTTGCCTTATTTAAGCACTCGTTTTAGCCCAAATACCGATCAGGAAAACAAAATGAATTATGGTTTTGGCCTTGACGGGAAAGTTGGCCTGAATTCAGGATTTACACTGGATTACGCCATTAATCCGGATTTTGGGCAGGTCGAAGCCGATCCTTCTGTACTAAACCTGACTTCGTATGAAGTTTTTAATGAAGAAAAACGGCCATTCTTTCTGGAAGGAAATACAATACTCGATTTTGCGGCCGGCGACGATATGTTGTTTTACAGCCGGAGGATTGGGCATGCACCAAGCTATTCTCCAGATCTGGAAGATAACCAAACAATTTCGATTGCTGACAATACGCCTATTTTAAGCGCTTTAAAATTGACCGGAAAAACCAAGAAAGGACTTTCAGTTGGTGTTGTACAAAGTATAACAGCCAAAGAAAATGCAACGATTTACAGTTCCGGCTCTAAAGATAAATTGGCTGTTGAACCATTTACCACTTTTATGGTTGGGCGAATAAAACAGGATCTTAACAAAGGAAATACTGTGTTGGGAGGAATGGTAACCTCAACTTTAAGGAGTATTAAAGACGATCATCTTGCTTTTTTGTCGAAATCATCTTTAGCTGGTGGAATTGATTTTCAGCACAACTGGAAAAAGCGAAAATATTTTGTCGATTTTAAAGGTTTTTTCAGTGATATCAATGGCGACAAGGAAGCAATTTCAAGGTTACAATCGTCACCCGTTCATTATTTTCAACGTGTTGACGCCGATTACCTGGAATATGACTCTAACAGAACCAGTCTTTCTGGATGGGGAGGTATGCTGAAAGGGGGGAAACGCAGCGGAAAGTTCAGGGCTATTGGAACCCTAAACTGGCGTTCTCCAGGCGTTGATTTTAATGATGTGGGCTATTTGTACCAGGCTGATATTTTCGAACAAAGAGTTAACCTGACTTATAAAGTTAGCAAGCCAAAAGGAAGTATACGGAGTTATTCGGTTGATTTTCAGCAGGAACATAACTGGAGCTATGGGTTTGAAAATACGATGGATCACCTTAAGATTCTTGGATATCTGCAATTTAACAACCTTTGGAATATCCACCTGAATTTGAACAAGTATTTTGGTATTTACGATACGCGTGAGTTGCGTGGCGGCCCAAATCTTTACAAAGACGATTATTACGATACCGAACTATTCATTCAGTCAAACTCGGTAAAGGATTTATTGGTTGGATTCGGTCCTCGGATGAGATTTTATTCTGATAAAGTTTCTAAAACCCGATATTTTACAGCCTTTTGGCGCTGGCAACTCAGCGATCGTTTTAGCATTACTTCGCGAACAGTATTCGATCACACCATCGATCACCACCAGTTTGTAAGAAGCGTCGTCGATCTTTCAGGCAAAACGCAATATTTGGTTGGAACTATCGACCGGAATACCATTTCGTCGACCCTGCGTTTCGAATATTTTGTCTCTCCTGAAATTTCGATTCAGTACTACGCTAATCCTTATGCATCAACCGGAACTTATACAAATTTCAGGGAAGTTGCCGATGCATCGAACAAATCGCTGGATAAAAGATATATCAGTCTGGATAAAATAACCAGTTCCGCAGGTTTTTATGAATTGAAACGGCAGGGAACCACGGAATACACCATTAAATATCCCGATTTTAATTTTCAGGAATTCAGATCGAATTTGGTTGGCCGGTGGGAATTCAGGCCCGGATCGACTTTGTACCTGGTTTGGACAAACACCCGCTCAACATATTCCGATCAGCTTGGTCAATCAATCTGGAAAAGCTTTAGTAGCATCCCGAAAGTAAATTCTGAAAATGTGTTTATGATTAAATTCAGTTATTGGTTTTCCTTATAATTCGTTTCTTTGTCCTGAATTTTTGAATCAAAATCTGTGGGCTTTTCTGATTACATTCCGGTATACCGGAAAAATATGGCATTGGCTTTCCCTGTAATATTTTCGCAAATTGGCCAGGTTACTGTTAACCTCGCTGACAATATGATGGTTGGCCACGTTGGAACAACTGAATTGGCGGCGGCATCGTTTGCCATCAATGTGTTCCATGTCGGTATGTTATTCGGGCTTGGAATAACACTTGGACTAACTCCATTGGTTGGCCAGTCGTTTAGCTCAAAAAATCGGCAAAATACGGGAAGCTGGTTTAAAAACGGAGTGCTTGTTTACTTTGTTTCCTCAATTGTTTTATCCGCATTGATGTCATCGGTTGTGCTTTTTATGCATCGAATGGGCCAAAGTGCTGAAGTAGTAAAAATGGCTATCCCGTATTACCTGATCCAGGTTTCATCGCTTATTCCATTGATGCTGTTTTTTTCGTTCAAACAGTTTTTCGAAGGTATCGGAAATACAAAGATTGCCATGGTAATTACGATTATCAGCAATTTGCTAAATATTGGGCTGAACTACATTTTAATTTACGGGAAATTTGGTTCGCCTGCTTTTGGATTGAATGGCGCCGGATATTCCACGCTTATTTCAAGAATGATTATGCCTGTTTTATTCCTGATCGTGTTTTACAAACAAAAAAAGTTCACGAATTATTTAACTGAGGCCTTTCATTCCAGGTTTGATAAACAAAAAATTAAACGAATTATTTCTATTGGCTTTCCAATAGGTTCGCAAATGGTTATAGAAGTATTATCATTCAGTTTAGGCGCTATTATGTTGGGATGGATTTCAAAAGAATCTTTGGCCGGACACCAGATCGCCATCAGCATGGCTTCAATGACTTATATGATCTCGTTTGGATTGGCTTCAGGAACGACCATTCGTGTAAGTCATGCATTTGGAGAAAGAAATAAACCCGAATTAAAGCATGCTGTTTTTGCATCCTTGCACATGGTTGTTGCATTTATGTCGACAATGGGAATTCTTTTTGTTCTTATCCGGAATCAGTTACCGCATTTGTTTACTTCCGATCCGGCTGTAATTGAAGTGGCGGCAGGGTTGCTTATTGTTGCTGCCTTTTTTCAGATTTCGGATGGGGTTCAGGTTGTTTTATTGGGAGCTTTACGGGGAATGGCTGACGTCCGGGTACCTATGTTTATAGCCTTCTTCTCGTATATTGTGGTGAGTTTGCCGATTAGTTACCTGCTCGCATTTGTGTTTAATTTTGGGTATTCCGGCGTTTGGATCGGTTTTGTTTTCGGATTGTCGACTGCCGCCCTATTATTTGGATTCAGACTCAAAAAGAAGATACGAAAATTTGAACCATTACAGGTCAAAGGCCAACTGTAGTTATCGAACAAAAAAGCCGGATATCAATCTTGAAATCCGGCTTCTTGTCAGGTTGCAAATAATCTATTTTTTCTGTGCCGTCATCGTTTTAGGGCCTTCAGGACTGTCGACTTTTCCAGAAAGTTTATTCTTCTCTCTTATTAATTCAACATTAACTGTTTCGCCTTCAACCATAGTTGAAAATGTAATTTTATTTTTTTCAATTTTCAGGTTACTGGCAGGCAATTCTCCGGCTTCGACTTTGATCACACAAATTGTATTTCCATCTTTTTCCGAAAAAATCAGGCTGCCTTTTTCATAGCCATAAGGGGCATCACTAACTTCATATTTCCACTCACCCAGTAAAGGTTTGTTTTTTACTTCTGCCTGAAGTTGAGGAGTTACAAATAATACAATCGTCAATAAAAGCAACATTGATCCAATAAGTCTTTTCATAGCTTGAATGTTTTGTGGTTAGGGCACTAAAATAATGAAAATAATGTGTTATTCAAGATCAATTCAATGGAATGTTTATCTCCATTTCGGTTCGAAGGAGAGCCTTTCCCCATCGGCTGTAGTGTGTTCCTCCAGCGAATTTTCTTTCGACTGGATTACCATATAAATCATGGTTTCGTCAGAAGAATTGCAGATGCCACGTTTCCCTTGTGGCGCAACTCGTATAGCGCTGCCTTCTTTTATGTCGAAACAGTCTTCATCAACTTGAAAAAAGCCAAACCCTTTCAAAATAATGTAGGTTTCTTCGTTTTTTCGGTGGATGTGAAAATAAGGTTGCTCTGTTTTCGGAGGGAGGGAATTAAACGAAATTTCGGTGCCAGTGGCTTTTGTGGCATCTTTCAAAAACACTTTGCCTTCAATGAGTTTTTTATTTACCGGATGAATCAGGGAATAATTCATTAATTCGGATAAATTGCCCATGTTCACTGCCGTGTAGGATGTGTTTTCCGATAGATTTTCAATTTGTTTCATGTCTGAAAATTATTTTTATGGATGAATAAGTTATGTTATTGTGCACTTTGAATAAATGGTTTAGTTGCAAATTGAGATTAAAAACGAGTTGGCAAGTTATTTAATTCCGAAGTTATTCCCTACCTGTGTCCATTAAAATATCTTTAAAAGAGTTACCTTCGGACGACATTTTTCAAAGACTCAAAATGGATCAAAAAATCATACAACTCATTGCTCAACAGGTAAGTATAAATCATATTCAGGTCTCAAATACCATACAATTACTGAATGAAGGAGGAACTGTCCCATTTATTTCGAGGTACCGGAAAGAACGAACAGGAAGTCTCGACGAAGTTCAGATTGAGAATATTAAAGATGCTGCCGAAAAAATGGAGGAATTGCTGAAGCGCAAGGAAACGATTTTGAAGACCATTCAGGAGCAGGAGCTGCTTACGCCTGAATTGAAAAAACGCGTTGACGATTGTTTTGATCCCACAGAACTGGAAGATATTTATTTGCCTTATAAACCCAAACGCCGGACCCGGGCAACCATCGCTCGCGAAAAAGGTCTGGAACCATTGGCCAAAATAATCATGAAGCAGTTTGAGGCAAATTTGGATAGGAGAGCTCAGTCGTTTGTGAATGATTTGGTTGAAACCGCTGAAGAAGCACTGGCCGGTGCACGCGATATTATTGCCGAATGGATCAATGAAAATGAAAAAGCACGAGCCATTGTGAGGCGTGAATTTGACCGCGGCGCTTTCATAAAGAGCAAGGTAGTTAAAGGGAAAGAGGAAGAAGGTGCCAAATTTCACGATTATTTTGACTGGAGCGAACCTTTGAAGAAATGTCCGTCGCACCGGCTAATGGCCATGCGGCGGGGTGAAAATGAAGGAATTTTACGTGTATCCGTTTCGCCTGAAAGTGAGGAACCAGTATTTCGCCTGAAGCGATTTTTTATTCACAGTAACAATGCCAGCACCAACCAGATGGAGCTTGCTGTTGAAGACGCGTACAAACGCTTGCTCGCGTCTTCGATTGAAACAGAATTTGCCAATCTATCGAAAGAAAAAGCCGACGAAGAAGCGATTCGTGTTTTTGCCGATAATTTGCGGCAACTGTTGCTTGCCGCGCCACTTGGTCAAAAGCGGGTGCTGGCTCTGGATCCGGGTTACCGTACTGGCTGCAAAGTTGTTTGCCTCGATGCCCAGGGGAATTTGTTGCACAACGATACCATTTATCCGCATAAACCTCAGGAGGAGATTCAACAATCGGCCCGAAAAATTACTTCGTTGGTAAGTTTGTACCAAATTGAAGCATTTGCAATCGGCAATGGCACCGCAAGCCGCGAAACAGAAGCATTCATTAAAAAACTTCAGTTCGACCGCGAACTTCCTGTCTTTGTAGTTTCAGAGGATGGGGCCTCGATTTATTCGGCTTCGAAAATTGCACGTGACGAATTTCCGGATTACGATGTGACTGTCCGGGGTGCAGTTTCCATTGGCCGACGCCTGCTTGATCCGTTGGCCGAACTAGTGAAAATTGATCCGAAATCAATCGGAGTGGGACAGTATCAGCACGATGTCGATCAGAGAAAACTGAAGAACAGTCTCGATAAAGTAGTAGAATCGAGTGTAAATATGGTAGGCGTAAACGTGAATACTGCTTCACAGCATTTGCTCACCTATATCTCCGGACTTGGCTCGCAACTGGCGCAAAATATTGTTGATTACCGGAAAGAAAACGGTCCGTTTGGTTCGCGCACCGAAATTCTGAAAGTGCCACGCATGGGCGCCAAAGCTTTTGAGCAATCAGCCGGATTTTTGCGGATTCCGGAAGCTGAGAATCCGTTGGATAATTCTGCGGTACATCCTGAATCTTATATTGTGGTGAAGAAAATTGCCAAAGATTTAAATTGCAGCATTCAGGAATTGATTGTGAACAAAGATCTTCGTGAAAAAGTAATCTGGGAGAATTATGTAACCCGCGAAATCGGTTTGCCTACCCTTCAGGATATAAACAAGGAATTGGCCAAACCCGGGCGCGACCCGCGAACAGAACTGAAAGTGTTTGAATTTGCTCCGGATATTTACAAAGTTGAAGATTTGCAGGTAGGAATGGTGCTTCCCGGAATTGTAACGAATATTACCAAATTCGGGGCTTTTGTTGATGTGGGCGTGAAACAGGACGGACTGGTACACGTTTCGCAACTGGCCGACCGCTTTATAAACGATCCGACAGACCTAGTGAAATTGCATCAGCATGTGCGTGTCAAAGTCATTGAACTCGATTTGCAGCGCAAGCGAATTCAACTAAGTTTGAAGCAAGTAGCCCGGGATTAAACTGTTTTTCTTTCAGGAATAATGGCCCACATAATCAGGTAGGCTATAATGCCGGGAAATCCAACGCTGGCAATCGACAAAACAACATATATGATCCGAATAATTGTAGGATCCATGTCTAAATAGTCAGCAATTCCGGCCAGAACCCCGGCAACCATTTTTTCACTTGATCTGGTTAGTCGTTTCGGATTTGCCATGATTAGTCGTCCTCCCCGTCTTCAAAATAATTGTCCTGATTTTCGAGTTCAGCTTCCAGAAACTCTTCAGCTTCTTCGAGAAGTTGAGTGATAAGATCTTTGTCCAAAGGTTTTTCATCAATCCAGTAAATGGTCTGATTTACTGAAAAATCTTCGATGTCGCTTCCCACAATAAAACGCGGAGTTTCATTGTGTACAACATAAAGCATGTCAGGCATTTCCTGTGAATTGTCGGCAAGCAAAAATTTTGGTAGCATAGTTTTCTGTTTTGGTGATTTCGAGAACAAATTTATGCAAAAATGAGAACTAAATACGCGAAAGCAAAGCAATTTTAAGTCCTTAACATTTCAATAACTTTTCTGACCAGAAATATCTTACAAAAGCAGCTTTGGGAGTATGTCATTTTGTAAAATTGCTTTAGGTTAAAAAGATATTATTATTTTTATCAGCCATTCACCTTTATAAATACCTGAATATGCAGAAATTGAATGAATTTTTGACGTTAATTGATAGTTATGTGGGTAGTTCTCAGTGGTTTGTTTATTTTCTGCTTGGAACAGGGCTGTTTTTCACCATTTACCTGAAATTTCCCCAGTTCAGGTATTTAAGACATTCAATCCGCATTGTTCGTGGAAAATTTGATCGGGAAAGCGATAAAGGCGACACTTCGCATTTTCAGGCGCTGGCAACTGCCCTTTCAGGAACTGTTGGTACCGGAAACATTGCCGGTGTGGCGTTGGCCATTCATTTGGGCGGTCCTGCCGCTTTATTCTGGATGTTAATGACTGCGGTGATTGGTATGACTACCAAGTTCGTGGAGGTTACCCTTTCGCATAAATACCGCGAATTTGCAGAAGACGGGTCAGTTGCGGGCGGCCCGATGTACTACATGAAAAACCGGTTGAACATGAAATGGCTGGCTGTAATTTTTGCCATTGCCACAGTTCTGTCTTCTTTTGGAACCGGAAGTTTGCCGCAGATTAACAGTATTGCCAGTTCGGCTTTTTCAACATTTGGAATAAAACCAATCATTACCGGTGCAGTGTTGGCAGTTATTTTGGCTTTTGTAATTATCGGGGGGATCAAGCGTATCGCCAAAATCACCGAAAAGCTCGTGCCATTTATGGCTATCATTTATTTCCTTGGAGCCGTTGGAGTTATCGGATACAATTACGAAAATATTATTCCGTCGCTGATTTCAATTGTTCACGATGTTTTTACCGGAACCGCTGCTGTCGGCGGCTTTTTGGGTGCAGGTTTCTCGTTCGCTTTTAACCGTGGCGTTAATCGTGGCTTGTTTTCCAATGAAGCTGGCCAGGGATCCGCGCCAATTGCTCATGCTGCAGCCCGGGCGCACGAACCGGTTTCCGAAGGTTTGGTCGCTTTGCTCGAACCTTTTATTGATACCATTATTATTTGTTCACTTACCGGGCTCGTTATTTTGTCAGCAGGCACCTGGAACGAAAAAATCGACAACCAGTTTCAGTATTCAGATATGACTATTTTAAATGGCACATATTCTGACCAAACACCTGAAGGCGTACAGACTTTGCATGATTACATTGCCGGAAAGAAGGATTTGGATGTATTTACCGGAAATCTGAATGTAGCTGATGGTCATATCACAAATGATGTGACTGTTGTCAATGCCAGGTCGCTGGCCGAAAACGTTTTGGTTCAGAAAAACGGGCAAAACCTGACTGGCGAAGTTCCTGTTAAAAACGGAATTGTGAGCAACACCGATAAATTATTTTTCTCCGGAAAATCACTTATTCATAGCGCACCACTTACAACTGAAGCTTTTACCAAAAGCTGGTTTGGCGATTATGGCCGATATATCGTTTCCATCGGAATTCTTCTGTTTGCATTTTCAACAGCTATTTCATGGTCGTATTATGGTGGCCGGGCCGTTACATTTTTGTTTGGCGTGAAGGCTGATATGTATTTCCGTATCGTTTATGTTATCGGGTTTTTCCTGGCTTCGTTTACCGACACCACAATTATCTGGACATTTTCAGGAATTACCATTGCGCTAATGACACTCCCTAATCTATTCGGTATCCTGATGTTGCACAAGGAAATGAAATCAGAAGTCAGCCTTTTCTGGAAAGAATGGGCAGTCAGGTTTCCGGGAGAGAAAGTCCCGAAAGATTAAAGCAAAACATCTAACTAAAAAGAGCGTTTCAAACAGAGACGCTCTTTTTACTTACTTTTTATATCTTTTCGATTCGTACTGAATTGAAAAGCTGGATTATCTGTTCCGGATCTTTTACTTTCATCAGTGCCGTTTCAAACTTCCCGGTTTCGTCGCAATGGAAAATTGCTACAGCACAGTCCAGTATCCACGAGAATTGTTTCTGAGCTTCCTCCCGTTGAATAAGTCCTTTGTTTACTGCCCTTTTGAAGTGATTGTTTAAGCGATAAACAGCATTAAAGACCGATGGTTTTACTGTTTCGGTGTACGATGTACTAAATCCCACACTGACTTCACCTTTCCGAAGATACAGTTCGTTGACAACTGTCCATTTACTGGCAATTTCGTCACCTAAAAAATGAGGATCAATTTCACCTTTCGGCATATCGGATGTGTTGTAAACTTTAAAAACGAATTGTTCATGGTTACTCTCCGGTTTCGATGGTTTTCGTTCTTCCGGTGTTTCTTTAACTGATTGCAGCGCAATCAGATTCTGTTGGGCAAAAACTGGCGATATTGCTAGAAATGCCAAAATTATGAATTGAATCTTTTTCATTTCTTTTGATTTATCTGGCATTTTATTTCTGCCACCACAATTTATTATTAAAAGTATCGCCGCCCATCCGTTGTTTTACTTCCTGATAATTCGCTAAGTTGGTTCGCTGAAGGGTTTCAGGATATTTAAAACGATTTGGCATTTTGTTTCCCTGCGGAACGCCATCACCCAATGGTAAAACGGGGAAGCCGGTACGCATGTGCTCGAACCACTGTTGATAATCGCAAAAGAACATGGCGTAATATTTCTGAAGCATGATTCTTTCCAGTGTATTGTTGTAGCTGGCCGCTTCATTCTCGAAATAGGTGGCAGGAACAACTGCACCCCATTGTTCGATGGCCGCTTTTACCCCAGCTTCATAAGCCTCTTTTGCCGTTTTGCTTCCAATATTCCATCCATAGTAAGCTGCTTCTGCTTGAATGAATTCAATTTCGGCATACGGCAATAAAACAACTTTTACAGGAGCTTTTGCCAGGTTCTGGTTCATGTTCGAGGGTGTTGCCGGATTGGTTGGTGCAATATTATACCCACTTGGCCAGCCAACAAAAACATCGTTCGATTTGGTACAGAAAATATCTCTTCGCGGATCGCTCCAAGTATTTAAGTTGTCGATAAAAAAACTTGCAACTCCACGGTATGCTGTAAAATCCTGAGGGCGGGTCATTGGAGGTTCCTGCGGAAATACGCCGGAAAGAGGCAACAAGGCAGCTTCATCATTTTTGGTAAAAATAGGGTAGAGGGTTGAATTTCCCAAAATGGTTTCAACTTCGGATTTGGCTTTGGCGTTGTTGCTGTTAACCATACGCATAGCGACTCGCAACCGAACTGAATTACAGAACTTTTTCCATTTCAAAATTCCGGCTGACTGACCAGATACTAGCACATCGGTTGTCCCAAACAAAAGCTCGCCATCGGTATTGTATTTTAACCCGATTGCTGTGTTGAAAAGAGTGTTGGCTGTATCCAAATCGGCAATTATCTGGTTGTAGATTTGTTCCTGTGTGTCAAATTTTGGTTGTAATAAACCATCTGCACCGCGACTGGCTTCCGACATTGGAACATCGCCAAACGAATCAGTTAAAAGTTGATAAACCCAACTTTTCAATGTTAATGCTACAGCCCGGTAATTGGGTTCGTTGAACTCTTTTGCCAGTTCTTCCATTTCCTTGATGTTATTCAGCCAGCGGTAATAAGTGTCCCAGGTGCTGTTGCCTGTATTGTCGTTAAAAATATACCGGGTAACACCTCCACTGCTGTTGGTTGGCAACGAAACCTGCATCAGTTGCATGGTGAAACTATTCGACCGGTTCCAGTTAAAAACCGATAGCTCATAGAGAATCGGGTTGAGCATAGCTCCGGGTGTTACTTTGTCCATGCGGTTTGGATCGGTATTCATCTCATCGAAATTTTCGCACGAACCGAGAATGATTCCTAAAAGGACTATTATGAAATAGATTTTGAATGCTTTCATTTTCTTGATTTTTGTTTTTGTATTAGAAACTCAGGGTTAAATTGATACCTGTTGTGCGTGTAGATGGTAACTGACCTGTTTCAACCCCCGGAGTAATGGTTCCGCCATTGAGCGCTGCTGCTTCAGGATCGAACATCGGGAATGAAGTGATCATCATCAAGTTTCGGCCATACAGAGCCAATGCGGCTTTCTCGAAAGGTGTTTTTGACAGAACCGACTTTGGTAAATCATATTCTAACCTTACTTCACGAAGTTTCAGGAATGAAGCGTCGAACGAGTTGGTTTCCACATTGGCAATCCGGTATAATTCTTTGTAATAAGCTTCAACAGTGATTAGTTTGGTGTTGGCTGTATAAGTTCCGTTGCCGGCATCAACAACTCCCGGAGCTACCATGTAAAATCCTCCGATGTTCTTTTTGGCCAGGTTGGCATCTGCTAAAATACGTGGGTCGTCTTTTGCGATGTAGAACTCTGTTCCGGGAAGACGGCCGTTCAGGGTAAATCCCAGTTTCCCTTGTTCTGTCATTTTGTGGTGAGCTTGCGAGTACACAATTCCACCATATTGTCCATCGAACTGAATGCTAAGTTTGAAGTTTTTGTATTTGAATTCGTTGTACATTCCACCTTTCCATGCCGGATAGGCGCTTCCGATGTAATCAATATCAGTTGATAAAACAGTCAGACCATTGGATCCGATTACAACTTCGCCGGCATCATTCCTTACCAGTTTATACCCCCAGAGGTCGCCGGTACTTCCGCCCACATGGCCAATAATTGATACTGAACCTATTGAACTGAGTAACTGGTTTTCGTCCATTCCTTCAGCAAGTTCCAGAATTTTATTTTCATTTTTCGACCAGCTAAATCCTGTTGTCCATTTGAAATTTCTGGTTTCTACCGGTGTACCGTTCAACATCAATTCAAAACCCTGGTTCTGAACTTTTCCGGCATTGATTGTTGCCCGATAATAACCTGTTGAAGCGTCCATTGGAGCATCAATAATCTGATTTCGGGTAACATTGTGGTAGAAGGTGAAATCGACTCCTAACCTATTTTTAAACATCTTCAGGTCTAAGCCGGTTTCAAAGCTCGACGAAATTTCAGGTTTAAAATCGATGTTGTGGAGCGTTGTGGCGGTAGAAGCCGATCCGGGAAATTCACTTGTAGAGTAGTATTTTTGGGTCTTGTATGGGTCGGTATCATTACCAACCTGAGCGTACGAAATGCGCAATTTGGCTTTGTTAATGTCTTTGGGTAAACTGGCAATTTCGTTCAGGAGAATACTTGTACTTACTGATGGATAAAAGAAAGATCGGTTTTGCTCGGGTAAAGTACTCGACCAGTCATTTCTTCCGGTAACATCGAGAAATACTTTGTTTTTCCACGAAAAATTGGCCGAGCCATAAACGCTGTTCAATGCTTTGTCTCTAATGAGTGAAACAACATAAGGACTCGATTGTCCATTCGAAAGCTTGTACACCCGCGGAGTAATCAGTCCGGTAACCGATGCTTCCAATAAATTGTAGTGACTTTTCATGAGGTTACCTCCGACAGAAATACTGAAGTTTAATCCGTTTGAAAGCGTTTCACGGTAGGTAAGCAACGCATCAGCATTTGTTTCGTAGTTAAAAATGTTTTGTTTGCGGTAATAGCCTTTACCAAAAACCACATCGCTCATAGGGCGCTGCATTTCTCGTTCGTCGTAAGCCAAATCGATGCCGGATCGTACCATCAATTCCAGTTTCCGTGAAATTTCTAAAATAGCCGAAAGGTTCGATGTCGTTGAATGCTTTTGAGAAGCATTGGTGTTCTCGTACAGGATAACGAACGGATTACCGATGAATGAGCTATATGGCTGTAATTGCTTTATCCCTTCCTGTCCTGTTCTCCACATGGGGCGAAGCCAGTCGAGGTTAACATTCGGGTTCTGGAAAATCATGAAATAGGCAATCGAGTTACTGTTGTACCCAATTGCCGGAGTATTGTCGATTTTTCGATTGGTATAATTGGTTCGTGCCGATAGTTTTAACCGTTTCGAAACCTGATAGTTGGTTGACAACGAAGCAACAACACGGTCGAATCCGGTATTTGGAAGAATCCATTCGTTGGTTGTGTAAGTGACCGAAGCACGCATGGAGCCTTTATCTCCCTGTCCGTCAATCGCCACACTGTTGACCAGATTTACTCCAGTTCTGAATAAATCCTTGCGGTTGTTGGGGTAAGCTACCCAGGGCGTTTTTTCAAGTCCTTGTGCCTGAGTAATTGGATCGAACTGATAATACAATTTGCTGGCGTCGAATCTCGGCCCGTAGGCGCTACTTGTGCCGCTGGTGGAAGCGTTCAATCCATCAGGAGTTTTTCCGTAGGAATAGTAAAGTTCACCGGCATATTCCGATCCGGCCACACCAAGTGCATAAGTTTGAACACCCTGACCAAATTCGTATTGATAATCAGGCCATTTAAGAACACCATCAACACTCGAGTTAGAATTTAAGGTTACCCCAATTCCTTTGGTCTTCCTTTTACCCGATTTAGTGGTTATCATGATCACCCCGGTTGCTGCACGCGAGCCGTAAAGAGCTGTTGCACTGGCGCCTTTTAAAACCTGAATGTTTTCAATATCATCGGGATTTATATCTGCAAAACCGTTTCCGAAATCTACAGGTAAGTCGTTTGCTGTTCCTGCTCCATAAGCAGATCCGGTTCCTGTCATCTGGCTCGACATCGGCACACCGTCAACTACGATCAGGGCATTGTTTCCGTTCATGTTTAGCGAAACATCGCCACGAAGGGTAATTCTTGACGAACCAAGTGGCCCTCCGGGAGATACAATGTTCAACCCGGCAACTTTCCCAGTCAACCCGCCAGCCCAGTTGTTTGGCATGGCACTGGTAATTTGTTCGCTAGTGATGCTTTGGGTGGAATATCCGAGCGCTTTCTCTTCGCGTTTAATACCTAGCGCTGTCACAACAACTTCATCAATTTGTTCATCTTCATTTTTCAGGATAACATCAATGGTGGTTCTGTTATTCACTTTTACTTCTTCTTTTTGGTACCCTATAAATGAAAACACAAGGGTTGCATCTGATGTTGCATTGATTTTGTAAGCACCGTTAGAATCAGTGATAGTTCCATTGCCGGTTGTCTTCACGATGATGTTTACCCCTGGAATTGCATCTCCTTCCGGACTTTTAACAGTTCCTGTAATACTTGTTTGCCCCATCGCTCCGAATCCGGACAATAGCAATAGGAGGATTTGCAGTAGAAATAGTTTTCTCATACTTGTTGAATTAAAGTTTCGTTCCTTTTTTGAAATAGATTTGGATTTGCTGAAATACAGGTTGCAAAAGTAAGTTGGTATAAGCTTTCTTACTTTAATTGAAAGTTATTATACGATTGCAAATCAATTACATAAATGTTTACAACTTATTAAGATATTGCAACGAAATTTTAATCTGATGAGATCAAGATTGGCAGTATTCTTTGGTTCTGAAAAGGTTGTGGATCTTTAGTCCTAAAAATATCACACCTTTCATTCCTCTGGAATGAAAGGTGTGAAGAGGTAAAAAGACCTATTCTTTGAACCTGAATTTGTGTAGCCTGTGCCAAACGACCAATAACCGAAATTATAGTATCAAGCTAAACAAGAATTGGATATTTTTCTATTGAAGCTTTTCTGCAACACGATAACTGCTTTGCTGAGTGAAGGTGCGGCCAAACATGTCCACTGCCTTTATTTCGATTGTGTGATTACCCAAAGGTAAGTTGGTTGGAATGGTACCTCTCCAAAGATGTGAACAATCAACCTGATTTGAAGGTCGTCGGTCGCCTATTAATTCGTCACTGAAATCCCATTCGTGGAGCAAATGGAGGTAGGCCGGGTCGTAATTGATTACCCGGTTCATTGTTTGCCATTCCCCTTCATCTACACGGTAGGTCAGCACATCATCTGGTCCCCCGATAAAAAAGTTGGCATAGATTCTGGCGGAGGTTTTTTTGTTTTGCCTGACTACTTTTGGAGCTGATATTTCCATCTGATAGTCAGCAGGTTTCCCGGCGACTTTGTAGTCGAACGTATAGTTGTTTCCATCAAACTTTAGAAAAACATATCCTTTCGGAGTTCCATCGCGCATGGTCGAGATCGGAATTCCCTGTTCGTTGGGTTTGCCGCTGTACCAATCGCCGCACGAGGCGCCAACATTAAAATGATGATGCGGTTTCGTTTGAAGCCATCCATCTGCTTTGGTCATGAAAACCTGCTCCTGATAGTGTGTATGTGCCGACATGGAAAGGGTATTCGGAAAGTCTTTCAGCAACAGGAACAAGCTATCACGATCGGATTCACGGAAAGGGTCTTCTCCAACATCTTCTTTTATGGGAATATGGAAAGCCAATACAATCAGGTTTTCTTTCGGGACTAGTTTCAGATCATTTTTTACGAATTCAAGCTGATCTTTAGTGAAGCCGCCCCAGTATCCGCTTTGATCACGCGGATCAGGATATAAAATGTCATCGAGAATGATAAAATGTACTTTTCCGTGGTTGAAGGCATAATTCGCCGGACCAAACTCACGCTCGAAGCTTTCATCACTTAAGCTATCATTTTTTACATCATAGTTTTCATCGTGATTGCCCATTACGTTGTACCACGGAATTCCAACATTTTTTACCGCATTTTTGTATGGTTGAAATAAATCAAGGTTGTCGCCAACCAAATCGCCAAGACTAAGGCCAAACTCAACACCTTTGATGTTTTCAACTTCTTTAACTACTCCACGATAAAAATAATCTACTTCGGTCAGGTTATAAGGTTGAGGATCACCAAAAACCAGCATGGTAAATTGTTTTTTTTCAGCGATTGGAATAAGAGGGAAATCTATTGATTTGGGTAGTTCACCGGTAGGAGTAATTCCTGAATATTTCAAGCTTGGCGAACCATTGGGTTTGTGAATGTAAAAAAACTGTGGTTGCTGATACTCATTTACAGGAACGGTATGAGTTGCCGGTTTAATTACAAAGATGATGTTATCGTCAGAAACTGGCAGGGAATATTCACCTTTTGAATTTGTTTGTACAACTTCTTTCCCATTCGAAACACCCACATTGGGCAAGCCTTTTTCATTACGCTCCTTCTTGTTGTTCCGGTTTAGGTCTTCGTAAACAATACCATTCGTCTTGTTTTGCGCCATAGTTTGCGACGTAAGACATAGATATACAGTGACTAATAAAAAAACAGATAAGAATTTCATGTGAATAACTTTTAAGTTTTAATCGATTCTTTTTACGACAGCAATACAACAAAAATTAACAATTGGAAGGATGAATTAACAGTTAATCTTTAATAAAGAATCCATTACAAATTGTAGTTCATTGAAAAATATGGAGTTTGTAAGCTGAATGCTTCTTCGTACTTTTGCACCCGTAATAAAAAGGTATGGAACTGGTATATCCTGAAAATTTTGAATCGAAGATTGGATTTGATAAAATCCGTGAATTGCTGAAAGGTCGCTGCCTGAGCGATCTGGGTCGCGAGTTGGTTGATGAAATCCAATTCAGCAGCAATTACGAACATTTGACTGAGAGTCTTTCTCTGGTGAATGAGTTTGTAATTATTCAGCGCGAAATGGAGAACTTCCCGACCAGTTATTATTTTGATCTTCGCGAAGCCTTGTCGAAAATCCGGATTGAAGGCCGCTTTCTCGAAGTTCAGGAATTGTTCGACTTGAAACGCTCGCTCGAAACGATTTCAGGAATTGTCCGTTTTCTGAAACAAACCAAAGAGGATCAGTTTCCGTATTTAAAACGATTACTTTCCGGCGTACAGGTATATCCATACATTATCGAACGGATAGATGTCATTCTAAATAAATACGGAAAAATAAAGGATAATGCTTCTCCTGAATTGGCGCGCATCCGCAAGGAATTGCAAACCAAACAGTCAGGCGTTTCGAAAAGGCTGCAGTCTATCCTGAAAAAAGCGCAGGACGATGGTTTGGTGGAAGATGATGCTTCGGTTGCCATGCGCGACGGACGTGCGGTAATTCCAATTTCCTCGGCATTTAAGCGTAAACTGAACGGTATCGTGCATGACGAATCATCGACCGGAAAAACTTCGTACATCGAACCGGCGGAAGTGGTTGAACTGAACAACGAAATCCGCGAACTGGAGTATGCCGAAATGCGCGAAATAGTTAAGATTCTGACTGTTTTCTCGAACGACATTCGGCCATATTTGCCCGATTTGGTCATGGCCTACGAGTTTCTGGGCAAGATTGATTTTATCCGTGCAAAAGCCATTTATGCCATCGACACCGATTCTATCAAACCATACCTGGAAGATAAATGTCAATTGGAGTGGGAGAGTGCAGTTCATCCGTTGCTGATGCTGGCTTTACGCCGCGAAAACCGGAAAGTGGTTCCGCTGAATATCACGTTGACACCACAGAAACATATTTTACTGATTTCTGGTCCGAATGCCGGTGGAAAATCGGTTTGCCTGAAAACAGTAGGACTGCTTCAATACATGTTGCAATGCGGATTGCTCATTCCGGTTCGCCAAAACAGTGCAACCGGAATTTTCGACAAGCTGTTTATCGATATTGGCGACGAACAATCGATTGAAAATGATTTGAGTACCTACAGTTCGCATTTGATGAACATGAAGTTTTTCCTGAAGAATTCGAACGACAAAACGCTGGTTCTGATTGACGAATTTGGTACAGGAACCGAACCGATGCTGGGTGGCGCGATTGCTGAATCAATTCTGGCACAACTGAATGAAATGAAAACATTTGGTGTAATTACCACGCATTATACAAATCTGAAACACTTTGCATCTTCGTCAGAAGGCATTGAAAATGCTGCCATGATGTACGATTCGGCTAAAATGGAGCCTTTGTTCCAGTTGGATATTGGCAAACCCGGAAGTTCGTTTGCGTTTGAAATTGCACGAAAAATTGGTCTTCCGGAGAATATACTTCAGGATGCAACTGAAAAAATAGGCAAGGATCATATTAATTTCGACAAGCACCTACGCGACATTGTGCGCGACAAACGATATTGGGAAACGAAGCGTCAAAAAATACGAAAAGTTGAAAAGTCGCTCGATGAACTGGCTGAAAAATATGAAGCCGATCTTGGGTCGCTCGATAAACAACGCAAGGAAATTCTTCAAAAAGCCCGTCAGGAAGCCGAACAGGTTTTGGCCGAAGCGAATAAACGCATTGAAAATACCATTCGTGAAATTCGTGAAAGTCAGGCAGATAAAGAAAAGACGAAGATAATCAGGGCCAAACTGACTGATTTTAAGCAAAAGATTGAAGATTCGGCTGTGGAACAGGATGATCAGATCAACCAGAAAATTCAGAAATTAAAAGAAAAGGAATCGAGCCGGAACCTGAAACGGGCAGATAAAAAGCCTGCGGCGGTAAAGGAAAAAGAACCAGAACCCGATGTTTGGAAAGCAGGCGATAAAGTGTTGATGACCGGAAATCAGAACGTTGGTGAAATTCTGGAGTTGAATGATAAAAATGCGGTAGTCGCTTTTGGGCAAATTCGCACCTCGGTAAGCCGCGAAAAGTTGCAAAAGATCACCAATAACGAGGCGAAGAAAATACACCGAACCTACAATCAGACCATGCCAAATATAAATAAAGGAATGAGCGAAAAACGCCTTACCTTTAAAACCGAAGTCGATGTTCGCGGCCAACGGACAGAGGAAGCAATACAAATTATTCAGGCGTTTATTGATGATGCCATTATGCTTGATTTCAGTGAATTACGCATATTGCACGGCAAAGGAAACGGCATACTCAAAGAAATGATTCGCATTTACCTGAAATCTGAACCGGCAGTGAAATCATTTCGCGACGAGCATGTTCAGTTTGGTGGCGCCGGCATTACGGTTGTGGAGATAGGATAATAAAATTCACAGTCGCAGATGTATTTATTGATTCGTAAATTGTAAATAATTAACTAGTAAATCGACAAATGTTTATAAAAAAACTCGATGCTCAACTTCTTGAATCACTGGAAGAAAATGGTTTTACCGAAGCCACTGAACTGGAACAAATCTGTATTCCAAAAATTAAAAGTGGTCGTGATTT
>JBAZGO010000063.1:25893-27232 GCA_041652995.1 Prolixibacteraceae bacterium
AATAATTCAGGAAAATCAACTTCGCTCGTCGTGAGTGTTTTGCAACGGTTAAAAGCTTCGCTGGACGATAATCCGCGGGCTTTGATTATTGTGCCTGATGTGGAACACGCCAATGGTATGAAAGCAGAATTTGACCGTTTGGGTGCCTACACCGATCTGCGTGTACACACGGCGTGCGAAGATGAGAAAATTGACGATCAGAAAGATAAAATTTACATGGGATCGGATGTGGTTATAGGTACAGCTAAACGCCTGAACCAGGTTTATTCACTGTATGCCCTGAATTTAGGCGTCGTAAATATTTTTGCCATTGACGATGCCGAACTGGTTATTAAAAGTATCAATTATCCGCAAATTGACCGTCTTTCCGAGAGTTTGCCAAAAGTTCAACGGGTTATTTTTGCCAGTCAGATGACCGATTGGATCGACCGGTTTGCTTCCGAATTTATGAATATCGAGGAGGTGATAGAATTTGATGACAATGATTGAAGCTATTCTTGAATTAAGTTTTGATTATATGAAAAAAGGAGATATTAACTTCTATGTTTTATGTGGTTATTGAAACAGATAACCAACCGTAAGAACAAGTAATCCTCATGAAGTAGCTCTCTTAATTTGAAGATAAGTTCTTAAGAATATTTATTGTCGTATTTTTTTCACCCCAAACCCCTGAAGGGACTTCTGCTGTGAACATCGCAACCGATTGTCATTGAGTCAAGTCCCCTTTAGGGAATTTAGGGGTTGACAAAGAATGGAATACGACATTATTTCAGTCTCATTACTTAGTTCTATCAAATTTATTTACTTAAATAGATTTTCTAATTTCAAACAATTACCTTAGTGATATTATTGTCATTTTCAAGAAAAATATTAGTACAGAATTTTCAGAACCCATATTAGATGAAAAGGTCGATTGCAAATAAGCTCAAATTATTGAATTCAATCTTTCAAAGTCACAAAGTTGAAAAAGCCTATGTTTTTGGTTCGGTAACAACTGAAGATTTCACGACAGAAAGTGACATTGATTTTCTGGTTGTGTTTCAGCCAGATCTTGGCCCCTTGGAAAAAGGAGAATTATGGTGGTCATTGTATGATACTTTAAAGGTTCATTTTAATCGGGAGATTGACCTTATCTCTGAAGGGTCATTAAAAAATCCATATTTTATTGAAGAAGTAAACAATACGAAACAATTGATTTATGGATAATAGGGAAAAGAAATATTTGTTTGATATTCAATGGTTCGGTAAATTATAATGTAAACGTTTGATTGTCAGTAAAATAAATGAAAAATAAAGGTGAAATAATTTGGATAAGACCTTAGAAATCAGTAATTTAAAA
>JBAZGO010000064.1:0-26946 GCA_041652995.1 Prolixibacteraceae bacterium
AATCATTGTTTCACTTGCCACTATTTTAATTTCCATTTTCTAACTATCTCCGCATTAAAACCATCTCCCTCTTTAGGGTTAGGATGTCCCTTGCCAATGGTAATTAAATCGAAAAGGCTTTTTTTTATATAGTTGCCCCAGGAATCGATGCAAATTTCGTAGCATTCGTAATCTGGAACTAATCCTTCGTGGGTGAATAGCAACTTAGTCTTGCCCCCTTCGCTGGAAATAGTAAAGATTAGTTTTGTGTTTATCCATTCACTTTTGTCTTCCGTAAAACTAAATTGATTGTCAATTACCTGGTAAACTAATTCTTTGCCAGGAACTAATTCGATAAGTTTCATTTTACATAGATGGACATCTTTGTAGTGATAAAAAAACACTTCATTTAGTTTTTCTGTACTACCTTCAATTTCTTCGGACCACCAGGCACGAAAATTTTTGGCGGCATCAAAAACTTCCTGCGGGCTTTGCTCAACCCAAATGGTTGCTGTAAAATCTTGCCTATCCATACTTGTCAATTTTGTAAAATTTGATTTCTAATGGGTTTCACCTTTCCAGAACTATGACTTATGATAGGCCTGCATTAGTATATTGATGTCCAGTTTTTTCATTTGAAGCATGGCCTGCATTACTCTTCCTGATTTCTCCGGGTCGGAATCACTCAGCATTTTGCCCAAATCTGTTGGAACGATTTGCCACGACACTCCAAACTTGTCCTGAAGCCAACCACATTGTTGCGCTCCTTCAAAACCTCCTTCAGTCAATTTGCTCCAGTAAAAATCAATTTCATCCTGAGTTTCACAATTCACAACCAGCGAAATACCCGGATTGAAAGAATAGGGAAGTGATTCATGGCTATCCATGGCAATAAACTCTTGTCCGAGGAGTGTAAATCTGCAATGAACAACAGCGCCTTCAGGTCCTACTTCTGAACCATATCGTTCCAACTGGATAATTTCAGAATCGTCGAATATTGACATGTAATAATTGATCGCTTCCTCTGCTTTTTTGTGCTGTTCGCCTGTAAACATGAAACAGGGTGCAATTTTTTGCTCGCGTCCAGGAAGGATCAATTGCCACGAGACGCCAAATTTATCCTGAATCCAACCGTATCGTTCACTGAACGGATACCTGTCGAGCTCCATGAAAACTTCTCCGCCGTCCGATAGCTTTACCCATAACCGTCCAATTTCTTCCACCGTATCGCAGTTCACAAAAAAGGAGATTGTAGGAGATATTGTAAAAACCGGTCCTCCATTTATGGCGACAAATTCGTGTCCTTCAATCTGAAAAGTTTCGGTCATAACCGATTGTTCAGGCATTCCCGTAGCTTTTGCGCCTTGTTCTCCATAACGGGTAACCGAATTGATTTTCGAATCGCTGAAAACCGAGGTGTAAAAGTTCACGGCATCTTCAGCCTGGTTGTCGAACCACAAAAATGGATCGATCTTTTGAGTTCCGGTTCCCACCTTTTTTTTGGTTGGTTCAGCTTTCATTTTTGTTTCCATGGCTTTGCCTATTTAATTGGTTAAAATATTTTCCTGAAAACAAATTTCGAATATTTTGGTCAAAGCGTATGTCATAAAAAAGTCAAATTTCGGGGCATTTAAGACAAAAAGGTCTTATTTTTACAAAAAGAAGTAAAATGAAAAGTTTAGGATTGATCGTTCCCGCCGATTACAAGCTATTGAGTATTGCCGCAATTTTGGATGTTTTTGAAACAGTTAACAGAGTTTGCGTTGAAAATAATCAGGAAAAACCGTTTCTCATTCGTATGGTCCGAACTCCTGAACAAATTGAAGCCGAGGGTTCCTCATTTCATGGTTATCCGGTATTGTCTGTTCATTCCGACTTCAGAGCCGATATTGTTCTGATTCCTTCATTTACTACAAGTAACATGGCCGATACCCTTTTAAAGAACCAGAAGTTTATTCCCTGGTTAAAACGTCAATACATCGAAGGGGCTGAAATTGCGAGTTTTTGTACCGGGGCTTTTTTATTTGGTGCATCGGGTCTGCTGAACGGAAGAATTGCAACCACACACATCGATGCAACTAAATCGTTTGCAATGTCCTTTCCGTCGGTTAATTTAAAGCCTGACAGAGTTGTAACTGTCGATGGCCGGTTTTACACCAGTGGAGGTTCAACTTCAACCTTTCATCTTTTGCTGCGAATTGTGCAAAAACAGTGCGGAAATGCAATAACGATCCGCATTGCCAAGATTTTCGCCATCGATATGGATCGGTACAACCAAAGTTATTTTGGCACTTTTGTTCCCATCCACAACCACACCGACGACCTGGTGAAACTGGTTCAGGAAAACATTGAAACAAAGTTTAGCGAGATTGTAACGCTTGACGAAATTATTAAAGATATACCATCAAGTAGAAGGAATATCGCGCGGAGGTTTAAACTTGCAACGGGAGTTCCGCCAATCGAGTATCTGCAAAATGTACGCATCGAATCGGCGAAAAAGCAACTCGAACTATCGAACCGGAATATTAACGAGATTATTGATCAAACCGGTTATTCCGACCCGAAATCGTTCCGGAAAGCATTTGTGAAAATTGTTGGAATGACACCCCTGGAATACAGGAAGAAATTCAAAGTAGTGTAAGATTTTTTTTATTTCTGAATTTTTTCCACCCCAATTTTTTGATTGATAAATTGTCCGTATTTTATGACCTCGCGCTCAATTTGTTTGTCGGTCGTTTCAGTAACCGATTGAAAATAGTTCAGTTCTACGATTGAACCATCTTTCTGTGTCAGACGTTTCCATGTGCCGATTGTTTCACCATTCACCACGACAACAGGCCTGAAAAAACCATTTTCTGAAATGGCTTTCTTGTGATTTTCGGCCTGAATGGTTGCTGTCCGGTCACGGTAACTTATTATATATTCATCGTAGGCCGGAATCAGATGAACTGTATTTTCAAGACTTGGCGATGAAATTCCATTTTCGGCAAACCAGTAAACCTGACTTTCAATTTCTTCGGAAGCGAAATGCTGTTTTACCATTTCAAGCGCTGAACGGGCATCTTTTACAGGTAATCCCGACCACCAGATAAAATCCTGAATGGTTGCCGGCCCGTGGCTCTCAAAATACTTTTTGGCAAGTTTGGCCAACGCTTCTTCGCGCGACAACGGTTGAGTTTTTTTAACCCGTTCTTCAAGCAAAGCATACGTTTGTTTCTTCCCCTTCGAAGCGCCGCTGCAAACCAACCGATCTAATTCGCATATCATCATCAAATGAGTAAGCTGGGCCCGATCGGTTACAAGTTTTGCCTCCTGAAGTTTTCCCAACAATTCTTCGCGGGTCAGATGAATTCCTCCTGAAAGCGCTTTTTCGACGACAGATTTGGTTTGGGTTACAATTTTATCAGTGAGACCCAGTTCGCGGTGGCGGGCTCGCATCGAAGGTTTGATGTGAGGAGCGGTCAGTTCCAGAATCCAGTAAATATCTTCTGCCGAAACCATGTGCCAGGTTGGTCGCAACAGGTGTGTGCGCAGAATTTTACCTTCATTCAGGTAGTATTCAATAAGTTGGTCGGTTGAGTCTTTCAGTCTGATTCCGACGGCCCACTTAGCCATGTTGTAATCCTGTGCCTGCATTGCGCCCATCCAGGAGACGACTTTCTGCGGGTCTTTAAAATTTGTTCCTGCAATGTGCTGGAAGTATAACCTGTGTCTGGCAATGTCAGTTGCTTTCATCTGATTTGTTGGTTTAAGTGGATTTTCAGGCGAAAATTAGTTGTTTTTCCCTGAAATGGAAAAATTGAATTAGGCACTTATTTAATACAGCTTAAAATTAAAAGAACGAGCAGTTTGTATGTTTCGATAACCTGAAACCTTGATTGGTATAACTGTCGAGTTAATTGAAAAATGCTTAAGACATAGTAAGTTCTTTGCTTTTCTTCTTTTTGACTCACCCCGCGCCCGCAAGCGGCCGCTGCCCCTCTCTTCGTGAAGAGAGGGGCAGAGCACCGCAGGTGCGACGGGGTGAGTCAACGAACATAGACTATGCATCTGACAATATTTACCAAATGCCTAATTCAATGTAAAAATATAAAATTCAGACCAAGTCCTTCTTCCGATAAGTAATTCAGGAGCAATCCGGACAAAAAAAATCTGACAGGTTTTTACGCCTGCCAGAATTTGGACATGATACCTTTTTTCTTCATATCAATTTTGTCCTATTTTTTTTTCTGGTACACGCGAACATAGTCGACCAGCATTGATTGCGGAAAAATACTGTTGTCAATTCCTTTTTGGCCGCCCCAGTTTCCTCCAACCGCAACATTTAGCAACAAGTAAAACGGTTTATCAAATGGCCAAACCTGGTATCCTTTACCTTCATTTTTAAAAGTAAAAACCAATGTTGTATCGACGTAAACACGGTATTCACCGGCCTCCCATTCAAGGGTGTAATCGTGAAATTCGGAATAGCAATCGGCAACAGTCAAATTTGCACCTTTTTGTGTGCCGATTACGTGGTTGTACGATTTCGTGTGGGCCGTTGCCACAATGACATTCGGGTTGTAACCAACATTTTCCATGATGTCGATTTCACCACTTGCCGGCCAGTGGCCGTATTCTGCGTCGGTTGGCATCATCCAGATGGCAGGCCATAATCCTCTTCCCTCCGGAAGTTTAGCCCGAACTTCTATTTTCCCATACAACCAGTCTCCTTTTTTACGTGTTGCCAAACGCGCTGAAGTGTATTTTTTACCTTCATAATCCTCCTTCAAGGCATGGATATACAGACATCCATTTTTAACTTCCGAGTTTTTGAGGCGCGTGCTGGTGTAATATTGCCTTTCTTTATTGCCCCATCCGCTTGCATTTCCGTCAGTGTCGTAACTCCATTTTTTACTGTCGGGCAATCCGGTGTAATCAAATTCATCGCTCCAAACCAGTTGCCAACTCATATCTTCTGTTTGCTTTTGGGCGTTTGCAGAATAAGTCAATAGGTCTGAATTCGCGATAACCAACTTGTTTTGAGCGTGGGCTGCTGAAGAAATGACCAGCGAAACGAAGGCCAATCCAATCAAAGGATGAAATATGTTTTTCATAACAGTCAGTTTTTATGTTGTTAATAGTAGGGTTCCTTTTGATATAAATTATTTCTTAACCAGTTTTTTTACCTTCCATCCTGATGGTGAAAAGTACCGGACAAAATAAATTCCCGGCGTCAGTGAGGCGCTGTTGTATTCATAATCCGGCTGATTTTCAGGAAGAATGAAACTATCGATATTTTGACCGGTGACATCAAGTAAAACGACCTTCAGCGGCATTGCTCCGGAAGAAAAATTCTCCATGATGATGTGATTGTTGGCCGGGTTCGGGTAGATTTTCAATTCGGAATCCGAATCGCTTAATTGTTCCAGTCCGGTTGCATTGACCACGAAGTTCCACTCGTTTTTATCGTAAATCGCTTGACATGGATTGTCATTCAGATCCACGAAAGTTCCCTGATCGAATTCGATGTAATAACGGTAGCTGTTCTTCAGCGCGGTGGCGTTTGTAAATGTCAGTGTCTTTGTCCCCATTCCTGAAAATGCTGCGGAATCGATTGTTTCGATGAGTTGATTGGTGGCATATTGCTTCAGGCGGATCGTTTTGTTGAAATCGTAATAAACGGGTTCAGAAAAAGTAATGGCAAAAGTATTTAGAGCTTCTGCTGTGGTTGAATTGTTGGCAGGTGTGAGCGAGACTATTTCTGGATTGATGTTATCCTGAGATCGTAAAGTTAGCGTGCCATTTAAGCGAATGTCTTTTGACGAGGCGCCAATCCTGATTTCAAAAATGCCGGGGTCGTACCCAAATGCATTTTTGTCGGTTTTGAAATACGAAAAAGAAGTGCTGTCCAATTTCATTGAAACCGTCTGCGTTTCGCCCGGATTGAGGTAAATTTTCGAAAAACCTTTCAGTTCTTTCTCGGGTCGGATTACTGAAGAAATATTTTGGTGAATGTATAGCTGTGCCACTTCTGAACCTGCCATTCCACCAGTGTTTGTCAGGTCGAAACTCACTTCAACCGAATTCGGATTGTCGGTAGTCGACGGCGAGATTTTAAGGTTGCTGTAATCGAATGTTGTGTACGATAAGCCAAAGCCAAACGGAAACAACGGCTCTACATTTTTCGTGTCGTAATACCGATAGCCAACCATCAGCCCTTCGGTATAGGCCACATGTTTATCTCCATCAGGATCGTAATAGCTGTTAAAAACCGGGTTGTCTTCCCATTTCTTTTCGAGCGAAACGGGCAGTTTCCCTGAAGGATTTGTCAGCCCAAACAGAATTTCGCCAATCGCAGTTCCGCCTTCCTGCCCCGCATACCACGCATGCAAAAGCGCACCGGCATTCGTAATCCAGCTTTCGGTGGCCACATTTCCACCGGCATTCAGGATGACAATTGTTTTTGGATTTACACGGGCAACTGCATTGATGAGGCTGTCCTGAAGATCGGGCAACTGAAACGGCCGGTCGAAACCTTCGCTTTCTGAATTGCTGTTGAAGCCGACACAAACCACTGCTGCATCGGCATTTTTTGCAGCCAGTACAGCCGGCGAATTGTCGAAATCCAGCAGTTGATAGCCCATCTTTATTTCGGCATCAGCGGCGGCTTCGTAATATTCAAGTCTGATGTTGTATAGCTGATCTTTGGTCAGATGGATGATGGCGGATTTTGTGGTTGCTGCCTGATCGTTCCACTGACTGATCAACTCCACATTGTCGATCAACAAACGCGAGCCATCGTCGCTCCGGAGATAGAATGTGTAATTCCCTGTTGCCGGAACTTTTATCACGCCGGTCCACCGAACCGAAAAATTGTCGGCCGGAATACCACTTACGCCAGGCGCATTGCTTCCCCACGAAAAGTTTATATGCTGATCTACCTGAGTTTTCATGGCAATGCCGCTCAATGTTTTATTCGAAAAGTAAGAACCGGTCAATCCTGAAACTGACAAAGAATTGTCGGTGTAAAAAACAGAATTGGTGTAGGTATTTGTTTCGCCTCCGGTACCTGCATTGTAGCTCACCGAAATGTCATTTCCTGCCGCAGATTTAATGCCGTCGAGCGTGCTCACATAATGGAACGGATCGGTGTATGAACTTCCTCCGCCGGTAACCCATGAATTGGCATTTGAGCCAATCACTGCAATGGATTTAATGGAAGTTTTATCGAGAGGAAGAACCGAATTTTTATTTTTCAGGAGAACAATACCGCCACGTGCCACATTGAGCGCAACCTGAGCGTTGGGGGCATAGTCATTCGGAATACTGCTGTCCAATTGTGGCCGATCCAAAAATCCAAACCGAATAATCACCCGCAAAATCCGGCGGACTTTATCGTCGATGACCGATTGAGGAACAGTTCCGTTGGAAATTAGCGGTGATAGGTTCGTGCTGTTCATGTTGGCTCCGGAAGGCATTTCCAGATCCAAACCAGCCAGAGCCGAATTTTTACCACTGTGCGTGGCACCCCAGTCAGACATGACAAAACCTGAAAAATTCCAGTCGTTCTTTAAAATGTCGGTGAGCAAATAATGGTTTTCAGAGGCCCAGATTCCATTCACCAGGTTGTACGACGACATAACCGAACCAACATTTGCTTCGGTTACCGCTGCTTTAAATGCCGGTAAATATATTTCCTGAAGGGTACGTTCATCTATATCGGAACTCACATTGTAGCGGTCCCACTCCTGATTGTTGGCCGCAAAATGTTTGGCCGTCGCCACAACGCCCTCGCGCTGAACTCCTTCAATGTAGTCAACGGCCATACGCGAAGCCAGGTAAGGATCTTCGCCAAAGTATTCGAAGTTTCGGCCACACATTGGCGCCCGGTAAATATTCATTCCGGGAGCGAGCAAAATATGCACGCCGCGCGAACGGGCATCTTTTCCCAAAGCGCGGCCAAGTTCGCCAACTAAAGTAGTGTCCCAGGTTGCTGCTGTCAGAGTTCCGGCGGGATAAGCGGTAGTTTTCCCAAATGTGCGGACACCAACCGGTCCGTCCGACATTTTGATTTCAGGAATGCTTAAACGTGAAATTCCCCGGATGTAAAAGTTATTTAGTCCGCCAATGTAACTGAGTTTTTCCTCGCTCGTTAACCTTGGCACAAGATCATTCACCCGATCTTCAACACTTGCTTTGGGATCAAGATAGACTTGCGCTTTAGAGATTGCTGCGTGACTTGCAAAACTGAAAACTAACAGACAAATCTTTATTGTTCGGACGATATTCATAAGTCAAGTCAGATCAGTTAATGGGTGCATTGGTGTTTATTCTGAAGGTTTTACCAGATATAGGTTCCAACTGCTCCGGCCGAGAGTTGGGTCGGCGCAATCATGTCGTTAAACTGGATGTTGAACTTTTGGGTCGAACTGCTTTCGTTGAGAACAATGAGTACTTTTTTACCTTCCGGAGTTTTAAAAGCAACATTTGGAAGGTTCGTTATTTTGTCGGACGCGATTCGTACCGAACCTGTTTTTACGAATTTTGAGGCATGTGCAATGATGTAATAGGAGACATTCCGGATCACGGATGTGCCAATGGTTAACGCTCCCATGCAGGTTGTACAGCCGCCATCAGTGTGTGGAAAATAGTTTTGATCGGAAGCAAGGTTCCATTCCAGAACATTTTTGCTCCAGTTGCGGGTGGCACCAATGATCAGGTTTTTAGTATGCCATTTCAAATCTTCAGGAAAATTGCCCGGGCCGCCTACCCATTGTTCTGTAAAATATACATTTTTGTCGGGGTACGCATTGTGAACCTGGGTCAGTGCACTGATGTCGCCTGCGTACAAATGGAAAGCTGAGCCGTCGACGAATTTGGCTGCATCCGGGTCGTTCAGAATGGTTAAAGGGTACGAAGGCACATCGCAATTGTGATCGTAAGTTATGATTTTGGTTGTGATGTTTGCTGCCTGAAAAGCAGGTCCGAGATAGTTTTTGATGAATTCGGTCTGCTCGGTTGCCGTCATCACCATGCTCGGATTGTTGTACGGATTCAATGGTTCATTTTGTGGTGTGATGGCATCGATTGTAATTCCCTGGGCTTTATATGCCTGAATGTATTTCACAAAGTAGTCGGCATAAGCGCCGTAGTATTCAGGTTTTAAACTGCCGCCTTTTGTATTTTCGTTGGTCTTCATCCAGGTTGGAGCCGACCACGGAGAACCCAGAATTTTGATATTCGGATTCAGCGCCACGATTGATTTCAGAACCGGGATCAAATCCTGCATGTCGGGTTCAATGGAAAAATACTGAAGATCGGGATCGGTTTGCGAAGGCCCGAGATCGTCGTACGAAAACACCGAAGCATTAAGATCCGATGCGCCAATGCTGATTCGCAGATAGCTGATTCCGATAAATGTACTGTCGGAAGCAAAAAGTTCTTTCAGTAAATCAGCACGTGTTGTTCCGGCCAATTGATTGATCAGTTGGGCGCTTCCACCGGTTAACGCAAAGCCAAATCCGTCAATCGATTGATACGTTTGTGTGGTGTCGACCGTAATGTTGGGATTGTAGTTGGCCGAGCTGCTGAAATTGATGGCCGTAGTTTGTTTGGCAAAATAAATCGACTGTCCCGGATCAGTAAGCCAGAAAGCGACATCCGATTGGGTTGTTCCGCCCGGATTTGGCGTAGGATTGGGATCCGGCGTTGGCTCAGGATCTTTGTTTGCATTGCTGCAGTTAGCCATTCCAATTACGAAAAGTATGATGAGTAACCGGAAAACGAACCGGAAGTTCTTGTTTAGATGCATGGTAATGTTTTTTAGCTGGCTTTTCAAAAATGATGAATGGCCAAATTCAATATTCTAAGGGTTTGGTTTATTTCTGAAAAACTCTCACATAATCGACAAACATTCGTTGCGGAAATGAAGTCGACGAATCGGGTGGGCCGGGCCAATCGCCGCCAACAGCCACATTAAATATGAAAAACTGATCGGCATTGAACGGATAATTTCCGGTGCCAATATCGGTTGCTGTGGTTGTAAAGAACAATTGGTCGTCAATCAGCCATTTCATAGTGTCCTGTTCCCAAATCAGGGTAAAGACGTGAAATTGCTTTGAAAAGTCTCCGGACGATAAATTGTAGCTCGATCCTTTCGAACCGTGAGCACCGGCAGCATCTTTGTAATGTGCTGTTCCGCTAACACGGCCGGGATAGGTACCAACCAGTTCCATAATGTCGGTTTCGCCACAGGCCGGCCATCCAATGCTCGAAATGTTGGAGCCCAACATCCACAAGGCAGGCCATAAGCCTTTGGCAACAGGTAGTTTGGCCCTGATGTCGATACGACCGAATTTAAAATTCTTCTTGGTTTGGGTGGTCAAACGGGATGATGAATAATTAAAACCGTTTATGGCTTCTTTGCGGGCTTCAATAATCAAATTTCCATTCGACAGAAATGAATTCTTTGTACTGTTGGTGTAATACTCCAGCTCGTGATTTCCCCAACCTCCGGAACCGTTTCCAATTTCCTGATTCCAGGCAGTTAAATCCAGGCTTGAAGCTGAAAATTCATCACTCCAGGCAAGCGTGTATCCGGGGTAAGTGTCAGGCGTGGAGTATCCCGAATTATCGGTTGGTAAATAGGTTCCGTCTTCAGTTAGCAGCGTTCCGTTTACTGTGGCCGTGCCAATGGTGCAAAATTTCGGATTGCTCAACTGAACCACAAAACTCAGATTATTCTGCCTCAAATTAGTTGGGTCGCCAACAAGCTGAACATCGATAATGGCCTGTGTTTTACCTACCGGTATGCTTAATGTTCCGGATGCTGCGACAAAGTATTTTGGCGATGTTGCTGTACCATCAACAATCGAATAATCGACCGAAACAACATTCGTACTGGCTTTGCTGATGTTTGCATAAAATGGAATAGTGCTATTGGTTGTAGCTATGGGCTGACTCATATCGTTCATGGTCAAAACCGGTAATGTTTCATTGCCTCCGGTGTCTGGGGGAGGAGTGTCGCCACTTTTTTTACATGAATAAAATCCTGTCGTCAGGACAAAAATTCCCAAATATGCAACAATGTTTTTTACAGTCATATTGTTCAGTTTTAAATGGCTGACTATTAATATTATTTTATCCTGAAAATTAGGTCAGCATCAATTCAATTAAGATAAAAATGGAGGAGTAAAATCTCCTCCATTTTACGCGGTTTTTCAAATAGCATCGAAAAATTCAGCAAAAAATTCAAGAAGCTATTTCCTTGTTTATTGTGGTGTTAATTTCAAATACCATGCATTTCCGGTCTCGGTTCCCTGCACCCTGAGGTACAGAAAAGAATCGGTAAGTTGCATAATTTCGTATTCTTTTTGAACGGCTCCATAACCAATGAACGTTGTATTACCTGCAAGTAAAATACTTGTCTGGGTTGATGGAGCAGAGGCTGCTACACCTGAACCTGCCGGAATAAATGTGAACGCAGAAGTTCCGCCTGAATACCCATAACAACCTTCGTCTCCGGAATCAGGAATACCGGGAAGTGTGGTTAGCGAACCGGTTTTGGTAAATGCTCCGTCAGGAGTTGCAACCTGAATTTCATAACTGTTTGTGGCTTCGTCAACAGAGAAGGTAAAGGTAGCTGTGTAGAAACAGTTGCAGCACGATACTTTTTCGTTTACTGCTGCCGACCACCAGTCGGGACCAACAGAAGTCGCATCCCATGGGCCTACACCAAGCTGACCGGGAAGGCTTTTGTCAACTTTCCATGTTTTCGAAGAACCACCTGTTAAGTTTGCAACAATGGTTGGATCAACCTCAAAATCGCTACGCACGGTAACATCGGTGGTGGCAATTGATGAAGTCCCGCCTTTGCCATAAGCAACAACAGTAATCCGGTAGGTGTTTACACCAACCGTTGTAAATTTTTTAGTTACAATTCCTGAAGGTACATATACCAGATCAAGCGGGGTATTGGCATCGTAATCTATTTTGTATGAAAGCGCATTTTTTGCTGTAACCGAAATGTTTACAACTCCCGAGCCATCTCCATCGAGATTTGACGCATTTACACCCACAACTTCGGTGTTGATAACGATATCTGATGGAGCTGTTAAGTCTCCCATGGTGTAGTTTGTGTCAGTACAGGCGTACGGTGCGATAAGTACTATGAAAATACCCAAAAGGTATGTTATAATCCTTTTCATATTTTTATGTGTTAGTTTGTTAATTCAAAATTATCGATGTAGAAAACAGCTCCGGCTCCATCAAATGTGTCGTTGAAACGCAAAACAAGCTGGTTAAATTTAGCATCAGCAGGTATGCCTTCAATTGCGCTAAAGTCGAACAGTAATTCTTCCCATGCCCCTGAAGTGGTAAACGGAACTTTCAAAACTGCCACTCCGTTTGCGGGTGTTCCGCCAACGGCAGATTCGAGCTCCATGTTCATTTTTGCACCAATTAAATCAGGATCAGGATTGTAAATCATTACTTTGATTTTTTTACCAACTGAAAAATCGATCGGGACATTTAACGGACTGTAAGTTCCGCTCCATCCCTGGTATCCTTTTGTGTACATACCAACCTTGGCGCTGGTGTTCAGACCGCCAGAAAAAGGATTGTCAACTGTTGCAAATTGTTGTCCATCACCAAATGTTCCAAAGAAGTAACTGATAAATGCGTTATCGAAAGTGATTGGTAAGCCAAACGGATCGGTAACCGTTATTTCCTGTACTTTTTCAGAAGTTGCTGCGCCACCGCTAAGGGCCACTACTTTTACATCGTAATTTCCTGAAGTGGCATAATCGTGCGAAAGTTCAGCTCCATTGGCCAGATCTGTTCCGGTTTCTCCGGCTACATCGCCAAAGAATACTTTGTACGAAGCAGCATAGTCGGCACTTGCTTTAACTTTCACGTTGTGTGCTGTTTGCGTCAGTGTAATGGTAATGTTTTCAGGAGCACGGTAGGTTAACTGCAACGGATAAGTTGCAACGGTTTGATTTCCGGCTATGTCGGTTGCTGTAATGGTAACCGTATAACTTCCTTCAGGATAAATGTGCGTTGTACTTCCGCCGGGCACAACAGTTGCCGAGGCAGCGCCACCTGTGCCCTGACCGAATTCAACCAGAAATGAGCTTGCTCCGTTGGCAGTTGGTGTAATTTTTACTTTTCCGGAGTTATCGTTTGTAATGTCAAAAATCTTATCAAGATTTTCCGGAACGGTTGTATTTATAAACGACAGGTCCTGGTCGATTCCGTCTTTTACAGTACAGCTTGCTGCAACAGTGAGCAGCAGTAATGCAAAGCTGTATATAAATGTTATTTTCTTCATATCGTTAGATTTTTATATAATTCATTAATTGTAACCAGGATTTTGAACCAATTTAGTTCCCTGCAATTCGCGGTAAGGAATTGGAAAGATTTCATTTTTACCGGCCTGGAAACCTCTGCTGCCTAATTTGTCAGCGGCATTTCCCCATCTAACCAAATCGAAGAACCGGAAACCTTCACCGGCCAGTTCAAGTCTTCTTTCAGCTTTAATGGCATCCATACCAACTGGAACTGAAGACAGGCCAACTCTGGCACGAACGGCATCGAGTAAAGCCTGTGCTCTGGCACCGGTTGCACCCAAAGCTTCGGCTTCAAGTAAATATGTATCGGCCAGACGAATGGCGTACGTATCTTGTTTGTAATTCAAAACCTGGTCGCCGGCACCTGTTGAAACATCTGATTGACGCGGTAAAAATTTGTTCAGGAAATAGCCTGAATTCTGGTAACCTGCTATGTAATCGGCCTGACCGGCAGCTTGCAATGCTTTTAAATCGAAAATTGTAGCGCTGAATCGCGGATCTGATTTCATAACATTGTAGAAGTCGTCGGTGAATACGTTAAAGCTCCATCCTGAAGGTAGGTCCGGTGCCGTTGAACCGGCTGGTCTGGAGTAACTTCGTGGTCCAACCATTACGTTTACCGAGTTTCCTTCGTCGCTTCCGCTACCCCAGTTTCCCCAACCTGAACTACCAATGCTGCTGTGGCTAACTTCGAGAATCGATTCGGAATTAAATTTGTTGCTGGTTACCCAAAGATCAGCATAACTGGTCAACAAACGATAACCGTATTGACTTGTTTCTCCGGGTTCCCCATTTACCTGAGCCAAAACTGCTGCGGCCTCCGATTTTTTGCCATCATAGAGGTAAACTTTTCCGAGCAAAGCCTGAGCCGCTCCTTTTGTGAAACGTCCGCCCTCTGAGGCAACCGGAACTGTTGAAGGTAGTACAGCGATGGCATCAGTCAAGTCCTGTTCAATCTGCGCATAAACTTCGGCCGGAGTAGCCTGGGTAACTTCGTACATATTTGTGGCAGTTAACGGATCGAGCAACAATGGGATATTCTTGAACATTATTACAAGATTGAAATAGCAATAGGCCCGTAACGCTTTTGCCTCGGCAATGAAACGGGTTCTGAGTGCATCGTCCATGTCGGTATCAGGAATTTTTACCAATAAAGTATTGGCCCTGAAAATACCCTGGTAGAAATCGTTCCAGAAGCTTGCCGGCATAATAATGGGGTTTAAGGTGTAGTTTGAAAAACCCTGAATCCCGGCGCCGTCAGAAGCTCCACCACCACCGGCAACCTGATCGTCAGATCCGGCGTTCATCATGGTAATCATGTTTTCGAATCCACCAGAATTTTTGCGCATGACATCGTAAACAGCAATCAGTGCTCCGTAAGCCTGGTCCTGGTCGGCATAATAATTCGCTGAAAGGAATTGGCCTTTGGGTTGAATGTCAATAAACCCCTTGTCGCAGGATGCCAGTGAACCCATCATGACAACTGCTATAAATATGTATTTAAATATCTTCATTTTCATTTCAGTAAGTATTAGAATTGTAATTGAACGCCAAGCATAAATGAACGTGCCTGTGGATAAACTCCTTTGTCGATTCCAAAAACGCCACCACCAATTTCAGGATCGTACCCAGTATATTTGGTTAAGGTTAACAGGTTTTCGGCCGACAAGTAGAAGCGTACTTTCGATGCTCCGATTCTATTGTAGATATGTGATGGCAAAGAATAACCAAGTTGTACCACTTTCAGGCGAACATAGCTGCCGTTTTCAAGGTAAAAGTCAGACATTTGGGTGAAGTTGCCATTGGTGTCGTTGCTGGTTAAACGTGGATAAGTGTTTGAAGTTCCTTCGCCTGTCCAGCGGCTTAATGCAACAGTTTGCCAGTTCGAATTGCTGATGTCGAGACGACGCAATCCCTGGAAGATTTTGTTTCCGGCTGCTCCTGAAGCAAAAGCCATAAAGTCGAATCCTTTGTAATCGAGATTTACAGTCAAACCGAAAGTGTATTTTGGAATACTGTTTCCAATGAAAGTTTTATCCAGGTCAGTAATGGTTCCGTCACCATTGGTGTCCACCCAGCGGAAATCTCCGGGTAGCGCATTTGGCTGGATCAGTCCACCTTCAGAATTGGTGTAGGCTTTAACTTCGGCCAGGGTCTGGAAAATTCCGGCAGTTTTGAATCCGTAAAAAGAATTGTATGATTGTCCTTCCTGAGTCCTGGTTACAGGTCCCATTGACTGGAAAGATGCATCGCCAGTTATATAATTGGCATCGGAAGCAACATAAGTAACTTCATTCTTTAGATAAGCGATATTGCCATTGGCTGAGAAATTCAGGTTGCCAAATTTTTGCTTGTAACCCAATTCAAGCTCCAAACCATTGTTTTTCATGTCGGCAATGTTTCCGACTGGCGATGAAGAAACTCCAACATAACCCGGAATAGTTATCGGTCGTAAAATTCCTGAAGTCTTTTTCGAATAATAGTCCATCGTTAAGGTTAACGATTTGATGATTTGTGCATCGAAACCGATGTTGGCCTGCGATGTTTCTTCCCAGCGTAAATCAGGGTTGTCCAGAGTTGAAGGGGCATATCCGGTTGTAATTGCTCCTGAATTTCCAACTGTATAGTTGAAGCCTCCACCAACAGTTGCAAGGTATCCGAAGTTACTAATAGCATCGTTACCCACAACACCATATCCTCCTCTGATTTTCAACTGATTGATGATTGTGTTTTCGTTCCAGAAATCTTCTTTGGTAACCACCCACCCGAGTGAGAATGAAGGGAATACACCGAATTTATTGTTGGCGCCAAATCTGGTTGAACCATCACGACGTATGATACCGGTGAAAAGGTATTTTTCTTTGTAATTGTAGTTTAAACGTGAAAATAAGGAAGTGAGTTTGTGCTCTGTAAAATCCCATGCCCCACCTACCCGGTTTGTTGCATCAGGAATATTAAAACTAAATGAAGCATCTTTGTAATTGTTAACCGGCAGATCGTATAGAGTTACACTTTGGCCACCGCCAATGTTGTCAACATAAGCTCCCTGACCCAACAAGATGGTGAAATCGTGATCATTAATTACTTTTGAATAGGTGATTGTGTTTTCAATGTTCCAAGCTAAGCCGGTTTCAGTCTGTTTGTAGTAGTTATTTTTTAATACCTGATTTGTAGCATTTAAATAATATACAGGTGTGAAGCTTTGGTTTCCCCAATAGGCCAGTTTTCCACCAAAAGACGATTTGATAACCAGGCCTTTGGTGATTTGAGCCTGAAGATAAGCGTTTCCTACAAAATTGTCAGACCATCCGTAAGCACCTAACCTGTTCTGAATATAAGCCAGCGGATTTGTCATTTCCTGGCCAACAATAGAAGAAATACCGTAAGGATTTCCGTTAGCGTCGCGAATAACCGGATTAACGCTGTATGGAGCAGCATTTGCAACAGCCGGATCGGTTACAACGATTGGAGTTGTTGGATCGAGATTTATAGCCGAACTTAGAGGACCGCCGTACTCGCTGTTCGTATTCCCAATACCCAATTGTTTTTGGTGTGTGTAACCCAGGGTTTGGCCGAAAGTGAATATTTTGGAAATTTTATGTGTTGAGTTTAAACGGAGATTTTCCTGTTTAAAGTTTGAAATGTCAGTTGCTACAATACCTTCCTGATTTTGAATGCCAAAGGAAAGGTAAAATGTCGACTTGTCATTTCCACCACTAATACTTATCGCGTGTGAATAACGCCTGGCACTGTTGTTAAAAATAGCTTTTTGCCAATCAGTTCCTGTTCCCAAAGCGCTTAAGTCGGGGAAAACTAAATTTCCACCACCTGCAACCGAACGTTCGTTGATTAAAGTGCCGTACTGAGTTGCATTGAGCAAATTCAATACTTTGGCAGGTCCTGATGTTCCATAAAATCCATTGTAATCTACAGTTAATTTCCCGGCTGCACCTTTTTTTGTGGTCACCATGATAACCCCTGTTGCCGCTCTGGTTCCATAAATAGCTGCAGATGCAGCATCTTTCAAAACTTCGATAGACTCAATGTCTCCCTGATTGAGGTAACCGATACCACCTGCATCAACCACAACACCGTCGACAACCCACAAAGGATTATTACCACCACCAAAAGTTGTGATACCCCTTACGCGAATTGTAGCTGCGTCGCCCGGCTGACCAGAGTTTGATGCGATGGTTACACCGGAAACCCTTCCCTGGAGTGCCTGATCGATACGACTTGGGGCAACTTTTTCGAGATCTTTGGCTTTTACACTTGATATTGCGCCGGTTACTACACTTTTCTTTTGTGTACCGTAACCAACCACAACTACTTCATCAATGTTTTCTGAAGATGTTGTGAGAACTACGTTAATTGTGGTTTTGTTGTTTACTGCAATTTCCTGGGATTGTAATCCAATGAAAGAAAAAACCAACGTCGAATTTCCAGGAATAGTTAACGAGTAATTCCCGTCAATATCGGTCATTGTACCGTTTGTTGTTCCCTTAACAACAATACTTACTCCGGGAATCGGCTGCCCGTCATCGGCTGACGTAACAACTCCCTTCACTTGTAGCCCTTGCGCAAATCCTGCAAAAGAGGCCATCAAAATTAGCAGAGCTAAAACTGTTTTTTTCATAAGTTAATAAAGTTTTAGAAATGGTTTCTAAAATAATTTAATGGTAAATTGATCTTGTAATTCAAGTTCGATGGACAAAATTATTTAATTTCTGGCCGGAATTGGAATGTTTTGCTACTGCAAAATTTCATCAAAAGGAAATGCATAATACATCTTGATTACATCAGTGTACAATGTAATATGCATTAATTCAATTATTTAGTTTGAATTAATGAAAGGATAACAATACAACACAACCTGATGTAGAGTACTACTGATTGAGAAAGTGAATCAGAGGTTGATAATCATGCTCGTGAGGTTTTGATCACGGTCGATGCTGAGCTTTCTTCGAACGCGATACCGGCAAATTTCGACACCCCGAACTGAAATATTCATTAGCGGGGCAATTTCCTTGGTCGAAATATTCATCCGCAGGTAAGCACAAAGTTTAAGTTCTTTGGGTGTCAGATTCGGAAATTTGTTTTTGAGCCGAACCAGGAAGTCTTCATGAACTTCATCGAAGGCCGTTTCAAAAACTTCCCACTGCTTTTTATGGTCTATGTCTTTGTCAATTTTGTTGATCAATGAAGAAATTTTATCCTTCAGGGATTCGTCGGAACTCGACTTCTTTAGTTTTTCAAGGTCTTCTTTTATCCTGACCAGAAACTTGTTTTTACGGATCAGATCCATTGTCTGGTTTGCAAGTTCCTTGTCGCGGTGAATCATTTCGGTATGAAGCTGATTGTTGCGAAGTTTAATGATTTCCTTTTCCGAGATTAGGGCCTCGCGCTGATATTGCTGAACCTGCTTGCGGTATTCCTGGATATTTTTCAGGCGTTCCTTCCTTTTGGAAACCTGCACACGATAATAGACCAGCCAGACGATGAAGCCAATGATTATTAGGGTGAGTAAAAGGTAGATAAAGTAAGCAACTGCAGATCTGTACCACGGCGGATTAATCGAGAATGAAAAGCTGGCTATTTCGCTTTCATTTTGGTACGGGTCCGTCGCTTTCACTTTGAAGGTGTAATTTCCTTCGTATAAATTCATGAATTCGCAGTAGGACTTTTCTGTCCACGCCGACCATTCCCGACTGAAATTTTCAAGAAAGTAACTGTATTTGATCCGTCCTGAATTTTTGTAATCGGGGCTTGAATATCTGAATTCAATGTTATTGCCTTTGTAGGTAAATGTTGTTGAGTCTTCATGCAACGGTTTCGGAAGAAGTGTAGGGTAAAGAATCTTTTGATTTTTGAGATTCACAACTTCTCGGATGTATGACTTCAAATCCGACTTTTTATTACCCTGAAAATTGGGAGTGTAATGCGCCAGGCCATCTTCAAGCGCAATAAACGTATTTTGACGGTCAACAATATTGATGTTTTCGAATCCGGAAATTATCCGGTCTGAAAGCTTTTCGAATGGGGCGCTTACTTTTGTGTACGTTCCATCTTCCTGAAAGCGAAGTACCCCAAGGTTGTTTCCACTGGCAAACCAAATGTTATTGAATTGGTCTTCATGGATATAATCAATATTTGTCGGTTGCTCAAATATATTGTTGTAATACTCCGATCGTTCGAAACGGTCAGTCGATTCGTTGTACACGTAAATTCCGTCCAGTGTTGTGTAAATGATATTTTGCCCAATGGTCATCAGGTTATTGTACAAATCTGATGGTAGCCCGTTTTTCGAGTTGTAAAACGAATATTGAGTCACACTGTCGAGTTTGTTATTCAGGGTTATTTTGAAAACACCTTTGAAGCCGTGACTCATCCAGATATTTCCTTCTTTGTCCTGAGCCAGTAATTTTGACGACTCACTGAATCCTTTGATTTGTTTCACAAATTGCCAGCGTTGGCCGTCACCGGATTTCTTAAACAGGGTTAAGCCCAGATAATTCCCTCCAATAAGGTAATTTCTATTTTGAGTTGGCTCAAAAAACATCCAGGCACCATTCACCGACGATATCTGCGTAGCCGTTTCCCCTTCAATGATGTATGTTCCGTTGTCGTGACCGCAAAGCAAAACTCCCTGGTGAATACCCAAATACCAAACCTGTCCAACAGTTTTAGGAATGAGCCTGAAGCCTTCCGTATCGAGGTTTGAATTAGCCGGCCAGTTTTGAACAAAAAGTCCTTGATTTGTTCCAACGTACAATTTGCCTTTAAAAACGATGGAAGAATATGTGGAACTCAATCCTTCCGGATCGAACATATAGGTAAATGGTGAACTTATGTCGATGTAGTCAATCCCATTGTCAAGTCCCAGCCAAAGGTTTTCATCACGGTCGGTTCCGATACTTAAAATTGTATTGTTCTGAAGGCCTTTCTTTTTATTGATATGCTGGATAATTCTCCCCGATTCGTCGGTGATAATCATACCGTTTTGAATTGTTCCCAGGGCGTAATAAGCTTCATTGAATTTTGTGGCCGAAAACAACTGGTTCTTTTTCAGGAAGTCGTTTGCTTCGCCTTGCCATGGCGTTAGCGAATTTCCATCATAGATAAATACTCCATTTTTATCGGTTCCAATGAGCAAAATAGTATTGTTGACCGGAAGAATGGCCCAGATTCTTTTATCCTTCAGGATTTTAAATTCAGGTAATTCATTTAATTGACCCAGTTTGTATTCCATCAGGCCTTTAACATCATCCTGAATAAGCAAGCGGCCATGGACATAAAAGGAGAAGGATATCCTGTTTTTTAGATGGATTGAGGATATTTTGTCATCCTTGTAAATAAATAGGTGTGTGTACGATTGAAAAACCACTCCGAAACTGGTGATGTGAATTTTCCAGATTTCTTCAAAGTTTCGCTCATCCGGGGAAACAAGATTCAGTAGCGAATGATAGTTTAACTGACCGGTAATGTCGGGCTCGAGATACCCGAAATCATTTTGCTGACCGATGTAAATCCGATCGTTCGAATCGATTTTTAAACAGCGGATGATTGATGGATTGGGCAAACCATAAAGTTGCCAGTGAGCGCCGTCAAATTCGAGAACTCCATTGTTGTTGGCAAAATACATGAAATTTTTGCTGTTCTTTTCGATCTGCCAGTTTTGCGTTCCGGCCTTGTATTCTTTCTTCGGATAATTATGAATGTATGGAATCCCGACATTTATAATTTCTGAAAAACTGTTCGTTGTCAGGACTAAAAGAATGATTACAATATGGATCAGCTTTTTCGACATTTACAATTTCAAATTCAAGTTTTTTCAAATCTGTTTATTGGCCGAAATTATCAATTAAAACAGCACAGTCAAAATTGTGGGTCAAATGATCGGAACTAAAAAAGGCTGAACAGGTTTTTCTGCTCAGCCTTTGGCTTGTAATTCAAGCTTAAATATTATTTAAAACAATCCTGGTTGAAAAATTTAACCGGATCGCAACAACCTTCTGAGTCAACGTTCCAGGTATTTCCTGAAGTTAAAAGTTCATCGACTTTGGTAATTTTTCGTTTTTGTTGAACGGTCTCGATTTGTTTTTTCATTTCCTCATCATAAATCAGCGCTTCAACACTACGGATAACACCCATGGCAACAGGGAATTCGGGCAAGCTCATGTTAATCAATGCAACTTGTAAACCCAGGTTATCTTCTTCCGGATGATGAACCAGAATATCTTCACGGGTAATTCCGTTTTCACCAATCTTTGCAACTTTCAATCTGCCGTTTTCCAGAATCAGCCCTTTGTCGGCCTGTTCCCCAAAAATCATAGGTTCCCCCTTTTTCAGGAACAACTGACGTTCGGTGCGGAATTTCGGATCAGAAACGTAATCGTGAATTCCATCGTTGAAAATAACACAGTTTTGCAAAACCTCAACCACCGATGTTCCTGAATGCTTTGCTGCTTCGGCCAATACTTCCTGTGTGTGTTTCACATTGCTGTCGATTGCACGGGCAAAGAAAGTACCGCGCGATCCTAAAACCAACTGACCCGGAACAAACGAATCTTCGATGGTTCCGAATGGCGAAGTTTTGGTAATCTTACCGCGGTCGGAGGTTGGTGAATACTGCCCTTTTGTCAAACCATAAATCTTGTTGTTAAAAAGAATCAGGTTCATGTTGATGTTCCGGCGAACCGCATGAATAAAATGATTTCCACCAATGGCAAGCGAATCGCCATCTCCGGTAATTACCCAAACCGTTAATTCAGGATTTGCACTTTTTACGCCTGAAGCAATGGCAGCAGCACGGCCGTGAATGGTATGGAAACCATACGTACTCATGTAATAGGGAAATCTCGAAGAACAACCAATTCCGGAAATAACGGCGAAGTCTTTGTGGTCGATGTCCATGTCGGCCATTGTTTTTTGTACAGCATTCATGATTGCATAATCGCCGCAACCCGGGCACCAGCGTACTTCTGCACCACTTTTAAAATCTTTGGCTGTATAATTAAATTTCGTCATGATTAAGCCTCCAGTAATTTTTCAAAGTTTTCAACTAATTCGTGTACCGAAAATGGTAGCCCCTTCATTTTATTTACCTGATGGTATTGGAATTGAGGCAGTTTATCGCGCAGATAGCTGACAAACTGTCCCATGTTCAACTCGCAAACAACTATTTTTTTGAATCCACTGAATACTTCAGCCGTATTTTTGGGAAGTGGTTTGATGTAATTAAAATGTGCCAGGCTAACTTTTTTGCCTTCTTTTTGCATCGCCTGCACAGAACTGATCATGTGTCCGTATGTTCCGCCCCAGCCAATTACCAGCAAATCGCCTTCAGGTTCTCCGGCAACTTCAAGTTCAGGAATCATTTCAGCCACTTTTTCAACTTTATCAGCCCTTATTTCGCTGTTTTTCTGATGGTTGTCGGGATCGTGACTTACCCCGCCGGCAGCATTTTTCTCGAGGCCACCAATGCGATGTTCAAATCCCTCCATTCCCGGAACAGCCCATTCCCTGGCCAGTGTTTCCGGATCGCGGTTGTATGCTTTAAATGTTTCCGGATTTTTAGCCATCCGGGGTGTAATTGATGGAAGTTCACTCATTGAAGGAACTCGCCAGGGTTCGCTGCCGTTGCCAAGGAACCCATCGGTTAAAAGAACGACCGGAACCATTCTTTCGAGCGCAATTTTTGCAGAAAGATAGGCGTAATAAAAGCAATCGGAAGGTGTGCTGGCGGCCAAAACTACAATGGGGCTTTCGCCGTTTCTTCCGTATAGTGTTTGCAATAAATCAGATTGTTCGGTTTTGGTTGGTAATCCGGTTGAAGGGCCGCCGCGCTGAACATTAACCACAACAATGGGTAATTCGGCCATAACTGAAAGTCCCAGCGCTTCTGATTTTAGCGCAAAACCTGGTCCTGAAGTTGATGTTACGGCCAAGCGACCGGCAAAAGCTGCTCCGATAGTTGTACAAATACCGGCAATCTCGTCTTCAGCCTGAAATGACTTTACGCCCAAATCTTTGCGTTCGGCCAAGGCCTGAAGAATGTCGGTTGCAGGAGTAATGGGGTAGGAACCAATAAAAAGTTCGAGCCCGGCTTTTTCGGCAGCGGCAATAAATCCCCAGGCCGTAGCATGGTTTCCGTTTATGTTGCGATAAATTCCTCTCTCAATTGGCGCCGGATGTACAATGTATCGTGGAGTTGCATGCTGCATGTTCATGCCGTAATTGTATCCGTCGTGTAGCACTTTTAGGTTTGCTTCAGCAATTACCGGACTTTTTCGGCCAAATTTTGTCTGAATAAATTTTTCAATGTATTCCAATGGCCGTTCAAACATCCAGCAGATTAAACCAAGGGCAAACATGTTTTTACATCTAAGAACACTTTTATTATCAAGTTCCAGATCTTTCAGGCTTTCCTTGGTTAAACTGGTAATCGGAACCGGAATTTTGAAATAATCATCAAGTTTCAGTTCAGCAAAAGGATCGGTTGTTTGAAACAGAGCTTTTTCAAAATTCTTTTCACTGAATGAGTCCACATCAAAAATGATGGTACCTCCCGGATTCATAAATGCTGCATTTGCCTTTAAGGCTGCCGGATTCATCGCAATCAATACATGAGCCAAATCACCGGGAGTTGTTATTTTCTTCTTCCCGAATTGAACCTGAAATCCGGAAACCCCACCAACAGTACCTTGCGGAGCCCTGATTTCGGATGGGTAATCAGGAAATGTTGAAATGTCATTTCCAAATAGTGCAGAGGTGTCAGAAAACAGTGTCCCGGTCAATTGCATCCCATCACCTGAGTCCCCGGAAAACCGAATGGCAACTTCTTCGAGTTCTATAACTTTCGTGTCTTTCATGTGATATGTAGTTTTGATACCGTATCTCGTTTGTAATTTGCTGAAAATCATTTTATTGACTCAGTAAATTTATGTCAGTCTTAATTCGGGTATCAGTTTGTGTTTTTTTTTTGACGGGAACAAAAATAACCATTATTTGATACGTCGTACCTCTAAAACTTAAATATTTCCATCAACTTATCTACATAGCTAAATTTGATGGTTGCACGAATGCTTCTCGTTGATTAACAAATTATTTAAGACCTTAAAATCCTTTTTTAACGATATGCTTTTAAGTGGATATTTTCAAGGTCGTTTTCTATCTTTGTGGCACAATTTTAAAACGAAATTTAAAATGGCACTCGTAAAATCACTTTTGGGAAAGACACCTGCCTTTGGCGAAAATTGTTTTTTTGCTGAAACATCTGCAATTATTGGAGATGTGGTGCTAGGCGACGGCTGCAGTATTTGGTATGGTGCAGTTTTGCGCGGTGACGTAAATTCTATCCGCCTTGGAAATAACTCAAATGTTCAGGATAATGCGGTCATTCATGCTACTTATCAGAAATATCCGACCATCATTGGAAATAATGTAACGATTGCGCATGGGGCAATTGTTCATGGCTGCACGATTCATGATAATGTTATGATTGGGATGAATGCTGTTGTGCTCGACGATGCCGTGATTGAAAGTAACAGCATTGTTGCCGCGGGATCAGTCGTCAGCAAGGGAACACGCGTTGAAAGTGGTTCGGTTTACGGTGGAATTCCGGCCAAAAAAATCAAAAACATCAGTCCTGAATTACTCGAAGGAGAAATCAAGCGAATTGCCAAAGCCTACGGCATGTATTCCGGATGGTATAAAGGAGTTTAAAGTTCCAGGTTCCAGGCTCTTTGGTGGATATATTTCCGGAACAAATAAAAATCGGCAAATTTCTGGTAGAATTTGCCGATTTTGTTTTAACCAATTTTGTGACTTTGTTGCAAAAGAAAGCGGGAAACTCCGTTCGGAATCTCCCGCTTTGATGTTTTATGCTCTCTTCGATATGCTCCGCTACTCAGAGAGCGGCTCTTAGGTTCTCTGTCTCCTGACTTCGAACCATTTATTGGTAAATTACTTTCGCTTTCTCAACAGGTTTTTCACCTGGTCTAATTGGGCAAATCCTGAATGAATAATCGTATTTCTTTTCTTTTAACCGGTATTCATCGTGTGTCCAGGCGCCCCAACTGTCGTCACCGCCGACTCCCTGTTGTTTGTAGTCGATATCGATCGAAGTTAAATCCCTGTTTTTTACATCGGTGGTGTGCCGGCGAATCATTTTTTCACCTTCTTTTACGCGTCCGTCGGTGCGGTCGGGCGATTCAAAATCTTCCATAATCTGGTGGTGAGCGCTGGCCGAAATTAACAGCGTCCCGACAAATTCAAAACCCAAACCATCTTTATTGGTAATGGTCATCCAGCGAACATCGGTTTTGTTTCCATTTTCCTGAGGGCGGATGTAAGCAAAATACTGGTCGGCTACTGAACCCGAATACAAACCAACCAAAGCACTTGATTTGCGGTCCTGGTACGATTCGTGAGGTCCACGACCCAGCCAGCTCATCTGATCGAATTCGCGCGGCATAACCAGATTTACTCCGAAACGAACGATTTCGGGAAGCGAATCACGGGTTTCTTTGAAGCTGTTGCGGACAATAACTTCTCCATTTCCAAGGACAGTGTAAATTGAATTGTAATTGGCGATTGGCTGGTTCTTCTCATTATTTAAATCGAAATTGAAATCAACAATTGTTTCATTTCCGGAGTCTTTAACTGTTGCCGTTTTAGTTGTTTTCCTTTCACCTGCTTTTCTCCAAACCCGGCTTCTTTTATCCAATCCATTACCAAAATCATTGTCGATTGGTGCACGCCAGAAATTCGGAATTGGACCAGCCAGCAGCATCTCCTTGCCATCGAGCAAGTAACTTTTCATTGTTGCTTCGTCTTTGCTGAAGGTTATTTTGAAGCCAGTTCCTTCCACAACAATATTATTCCCTTCCTCTTTCGATGTTACTACAGGTAAATTTTTCGCTGAAGTTACAACTCCTTTTTTACTGAATGGTAACTCAATTTGTTCGTAGGCTGCAATTGTTCCGGCAGGTAAAATTCCTTTTGCGCTTTTTTGTTTGGCGTAAATAGTCAGGAAATATTCGGTGGCTGGTTGAACATCAATGTTCAGATCGAGTTTTACTTTTTTACTGGTATTTGGAGCCAGTTCCAAATCCGAAATTTCTCCTGATTTCAAAATCTGCCCATCGGCAGTAACTTCCCAGTTAAAATTGAAATCAGAAAGATTTGTAAACGAATATTTGTTCTGTATTTCAATTTCTCCTGCATTCAGATTGGCCGCTTTGAAACCGATGTTCTGATATACTTTTCCAACTTCAGTCAATTCAGGTTTTATGGTTCGGTCTGGATTGATGATTCCGTTCAGACAGAAATTTCCATCGGTAGGAAGCGTGTCTCCACCCAAATCTCCACCATAGGCCCAGAATTTAGTTCCGGCCGAATCTTTGGTCAAAATGCCCTGATCAACCCAATCCCAAATGAATCCACCCTGAAGCGACGGATATTTTTCAATCACGTCCCAGTAGTCCTGGAGGTTGCCGGTGCTGTTTCCCATCGAGTGAGCATATTCACATTGAATGAGTGGCTTGGTTGGATTGCTTTGTGCGTATTTTTCAAGATAATTTATTCGTGCATACATCGGACAATTGATGTCGGTATTGTCGCCGCCATGAGCCTG
>JBAZGO010000065.1:0-25885 GCA_041652995.1 Prolixibacteraceae bacterium
TACAAATCACCTTTTCCGCCACAACAATAAAGACATCGAAAACCGAGGCCACGTCACGAATTTTGTACACATTGTTTGGATCAGTTGAACTTATTCCATCAACAATGAAGGAATAACTATACAAGTCGGAAGCAAGCGGAGCAGAGGTAAAACTCCAAAGCCCCTTGTCGTCTTTGGTCAGATTAGCTTTTCCGGGGCCATCGATTACTCCCCACTGCATTTTCATTTTTTCGGTAGGTAAAAAGTCACCGGTCATTTTAACCGTATCGGCACCCGGGGCCATAAATCGAAAGGTCACCGAATGGTCGGGATTCACTTCAGGAGAAATAATTTGAGCTGCGCCCCACAAGGCCTGCTGTGCACTGGCCGAAATGCCAGCCAGCAAAAAAAATGCAATTGCAAATAAGATGTGTTTTTTCATCGCTGTATTTCTTTGTTTTAAGTAACCAGCCAGTTCAATCGTGCTGTAACCGATTTCGGCAATGCGTTTCATTCCTGAAGGTACATCGTCGGTTAGTTCTTTCCCTAGAGAATAAATTTGCAGACCAATTTTCTTTTTGCCCGAAGCAACAGTATTGGAGGTTATAGATTTTGCTGCAAGCGGCGCAGCACTACCTGCAACCATCCCACCAAGTGTCAATAATGAGAGTTTTCTAAGAAATTCACGTTTGGTTTCCATCTTCTTTGTTGATTTTAGTGTGGTTTTTGGTTATGCCGGCACTGTGTCGGCATGACGCAATGATAGTTTTTTTATTTTAAACCGGGATTATTTTGGTTTTGTTGTATAACATACCACAAACAACGACGATTCTTCCGGAAAATCAAAGCAATGGAATTATTTGGAGGAAAAAATGCCGGTTTATTTCAACATTGTATTTTCTGAAATAAGCCGGCACTTTCAATAGATTTATTCTGCTGAAATAGAATTCTTTCAGATCACCATCGTCATAATTGAATGTGGCAAGCTAACTGTTTGCGCAGCCTTTTCGGAAATACACAAGCGGAACGGAAGTTTGTCGTCCGAAAGGTTCAAAACAACTACAACAACTTTTCCGTCGGGATTAATAAATGCTGTTGCCTGAAGTTTATCACGGTTTGTGGAGCAACTTATTCTTTTTGCGCCCGACTGAACGAATTTCGAGAACTGACCAATATAATAATAACTGTTGGTGTAAATCAGTTTGCCGGTTTGAGTATCGGCATGGATTGGGGCAAAGCATAAATTGCCCACATGGTTTGGTCCTCCGGTTTCGTCCAGAAGTATATTCCAGTCAGTCCAGGCAACTGTTCCGCAATTGAAATCATTTACCATCGAGTTTCCGTATCGTTCGCCAAGCGTCCAGTCGTTAACCCGGTTCAAATCGAATTTTTCGACACAGCCTTCAGTAAAAATAAGTTCTTTCTCCGGAAAGGCTTCTTTCACTCGGGTCAGGTTTTGAAACTGCATTGCGCTGCCAGTCCATGTTTCGTACCAGTGAAATCCGATTCCCCAGATGTATTTTGCGGCTTCAGGATCGCCCAGTAAAGTGCTCGCCCTTTGGTAAATTAAATCGCGATTGTGGTCCCAGCAAATGAGTTTTTTGTCTTCCAATCCATTTTTCTGCAAAGTTGGCCCAAGGTAATTTTTCACAAAATCACGCTCCTCTTCAGCCGTATAAATGCACGATTCCCATTTTTGTTTGGCCATTGGTTCGTTTTGCACCGACAGACCCCAAACCGGAATACCCAATGATTCATAGGTTTTGATAAATTTTACGTAATGATTGGCCCAGACCTGTGCAAATTGCGGAAGCAGTTTCCCACCATGCAGCACGTCGTTGTTGTCTTTCATCCAGGCAGGCGGGCTCCAGGGGCTGACAAAAAGCGGCAATGTTCCGCCTGCGGCAGCAATGGCCTGTTTGATGAACGGAATCCGGAATTTTTCGTCGTGCGAAACATCAAATGTGCTCAACGACGAATCGTTATCGGCCACATAGGAATATGTATCGCTCGAAAAGTCGCAACTGGCAATGTTGGTCCGGCTGAAATTGTAGCCAATTCCTTTATTTCTATCGTAATAAGCTGTTAATAATTCCTGCTGTGATCTTTCCGGAAGTTTGGCAAAAACCTCAGCCGATGCGTCAGTTAACGCACCGCCAATGCCGACCATAGTTTGAAACGTATGCGTTGGATCGACAAACACGCATACCTGGGTTTCGAAAGGCTGGCCGAATTCTTCAAACGAAACATCACCTGTTTGAGATAACCTTAGTGTAGTGTCTCTGGCTGTAACAAAAACCTGTGCTTTTTCAGGATTGACAGTTTTTGCCGGTTGATCGGCTGTTTTAGTGACCGGTTTGTTGGTACAAGCCATCAGAACCGTAAGTAAAAGTACAACAGTGGTTTTAATCTTGTTCATGGTGGTTAATTTTGAAATTATTTTTGCTCCCCGGTTATTGCGTGGCGGGGTCGCAAGATAATAAAATGTGGTTTTTAATTGCGTCAGGAAATCCGGTAAGTTTTGATCCGGAATAAATTTCTTTTGTTGAACTCTCCTATTTAGCATTAAACGGTCCGCATTAATCGCGAATCCGGTTGGTCGAATTACAACGACATAAATTCCGCACCAGTTCATTCGCCCTATTAAACCGATAATTTCATTTACGCTCAGGAATTCACGGTAAAAGCTCAATTTAAGTCAGTTATATTTTCACTCCTGAAAATTTCCCAGCAACAATATGAAGTTTCAATCTGAATAAATCAAATATACCGAAAACCGAAACCAGGTTAGCGACATCGAACGAACCGAGGATCCAGCCGAGCTATGTTTCTTCGTTGGTAAACTAAAACCAATCGGCGACTGGGGTGAAAACAGGTTGTCAAATTCAGAAAAGATTTCGGATAAAGGTTATAAGTAATTAATTTTTCCACCAGGTAATTTAAAATGAATCCTTCCCAAGTTTGCTAATTGCCTTCACCTAATATCTGTTTTATGGCGGTTAACAAGCTTTTTGAAGTATCATCGTCATCTTGAGTAATTTCCCAAATCATTATCCCACCAAGATTACTATTTTTAATATAATTTGCTTTTTCCTGAATAGTTTCCTTTCCATTATAAAAAATCAAGACTATCGAATCTTTTAACTCAACCTGATTGTTTGGATATTGAGAGAGAATATCGCGGTAAGATATTGCTTCAGCAAGACCTCCGTTAGTATCTTTAAACTTGTATCCGTAAAACGGAACACCGGCAAGTATCTTATTTTTAGGAGCTTGACGGTTGGTTAGCCAATGATTTATGGAAGGAATAAAATGTGCCTGATAATCTGAATGCTGCGCAAAGGGAGATGTATTCCAGGTTCCACTTTGATCATAAATCATTAACCCAACAAAATCAAGATATTGAACCATTGAGTTCGTGTAACAATTATAGTACCCCCAATTTGGATTTTGCCAGCTCGGAGAAACTGCTGCTGTCAATAATTTATCGGCGGGCAAAGATTTTCGTAAATCACTATAGAGATTTTCAAGAGCCATTCTTTTAATCAAATCCTGAGTACTTGCTCCGGTTGAGCTTCCTTCAAATTCTTCATAATCAATATCAAGACCATCAACTTCATACGTTGCTGCAAATTTTACCAGATTTGCAGTCAGGTTTTTACGGGAAGATTCGTTGAGCAAACAATCGGAGAAATTTGCTGTTCCTCCTCCTCCAACCGAAATAAGCACAGCTACTCCATTTTTATGTCCTTCATTTACTATACTTTGTAACTGACCGCTCACCTCGGTATCGTTCAGGCTGCCATCCGCATTTACCTTCAGGAATGCAAAACACAGATGCGTTAAAGCATCCCATTTGACTACGGAAGGGTTCGCATTTTTCCACGATGGCAGATACCCCATAACCTTAAATGTGTTGTTCTTTAGAACTACCAGCTTGAGATTCGTCGTAGAAGACTGACCGGCCTGATTTTTAATCTCCAGAGAAATTGAAAAAACACCAGTTTGCTGAGGTTCGTAATCAAAATTAAGTTGATCGGAATGATTTATTCCGTTTACGGACCATGAATAGGCTAGACTTTCGCTTTGCTGACTCAGTTCGGGCCTGATTGAGACAACCGATCCGATCTGCATAGAAAAAGGCGACGAAACATTGAGTTTAACTTCTGGTAAAACGTCGTTAACCTGAGCTTTTTTACAAGATAAAGTACTTATACTTATAAGGATGAATAGTTGAATTAACAATTGGTACTTCATAGGATTATATATAACCAATAAACAGCATCTTGTTTAGAATCTAAAAAACGAAGATGCGAAAGAAAGGAACTACTTTTCAGATTATCACCAGTCTTTCGCATCGTTGTTGTACTTTAATACGTATTAGTTCGAGCCATTTAAATCGTCATAAATTCTTTTCAGAAGCGATTTCGATGGGTCCGAACTATCATTTTCAACACTCCATAGCAGTAGGCCTCCATAATTATTATCTTTTACAATCTGGGCTTTGGCATCAACATTACTGAAACCTTCATAAAAAATACCGTTATGGATGTTCAACTGGCTTGGGTCAAGATTGGGTGCATTTGCATCCAAACCGAGAATTGACTTATAACTAATCCATGATGCGTAATTATCGACATTACCCCAGTTTATTGTAACATCAGTAGGAAAGTTATAATCACGGCCAAAAGCAGGTATTCCTCCAATAATTTTCTCCGCTGGTACACCCATATTTATCCAGGTAGAATTTGCATCGTTAAAGTACCATACAGGAGAGGATGGTACTGGCGTCAAATCCTGAGAAGCAAAACCATAAACGTGAATCCAGTCGAAATTGGGATTAGTTGCAACCATGCTCAAAACACTGGCAGTCCATCCGGCTTGCACCGATGCCGTATAAATAGCTTTCCCTTTGGGTCCGTCAGGCAGAGCATCATGCAAATCATTGAAGAATTGAGTGACACTGGCCACATCTTGAAAAGCTACACCTTCAGAAAAATTGTTCAGATAAACATTCAGTCCATCGAATTTATTATGGATCCAGAAAAGTTTCACATCACTGATTAATTTTGCCCGCTTAGTTTCGTCGGCAATGGCGTTGTAAAAATCGTAGTTAGCGTATGCCCCGCCACCATAGGTATAATTGGTTATAATACCTGTAAGATCAAGCGAAACATACACTCCATAATTATAAGCCATGAAAATTATTTTCTGCAATTCAAGGTTTTTGGGGTCATTCGCATTTAAGATCGTATCAACACCGTTTGCTCCAACCTGAACGGAAGAAATTACCAGGTGGGTTAGTTTGTCCCATTGAATATCTTCGATCTTGCCTCCGGGAGTAATAAAACCCACTACTTTTTTCGTATACTCTTTGGGCTTAAAAGTAGCAGTTTGAATGGCAATTTGAGCAGTTCTGCTATTTGTAATACCGTTGCGGGCAACAGTAAATGCCAGTACATATTCACCAAATTCAGTAGCTTTCCATCTGAAGCTTTTATCCGTCGAAACTTCTTGTCCGTTAAGTTCCCACTTGTAAGTAGCTCCATCCGAAGGTGAAATCTGTGGATCCAGTTTTAGAGAATCGCCAAGTCGTAATGTCAGTGTGGTTTGCCAGTTAATTAAAATACGCGGAACATCTGTTGGACTAAATTCGGGATTCGTAACTTCTTGCTTGCATCCGGAATAAATCAATATTCCTAAGAAAGAAATGATATATATACTAATTATATGTTTCATAAATAAATATTTTAATAATTAATCGCTTGAAATTATTGTTTGTCCCACCATACACGATTTGTCCAGTTGTCGGTACCACCCATACGCTGAACGGCCTCATTGTAGTTATCGAGATTCTTAAACTGTTCGTTTAAAGGATATTCATATCGCCTTGGCATTAAGTGATTCGATTGACTTTCAGCAGGAACCGGATCTTTCCACGCAAAGGCAGGATAGCCCGACCTTCGCAGATTGGTATAGGCTTCAATCTCGTTAAGATAAAGATTAGCCCACAACTGAGTATTGATTTGCTCCAATTCCGATCCGGCAGTTAAAGGATTAGCACTAACAAAAGCAGTAATTTTACCCTGGTTTATTTCCGGGGCATTGGGGTATAGAGTAACTTGTTTCACGGCAGCTTCTAACCCTTCTGCGTACAGTTGGGCTACAGTTTCTCCACCAGCATTCCAGCCCCGGAAAGCTGCTTCAGCCATTAAAAACCTGACTTCAGCAAAACTGAGGTGAAAGTAGGGAGCATCGTAGGCACAAAGGTATTTTGAAGGTTGCAATTGCTGTAGTCTTCCCTCAATGTCCTTATATTCATTTCCATTCACAGTTAACGTAATTGGCGCACGCCAGATGTCCCAGGTGAAATTACTGGCAGGAACAGCAATATCTTGCCATTTAACACCTAATTCAGTTAACAATGCCTGAGTTATGTCTGTTCGGGCCTGATCTTCAAGATAGCAACCTGCCATCACGGGTAACCTGGGATCATTCATATTCTCCAGTAGTTTTACATATTCAGAACTAACTCTGATGTTGTTCGCATTAATACCCGATTCCATAAAAATGTAGGAATTGCCGTTACCGCCAGTTCCCCAATCATTTCCATCGAAAGGAGAATTCAGATGCCTGGTCATACAGAGGTCGCTGTTGTTTTCCATTACACCCGCAGCGATTGCTGCTTCAGCTTCGACTCTGGCTCTCTCCGGTGCGACTTTAGTCAGGTGCATTGCCAAACGCAGATGAAGGGAATTTGCAAACTTCTTCCATCTAGCAATATCTCCATTGTAATAAATATCATACAGAATATTGTCCCCATTTGGATCCAGTGTAGCTGTGGCTTCAGTCAACTCTTTAAAAAAGTCATTATAAATATCTTCCTGCTTGTCGTATTTGGGTAAGAATTTTCCGGTATAATAACCCATCCCGGCATCAAAATAAGGAATGTCTCCATACATATCAGTCAGACGGGAGAAAAGGTAAACCTTCATAATACGGCCTACTGCATTTAGGTTTTTCAACTCAGGCTTGTCTTTTGTCCGCTCTACCAGATCAACAATGTTTTTTATCTGAACCGGATAGTCCGACGACCAAAGTATACTCATGTAAGAATTTTCCTTCTTACCTTTACCTCCATATTCACCAATAGCCCATGAACCAGACACATGGTACACAAAAGCACCGGCATAAATAAAAAGTCTGTCCTGCTCCCATTTATTTCCTGAAACCTGAAGCTGAATGGCAGACAATTGCATGTTTGGATCCATGTTCGTCGATTGTGAAGGATCCTCATTCATGTCTCCGAATTTATTGCACCCTGTAGTTGCTATGATCGCAACCAGTACAACTAAATAAATTTCATATATTTTTCTTCTTTTCATTTGATCGTCATTTGTTTAGAATTTAATATTCAAATTTATACCGGCATATCTGCGTGAAGGCAAAGACCCGTATTCAAAACCCTGTCCGTTTCCATTGTTATAATTAGATTCCGGATCAATATTTTTCAATTTGGTGTACAGTATGAGAAGGTTACGTCCCACAACAGAAAAAGAAACTGAAGTAAATGGCGTTTTAGCCAGAATTTTTTTACTGAAATTGTAGGATAAAGAAACTTCACGAAGTTTAATAAACGAGTCATCTTTAATGAATGGCTCCGGTGAACCGTTATAAAAGTTGTTCCAATATACCTGGGGATCGACATAAGTGGTATTTGCTACATAAACCGGGTTTTCCTGAGTCCCCGTATTTACAACGCCTTTGGCAACATAACCTGAAATGGGAGTCCATTGTGCCGGAGTTTTTCCCGCGGCCATTCTTGCTTCTTCCGAGGCATACCAGGCATCGCGGCCCTCAAGTGTTTCAGTTGAATTACCATTGATATGATACAACATGTCACTCATCGAAAAAATACTTGCACCCCACTTAATGTCCAACAAAGTTTTTAAAGAAAATGATTTGTATGAAAATGAATTCATTATCCCCCCAGTCCATTTAAAGGTTCCGTTTCCTAATACGGCAGGACTATCTTCGAATTCAGGCAACCCGGCTGAATTTATTATTATTTGTCCATCGGGGGCACGTTTGATTGGACGTCCCATAATTACGCCATAAGCCTGACCCTCTTGTGCAGAAATGGTAGCTCCGCTCCAGCGTGCCTCCGAAAGAGTAAGGTTATGTATGCCTTCGTATAGTTTAACAACTTTATTTTTGTTTTTAGAATACGTTATATCCATATCCCATCTGAAATCGGCTGTTTTTACCGGAGTTAAATTCAGCGTAAGCTCAATACCTTTATTGGTAATTTCTCCTGCATTTATTGTTGCGTAATTATACCCTGAAATATCAGAAATAGGCATCTGCATGATCTGATCTTTCGTTTGTTGAGAATAGTAAGTCAGATCAAGACCAGCCCTGTTATTGAAAAATTTTAAATTAGTTCCGAACTCATAAGAATAAGTTCTGGTTGGTTTCAACAGTTTATTCGGAATGCTGGAATTCGCCACTTTTCCTAATGGATAACCATTGTAGGAGTAATTGAGTAAATCGTAAGTTAAATTGAGCTGATACGGATCAGTATCGCCACCAACCTCAGCCCACGAAGCTCTGACCTTTCCAAACGAAAGAATATTTCTTTTCCCCGTTAAGAGTTTCGAAAAAATAAAGCTTGAAGAAACTGATGGGTACAGGTACGAATTTTCGCCTTTTGCAAGTGTTGACGACCAATCGTTTCTTAAAGTCAGATCGAGAAAAACCAGGTCATTGTAACCTGTTTCAATTGCACCGTAAAGAGAGTTTATTTGTTTATTTATGAGATACCAATTAACCGATTTTTGGGTAAAATTACTAATAGATTCAACACCCGGATTAATAATACCATTTCCTTCATTCATAAATCTCTCAGATCTATACTTCATAATATTACCACCGGCATAGGCCGAAAATGATAATTTCTTATCTAAAAACCGCTTGTCGATCTTAATTAAAAATTCCGAATTGTTTTCCTGAACTTTCTGTGTCGTTTCGTTAATGTAACCGGCTTCCTTCGAAGGAGTTGTTTTAGGAAGAAAATTCGTAAACCTGAAGTTATAATAATCCAATCCGGTTTTCAGTTGAATATTCAACCAGTCATTTACGGCATAGTTAAATTGCATATAACCCATCAGTCTTTCCTTTGATGACTCATTTTTAATCTGGTTAATCGACCAGTATGGATTTATTCGATAGATATTTCTGTTCCAGTCAATGTATTGGCCACGTGAGTCAATATATGATTCACCTAACCATTTCTGATCAAAATTTGCCGGAATTCCGATAAGCGCTAAACCAACATTATTGGGATTATCTGACAAGGCTGGACGATTATTTACTTTTTCAGTAATGTAATTTACTTTAGCATCTATTGTAACCTTCTTTCCTAACTTTTCAGTTCCTTTGAGCATAAACGTATTTCGGTTCATGTCGGAATTAGGAACGATGTCGTTATTTTTTAGATTAGAAAGAGATAGTCTTAAATTGGCATCTTTATTCCCGCCTGAAAACGATAGCGAATTATCCAGCGTTAATCCGGTTCGAAAAAAATCCAGGATATTATTTTGAACTACTCCATAGGGTTTAATCTTGCCATTGTAAATAGTTATGTTTAAAGTCGGGTCAAGTTTGGGACCCCAGGCGCTTTGCGAAGAGCCAATGTCGTCTGCAAGTGGCAACAAACCATTTCTTCCTTGCCCGTAAACTGTCTGATAATCATCAAATTTTGATAGTATGCTTGCAATATTTGTATTACTCGAAAATTCCACTCCAATTCCATTTTGAGTAGAACCGGTTTTTGTAGTAATCAGGATTACTCCATTTGATGCCCTTGACCCATACAATGCTGAAGCTGATGGGCCCTTTAAAACTGAAATGGATTCAACATCATCGGCGTTTATCCCCGATAATCCGTCCCCCATATCGTAGCCACCCCATTTTTCAGCAGAGCCCAATTGTGTGTTATCCATAGGCACACCATCAACTACAAATAAAGGCATATTGGTGCCTGCTAACTGCGAATTACCTCTTATAATAACACGGGTTGAACCTGAAGGACCGGCTATTGTCGATGAAATATCTAAACCGGCAACTCGTCCTGAAAGCGAATTCATTACATTAGCCTCTTTAGCCACCGACAGTTCTTTCCCTTTTATTTCGCTCACTGAATAGCCTAACGCAGCGGTCTCTCTTTTTATGCCCAGAGCAGTAACAGTAACTTCTCCAACATCAATGGCTTCTTCCGTCATAACCGTATTTATAACAGATTGGGAACCAACCTTCACTTCCTGGGTTTTCATCCCCATAAACTTAAAAACCAATATAGCATCCGAAGGAACATTATAAAGCCTGAAATTGCCGCCATTATCGGTGATCGTTCCAATGTTAGTTCCTTTTATCACTACAGATACTCCAGGTAACGAAATTTCTGATGAATCAGTCACTTTCCCGGAAACCGGCTTTTGCTGCTGAATCGGCTGTTCAGTATTTGTCCCTTTCTTTTTCTTTAAAGCGATGTAACGATCTATAATTTTGTATTCCAGGTCAGTTCCAGAGAGAAGTTTATCCAAAACATCCTGAATTTTCTGATCTTTCACACTTATTGAAACATCTTTCAGATTGCTTACCTCATCGTTATTGTAGTAGAAGTAATACTCCGACTGGCTTTCAATCTGCTTCAGGACATCGACAAATGTTCCGTTTTTTACGCTAATGCTCAGCTTTGTTGCCTGTGAATAACCTGAAGCACTCACACTGACCACAAAAACCAAAATTAAAAAGCTGGTTAGTTTCATAATTCGCAATAATTTTTTTAACAGCCATATCTGGCGGTCCCATTCTCGACGTTTTTTCATAGATTTGTGTAGTTAAATGAAACAATTCTTGTTTTATTGTCTGGCGGTGAAATGGGTCCAATCATTTCATCGCTTTTTGTTTATGCTCAATTGTCTGTTTATTTTCCCGTGATGATTATTTGATTCCGTGCATTTGTTTTTACCTCGTATTTAAAATTTATAGGCGCCAGCATTTCCATAGCCATAATCATCTGATCAATGGGTTTGTTCCGCAAAATAGTTCCTGAAAGCCTGTAGTTTTTCAAATCTTCCTTTTCGAAAGTGATGTCAACATTGTACCAACGCTCTATCTTTTTGGAAATGTCTTCCAACCGTTCGCCATCGAAAATCACCTTGCCATCTTTCCAACTGGTGTAGAAATAAGGGTTGGTATTTTGTATTTTGAGCGACGAAGATCCGTCAGTTTTTACAGCAATCTGCCCCGGAACCATCTCTCCCATTTTCTGTCCTTGCGGCGTATTGAGCTGAACTTTTCCTTCGACCAATACCACCAATTGACTCGATTCCTGTGGATAGGCCGACACATTAAACGAGGTGCCCAAATCTTCCACTTCAAGGTGTGCTGTTTTTACTTTGAATGGTAACTTTTCGTTGTGAACCACTTTGAAAAAGGCCTCGCCTTCCAAATAAACGTTTCGCTCGTTCCGGTTAAATTTATTCGGATACCTGAATTTCGATCCTGAATTCAACCAGACTTCAGTTCCGTCGAATAGAAAAAGATGACCGGTCTGACCATACATGACTTCCATTTCGGCATACTGGACAGGCTGATTATTGTCATTGACCAATTGGTTCACAAAATACCCGCCAACAAATGCAACAATCAGGATCGCAGCGTATTTCAGGAAATTTTGGGCATAAAACTGTATGGTTTTACTCCGGATTTGTGCATTAATTTTATTCCACGAACCTTCGATCGACGAGGTTTTAAATTGCTTTACCTCGCTTAATCCCTGATGAATTTTTTGGGCTTTGCTATAGAGCAATTTGTTTTGCGAATCTTCCAACCCGTTTTCAAACCTGGCAATTTCTTCCGGATCGAGTTCCCCATGAAGCTTTCCGGCAATTAATTCCCAGTTTTTTTCATCGTTTTTTTCCATTGCAATCTGTATATATCCTTAACGACGCAAAAAGGAATTAATCAGGGTGACAGGGACAGCAACTATCTTCAAAATAAATTCAGAGAGCTGAGCTAATCGGCCAAAAAACACTGAAGATCAGAACTAAAATATCAATTTTGTTTTTTCACCTTCAGGAAAAAATGAAAAAGAAGGAAATTTTTGGGGTCCAGTTCCTCTTTCAAAAACTGGTAGGCACGTCCCATCTGTGTTTTGACAGTATTTATGGAGATCCCTAACAGAGCAGCAATTTCTTTATACGATTGAGATTCGAAAACGGCAAGTTCGAGAATTTTACGGCGCTGCTCCGGAATTTTATGAATAGCCGCGTACAATTCAGAATAAAAATCCTGACTATTTAGTTCATCTTCGTCGGGCAAATCGGGAAGGTTACCGTCGCCAAAAACAAATTCATGTTTCGATTTTCGCGCATGGCTCACAATCTGGTTCCTAAGCATCAGGAAAAGATATGACTTCAGCGATTTTGTGATTATAATTTTGCGGCGTCCATCCCACAATTTTATGAAGCAATCGGAAACAAGTTCTTCGGCCAGCGATTCGTTCCGCGTATTTTTAACTGCCCACAACCACAACGAATGAAAATATTTGTCGTGTAAAGTACGCAAAGCATTTACGTCGTCATCTGCAATTCTGGCCCAAACCGAATGATCGTCCATTGTTGAGTGTGAAATGTTTCAAACCCAAAAGTATGAAAAAAGGGTAAACGGACGAACCGGATAAATAACAAGTCGGCATTACAAATTTTATAGCCCGGTAACCTTATTGTCCTCAACAAAATTCGAATTTTTAAAATAGCGTGAGATCAATAGTCGTTCCTCAACCGGCAATTTATCCGGATAATACCAGCTTATTTTATAGTCGTTCAGCGGATCGCAATAAACCTCGATGAACGGGAATGTTTTGTCCCGCTTGTTGAAAAGCTCCTTGTTTTCCATTAAAGCATTGAAGGCAAACATGATGTGCTTTGTGGTACCCAGTTTATTCATTAATAACCGCTGAAAATCAAAGAGTTGCAAAGTTCTACTTTTGCAACTCTTTGATTTTGATCGTTTTCATTTTTATTTAACCAATAACTAAGTCCTCTGGTTAGAAAGTGTATTCAACACCAAAGTTTAGTAAACTTCTTGTATATGGCTTGTCGTTGGTAGTCACATATTTTCTGAAGTAATAGTTATATCCTGGAGTAACCGTAAGTCCTACATGTTCGGTTAGTTTGTATTTTGCCAGTATAGAAAAATTAGCCCCCGCAATGCTCTTTGGATATTGGTCGGTAATCGGATTATAATTGTTCATATTCGTAGTTCCGTCGGTATGATAATTTTTGTGCGTGCTACCAACTACATATTCTGTCACGATTCCGGGAGAGAAGAAAAGTTGAAACTTTTTGCCATTCAATACCAGATAATCAAGATTTAGATTGAGGTTCAAATTCATCGTTTTGGTTACGGTTTTGTCAAAATTAGTGTAACTATCGCCCCAAATTAATCCGTATTTCATTTCCGAATAAGCGAACTCAAAACGAGGTCTCAGCCTTTCGGTTACAAACATTGAAACATTTAATCCAGTAGTAAAAAGAGCATCTCCTTCATAATATTCGAAGCCATAATCATCCGGAGTTAGCCGGTAACCGTTTGAATTTTGCCCGCCCCCAATATTAAATCCAAAAGAAACTTTGGATTTGTTACTTTCTTGTGTTGTGTTGCTTTCCTGTGACAAAGCAGCAGGCAAAATCAACAAAAAATTCAAGATCATTAAAATAACTGTTTTCATAGTATTGTTTTTTGCTTTATGAAATTAAAGCGATTAAAGTATGTATAATGAGAATAACAATAAACTAAATTCGACGAACACCCACCTTTTTATAGATGCATAGCCAGATTTAACTGAAATTAACAAACCCCTTTGTAAATAAGCTTTTTTGGTAAAAAATGATTCGAAAATAGTTGAATTGCATGGCGCCTTTTGTACCGAAACAGAATGTCGCTTAAGCGTTCATTCTATGCTTCCATGTATTATCTTGCCCATTTTGTATGCCCAAACTCTTTCAAATTTTTCCTGAAAAAAATTCAAAATCCTGTAACGAAAATCATTTAATGGAGTCTTTTTGGTTATTAACCATTCGCTATGAAAATGAAACGCGCCTTGCTGGCAGGAGCAATTATTGTTATTTGTACGTCTGTTTTTGCACAAAATCAAGAAAAGAAAGAATATTTTACACGACAATGTTTAAAAAATGAAATTTCGGTAGACGGAAAACTGAATGAAGCTGCATGGTCGAAAGCCACCTGGCAGGATGACTTTATTCAATATGAACCTTCGGAAGGAAAACAGCCCGGTCAGAAAACTGAGTTTGCCATTTTACTCGACGAAAATTACATTTATGTAGGGTTTAAATGCTGGGATACACATGCCGACAGCATCGTTCAGCGATTGACCCGCCGCGATGAACTGGATGGTGATTTTGTGGCAGTTGAATTCGATTCATTTTTTGACCGGAGAACAGCTTTTTGCTTCTTCGTAAATGCTGCTGCAATCAAATACGATTTCATGATCAGCAATGACGGCGAAAACGAAGACAATTCGTGGGATCCGATCTGGCTGGTTAAAACCAACCGCGATAGCCTTGGCTGGTATGCCGAAATGAAAATTCCATTGACTCAACTTCGTTTTGAAGGGAATGGAGAGCAAACCTGGGGGCTGCAGATTGGGCGAATGCTTTTCAGGAAACAGGAAGTAAGCCTTTGGCAGCCGGCAGTGAAAAAGAAATCGGGATGGGTTTCTCAATTTGGAGAATTGAAAGGACTTAAAAATCTGAAATCGCGAAAAGTGGCCGATCTAATTCCCTACGCAGTCGCCCGCACCGATCGTTTTGAAAAGGAAGCAGACAATCCGTTCAAAAATTCAGGAAAGAAAAACCAACTCGATTTGGGTTTGGATGGAAAACTTGGATTGACAAACAATCTGACACTCGATTTTACCATTAACCCTGATTTTGGGCAGGTTGAGGCCGATCCGTCGGAAGTGAACCTCACATCATTCGAAACTTTTTTTCAGGAAAAACGCCCGTTTTTTATTGAAGGAAAGAATATTCTGAGTTTCCCGCTCATGTTTGGCGATGGGGATTTAGCTTCCGAAAACCTGTTTTATTCGCGCAGGATAGGGCGCCGACCACATTACAGGCCTGAAATTGCAGGCGACGAATTTCTTGATGCACCAGAGTTTACCAGTATTCTTGGCGCTGCAAAAATTACCGGAAAAACAAAATCGGGCTGGTCAGTTGGTGTGCTCGAAAGTCTTACGGCAAAAGAATTTGCCCAAATAAGCAACAGTCATCAGCGCAGCGAAATGATTGAACCATTTACCAATTATTCGATTGGCCGTTTGCAAAAGGATTTCAACAATGGAAATACATTTTTGGGCGGAATGGTTACTTCGGTAAACCGGAACCTGGACGAAGAACAGTTAAACTACCTGCACAAATCAGCCTACACCGGTGGAATTGATTTTGTGCACAAATGGCATAACAAGGATTGGGAAATTGATTTCAGCAGTTACTACAGCCGGGTGGAAGGAAGCGCCGAAGCCATAACCGAAACGCAAAAATCGTGGATACATGGCTTTCAGCGACCCGATGCCACACACCTGACCTTGGATACAACCCGAACCAGTTTGTCGGGACAGGGTGGAAAAATTGTATTGGGCAAAATGGGTGGAAATTTGAAATTTATGGTCGCCACTGCCTGGAAATCGCCTGGGCTGGAATTGAACGATGTTGGTTATATGCGGCAGGCCGACAATATTCTGGAGGTGGTTTGGGTTGGTTACCGCATTTTCGAACCATTTTCGATTTTCAGGAATTTAAACCTGAATTTTAACCAGTGGACCGAATGGAATTTCGCCGGAGAATCAACCGGACCAGGCGGAAATATTAATGCGCATACACAATTTAAGAATTACTGGAATTTTCATTTTGGGGTAAATGTGAACGGGAAAGGACTTTCAGCAACAGAACTTCGTGGCGGTCCAGCTTTAAGATATTCAGGAACTAAAAACTTATGGATGGCCCTGGGGTCGAACGAACAGAAAAAATTAACTACTGAAGCCGAATTTATGATTCTGGGCGGGAATGTGAAAAATTCGAAAAAAATGTTCAACTATGGACTGGCGCTTGGTTACCGGCCATCGAAAAATCTGAAAATTACGCTTTCGCCAAATTTTACTACCAATAACGACGAGCTTCAGTATGTTACCCAACAGGATTATTCGAACAAAACTGATTATATTTTTGCCCGCATCAATCAAAAAACCCTGAGCGCTTCGCTACGGGTAAATTACAACATCACGCCCGATCTGAGCATTCAGTACTGGGGCCAGCCATTTTTAGCTTCAGGAAAATATACCGAGTTTAAGCGGATTACCGACAGTCGTTCAGATATTTATGCCAACCGGTTTAGCTTGCTTTCGGGCAACGAACTGACTTACCAAAACCAGGACGAATTGTACCAGGTTTCCGATTTGTTGGGGAATTCGCTTTATACGTTCGATCAACCCGATTTTAATGTGAAGGAATTTTTATCGAACATGGTTGTTCGCTGGGAATATTTGCCTGGCTCAACGCTTTACCTGGTTTGGTCGCAAACGCGGAGCCAGTCGGTAACAAATGGTATTTTTAATTTCAATAAAGATATGACGGCCTTGTTCGACGAAAAACCATACAATGTTTTTCTCCTGAAGATTTCTTTCAGGCTTGGCCGTTAATAAAACTTAATTTGCGATAATCAGGGAAAGTCCTTTTGCTGTTGTAGAAGGATTTTTCTATTTTTAGCACATTCTAATAGTTATTTAACACAGAAAGAAACATACTATGATCAACCAATTTAAACTAACAACCAATCAGTTGCTTGACATTGCCAATGATCTTCGGCAAAAAATCGAAACCGGTCTTCAGGCCGACGGTACAGAAATCAAATGTTTACCAACCTACATTCATCCGAAGAAAGATGGAATTAAGGGCGAGGCAATTGTTTTTGATTTAGGTGGCACCAATTTCAGGGCGGCTTCTGTTTCAATTGACGAACATCCTAAGATTAACGGTTCTGCTGAAAAAGACATAACCGAAATGAAAATTGAAGGATTTACAAAGGAAAATCTGTTCAATTCTCAGTTGGAAATCATTAATCAATTAGACCTGAAAGATAATTCGCACATCGGATATTGCTTTTCCTATCCTGCCAAATCGTTAACCGATGGCGATGCTGAACTGATTAACTGGACAAAAGGTGTAAATATAGAAGGTATGATTGGCCAGCCAATTGGCAAAATGCTTGTTGAATACCTGAATAAACACACGGCCTGTAATTTCGATAAAGTTGCTGTGGTTAACGACACAATTACCAGTCTTTTTGCCGGCCTGCTGAATCCGGGTTACGATGCTTATGTCGGCCTGATTGTTGGAACAGGAACAAATATGGCAACCTTCTTTCCTTCGACTTACATTCCTAAAATTAAAGATATGGAAGATTGGTCGGGTGAAACCCCGGTTAATCTCGAGTCGGGTAATTTTAAACCGCCTCACCTGACTGAATTTGATGAAAAGGTGGATCAATATTCGAACAACAAAGGATTCCAGCGTTTCGAAAAGGCTATCTCCGGAATGTATCTGGGAAGAATATTCAGAGCTGCTTTCCCCGATGATCAGTTGGACGTTGATTTGGATGCAGCCGATTTAAGCCGCATGATGAATAATCCCGAAAGCTATAAATCAGAATATCCTGAAGTTGCTTTCCAGATTTACGAACGTTCGGCCAAACTGGTTGCCGCGTCCATTACAGGCTTGGTGATGAACCTGAATTCGGCTTATCCGTCGGTGAAAACCCTTCAGGTTCTTGCCGAAGGAAGTTTGTTCTGGAGCAAGGTTAAAACCAGGAATACAGCTTATGTCGAAATTGTAAACAAAACTTTGGCCGAACTTCTGGCCGAACTTGGATTGGGTCAAATCACTGTCCAGATTTCGAAAATCGAAAACGCCAACCTGATTGGCGCTGCCATGTCGGTGCTTTCGTAAATATATTAAACTGATCGGATGACTTAAAGTCATCCGATCAGTTTTTAAATATAAAGATGTTTGTTGAGGGGGTGACTCGAAGTCACTCCCTTTGTCATTTTAATCCGTTAGCGATTTGTTATTCGCCCGATTCGACTTTCCAGTTTTTTTTCTGTCAATACCTGCAAACAACCCAAACATACAAATCAACAACTCAACATGATCGAATAACAGTTCATTTCTGTCGGCTTGTTGGCCCCGGGATTTGTAATTTGTTTTGTGTAAACAATTTTTCAGAAAACAAAAACAGAAAAGCCATGATTATTTTATTGATTCTTTTATTACATCACCCCGGCGCAGGTCGAGCCGCGAAAGATCACCAAAGGGAATTGACCAAGACTCCGGTTGAAACCACAAGTGGTATAAACGATGAGGATTCCGAAGTTGAAGATTCTGCTGATTTTAGTGCATTTCCGGCCAGAACTTCCGACGAAATCAACAACTGGGAACTACGCAAACACGATGACGATGTTTTTATTTATCAGCGTTGGATGGATACTGAATCTGGCCGAAAAGCCCGCGAAATTTATGCCGAAATTCAGGTAAATTCCTCTCCGCGTGAAATTGCCCAAATCATCCGAAACGAAAAGTTCGGCACAGAGTGGTTGTCGATGGCCGACGAATACAAAGTTTTGCACGAAAATTCGGATTCGGAATGGTATGCCTATTCGCGGTTTAATTTTATGCCAACCCTGAGGTTCGATCTGGTTACCCGGAATGAAATGAAGCTCAATCCGGCAAATCACAGCATTACCATCGACATTTCAGGTGAGCCCAATTATTTGCCTGAAAATGAAAAGTACAGGAGACTGTCTCATTTCGAAGGCCGTTGGGAATTTGTATCAATCGACGGCAGTCACACCCGCATCCGCTATTTCATGTTCTCGAAGACTAAACCATTCTTACCCAGGTTGATAACTGATCCGTTTGTATTCAACGAGATGGAGAACTGCGTGACGAATGTGAAGAAAATTGCAGAACGGCCATGAGTATTTCAGTAGTTCGCCACTGGCTGGCCAACAAACTAAATGCTGGTCGGTTGATTCAAAGAATCGATGGCGATCCGCGCCAAATTGCAAGCGGTTATTCGCTCGGGATCTTTATCGGGATGATGCCATTGGTGGGAGTAAAAGCCATTCTTGCTGTTGCAATTGCTTCGGTTTTGAAATGGAACAAACTGGCCGCCGGAATCGGGGTTTTCAATATTAACCCGATAACTGCACCATTCTTCTTCGGACTGAATTACCTGGTCGGAAAACAAATTACAGGTTGCCAGCAATCGTTCGAATTTCCTGCTGAATTTTCATTCCGGGTTTTAACCGAACTTTTCCACCACGGATCAGAAATACTTTTAACCCTCGCAGTTGGAGGATTTTTACTCGGAATACCATTTGCCTTTTTGGCTTATCACCTCAGTTATTTTGTCCTCAGAAAATACAGAAAACAATGAATACAAAAAACAATTTATTCACACTGATTACCGGCGCCAGTACAGGTCTTGGGAAAGAACTGGCCATTGAATGTGCCCGGCGAAAAATGAATCTGATCCTGGTTTCGCTGCCCGGCGAAAATCTCCCGGAACTATGCGCCCAACTATCAGGGAAGTATCAGGTTATAGTCTGCCACTACGAAATTGATTTGACCGACAAAGAACAGGTTGAACGGCTGGCAGCCTGGGTAATTGCCAATTTTTCGGTCAATGTGCTGATTAACAATGCAGGTATTGGCGGTACCCGTTCATTTGAAACAACACCAACCGATTACATCGACCGGATGATCCAGTTGAATATCCGTGCAACTTCGCTACTGGTCAGGCTTTTGCTACCAGAATTAAAAATGCACCGGAAGGCTTATATTCTGAATGTGTCGAGTATAGCTGCATTTGCGCCGCTACCATACAAAACTATTTACCCGGCATCGAAAGCGTTTATTTATCACTTTACCCGTGGTTTGAAAGCCGAATTGCGAAATACCAACATCAAGGTAAGTGTTGTAAATCCGGGTCCAATCTTGACTAATCCTGATGTTGTGGCCCGTATTCAGAAACAGGGCGCACTCGGCCGTCTGGCGCTGGTTTCGGCATCGGCCATTGCCCGGATTTCTGTCCACAACCTGATTCGTGGAAAAGCGGTTATCATTCCAGGCTACCTAAACCGAATCAATGTTTTCCTGATGAGTCTGATTCCTTCAGGAATAAGGCTTTCACTCAGTTCAAGAGTTATCCGGCGTGAACTTCAATAAAATGTTAAAAAATGAAAGTATTAGTTACAGGGGCAAATGGGTTGCTGGCCAGCAACCTGGTTCGTGAGTTGCTCCACTCCGGATATGAAGTACGTGGAATGGTTCGCGAAAGCAGCAACCTACTCTCGTTGAAAAAAGTTGAGATCGAGTTGTTTAAAGGAGAAATAACCAGTCAGGCTGATGTCCGAAAAGCTTTTGCAGGTTGCGAAGTGGTGGTGCATGCAGCGGCCAACACCAGTCAGTGTCCTGCGAATTACGGAGCTTATAAAAAAACGAATGTTGATGCTACTCAATTGATTTTGGATGAGGCCGTCCGTCGAGATGTTGAAAAGTTCATTTTTGTGAGTTCGGCCAACGCATTCAATCCTGGATCGAAAGCAAATCCCGGAACGGAAGAATCATCTTTCAGCACGAATGAAAAGTCAGGCTATATGGTGAGCAAATATATGGCTCAGAACCTGGTACTGGACGATTTTAAAAGAAGTGGACTTCCGGTAGTGGTAGTCAATCCCACTTTTATGTTGGGGAGATACGATGCCAGACCCAGTTCGGGTCAAATTATCCTGATGGCACACCAAAAGTCGTTAATGGCTTGCCCGCCCGGAGGCAAAAACTTTGTGCATGTGTCCGATGTGGCTCGTGGCATTGTAAACGCAATCAGGTTTGGGAAACTGGGTGAATGTTACCTGCTGGCCAACGAAAACCTTACGTACCGAGAGTTTTTTGAAAAATTGAGAATGGTGAACGTGCGTCCGCAAACGCTAGTACAATTACCACGTCAGGCAGTTCGTTTGGCGGGAAGTGCAGGCAGTCTGTTCGAAAATATTTCAGGAAAACCGGCAAAATTGAATGCGCTTAACGCCCGGTTGCTGTGTACCGACAATTATTATTCGGCGGCCAAAGCCGTCGTCGAATTGAACTTGCCGCAAACTCCGATTTCTCAGGCCATAGAAGATGCGCTGGAATGGTTTGAACAGTATGGATATTTGTCGTAAAGTAGAATTCAAATCTATAATTAGTAACCTGTAAAAAACATATCGTATATTTGAAAGTGAATGTCAAAATGATTTTATATATACCCCTTTGATATGCCAATAGATAGGATAAATATTAAGAACTTTAAATCAATCCGGGAATCCGGAAACATTGATATTCGACCAATCAATGTTTTGATAGGTCCGAATGGCGTTGGGAAAACAAATTTTATACAATTTTTCAAACTCTTAAATAGTATCTATAAACAAAGATTAAAGTTCTTTACTGCTGATAATGGCTATGAAAACAGGATCTTGTATTTTGGCCGGAAACGTTCAAAATTCCTGGAAGGAAGTGTTGTATTTAAACCGGAAAGAGGCACCAATACGAACAATCGCTATAATTTTAAGTTAGTCCCACAGATTCAGGGCGTTGGATTTTATTTTGAAAAGGATCTAGGTGGATATAATTTTTTTGCCCGGGGATATAACGAAAACTGGAATTATTTAGAGTTGGGTGGACAAGGGAAAGAAGAGAGCGAATTAAGAAATAATACTTCCGCAAGGGCTGAGTTTCTAAGCGAATATTTTGAAGGCTTCAAAGTCTTTCATTTTCACGACACGAGTTCTGGCTCTTCCTTGAAACAAGCCAATCAAACACGAGATTATGAGTATCTTAAAGAAGATGGAAGTAACCTGGCTGCTTTCCTTTTCAAAATAAAAGATACGGCTCCTCAACATTACAAGATTATCGAGCACACTGTGAGATCGGTTGCGCCATTTTTTGAGCGATTTGATTTAAAGCCTGATTCGAAAAATCCAGAAATGATTTTTTTGAACTGGGTGGAAAAAGGATCTGACGACTATTTTAACGCCCATAATCTGTCAGACGGAACGCTTAGGTTCATTGCTTTAGCTACGTTATTGCTACAGCCCAATATACCGAAGACAATAATTATTGATGAGCCTGAATTAGGGTTGCATCCTTTTGCTATTCAAAAATTAGGCGCGTTGATAAAAAGTGCATCAGTAAAATCACAAATTATCATTTCAACGCAATCTGTCAATTTGGTTGATCAATTTACTGCCGATGATATAATTGTTGTTGAACGCAAAGATGATCAAACGGTTTTTTCAAGACAAAAAGCTAAGGATTTAGAGGGTTGGCTTGCCGATTATACATTAAGTGAATTATGGGAGAAAAATGTATTGGGAGGGCGGCCAAGATGAGAGGTTTATATATTCTGGGAGAAGGGCCTACCGAAGAGCAATTTGTCAATGAAATATTGAGAAGTTATTTCTCCAACAGGGGAATATATGATGTAAGGTGTATATTGATGGAGACAAGCCCCGGAAATAAAGGAGGTGATGTTTCTTATCAGAGATATAAGCATAATGCCGAAAATCTGTTGAAACGAGAGCAGGACATTATTGTTACCTCTTTAGTTGACTTCTTTCGACTCAATTCTGATTTTCCCAAATATCAGGAAGGTCAACAGAAATATCAAGATAAAATACAGAGAGTTGGTTTTCTTGAAAATGCTATTTTAGACGACATCCAAAGTCCAAGATTTATTCCTTACATACAATTGCATGAATTTGAAGGCCTTCTGTTTTCATCAAATGACGGATTTGAATATATCCCTGACATCCCTGATAAAAATAGAATTCAACTACAAAATGCAGTAAATGTCCACGGGAATCCTGAACTGCTGAATGATGGAGCTCTTACCGCTCCATCTAAGAGACTGGAATCTCTCATTCCTGGTTATCAAAAAACGTTTCATGGACCGTTGATTGCTGAAGTTATAACAATTGAGAAAATTTTGGAACGCTGCGAAAGATTTAGGACATGGATCGAGATTTTGATTCACCGAATGAACGAAAATTAGTACGCGAAAAAATCAAAGCTTATTTGTCGAGCTAAAATAGATTACTATCCCTCTTTCTACTTATATTTTATATGATAAGTCTCTAAACTACTGAGAAATGAAACCTGTAACCCGGATTAACGAAATCATTCTGAAGTACTTGTCCATTTTCCTGATCCTGAACGGGGTACATTATTTGTATAAGTTCTACGACCGCTCGTTTTCGAGCCTTTGGCAATACGACCTACGGGGTATTTTCTTTCATTTGTTCTTTCTCTTTTTCGGATGGATGGTATGGGAAATCGGGATTTGGATGACCAGCCGTATCAACCGCATGGTCAGGAATTATTTCGGGCAAACCATGCGTTTCGTAATTCTGGGCATGGTGCTGTTACTGTATTGTATGGGTTTCACCGCTTTGTACGGAGAACTCTATTACAATTTGTTTTTTGTTCTTATTCATCAGGAGAAACTTTGGGCCGACTATTCTGTACTCGATCGTGACCTGACGGTAATGATGGTTGTCATTTCATTGATAATTATTGGGTTTCATTCATTTATTTATTATTTCAGGAATTGGCAGGATGCTGAAGTAATGGCTGAACGGTTACAGAAAGAAAATATACGCTCGCAATACGAAGCGCTAAAGCATCAGATTGAACCGCATTTTTTCTTTAACAGCCTGAGTGTATTAACCTCGCTGGTGCATAAGGATGCCGATCTGGCTGCCAAATACATTGCCCAACTTTCGAAAATGTACCGTTATTTACTGGAAGTGAAAAACGAAACAGTAGTTCCGCTGTTTTATGAACTTGATTTTCTGAATGCCTATATTTTCCTGATGACTGTAAGGCACAACGACAGCATCAGGTTTAAGATTGAAATTAGCGACGAGACCAGTAAATACACATTTATTCCGAAAAATTCGTTGCAAATGCTGGCCGAAAATGCCGTAAAGCACAACCGGTTTTCGAAAGAATCGCCTTTGGTCGTGCGCATTTCCGAAGATGTTGATTACATCAGGGTAATTAATAATGTCGACCGACGCGAGCTGATTGACGGTTCGTCGGGTATTGGCCTGGAAAACATTCGGAAACGCTATGAACTGATTTCGGAAAAAGGAATTGAACTGGAAGAAACTGCATTGACCTTTTGTGTTAAACTACCTAAACTCCGGAAAAGTGAGCTTAAAAGTATTGATCTTTGAAGATGAAAACCTGTCGGCTGAACATCTGGTAAAACTAGTTCGCCGCTACGATCCTACAATTGACTTGCTGGGAATTATTGAATCGGTCAAACAAGGTATCGATTGGCTTGGAACTCATTCGCATCCCGATTTGCTGCTGATGGACATTCAGTTGTCCGATGGTTCGTGTTTCGAACTATTCAAGCAGGTCAGGCTTGAAGTTCCGGTGATTTTCACCACAGCCTACGATGAATATGCGATTCAGGCTTTTAAGGTGAATAGCATCGACTATCTTCTGAAACCCATCGATTTTCAGGAATTGCAACTGGCCATCGAAAAATTCAGGAAGCAACGAAATCATCTGGTTCAGAATCCGGAACAGATTTATGAGCAGCTTTATTCGCGGTTGATACAAACCAGCCAGTACAAAAAGCGGTTGCTGATCAAGGTTGGAGAGCAGTTGAAGCAAGTAAACGTCGAAGATATTGCCTATTTCCTGTTCGATGATGGCATGTGCTGGGCAGTCACTTTTGTGAAAAACAGGTTGCCCGTCGATTATTCGCTCGACGAATTGGAACAAATGCTCGATCCAAAAATGTTTTTCCGAATCAGCCGCAAATTCATTGTTAGGCCCGAAGCCATCGAGAAAATCCACACCTATTTCAACAACCGGCTGAAAATACAACTTCGCCCCAATCCTGAAACTGAAGTTTTGGTTAGTCGCGAACGTGTTTCGGACTTCAAAAACTGGCTGAATAGTTGAATGTAAGTTTGTCCGAGTGGCTTAAGGTACCCTTACAATATATACACATCTATTCCACTATTTATCTCATCTCCAGAAAATTGATCGTATGATGTATCTTTTATCAGATCAAAAATTTCGGAGAATTTTCTTTGCAACGGAGTCAGAGTGCGACTCAAAGTCGCGCCCTGACTAACTCTAAGAATCTGTGATTGAACCTTTTGGTACTATTGATGTTGAAAATATCAATACCGGTTATTTTTCCATAAACATGGATGCTGTGGAGATCAAAATCTATGCTGCCATTGGCAATTCCAAAGTATTTAATATGGACATAAAACTTGCTGTTGTCATTTTCTTTAATGATGGGAAAGAGATAGCCCGGAAAGTTATACTTCTCGACTGACTGGAAACCGAAAAGCGTAAAAATTGTCCAATATTATCGTTCACGTTTCCAGATCGAATTTCTGTACCGGATGCCTGGCAGTTTACAGGACTCACTACCTGCCAGGCAAGAAGCGGGAAAAAGCTTGATTTCCACTTTAACGCAGCACCTTTATCTGTAGATTTAACCAAACAAGACTGGTTGTCTAATAACGTGAGTTCGATAGAAGATACGGTCTCAATTTTTATGAATACAACTCTAAATTGCCCCATCCCCAACCCTTCCCCAATAAAGGGAAGGGAGTTTGGTCAACGAAAATTCTGAAAATATGTCCGATAAAGAGCATACATTCAGAACTTGCAGGATGAAAAGTCCC
>JBAZGO010000066.1:0-25305 GCA_041652995.1 Prolixibacteraceae bacterium
AGTTTTTAGGGAGGTGGTGCTCCCGTTCAGTACCATTTTAAGTATTTTTGATCAGAAAAGCTATCCGCCATTTGGCGGATTTAGTGCAACTTCAGCTACCCGTCAAGTGCGGCGGCAGTGGTTTCCGGTGGGCATCTTTCCGCTCAAGCTTCATTTCGGCTTGACAGGAAATCGCCCGCAGTCCGCCCCTGCGTGTAGCTTCCTACGTCAGGTGCAAGCCAAACGCCGCTTTTTGACACATTTTCGCTAACTTGACAATGACTGCAAATAAAAATAGAACTTGGATTGATGCTTTTGGAAACCACTCTGCAAGGGGTTTTAATTTTTTCCCCCCACTCGCATTGCGCCTTTTGGGCACATTTGGGAACGCTCCTATCAACAGCCCACGCACATTCGATATTGAATCATTTGAGCTGAGCATAAGTTTTAAAAAACCAAAAACGGTTTCAATTGTTTTTTATACTTTTGAGACCGATGAGAAAAAACATACTCGCCATATTATTAGCCGTTTCATTTATGATGGTGGTCATCCATGAGATGATACCGCACCATCATCATGATATGGATGATGATATTGAACTTTTTTCATATCAACACCATTCCAATAAACAGGGTAGTAATTCCGAAACCGACAATACCAATCACTTTCCGATACCTGCCCATCATCATGTGTCGGCTTCCGAAGGTTTTGATCTTGTTCGGGTAAGTACAAACTTTGAAAGAGAGATAACTTTCCCCTACTGCTTTTTAATCCCCAATCATTTATTGCGTATCCCTGACGCCGAACCTCTGGAAAGTACATTTCATTCTGACTTCTTAGTTCCATTAAATTCCCTCCCATTTATCATTTCCCCCAATGCCATGCGGGGAAGTCCTACTGTTGCTTGAATAATCCCAAAGTATCTTTTTATTTTATTACTCCCACCTGTGGGTATATTACCTTATAAATAATCAATTTATGAAGCAATTATTTTTTTATACGGTTGCTGTGCTGCTAATGGTAGCCTGTCAATCGAAACAGAACAATTCAGACAATTCTAAAGAAGGAGCTGCAACAACTGAACTGCCTTCACTTGCATACACCGTCTATACTGATAATACTGAATTATTTGCAGAGTTCCGCACTCTTGTTGTTGGCGATACGACCAAACTAGCTGGGCATTTTACCAAACTGGGAGATTTATTTACTGCCGTAACCGATGGAACCATTACCATGTCGATAGTGGTTGGCGATAAAACTGTTTCGCAGGAATCTACGGTATCGTCGTCTCCCGGTATTTTCAGATTTGCTCTGGTTCCACCCTCAACCGGGTCAGGAAAACTTGTTTTTGATGTAAAAAACAAAGATTATACCGATCAGATTGTGATTGATAACGTAACAGTTTTTGCCGATGTTAATGCCGCCATAGCATCAGCTCAGGAAGAACCTGGTGGCAACCAAGTATCTTATTTGAAAGAACAGGCATGGAAAGTTGAATTTGCCAATATGCCAGTAATCCGCCAACCGTTCAACGAAATTATTAAAACCACCGGCGAAATATTACCGGCACAAGGCGATGAAATGGTGATTACTGCCAATACGAATGGTGTGGTAACTTTTACGGGAAATAAAACTGTTATTGGAACCTCAGTCCGTGCTGGTGAAACGCTCTTTTCCATTTCAGGCAAAAACCTTACCGATGGGAACACTGAAACCCGTTTTACACAAGCAAAAGTAGCTTATGACAAAGCCAAGGCCGATTTTGACCGTGCGCAAGAATTGGTGAAGGACAATATTGTTTCGCAAAGAGATTTTCAGGAAACAAAAGCCATGTACGAAACCGAACAGGCCAATTACAACAATCTTTCACGCAATTATCAATCGGGCGGTCAAAAGGTAGTTTCTCCCATTTCAGGATTTGTAAAGAATATTTTGGTAGCTGAAGGGCAATACGTTTCTGTTGGACAACCAATAGCCAGTGTTTCCCAAAACCGGAGTTTAGTGCTTAAAGCCGAAGTTTCTCAAAAGTATTTTTCAAAGTTGCCGCTCATTTCTTCAGCCAACTTTAAAACTGCTTACGACAATAATACATACAGCATAGAATCGCTCAATGGAAAATTATTATCGTTTGGCAAAAGCAACGATGCCAATACGCTGTTTATCCCCGTAACCTTTAGTTTCGATAACAAGGGTGAAGTTGTTCCGGGTTCGTTGGTTGATGTTTACCTGAAATTACAGCCGTTTGATGGCGCTATAGTGATCCCCGTTTCGTCATTGATCGAAGAACAGGGCGTATTTTATGCCTATGTGCAAACTGCCGGGGAAAGCTTCGTGAAACGCGAACTTAAATTGGGTGGTTCAGATGGCATTAATATTCAGGTGTTGGCGGGTTTGAACGAAGGTGAACGTGTGGTGACCAAAGGGGGTTACCAGATTAAACTTGCCACTGCATCGGGCGCTATTCCACTTCACGGCCATGCTCATTAATCAGTTAAAACAGATCGTATGCTAAATAATATAATCACCTTTTCTTTAAAGAACAGGCTGCTGGTATTGCTTTGCGCAGCATTGCTTACCCTTGGCGGGGCTTACATTGCTTCCAATATGGAAGTAGATGTGTTTCCCGACCTCACCGCGCCTACCGTAGTTGTCATGACCGAAGCGCATGGTATGGCTCCCGAAGAAGTGGAACGTTTGGTTTCGTTCCCGATTGAAACAGCCGTAAATGGCGCAACCAATGTACGCAGGGTGCGTTCTTCATCCTCTGCCGGATTTTCAATCGTTTGGGTTGAGTTCGAATGGGGTACTGATATTTTCAAGGCCCGACAAATCGTAAGCGAAAAACTCATCACCATTGGCGAAGGATTGCCCGTTGGTGTTGGCTCGCCCACACTTGCGCCGCAATCGTCCATCATGGGCGAAATACTGTTGATCGGACTTACTTCTGATTCAACAAGTCAGATGGATTTACGTACCATTGCAGAATGGACCATCAGGCCAGCCTTGCTGGCTACCGGAGGGGTTTCGCAGGTAACTACCATCGGGGGCGACTTTAAGCAGTACCAGATATTGCTCAACCCGTCAAAGATGAATTTTTACAAGGTATCGCTTACCGAGATCATGGAGACTTGTTACGGCGTGAACAACAATGCCACAGGTGGAGTGATGTACGAATACAACAATGAGTACATCATTCGCGGATTGGCACGTACCAGTGATATTTCCGAAATCGGAAAATCGGTAGTTAAAGTGATCAACGATTACCCGGTAAAACTTGAAGATGTTGCTGAAATAACCATTGGTGCGGGTCCTACGCTGGGATATGGTTCGTTAAATGGCAAACCAGCCGTTATACTTACCGTGTTGAAACAGCCCAATACCAATACGCTGGTCCTTACCCAAAAAATTGATGAAAACATTGCTAACCTCAAAAAGAGTCTGCCTGCACACATCAATATAGACACCCATATTTTCCGTCAGGCCGACTTTATCGAATCTTCAATCAATAACGTACAAAAAGCGCTTATCGAAGGTTCCTTCTTTGTAATCATTGTGCTGTTCGTTTTCCTGATGAATTTTCGAACCACAATAATATCGTTAATAGCTATTCCGATTTCACTGTTAATCAGCATTATTACTTTAAAGTTTTTCGGTTACAATATTAACACCATGAGTTTAGGCGGTATGGCCATTGCCATTGGCGTATTGGTTGATGATGCCATTATTGATGTTGATAATGTTTTCAAACGCCTTAAGCAAAACCATGCACTACCAAAAGAAGAACGCAAGCCTGTGATTGATGTCGTGCTGGAGGCATCAATGGAAATCAGGGCGTCGATTATCAACGCAACATTAATCATCATTGTGGCTTTCATCCCCTTGTTTTTCCTTTCAGGCATGGAAGGCCGTATGCTCCAACCCCTGGGAATTGCATTTATCGTATCCTTGTTTGCCTCGCTCATTGTTGCACTATCATTGACCCCTGTGCTAGCCTCCTACTTGTTGACCAGTCCGAAAATGTTGGCCGGTAATGCAAAAGGTAGCCGTGTAGTGCGGTGGCTCGACATGAAATACGAAACTTCATTGCGACACGCTATGAATGCGCGAAAAACAATTCTTTGGGGTACCGTTTTAATCGTTGTGTTTGCCGGTTTTTTGTTTTCCACCATGGGAAGAAGCTTTTTGCCTGAATTTAACGAAGGTTCGCTTACCATCGGCACGGTTAGCTTGCCTGGTATTTCACTCGAAGAAGCAAATAAAATAGGATCTTCGGTTGAAAAAACATTGATGTCTGTTCCTGAAGTAAATTCGGTGACACGCCGTCAGGGGCGGGCAGAACTTGACGAACATGCTTTGGGTGTAAATGGCGCTGAGATTGATGTCACTTTTACGCTCGGTGAAAGGCCACGTGAAGAGTTTATGATCGATGTCCGCAAAAAAATGGCCGGAATATCAGGAGTAAACATTACTGTTGGTCAGCCATTGGGACACCGTATTGACCATATGCTTTCGGGAACACGGGCCAATATCGCCATTAAACTTTTTGGTGCTGATTTGGGCAAACTATTTTCCATCGCCAATCAGATTAAAACCAATGTGGAAGGAATTGAAGGGTTGGTTGACATCAGCGTGGAGCAGCAAATTGATATTCCGCAGTTGCAGATAAAACCCAAACGTGATATGCTCGCCAAATATGGGATTACCATCAATCAGTTTACTGAATTTGTCGATATTGCCTTTGCGGGTGAAAAAGTGTCGGAGGTATTCGAAGGCAACCGCAGTTTTGATCTGGTGGTGCGCTACGATACTGCAAATCGTGGTTCGATGGACAATATCCGGAATGCCCTGATTGACACCAAAGACGGTAAAAAAGTGCCCTTATATTATGTGGCCGATGTGGTTTCAGCAAGCGGACCAAACACGATTAACCGCGAAAATGTACAGCGTAAAATTGTGGTTTCGGCTAACGTTGCAGGGCGCGACCTTGAAAGCGTAGTTGACGATATCAAGACTAAAGTAAGCCAGAACATTCAGCTTCCCGAAGGTTACCGGGTCGAATATGGAGGTCAGTTTGAAAGCGCTGAAAAGGCTTCACAAATGTTGCTGATTACTTCATTGATTGCTATTCTGATCATCTTCCTGTTACTTTTTCAGGAATTCAAAGACACGAAACTGGCTGCCATCATTCTGCTTAACTTACCACTTGCTTTGATTGGCGGGGTATTCAGTTTGTATTTCACAACGGGTATCGTAAGTATTCCGGCAATTATCGGTTTTATTACCTTGTTTGGTATTGCCACCCGTAACGGGATTTTACTTATTTCGAATTACCAGACCCTTCAACATGAAGGCCATAGCCTTATGGACACCATCATTACGGGTTCGCGTGAACGATTAAGTCCAATCCTGATGACAGCGTTAACAGCGGCATTGGCGCTGATTCCGCTGGCCATGTCGGGGAATGTGGCCGGAAACGAAATTCAAAGTCCAATGGCAAAAGTTATTTTGGGCGGGTTATTAACTTCTACGCTGCTGAATATCTTTATTGTACCCATTGTGTACTATTTGGTAAGCTGGAATAAACACCAATTAAAAACTGAAAAAGCATGATACGCATTACATTCATACTACTTTTTACAATTCTGGCACAATGGGTCAATGCACAGGTTTCGTTGCAAACTGTTTTAGACAGTGTTGCAGCCAACAATCTGCAAATAAAGGCTTCGTCAGAAAACCGTGATGCAGAAATTGCATTTACCCGTACAGGACTAACACCTGTCGATCCGCAGGTGGAATACGGCTATTTCCCAGGAAATAATGACGTTATCGGAAATAAATCGACTTTAAGTGTTTCTCAATCATTCTATTTTCCGACTGTTTATTCCCGAAAAAAGACTGGGGCGAAACTATCGGGCGAAAAATCAGGAGAATTACACCGCTTCAATACCCGAAATGTTTTGATTGATGCGGCTTCACAGTATATAGAACTGGTTTACCTCGACAAATACGCCGTTGAATTAAAAAAACGGGCTGCCGATGCCGAAAATGTGAAAGCATTGTTTGAAAAACGTTTACAGTCAGGCGATGCCAACCAGATGGAAATTAACAAAGTGCGTATAGAAGCCTCGCGCTGGGCCAATGAGCTTAGTTTGAACGAAGCACGACGGACAGAGAAAATACTGATTTTAGCAGCCATGAACGGAGGAAGGGCATTTATCCTTACGAATCCTGAATATCCGATCTGGCAATTGCTACCTGTCGATTCAATCCTCTCGAAAGCCGTTCAGAACGATCCTGCATTAAAAGCAATGGGCTACGAACAACAGATAGCTGGCAATAATGTAAAATTGCAGCAATCGCTTTGGTTGCCGCAATTCAAAGCCGGATACGGTCAGGAAACCATTATTGATGGTTCGTACCGGGGAGTTCAGGCTGGCATCAGCATTCCGTTGTGGCAAAACAAAAACACGGTGAAATATGCCCAATCGCAACAACAGGCAACCGAAAGCAGCGCTTTTGCATACAGTCAGCAATTGAAATCGAACATTGCCGCCAAATATCAGGTGGCCGTTTCGTTAAGAAACAACTTTGACGGATACCAGAAAATTGCTGAAAGCATCCAAAGTCAGGACTTATTGAAGAAATCATTAAGTTCCGGCAATATTTCAGTGCTTGAATATTACCGCGAACTATCGTCATGGTACGAAACTTACGATCGATACCTTGTTTCCGCAAAAGATTATTACCTCGAAATGGTGTATCTGAAGCAATACGAATGGTAGAAAATTGATTGTTGGGCTTGTTGGAAGAATGCAACTTCGGCAAGCCCAACTTATTTAAAGTTCAAAAATTTACGCAACTTTGAATAAAACTCGCGTATGAAACGGTTTGCTATTATAACAGGTATTCTTTCCGGGTTTCTTTTTGGTGTGGCTACTCCGTTTAGTAAACTGTTACTGGAAGGATTAAACTCTTTCCAACTGGCTGGCTTACTTTATTTGGGTGCTGCTTTGGCAATGCTACCTTACATTTTCAGAAAAAACAGTAACCTGAAATTGCTTTTTCAACCGGGCAACCGGGCAAAAACTATCGGTATCATTTTCTTCGGTGGGTTTGCAGGGCCTTTGCTTCTATTGGCTGGTTTGAAAATGGCTAATGCAGCTTCTGTTTCCATCTGGCTAAATATGGAACTGGTGGCAACGGCCATTCTGGGTGTTCTGATTTTTAAAGATGCTCTCGACCGAAACACGTGGATTGGAGTTTTTCTGACAATTATCGCCGGAATTGTAGTATCCCTGGGCGAAGGCTCAAGCGGCATCATTTCCGGATTGCTGATAACAGCAGCCTGCATTTGCTGGGGTGTGGATAACCACCTGACAGCCTTGACTGACGGGGCTTCACCACAAACAGTCACTTTCGTAAAAGGAATAGTGGCTGGTTCGGTCAATTTAGTGATCGGCTGCCTGATTGCTGGTCAGGCTATGATATTAGGGAATGTAGTTCTGGCAATCATTGTTGGAGTTTTCGCTTATGGTTTCAGTATTGTGCTTTATGTAACATCAGCCCAGAACATTGGGGCGACCCGAAGTCAGATCTTGTTTTCGACTGCGCCAATTTGGGGTGTGATTTTGTCGTATTTGTTTGTTCACGAACCCTTCCAATGGGTGCATGTCATCTCAATTATACTGCTGGCTCTGGCCGTTATCGTAACAAACCTGCTAATTCATAAACATCAGCATACCCACGTGGTTATGGAGCATATTCATTACCATCAGCATACCGATGGGCATCATAACCATTCGCACGAGGGAGAAACCGTTCCGAGCCGCAAATGGCATTCACACCTCCATACACATAATCCGATTACCCATGAACATCCTCACGACCCGGATTTGCATCACCGTCACATGCATGAATAGAAATTTATATACCAAAAATCGGCCTGACACATTTGTAATAAACGACAAATAATACTCAACAAGGGATGCGAGGTTTATACCAAGCAATCGCACAAAAGCAAGCACATTTGCAATTCATGCAAAAGCTTCCCACCGGGCTAAAATTGCAAAAGAGCTTGCCTTTTTTCCCTCCCGCAAAGATACATTTCAGCAACTTGAAAGGTTTTTAAAACCCCCACCCTCAAAAAATTAAAACCCCAAACAGCATTTGTGCCTTGAATTAGAAATAAAACGCAAAGACAAGGTTTTAACTTGACGAAATACTCTATATTTGATATGTAAACTAATGGAGGAAATGAAGGCCATCACCTAACTTCAGCTACCCGTCAAGTGCGGCGGCAACAGTGGTTTTCGGTGGGCATCTTTCCGCTCGTGCAGCATATCGGCTTGACAGGAAATCGCCCGCAATCCGCCCCTGCGTGTATTTGCAAACGTTGGTGGTAATGCTATTGAGACACCCCACAACTTGACGTAGACCGAAAAATTATTTGACTTTTGCCTTTAAGGACTGACTTAATTCTTTAATGACACTTGCTTTATCTTTTTTGATTTTTTTACCAAGTTCTTTTCGTGGACAGTTTGCATTGTAATTTGCACCCCAATCCATAATTTCTATGACAATAGGTAGCAAGTCGATACCTTTAGGAGTAAGACTGTAAACAAATTTTGACTTGTTTTGTTGCGACACTTCTTTTAGCAAAATATTTTCTGCTTCCAATACGTTTAACCTATTGACAAGGATATTTGAAGCAATTTTTTCTTCGGAAGTTAAAAATTCACTATAAGATACTTTGCCTCTCAACATAATGTCCCTGATTATCAAAAGCGACCATTTATCCCCAAACACGTCAAGGGAACAACTAATTGGGCAATCTGACCTCTTTTTATCCATAAAAATAAAGTTGTTGCATTTTGCAATAACATTTATATATTTGTACTTGCATTTTGCAACAACAAATATATAAACAAAAAAAATAGAAAAATGGAAAATCAGGCAACAACAAGACAACTTCTTGAAACATATTACAAATGCTTTGCAGAAAAATCCAATTGGGAAAGTGTAATTGCTGATGAGTTTGAATATGTTGGTGGCGATATGAATAACACGCAACCAGTGGTTGGCAAACAAGCCTATATTGAAATCATTAAACGATTTTCGCAAAGATTTGAAGCAATGAGAGTAAAACAAATGATAGTTGAAGGCGACAAAGCAAGCGTTATTGGAAACTATGATTTTGTATTTCCAAACGGATTTAAAATTAATGGAAACGTTTCAGAGAATTGGACTGTGGAAAATGGCAAACTAAAATCGCTGACGCTTTATTTTGACACATTGACTTTTATGACGAACCTAAAACCATAAACGATTTATGGCTTACAACATTTCACTTGCTGACAGAATTAGAGAATTTTTTTCAACAAAACCAAACATAAAAGTTAAAGAAAAAAAGATGTTTCGGGGCTTGACTTTTATGGTAAACGGAAAAATGTGCGTGAATGTGAGTGCAGACAATTTAATGTGCAGATTTGACCCTTCTTTACAAAACGAAGCAGCAGGAAAAAAAAGGCTTTCAAGCTATGGTAATGAAAGGAAGAGAATATCAAGGCTATTGCTATGTGAGTGAATACGGATATAAACTGAAAAAGGATTTTGAATATTGGTTATATTTGTGTTTATAATTTAATGACAAAGCAAAACAGACAAGAAAGAGAAAATAAAAAGCACTACCATCAACTCAGGGAACCCCGCAGGGAGGGATCATCTCTCCCACTCTGGCGAACATGACCTTGGACGGGCTTCAAGAGGCAATCGATAAGGCCTTCGACATAACAGTCAGGAACGATGGTTGCCGAAAGAACAACACCCACAAAATCCACCTTGTCCGGTACGCCGACGATTTCATCGTCACCGCATCCAACAAGGAAATACTGGAAAACAAGGTCAAACCCCTGATCGAGGAATTCCTCGAACAAAGGGGGCTGCAATTATCGCCCGAGAAAACCAAAATAACCCACATCGCCGATGGCTTCAACTTCCTTGGGCAGAACATAAGAATGTTCCCGAAAGGAAAACTTCTTATACGTCCAACAAAGGAGGCAATCAAATCGGTGAAAGAAAAGTTGAAGGATATTATTGTCAAACACAGGGGGTCACAAACTGCAATTTTAATCCGAAACCTGAACCGTGTTATTACCGGATGGGCGAACTACCACAGGCACGCCTGCTCTAAGAAAACTTTTTATCTCTTAGACAGGATACTTTGGCGAAACATCTGGAACTGGGCGCGACGAAGTCATAACAACCTTGGATACCGGAAAATCGTTTCACTCATTTTTATGAGTATCAGAAAACGAAAATGGCAGTTCTTTGGCAAGTTCGACGATGGAAAGACTATCTTGCTACGCATGTTTGGACAATTCAAAATCAAACGCCACAGACTCATTAACGGTAAAGCTAATCCTTTCGATGTAGCATGGGACAATTATTTCGCCAACAGGTTGAGGAATAAATATGTAAACTGAATATTTTGTATATTGCCGGGTGGTTTAATCCGCCTTTAGAGAGCCTGAGCCGTATGAGTCGAAAGGTTCAAGTACGGTTTTAGGGGACAAGGGCGGGGTAACCCGCCTAAGTTACCCGATACGGTGCACATCGGACAGACATTCTAAACTTGTAACAATTTGGGTTGACACTTTTGGACAATTAATTTTGATAGACAATAAATTAAAATAAAATGTGGAACCAGAAACCACTCAAAAAAACGGTGTAACACAGAAATTCCTGATAAGCAGGAAAGATAAAAGAAGTAATATGAAAAAGATTTTAGCATTAATTTTCTTTGCATCAGTAACGACAGTAACATTTGCTCAGAGTAATTCAAAATCGGAAGATAAAAAAAGAGAAAAAATCAGTTATGTGGTTAAAGGTGGGTTGAATTTATCAAACTTGCTGGTAAAAGATAATGAAACTACTTATAGTAAAGATTTCAAGTCGAAACCAGGTTTTCATGTTGGATTAACAACCGAGATCCCAATTTCAGGAAAGTTTACTTTTGAAAGTGGGATACTCCTGTCAACAAATGGATTTAAGAATAGTGTAACAGAAACAATAGGCAATGAGACATTCGAGCATAATGATTCATATAATCTTCTTTATATAGACATTCCATTAACTGGGAAAGCATACTTTAATGTGGGTCAAACTAAAATTTTTGGAGCTTTAGGTCCATACATTGGATTGGGACTAAGTGGAAAAGTTAAAGCTGAATTGATAACAAATGGACAAACAGAGCCACATAACCAAGATATTAATTGGGGCACAAATAGTGATGATGACCTCAGACGCCCGGATTTTGGGATGACAGTAGCTGTTGGGGCGGAGATTAGCTCTATCCAGTTTGGTTTGTACTATAATTTAGGATTAGCCAACATTTCAGCAACTACAGATAATGGCTATAAAATTAAAAACAAGGTATTGGGTTTAACGGTTGGCTATAAATTTGGAGGAAATTAAAACCCAGCCCATAACTTCAGCTACCCGTCAAGTGCGGCAGCAGTGGTTTTCGGTGTGCATCTTTCCGCCCAAGCTGCTTTTCGGCTTGACAGGAAATCGCCCGCAAACTGATTTTGGGTGTAGCTTCCAGGGTTGGCAGCAACCCGTTGGCGACAATGAGACCTAAACTGACGAATAACAAATGACGGCATTACAAACTAAAATAATACTTCAACAATGAAACATTTGATTTTTATTTTCACAGTTCTGCAAATGCTGACTTCAACGATTTCATCGGCACACCCAGGTTCTGGAATTGTAGTTGACAAGTATGGATATATTTACTTTACTGACACGGGGAAAGGAGTTTGGAAAATTGATACAAATGGTAAACTGAATTATTTACCTGCATCAGAGTTTCACTGGATGTCGATTGACCCGATTGGATATTTCGCAGAATCACCGAAAAGTTTTGGGCAGTATTTTGAAAGGGTAACACCGCAAAGCATCAAACCTGCACTTATTATGTGTTCCGATTTTCCTTTTGTTGTTGGCAAGGACGGAAACATTTATTATACTAATACCAGACGAGGTTCTGGAGAAATTATCAGAAGAACGCCTGAAGGAAAAGAATCAATAATAGCGAGCAATAAAATATTTGAGTTCACTAGTGGTATTGCTCTTGATGCTGACGGCTCACTTTATATCACTGAGGCGAGTAATACTAACGCCAACACAATCCAAAAGATTACAATGAGCGGAACAGTATCAATCATTGCGACCTTTGTTGGAAAACGTGACAAAGATTTGCTATTGGAAACAGTGCCTTCTTATTGCCGTGGATTGGCTGTTGACTCAACAGAGACAATCTATGTGGCTGCAACCGGGAGTCGCTGTGTTCTCAAGATAACTCCTCAAGGAAAAGTAACCACTTTACTTCAGACAGCAAGTCCTTGGACACCAACGGGTGTTGCAGTATTTCATGATGAAGTGTATGTGTTGGAGTGGCACGATGTAACTCCTGAAAATTTGGAGGTGCGTAGTGCGTGGATACCGAGAGTTAGAAAAATTGGAGTTGACGGAAAGACAACGATTATTGCAACGGTGTCACGTAATTGACAATTTATGCAAACTCACGAAAACACTTCTTCGTGGCGAAAGTCGGGTGATGGCGATATCTGTATTTAATTATGATTGGAGGAGTGATAATTTGGAATACTTTATTTGAATTTTAGAGAAATGAATGAAAACCGGCCTCAAAACATCAGTTGTAAATCCGGCAGCAGTGGTTTTCGGTGTGCATCTTTCCGCTCAGGCGCGAGTACGTGGGATTGACAGGAAATCGCCCGCAATCCGATTCCTGAGAGTAGTTTCCTAAGTTGTGCTATTTTAAAACAGATGCAACCCGACAAAAAACTGAGGAACTTTGTCCTCTTTTGGAAATGTCGATCGTCATTAAGGCGAACAATAAAATTTTAAATAAATGAAAGAATTCTTGACCCTCATCGTATTGTATTCACCTCTCAAAGAATAATGCCGAAAAAGAAAAAACAACCTGAAGAACCTTCAAGAAAAATGAAACAAACCTTTTTTGCCTTGAATACCCAAACCGGACAACCGATAGGATGTGGCATCGGTTCTCCTGGCACTAATACTACTCAGGCGACAATAGATCTACTGAACATGGCACAACCGGTAAACAAGAATGCTTTAATACTGGCAGACAAGGAGCACTTCACATAATATTTAATTCTTTTTTAATTTTAAACAGCGACTAAATCCAAAACTATGAAAAAAATTACTCTGCTCTTGATGATTTTTCTTGTTTTAGGTTGCCTGTCAACCAATGCAAAAGCAAAATCTTCAGGTGAAAAGACTTTTATGAAACAGGCTGATCATAGCCTGGAGTTAATAAAAGTAGCGGCCGAAAAAATCAACATCAAAGGCGTGGCTATTCTTGCATTTATACCGGGTGATAAAACTGAATCTTGGGTATCGAAGATGAAAGTAGTTGGCTATTTAACGAACAATAAAGCCAACCTGCTTGCTATTGCCAGCACCAAAGCCGCTGAAATGGCCGACACGCATCTTGACAGCGGAAGTGGGGTTCGTGAAATTTATTCCGGAGAATTAGGGTATAAAGGCGGGCTCATCAAAAAAGTGAACGGCGGATATTTGCTGTCCGTATTTTCAGGTGGAAAATCAGAACAGGACCTTGAAGTTGCTAAAATCGGCCTCGACTGGCTCATTAAATTTTATTAACACAACAGCAATCTATTCCGTTATATCTGCAAAACCGGTCAAAATCAACGCCATTAATGATCATTCACAATATTTTTTAAACAATACGTTTTAGATGACCGTTTACTGTTCTAAGGGAATTTAAACGTTTTGCGATTCATTTATGACCATAGTTCCCCAAATGTTAATCCGATATGCTTAATACACAGAAAATTAATTCTTTCGTATGAGTGACTCCAATTTCAAATACGAACTTTTCTTCGAATTGTCGCCTGATTTACTATGCATAGCTGGGTTCGACGGTTATTTCAAAAAAATAAATGCAGCAGTTTCGAATACGCTTGGCTATACGATGGAAGAATTATACTCGAAGCCGATTAACGATTTTGTATTTTGTGCCGACAAACGGGCAACACAGCTAGTCAGAAATGAATTAAAGAATTCGAAAACGCTTTATAATTTCGAAAACAGGTACAGAACAAAAAGTGGCGAGATTATCTGGCTTTCATGGACTGCATTGCCCGTGGAAAGTGATCAGTTGGTCTTTGCCGTTGCCAAAAACATAACCCACAAAAAAATTCAGGATGCGGACAGAAGCAAACTTTTAACAAACCTGTCAAACGTAAATAAAGACCTCAAACAACTGACCTACACAACATCGCACGATTTACGGTCGCCTGTAAACAATGTACTCGCTGTAATCGACCTGATTGATCTTTCCAAAGTTAACGACGAAGAAGCTACCGAACTGCTCAATATTTTAAAATTATCGGGTGAATACCTCAAAGAATTGATGGATAATTATGTTGATGCGCTAAGTGATAAACACAAAATGCTTTCACACGTTGAAGAAGTAGATTTAAATGAAAGTCTGGATCATGTCATAAAATCCATTTCGTCGCTGATTGAAACCTCGAAAGTCGACATCCGGAAAGACTTTTCAAGAGTGGATAAAGTCAAATTTAACAAGGCCTACATGTCGAGCGTATTTTTAAATCTGATCACCAATTCAATTAAATATTCAAGACCCGGACACCTGCCTGTCATAACCATTCAGACTGAAAAAAAAGACAGACTAAATCAATTGATTTTTGCTGATAACGGACTGGGCTTCGATATGGAAAAAGTGAAAGACAAAATTTTCGGGCTGCATCAAAAATTTCACAATTATAAGGACAGCAAAGGAATTGGACTTTATCTGGTACACAATCACATTACAAGCATGGGTGGCACAATAGGTGTTGAAAGTAAAGTTAACGAAGGGGCAAAGTTCACCATCGCCTTCAAAGCCTGACGATGGGAACGATTACTGTGCAAAATAAACACAGAAAACAATTCCACCTTGCAACCGTATTTACTGCGATGCAAAAAATAATTCAGGCATTCATTCATTCAAATATTTATATTTCACTGGCAGCAGTTTTCCTGACAGTTTCCGCTCAAATTCAATTGGGAATGAAGCCGCAATGGCATCCGTACCTGTTCATTATTTTCTTTGCCACATTATTCGAGTACAACCTTCACCGGTTAATTACGGTTATTACAAATAAAGAAGCCCTGAATTCGGAAAAGCACCGTTGGGTCCGCGAAAATCTTATTGCTTTTTATGTTTTGGTTTCGGTTTCAGTGGCCGGGTTTGGAGTAGTCGCTTTATTAGCAAACCCTGAAGTTTTATACACGCTGGCTCCATTTGCCGTCATAACTCTGTTTTATTCGGTTCCGGTTTTCGAAAACCGCAAACATCTTTTCAGACTGCGCGAAATTCCATATCTGAAAATATTTCTGATTGCCATTGTCTGGTCAGCCACAACCATACTTTTGCCCATTGTTCAGTCGGGCGGCACTTTCGGAAAAGTTCACGTGGCAATCATGCTCGCCGAGCGGTTTTTCTTTTTACTCGCCATCACCATTCCGTTCGATATTCGCGACCTGGAAGCAGACCGGCATTCCGGACTAAAGACCATTCCTCTGTTACTCAACGAAAAAGGGGCGATGTACATTGCATACCTATCACTGCTGCTTTTTATCCTGATTTCAGTTATACATTACCGAAGTCACAACGACCGAGATCTACTTTTGGCCATGGCAATTTCGGCTTTAACAACCTTTATTTTTCTGAAATCTGAAAAAATCAGGAACCTGACTTTTTACCATTATGGAATTCTGGATGGAGCCATGCTTCTGCAAGGACTGCTGGTCCTGGTATTTTACTACTTTACCGGCAATTAAAATCAATCATTTCCTGAATGGATTTGGTGCAAACCGGGCAAAATACGTCAATCGTGTGCAAGTTGTTCATCAGGCAATTTATCCACGGGCGATAAACGCCTTTCGAAACATAGCCGCCACCTTCGTAAACGCCGAGTTTTTCAGCATTCGAATCTTTTTGCGGTGTTGGAATCGCCGTTCCCTCAGGCAACATATTCTTCCATTTTTTATCGAAATCAACCAACGTAGTCAGGTTCGGTTCCCAGGGCTCAACATCTGCCGGATAAAATTCAGAATATTCAACACCGCCAACATATTCGTCGCCCAATCCGGCAAACAAATGGCCAAACTCGTGAATGTAAATTTTAGCGGTTTCGTCAACATGGTGAGCAGCGCTAATTCCGTAGAAATTATAAATGGCGCCACCACCGTATTTATCGGTATTGGCCAGAATGTAAATGTAATCGTACGGCGCATTTCCTGCCACATCGCGCACACCCTGAAAATCTTTAATCATAAGGTAACGTTCCGAATCGAAAGTATAATACGATCCGTTCAATCGGGTTTATTCCAGATGCCTTTGCCCGGAACATCAGGACCTGACTCTTTTGAAGGAGCCCAGACTCCACGAATATTGAATTTCTTTTTGTTGGCCGAATATGGAGCATACGAAAGAATTGACTCGGCAAATTTCCGGCAATCTTCCTTGAATGTTTCCTTTTCAGACTCGGTATAACCTTCCGGAAGAAGCACAATATCAACCATTTTCTCCGGATCACCGGATTTTACCACATCAAATACCGGCAATTTTTCAGATTCCTTTTGTATAAAATAACTTTTGGGATCGACTGCATATTCAAATTTCTTCTCAAGCTCACCTTCTTTATTTCGACTTAAAATCGAAACAAGCACCTTTTCTTTCGGGAAAGGCATCACAACCGATTCCGGATAACAACAATCTGTCGTCAAAGCTTCAGGAGTTGTTTGCCATTCGTCGAAAAGTGTACTGAACCCGCGCGAATAAATCAGCTCATTGGTGTCTGTTGTCCGCACTTCCAGAAACTGGTTTCCATAGTCATTGGTGTCAATCAGATTTTCTTTTGATCCAGCCCAATAGGACTCCTGAATCAGTTCGTCGAAATAAAATTTTTCGGTGGTCGCATTTCCGCAGTGATAATAATCGAGACGTAACGCTTTGTCGTCGAAATATTTACTATAACGGGCATCCGATTTTTGGACAATAAGCAGAACGGCGATAAAGATCAAAAGATATTTCATGTGTATGTGTAATTTGAATTGACTTCGGTTGTTTTTTCTTAAATGTTCAGAAAAATCAAATATAGCACAATAATAATTTCAACAAAATGTGTTTGCACAGGGTTAAAAATACTTTATCATTGATTCCTGAAAACAAATTGGATTACAATTTTTCGGAATCCTTTTTACATTTGCACCCATGATTTACGCTTTAATTCTGATCATATTGGTTGTTGTTGTGCTTGTTGCCCTGAAACTCTTTTCGGGAAAAGATGAGCCGGAAGTTGCCTCAGCGCCGAAAGAAGAACCACGCGAGATAGCTTCGGATTGTTGCGGAGCGCACGAAGTTTGCGAATTTGATGAAGCTGATGTTAATGAAGAAATAATTACCTATTTCGATGATGAAGAGCTGGATGAATTGCGAAACGTACGCGAAAGTGATCTGACCAGCGAAAATATTGACGATTTGCGCGAAGTATTATACACCCTCCGAACCGAAGAAATCAGCAAATGGCTGATCAGCATTGGCCGCCGGCACATTCATTTACCGGCAATTTTACAGCAGGAAGCAAGACAATTGATGACGGAGAGGTAGTTTTGCCAATTTACTGACGGGGTGACCCCGGAGTTACCCCGTCAGTAAAAAAAGCAGATAATCTCAATTTACTGTGATTATCCTGGTTCTGGTAGCCACCATATCATTATTTTCAAAATAGCTGATACGGATTTTGACGCCATTTCCAACAGGAAAACTCATTCTTAGGTTACAGGCTTTTCCGCTTTCAACGACCTCAAAAGTCTGGGAATTATTGGCCAAATTATAATCACTAACTTTCCAATTGATATTGCTGCTGGGATTATAGCCCCAATAACCTGAAATTGAGTCACCTCCCTCAATATATTCCAGTTTTATCTTAAGGCTTAGACCTTTAAGTGTAGTTGCTGAAAGGTATGAATATGGAGTAACGCTGGGTGGAGGGCCGCCATATCCTGAAGGAAAAACTAAATTTTCTTCGTTCAGCAAGTTTAAACCAGCATCCACAGTTTTCGGATAAATAAATAAACCTTCGGCTTTAAATGTTGAATTTGTCACAAACTGAGCAATGTATGTCTCAAATTCAGGAATCTGTGTTGTTGCTCCAATTTCATCATACCTTTTTTCAAGGTTTTCTCTGACATTTGCCGTATTCAGAAATCTGGCATGGCTCAACAATGCTGTCCCAAGTACTTCGCTATCCAATTTTCCATCGGTACTGATGTCAGCGCTCAGGTTGGCCAAAAGCTCTGACAATTCAGCTTCTGTGCGATAACCCTGCAAAATAGAGGAAATAGCAAGCAAGATGGCATTGCCATCTCCACTTTTGTTAATATCCAGCAATTCAGAACTTTGAATATCGCTTTTGCTCAAACTAAAAATAGCCAGAATTTCTTCCATGGCTTTTTTCTTCGCGTCAGCAAACGATAATCCTCCGGCAATCAAATTCTCTACCCGAGCCTTTTCAAGTGTCGAAATGATGTTTACATTCAAATTATTAATGTCAGTAACATCCGCCAAAGCATAAAGAATTAACCGGGAGGTTGAAACCAGTCCCGTAACTTCATTGAAGTAAAACCCATCGGCTTTTATCTCTACATAAGGTGACGATAATTGAACATTGGCGAGTTCAAAAGTTCCCTGATTGTCTTTTATCTGAGAATCAAACGATTTTCCCGTTTGTGACAAATCAGTTTTTAGTTCTGAAATTGAAACAGATGTACCATTTAGAAATGGCCCTTTCTGAATAAAACCTGTTATTTTTTCTTTGGTAAGAACTTCCGGGCTTTCATCACTGCAGGAAGTAAACAACAAACAAACAACAGAAAAGCAAGCAATTAGATAAATAATTTTCATGGGTGGTTGATTTTTTTGTATCGTAAAATTATAGGAAATTTTATGATGTTCAATATGAAAAGTCAAAAAAAATCGCGAATTACCAAAATTTTAATGGCACAAGGATGAATTCAAATCCTTGTGCCATTAAAGATATTTTAGAAAATGACGTTTTAGCGAAACTCATCGGGTGACTTTAAGTCTCCTGCTGAATAGAAATTAGTTCACTTCCGTAATCTCAATCACCGCACTGGTTTCGGCGCTGTTGTTGGGCAACGACAAACCAATTTTCATCAGGTAATCGCCCGAGAAAGTTTTTCCGCCGGCCATAAACCGACTACGTGAATTCGGCATTTTATTGATTTCTTCAATTTTGTAATTTTTATGGGCATCCAAACCCTGCAAACGTACGGCGCTAAACTGATTGAATGAACGTGGATGCAGCGTATATGAAAACAGCAGCGACTTGCTCTGGTCGCTGGTAACGTACATTAAAACAGCGCGTTCTTCTTCATAAGGCGAAATCAGCCGATACATATCGCCTTTCCAGATAACTTCTTTCAAACGCTCGTAATTCTGGACGGCCTGTTTGCTGAATGCCAGCTCTTCCGGAGTCATTTCATTTACCCGAATATCATAACCCATTTTTCCCATCATGGCCACATCGGTTTTAAATTTTAGCGACTGTTTGCCCATTGAAGTAATGTGGTTGCATGATGTAATACTTGGGAAAAAGTACGAATAGCCCCACTGAATAAAAATACGTTCGTAGGGATCGGTATTGTCGCTTGGCCAAAATTCGGTGAAATATTTTAGCGCGCCATAATCGGTGCGGCCACCGCCTCCTGAACACAACATGATCGGCAATTTCGGATATTTGGCGCGAAGCCGTTCCATCACTTTGTAAAAACTTCGCACATAATCGATCTGAACATGCGACTGATGATCTTTTTCGTAAGGTGAATACGTGTTGGTCATCATGCGATTGCAATCCCATTTTATAAAGGCAATGTCTGGATTTTTGGTCAGCATGTCATCAACCAGTTTGTACACAAATTCCTGAACTTCAGGATTCGTAAGATCAAGAACCAATTGGTTACGGTAATAATGTTCGTCGCGGTTGGGCAATTTCAAAATCCAGTCCGGATGTTTTTCGTACAGCTCGCTTTTCGGGTTCACCATTTCAGGCTCAATCCAAATCCCGAATTTGATGCCTTTAGCTTCAGCCTGCTGAACCAGGTAGCCCAAGCCGTGAGGTAATTTGGTTTTGGTTTCCTGCCAGTCACCCAGTCCGGCGCGGTCGTTCGAGCGCGGATACTTATTCCCAAACCAGCCATCGTCGAGCAAAAATAAATCGACTCCCAGTTCTTTGGCTCCATCGAATAAATCGGTCAGTTTCTTTTCATCAAAATCAAAATAAGTAGCTTCCCAGTTGTTCAGCAAAGTCAGTCGGTTTCCGTTTCCGTCCAAAACACCGTAATTACGCGCCCAATTGTGAAAATTCCGGCTGGCCTGTCCTTTTCCCTGATTACTGAACGTGAACAGAAATTCAGGAGTGGTAAACGTTTCGTTCGGTTCGAGGTAATATTCCGAAGCAAACGGATTAATTCCTGAAATCATCCGAAGCGAATTGCTGTTGTCAATTTCAAACAACATCTGGAAACTGCCCGTCCAGCCTAGTGTTCCGGCAATCACTTCTCCTGAAGTTTCGGTAGCAGGTTTATTTTTGGCCAGAAAGAAAACCGGGGTTTCGTACATGTCGGCGCGTGTTCCGAGTTTGCTGTCGATCACTTTTATTCCGGCGGTCAGCTGACTCTCTTCCATGCGCATTTCCTTGGCCCAGTCGCCGTGAAACTGGGTGAGCCAGTAATGATCGGCATCCCAGTGAAGCATCGACGAAGCGTAATTGGTTAGCACCACCGCTTTCTTTTCCTGATGTTTAATTTCAGTCCAGGTTTTAATGATATTTTCCTTCTGAAATGCAGTAAAATACAGAGTTACTTCAACCGGATATTTCGAATCTTTCAGCAAAATTGTTGTTGTAACTTTGTCGCCCTCGCGTGTTGTTTTCGTATCGGTAACCAACAATTCGAGCGACGGATTTCCATCGGTGTGCAGCACTTTTATGGCAGGTTCAAACAAATTATCGGTTCCTGAAGGAATGTATGCTTCGTGCAGATTCGGCAATAATTTGTAATCTTCAGGATTTTGCAACTTTTCGCCCAAATACACCTGGTATAATTTGTTATTGGTTCCGACCGAAAAAACCAGAGCCGTATTTTCAGTCTCAACAATAATTTGTTTTTGTGTTTCAGGATTGCTCGGAAATTGTGCATGAACCTGCAAAATGAGCAAAAACAAGGCAAGCAACAGGAAATTCTTTTTCATAGTTGTTACAGTTTATTAATTTTAAAATTGGCTTTGCTAAGGTATTGAAAGCAGACGGCACCACCAATACTATTGTTCAATGAATTTAGACAGGAATTTTTCTCATATCTTGGTTAAATAGCTTATTTTCGTTCATTCAAATCAGGGAACAAAAATCATGAAACTTAAAGCATTCCATAAATTATCATACGGCGTATATCTTGTAGCTTCCGAATTTCAGGAAAAGAAAGTTGGATACATTGCCAACACTGTATTTCAGGTCACTTCGAAACCTGAACAACTGGCCATTTCATGTCACAAAGACAATAAATCGACACAATTCATTCTTGATTCGGGCATTTTTTCTGTTTCGGTCCTGAAGAAAGAAGTGAACATGAAAATCATTGGTGATTTTGGGTTTATGACATCCACTGAAATCAACAAATTCTCCGGAATAAATTACATCCGGTCGAAAAGCGGAGCGCCAATTGTTACCGACAGCTCGGTTGCATGGTTCGATTGCAAGGTTACTAAATCGATCGATCTGGGTTCGCATTACCTGGTTATTGGCGAAGTGCTCGATTCGGATGAATTATCGGATGAAGAACCACTGACTTACCTGTATTACCGTGAGAAATACAAAATGTTTTCGCCAAAGAATTCGCCAACTTACATCGAAAAATCGTTGCTCGATTCAGAAGTTCAATCAATTATAATTGAAGACGATAAAGTCGAACCCGACGTATATGTTTTTGACGGCGAAAAATACATTTGCGCCATTTGCGGATTTGTTTACGACCCGGAAGAAGGTGACCCAACCATGGGAATAGCTCCCGGAACTCCGTTCGAGGAATTGCCTGAAGATTACCGATGTCCGATTTGCAATGCCGCAAAAGAGTATTTCCAGAAGGAATAAAAAAGTGGTCAGTCGCTGTCATTCACTTCGAGTCGCTTAAAACAATTAACTAATAAGGGCAATCATTGTTGTATTATAATGGCAACTCACCCCACGTCCGCTTGCAGACGTGGGGTGAGTCAAGGTGAATGAATAAATAAAAATGCGGCATTATTTTATTCCTATCACAACTTGACCACCAATGACAATTGAATGTCTTAGAATGACCCAAACGACTTTTCAATGATTTAACTATTTTTGTCCTCAAATTTTGATCATCATGAAAAAGAAAAACTATAACATAGCACTTACCCAGATTTCACTGGATGCAACTCCGGAAGTAAACCTGAAAAAGTGCCTGGAATGGATACGAAAAGCTGCCGGTCAGGGAGCCAATTTGGTTTGCCTGCCCGAATTATACAGCTCGTTCTATTTTTGCCAGAGCGAAAATCATGATTATTTCGATCTTGCCGAACCACTATACAATGATTCCTACAAAGCTTTCAGTGCACTTGCCAAAGAATTGGCCGTAGTTCTGATTGTTCCGTTCTTCGAGCGGCGTGCATCGGGTCTGTATCACAATTCAGCCTACATTATTGATACCGATGGTTCGGAAGCCGGACTATACCGCAAAATGCACATTCCCGATGATCCGAGCTATTACGAGAAATTTTATTTCACACCCGGAGATATCGGTTTTAAAGCTTTCGATACGAAAGTTGGAAAAATCGGCACACTGATTTGCTGGGACCAGTGGTACCCGGAAGGCGCACGGATTACTGCCCTGCAAGGAGCGGAAGTTCTTTTTTACCCGACTGCCATTGGCTGGCATCCGCACGAAAAAGCACAATACGGACAAAAACAATTCGACGCGTGGCAAACTGTTCAGCGTGGACATGCAGTGGCTAATGGAATTTTTGTAGCAGCCTGCAATCGGGTTGGCTTCGAACGTCCGGTAGAAACCTCGGCAGGAATTGAATTCTGGGGCGCTTCGTTCATTGCCGGACCACAAGGTGAAATTCTGGCTCAGGCTTCGCACGACAAAGAAGAAATAATTATGGCCGAAATTGACCATACATTAATGGAAGATGTTCGCCGCAACTGGCCTTTCCTGCGCGACCGGCGGATTGATGCGTATGGAGATATTATGAAGAGGTTTATAGATTAAAGGGACTTTGAGCAGATGTACTACATTTTATTTTATAAAACGGTTGATAATTACGTTGAAAAACGGACTCCTTTTAGGGAAGAACATTTGGCTTTGGCTCAAAAAGCACACGAAAATGGTTCGCTTGTATTGGGCGGTGCGCTGGCGGACCCGGCAGATACGGCCGTTTTGGTTTTTAAAGGCGATAGCTCCAGAGTGGCTGAAGAATTTGTTCAAAGCGATCCGTACATTAAAAACGGTTTAATCGCAGAGTGGTCCATCCGTACATGGACGGTTGTGATTGGGAATGAATAAGATTTCTCTTTTTGCCATCTTTAAAAGTCGTTCGGACCAATATCCTAACACATAGAAATCGGATATATACATGAATCTACAATACTACCTGAATAAAGACCATATTTCATTCCCTGCAGAAATTGATTACCTTTGAACGCAATGAAGCAAAAACAGACCACATTCTTCCTTGCCTGACTATCTTTCAAGCCAAATTTAAAGCGTAAAATCAACTTTATTTTTCTTTTAAGCACCTGACCTTGCCGGAATTAATCGGTAAATAGCTTCTATTTTGAGGCAAATCAGACGCAACGGAATCAATTCAATGTGGTTCAAAATAAATCTTAATTAAAATAAAATTGTATGAATTTCAAGGTAAAAATAAACGCAGTAAAAACAATCGATGAACTTGAAGGTTCGTGGAGCAATGATGACTTTACAGAGCTTTTAAAACGGTTCGATTATGAAGATTCAGAGAAACTTAAGCCCGGTGAGTTAAAAGAATTTCTTTTGATGGCCATCACCGATTTCGAACCAAACGAGGCGGCTGCAATTCTTCTTGGTTATAAACTCCCTGAAACATTTTCAGAGGGTCAAATAGACAATCTCTCGCACGAGATGTTACGGGAAAAAGTTTCTGAGAATTATTCTGATATTTATGTCCACAAATTCTTATTTGAGATCAATCAATTACTTTACAGAGCGTACAATGGAAAATTTCCGTTAACAAAGGCAAATCAGGTTGAATTCGAATTGAAGATGGAAAATGAAGAAGAAACGGAACTAACAAAAGAACTTACTTTAAAAGCATTAAGTAAAAGTTTATCTGATAGCAGCTTATTAAACAGACTATTTAATGAACAACTAGAAAGCGATGATTCATTTCCTGAAGCTGAAGGAATCATTTGGGATTTACAGAAAAAGGGAAATCTTCAGTATGTAATGACAACTTCTGAAAAATGGTTTAGCAAAGACGATTTTGAGAAATCAGAATACGAGTGCACAATAATCCCATCGGTGGAAAATTCAGAGGAGAAATAAAAGAAGAAAAGTTAAATTCGCGCTCTCAATCAAACATGTTAATATGAACTCTATATCCCGACGCTTCCCTGCTGAGTGGGAAAAACATCAGGCAACTTTATTGTCCTTTCCTTCAGAAGGCCGCGACTGGCCCGGAAAATACCACGCCATCAAATGGGCTTTTGTGGAAATCATCAAAAAAGTGACTACGTATGAACCGGTTATTCTGGTGGTGAAATCGGATGAGTTGCGCGAAAAAGTGGCTGGAATGCTGGAACAGGCTCATGTCGATCAATCGGCAGTGAGTTACATCATCAAAGATACCAACCGCAACTGGATGCGTGATTCGGGACCGGCCATTGTGAAGACTCCGGATGGCGGACGCGAAGCCATTCAGTTTGGCTTTACCGGTTGGGCCAAATACAAAAACCACAAAAAGGACCAGGGAATTCCTGCAACGGTTGCCAGTCATTTGGGAATTCCATTGACCCAAGCCATTTATCAGGATAAACTGGTTGTGCTTGAAGGCGGATCAATTGACGTGAATGGTTCCGGAACACTCATCACTACAGAAG
>JBAZGO010000067.1:0-25148 GCA_041652995.1 Prolixibacteraceae bacterium
TTCGCAAAGTTTCCAAACCTTTCATTTGCTGTCGCTCCAAAGTTGTCGATCGGATCAGCATGTTGTAGATCCGGTTAAAATCGTCGGTTTTTATTTCCTGCCTGATTCGTGTTTTGGTTCCCGGATCGGTTTGGTCTATCAGGTCAACAAGTGTGTCGAATGCCCCGGAACAACCTATTAAACTACTTATCGGGGTGTTTATTGTCCGGTTCCACAACAAATCCAATTGGCTTTCGAAATAAGAGCTGATCTGCGAAATTTCTTCCGGAGTGATCGGGTCGGAGGGAGGTATTTGTTCGATGATACGCGCCATTCCCAACGGAAAACTTTGTTGCCAGATCGATTCGCTCAATTCTGTCAGAATAAATTCGTTGCTGCCACCGCCAATATCCAAAATCAGCGAATGATTTTCTATTTGCTCAAAAGCGAGTTTCACACCTTTAAAAATCAGTTCAGCTTCTTTGTCTCCTGAAATAATTTGCAGGCCAATACCGGTTTCATTTTTTAGGGTTTCCTGAAACCATTCGCGGTTTTTGGCTTCACGAATGGCCGAAGTTGCAAAAGCCCAGGTTTTAACCGGTTCAAATTCCCCGATTTTTTCCTGATGTTTTTTTAATGCCAGAATCGTTCGCTGAAGTCCGTCTTCAGTGAGTAAATTTTTGCTAAACCCCGTTTTGCCCAGTTTTACAACCTCTTTCCCCTGATACAAAATCCGGAAAGATTTCTGTTCGTAAGCAGCGATCAGTAAATTACAGGTGTTCGTTCCAAGATCGATTATTGCAACCGGATGAGCCATATCAGTAAGAAAAATTAGTTTGCGGAACGAAGTTAACATTTCAGGAGAAACAATACGGACGGTACTTTTAAAAAACACAAAAGGCCGGTAAAACCAGCCTTTCGATATATTTTTTGGCAAAATACTAGTGTTGTGTTAAGTAACTAATGACGTTAAGTCATTCCGAACTTGTTTCGGAATCTGTTGTTCATGGTGAGATGCTGAAATAAATTCAGCATGACGATCAATATTTCAACACTAGAACAAACCATCGATCGACAAATAGCGTTCACCAGTGTCGTACGCAAATGTCAGTATTTTAGAATTTGGCGGAAACTGGCTTATTTTTTTGGCCACAGCGGCCAGTGATGCGCCGGAAGAAATTCCTACAAATAGTCCTTCTTCTTTGGCAGCACGCCTTGCAAAGTCAAAAGCTTCGTCTTTCGAAACCTGGATAACGCCGTCTAAAAGTTCTTTTTTGCAGTTAACCGGTATAAAACCTGCTCCGATTCCCTGGATCGGGTGTGGGCCGGGAGCTCCGCCGCTGATTACAGGAGATGCTTCAGGCTCAACGGCATACGACTTCAAATCCGGAAACCGTTGTTTCAGAACTTCTGTAACTCCTGAAATGTGTCCGCCGGTTCCCACTCCGGTAATCAGGTAGTCGAATCCTTCCGGAAAGTCGTTTAAAATCTCCTGTGCTGTATTAAGTTTGTGCGCAATAATGTTCGATTCGTTATCGAATTGCGATGGAATCCATGAATTTGGAGTTTCGGCTGCCAGTTCAATCGCTTTGTTTATGGCACCTTTCATTCCCTGTTCGCGGGGAGTCAAAACCAGTTCGGCACCATAAGCAGTTAATATTCGTCGGCGTTCAATGCTCATTGATTCAGGCATCACCAAAATCAGTTTGTATTTTTTTACTGCGGCAACCAAAGCCAGCCCAATTCCGGTGTTTCCTGAAGTTGGTTCAATTAACACACTTCCTGGTTGCAGAATTCCTTTGGCTTCGGCATCGTCAACCATTTGAAGTGCAATGCGGTCTTTGATACTGCCACCGGGATTTGTTTTTTCAAGTTTTACATACACTTCATATCCGGCCGGATACAGGTTGTTGATTCGAACCAGTGGGCTGTTACCAATGGTTTCCAAAATGTTGTTTACTTTCATTTTATTGTCTTTTATAGGGTTTAAAACAAAAAAAGCCCTCCGGTGTTCGGAAGGCTTCGAAATATTATCTCTCTTTTGGGTTTCAAATTTTTATTGAAAGCATACCTTCTCCATTCTGTTTGTAACAGCAGCACATATACATGACTGAGAAATTTGCTTTCATTTTTTCTTTTTCTTTAACTTTTGCAAGTATAACAAAAAATATTAGAAAAATACAATTTTATCTTTTATTTCAGTTTTTATAAAATAGCCATTTAACAATTTCCTTTAAGTTTACTTTTTTACCGTACATCAATATTCCTGTGCGGTAAATTTTTCCTGCTATCCATATATTCCCAATGATAGTAACTACTAAAAGGACCATCGACAGAATAATTTGCCAGGTCGGAATACCGAAAGGTATGCGAACCATCATGGTTACCGGAGCGGTAAGTGGTATTATTGAGGCCCAAAATGCCAGTGGCCCTTCAGGATTTTTAGCAACCGCAAATAAAATGACAATCGAAAATATCAATGGCATGGTAACCGGAAGCATCATTTGCTGTGCATCTTCGTCGCTATCGACAGCAGAACCGATGGCGCCCATAAGCGAAGCATACAAAATAAATCCACCGATGAAATAGAAAAACAGCGAGAAAATAATTAGCGGAATATTCAGGTTGCCTATCAGGCCAATAATTTCGACTACTTTGTTTTGTGCGGCAGGCGCTGCGGCAGCCATTTGGTCCATTCCTTGTCCGGCCATAATGTTTTTGGCCTGGTTGGCAATGTCGGGCGACGAGTGACCGATAAAAGCAGTAACGCCGCTTGTTATGGCAATGCTAAGCACAATCCAGATGGCGATTTGCGTTAGTCCAACCAATCCGATGCCGATAATTTTTCCGAAGAGAAGCTGGAATGGCTTAACCGACGAAATAATGACTTCCACAATCCGGTTCGATTTTTCTTCCATCACACCGCGCATAACCATTGTCCCATATATAAAAACGAACATGTAAATCAGGAATCCGGCAGCATAACCAATCACCATGGCCATTTCGGTCGAGCTTTTAACGGCTTTCCCTTCTTCGCCAATTTTAATGGTTTCAACATCAATGTTGGTCTTGGTGGCAGCCAGTTTTTTATCGAGGTCGGGAATGCCTGACTGATCAATAACCGCTTTTCGTTTTTCGCCTTCAATAATGTTTTCAATCCGGCGGGTCACAAGGTTTTTAATGTCGAAAGTCACTTGCTTGTCCGATAGCATATCGGCCCGGCTTGTAGTCAGGATATTTTCAGGAATGTGCAAAACAGCGTAGTAATTTCCTGATTTAAAGTTTTTGGTCAACTCCTGATATTCTTTTTCAGGAATGTAATGAAACTTCGTGAATTCGTTGCTTTCGAGCTTGTTGAGCATGAGTCCGGTGGGATCGTAAACAGCTATTGTGCGTTCCTCCTTGTCGTCCATCATGGCCAGATAAGTTGGCAAAATCATTAACGCAGCCATCATCAGCGGAACCAAAAGAGTCATGATAATGAACGATTTTTTCTTTACCCGCGTCAGGTATTCCCGTTTTAAAATTAAAAATGACTTGTTCATGGCTTACAATTTTATTTCACGGTTATTTTGTTCTACAACATGAATGAAAACTTCGTTCATGCTTGGAATCAATTCTTTAAATGAAACAATCTCGAATTGATTCATCAGGACTTTAAGCATGTCGTTGTTTGAAGACCCGTTCAGGAACTGAATTTTGATTTGTTTCACTTTCGCATGAGGATCGTGTTCCAAAACCCGAAAGTCTGATCCAAGATGTCGTTCCAGATTTGGCGACTCGCCGCGGTAACCGATTTCGAACGTATTCGTTTTGAATTTCTCTCTTACCTGGTCAATCTGTCCGTCGAGTACTTTTTTCGATTGATTGATCAACGCAATGTGATCGCAGATTTCTTCGACCGACGACATGTTGTGTGTCGAGAAAATAATGGTCGTCCCTTTTTTCTTCAGCTCAAGAATTTCATTTTTGATGAGGTTTGTGTTAATCGGATCGAATCCGGTAAACGGTTCATCAAAAATCAGCAGTTTGGGCTCGTGAATAACGGTAGTAATAAACTGTACTTTCTGTGCCATTCCTTTCGAAAGCTCCATCACTTTCTTGCCCCACCATGCCTGAATTTCGAACTTTTCGAACCAGAATTTTAAGCTTTTCAGGGCATCTCTTTTCGACATGCCTTTCAGTTGAGCCAGGTAAAGAGCCTGTTCGCCAACTTTCATTTTTTTATAAAGTCCGCGTTCTTCCGGTAGATAGCCGATCTGATAAATGTCGCTGGCTTTTACCGGTCGGCCTTCGAAAAAGAGTTCGCCGCTGTCGGGAGCTGTAATCTGGTTGATTATGCGGATTAAGGTTGTTTTTCCGGCGCCATTGGGTCCAAGCAGACCAAACACCGACGCTTCTTTAACCGATATGCTGACTGAGCTTAAAGCCACATGTCCGGCATATTCCTTTACAATGTTATTTGCCTGAAAGATTTCCATAAAATATAAATTGAAAACTTAGGAATAGGTGTTAAATGCGGGCGAAATATTACAGCGAAATATTCAGATTGTGAAAAAAGCCTGAACAGTTTACTCAGACTTTAGTTCGAACAAGCTGAAATGCACGCTTCCGTAACGCCGCAATTCTTTGAAATTCTGATGCCCTGAATAATCGAACTGGCCCGAATGTTCAAGGATAAATAATCCGTCAGGTTTCAAAAGATTGTTTCTGAAAACAAGGTCGGCAACTTCGGCGAACTTTGGATGATCATAAGGCGGGTCAGCAAAAATCAGGTCAAATTGTTCCTTAATGCGCGCTGCAAACACAAATACATTTGATTTTACCAGCCTGATGTTTTTCTCGCCAAGCTTTTCAATCACTTCTTTAATAAACTGGATGTGTGCCGGATTAATCTCAACCGCAGTAACATTGGTGCACCCGCGCGAACTCAGCTCGTAACTAATACTTCCTGTTCCTGAAAACAGGTCTAATGCTTTTGTATTTTCAAAATCGGTATAGTTCTGAAGAACATTGAACAGGCTTTCTTTAGCCATGTCGGTTGTTGGCCGGGCTTTAAACGTTTTTCCGGGATTAAAAACCCGACCTCTGTATTTTCCTCCGACTATGCGCATGAGTAAGTATTAAGCAAGCTGATAAACTGGTGTTTTTGCACCTTCTCAAAGATGTTTCCGTAGTTGAAATCATCAGAAGGTTTCAGGAAATGAATGGTACTGATGTATTTTTTGATTTGCCTGATGTAGCTCGAATCATCGGCAACATAACCGCCAATCAGAACCTCGTCGTGTTCAGGATCAAATTGCAGGTTTTGCCAGACATTCAGTGTGTAATACAAGAAATCGGTTTCGTTTTTGAAATAGAAACTATTGTATAGTTCAATCTGCTGATTTTTAAATGCAACCATCCTGATGTATTTTTTTTCAAAATTGATCAGGAGCGAATTCTTACTTTCAGTTTGCTGAGTTACAGCAGTCGAAATTAGCGGAATTGATTTGTGCCTGAACTTAAAGTCGGTGAATTTGCGGTTAAGCAAAATCATAAGTTCCTTGGGGAAACTGTACATCAATTGGTAATTAAACCCATGAATCACATCGGTACTTACCACGTCGTTTCTGCTCAATTCATTGGTAAACGAGGCAAGGCTGTTCAAATAAAAATCTTTTGAATATTCTTTCGGAATGAGTGTTGCTTTTGTTGTGGAATATGTAATTGTAACCGATTTGAATGATGCGTGCAGATTCTCCTCCTGATCAAATAGGGTTTCTAATTTTCGGGAAAGAAACTGTGTTTTTCCAACAATAAGCGGGATATGACGCAAAACAATGTATTTACTTCGCCGTATGTCGAGGATACAAAAAGAAAATCCATCCAGCCCAAGCTGGATGGATATATGATATTCTGAAGCGAGTTTTAAATCGAATGAATTGTCTATTAGATTTAATTCATGCATACGTAAAAGTTATTCCCAATTACCGGCATTGTTGTTCGTTTCTTCCAGCGATCCTACTTTTAATCCGGGATATTTACCATTCATTCTTTTGCTTTCGTTCAGGTTAATAATTTCCTGACGGTCGAGTTTGCACAAAACAGTGTTGTTGTGAACACTTGCTTCAAACACCGGAACTTTAATTCCTGAGCCGGTTGTTACAAATGTAGCGCCAAGGTGAAATTCAGCCACTGTGTCTTTTACCGGAACAAATTTAATTTGATCAATGTCATATCCTTTACCAAAAACAGTATCCAAAACACTAACACGAATGGTGTCACGAATAATCTTTCCTTCTTTTAAAGCCTTTTTTTCAGTCCAGCCAGCGTCAATCATACTGTCGGTTAACATACCAATTTTGCGAACCAAAGGAAGTTCTCCGTTTTTCACAAAATTGATCAGAGTATCCCAACTGCCTGTAAATTTTCCATTTACGTCTTTGTATGCAAGTTCAGCTTTCCTGATATCTTTGAGGCGTTCAATTGTTGCGTCGTATCTGGCTTTCTTTTCCTTTTCAAAAGAGAGAGGTCTTTCAACTGTAGTGTAAAGGAGATAAGCCAGTATTAATGCTACGGCAACCAGGACGATTTGTGCTACTGTTTTCATCTTACGAATTTTAAGATTAGTTTTTGTTTGGCGCAAATTTATAAAAAAAAATAATTTAGAATCTTTGGTTTTGTTTTATTTTAGCCGTTAATGATAAAAAAACACATCCAGTCGGAAATACTACGGAATTTGGGAAAAGAACCCACTCAGGGACAGGAGGAGCTCTCTTTGCTTTTCTCGGAATTTCTGTCATCAACAAATTCGGATACTGTATTTCTGCTGAAAGGTTACGCCGGGACTGGCAAGACAACTATGTTAAGTGCTCTGGTCAAGACATTTAACCTCTTTAAATTTCGATCGGTTTTGCTGGCTCCAACCGGACGGGCAGCTAAAGTGCTGACTGGTTATACTGGTCATTCCGCATATACTATTCATAAAAATATCTATCGCCAGCAATCCTCCAGCGACGGAATGGGAAAGTTTGTTCTGAACAAAAATCTTTTCAAAGACACATTTTTTATTGTTGATGAAGCTTCTATGGTTCCGAATGCAACCGGCGAATATTCTATTTTTGGTTCGGGACGCCTGCTCGAAGATCTTATTGAATATGTTTACACAGGAACAAATTGCCGGTTAATTCTGGTTGGCGACACGGCGCAGCTTCCGCCTGTTGGACTCGATATCAGTCCGGCGCTTTCGAAAAAGGAACTTGAGTTTTACGATCGCGAAGTTTTTGAATATGAATTAACCGATGTCGTTCGTCAGGATCGTAATTCAGGAATTTTGTACAACGCTACGTTAATCCGTAATTTGATTATGGAGGGAAATTATTCCTCCGGATATTTTCATTTGGCATGCACGGAATTTGACGACATCCGAAAACTTGGCGGCGCTGATTTAATTGAAGAAATTTCGACCTGTTACGATCGCTACGGATTGTTTGAAACGATTGTTGTAACACGTTCGAACAAACGGGCAAATAAGTTTAATGAAGGTATCCGGAGTACCATTTTGTACAAGGAGGCCGATATTTCGGTGGGCGATTTACTGATGGTGGTGAAAAATAATTACTTCTGGCTCGAAGAAAATGAGAAAATAGATTTTATTGCCAATGGTGATATTGCCGAGATAATTGCCATTTACAAATACGAAGAATTGTATGGTTTCAGGTTTGCCAACGTAAGTTTACGGCTCGTCGATTATCCTGAAATTGAGATTGATTGCAAAATTATTCTGGACACTATTTCCATCGAATCGGCTTCGTTAACCAGCGAGCAAAACCGCAAATTGTTTGATGCTGTTTCTGAAGATTATCAGGATATCAGGAATAAGAAAAAACGTTGGGAGAAGATTCGTGAAAATCCTTATTTCAATGCGCTTCAGGTAAAATTTGCTTATGCGGTTACCTGCCATAAAGCACAAGGTGGTCAGTGGAAAGCTGTTTTTGTTGATCAGGGTTACCTGACTGAAGAAATGATTAATTCGGAATTTTTACGTTGGTTATACACGGCTTTTACTCGTCCGACTGAACGATTGTATTTGGTAAATTTCAACAAGGATTTTTTTGTAGATTAAGTGACTACAATTGCTTTTCAACAACTTCAAATACTTCGCCTTCAGTAATTGCACTTGTATTTGGAAACAACTCCTGAGCTTCCTTCAGTATAGTGGAGTGATCCTTGTATCGTGCCGAAAAATGACCGATCAGCAACTTTCCTGCATTTGCCTGAAGCGCAATTCGTGCAGCATCTGTACCGGTGGAATGAAATGTGGTTTGAGCCAGTTCCTGGTTATCTGAGGCAAAAGTTGTTTCGTGATAAAGCAAGTCCACATTTTTCACTGATGCAATGTAATTTTTATCGTATTTCGTGTCGCTGCAAAAAGCAAATGATCTTACCCGATGCTTATTTCTGGTGAGTTCAGAATTTAGAATAACCGCTCCGCTTTCGGTAGTGAAATCTCCGCCTTCCTTAATTCGCTGCCTTTCGCGGATTGGAATCTGGTATTCAGTAATTTTTTCAGGAATTAAATTGGGCAAAGTTGGTTTTTCCTCGAACCTGAAACCACAGGTTGGAATACGGTGAAACAGTGGAAATGAAAATACAGTGACTTTATTGTCCTCATAAATTCGCTGTTCCTTTTTGAAATTCAACGGATGATAAATAATATTAAACGGAATTTCGCCAGGGTACAAAAACTGAAGTTGTCCGGAAATAAATTTTTGCAATTCTGAGTGTGAATAGATGTGCAAATCGTTCACCCGTCCTAAAAGAACAAAAGTCGAAATTAGTCCGATTAGTCCAAAAATATGATCGCCATGAAGATGTGAAATAAAGATGTGATTGATTTTGGAGAACCCGATTTTGTATTTCCGCATTTGAGTTTGGGTTCCTTCGCCGCAATCGATCAAAAAAAACCGCCCAAGTACATTGAGTACCTGAGCGGTTGGATATCTGTTTGAGGTAGGTAATGCTGAACTTGTTCCGAGAATAGTCAGTTGAAAAGGTGTATGCGAAACTGACATGGTCAGATTACATTTTTTCCTTTTCGATCAGGAGATTTTCGGCTTCGTCAACTGTTTTGGTAATAATCAAAACGGTGTGCAGCATCGAAATCCTGATAATCTGTTCAACATCGGGCTGAAGGCCAGTTAGAATAAATGTTCCGATTGCATCTTCGCAAAGTCTGTTGGCAACCAAAATGGCACTCAGGCCTGAAGAATCACAATATTCACATTTGCTGACATCCAGAACGATATTCTTCTCGTTGCTTGCGTTGAGCAATATAAGTTCTGATTTTAAATCCGGAGCATTTGTTGTATCCAGTTTGTCATTCAGAACTTTTACAAGCGTATAACCGGTATTTTTTACTATTTCGAAATCCATAGATGCAATTTATGAAATTCTGATGGATTTGTAATACCTACCGACTAATTTTCTTTCTGTTCGTCAGCTTCCATTTGAGATCTCAAAGCAGCCAATTCAGAAATATCTCCAAGTGTAGTCTTTTCAGCATTATTTTCCTTCACTTGTTTTACGGCTTTGCTGGTTGCTTTAGCCTGAGTTTTCCGTTTTGCAGTTTCTTCTGCTTTTTTCTCATCTTCAAATACTCTTGAGTGAGAAAGAATAATCCGTTTGGCAGCTTTCGAGAATTCAATCACTTTGAATTCAAGTTTTTCTTCCAATTGAGCCTGACTTCCGTCTTCTTTTACCAGGTGACGTGGAGTGGCAAAACCTTCAACACCATAAGGAAGAGCAATCGTTGCGCCTTTGTCGAATAATTCAACAACGGTTCCTTCGTGCACTGAATCTACCGAGAAGATGGTTTCAAATACATCCCATGGATTTTCTTCCAGTTGTTTGTGGCCTAAGCTCAAACGACGGTTGTCTTTGTCGATGTCTAAAACAACAACATCAATTTCAGAACCTATTGAAGTGAATTCAGATGGATGTTTGATTTTCTTTGTCCAGCTTAAGTCTGAAATATGGATCAAGCCGTCAACACCTTCCTGGATTTCAACGAATACGCCGAAATTAGTGAAGTTACGAACGGTGGCTTTGTGTTTAGTTCCAACACCGAATACAGTGTCAATTTCCTGCCATGGATCAGATTTCAATTGTTTGATACCCAAAGACATTTTGCGTTCGTCGCGGTCTAATGTTAAGATTTGGGCTTCAATTTCGTCGCCAACTTTCAGGAAGTCCTGAGCGCTGCGTAAGTGCTGCGACCATGACATTTCAGAAACGTGGATCAAACCTTCAACACCGGCTGCAATTTCAACAAATGCACCGTAGTCGGCCATAACAACCACTTTACCTTTAACCGAGTCACCAACTTTCAATTCAGCGCCAAGGCTGTCCCATGGGTGAGGAGTTAATTGTTTCAATCCAAGAGCGATACGTTTTTTGTCATCATCGAAGTCGAGAATTACAACATTCAATTTCTGATCCAATTCAACGATTTCGTTTGGATGAGTAATACGACCCCATGACAAGTCGGTGATGTGAATCAATCCGTCTACGCCGCCAAGGTCGATAAATACACCGTAAGAGGTGATATTTTTAACAGTACCTTCAAGTACTTGTCCTTTTTCAAGTTTAGAGATAATTTCTTTTTTCTGCAATTCGAGTTCAGCCTCGATCAATGCCTTGTGAGAAACTACTACGTTACGGAACTCATGGTTGATTTTAACCACTTTGAATTCCATTGTTTTGCCAACATACATGTCGTAATCGCGGATTGGTTTCACATCGATCTGTGAACCAGGAAGGAATGCTTCGATTCCGAATACGTCAACGATCATACCACCTTTCGTGCGGCATTTGATGTATCCTTTGATTACTTCATCTTTGTCAAGAGCTTCGTTTACACGATCCCATGAACGCAGTGCGCGCGCTTTTTTGTGCGAAAGGATCATCTGGCCTTTTAAGTCTTCAAGGCTTTCGATGTAAACTTCAACCAAATCTTTTGGTTTTAATTCAGGATTGTAACGGAATTCGTTTAAGCTGACGATACCATCCGATTTGTACCCTATGTCAACAACAACTTCGCGTTTGTTCATTGAAATGACTCTTCCTTCAACCACTTCTTTTTCCTGAACAGTGGTAAGGGTTTTCTCATAAAGAGATTCAAGATCTTTTTTAGTTCTTCCGCCGAATCCTTTGTCTTCTTCTTCCAAAGCGTCCCAATCAAATTCTGCAGATTCTGCAACAGCTACTTTAGCCGCTTTAGTTTTTTTTGTTGCTTCAACAGGAGCAACTACCTCTTCAATTTTTTCTGTTTCTGCAACAGTTTCTTCAACTACCGGTGCTTGTGTTTCAACAGTTTCCTGTTGTTCGAGTTCTACCTTTTGGTCAAGGCTCTCTGTGTTGTTTTCTACCATGTTAATAATCAATTAATTAATGAGTTGGACTGTATATTAAATAAATGCGCGGCAAAAGTAAGACTATTCTTATTTAAAACAAAGGTTTTCAACGATTTTTCATCCATTTCGTTTTGACTGTTTCAGTTAGTTTTCCTGAAACAATGTCCGCATTTGTTTTTTTTGATTGGTTTTCTGAAGAACTAAAATAAGCTCCAATCACTTTTTGTCAGGTTCGATATACTTTAATTTCTTATTTTTGGTTGAATTTAAAATGAAAAATACAATCTGTAGGAATAGCCGGGGAAACGAAGTTTGTATGTTCTCAAATTCAACTTTTACGGCATTGGCCCGGGATGGTGGTTACATTAAAATAAAGCAATGAAAAGAATATTGGTTACCGGTGGTGCCGGATTTGTGGGTTCGCACCTTTGCGAAAGGCTTTTAAATGATGGAAACGAAGTGGTTTGCATGGATAATTATTTTACCGGCAAAAAGCGTAAAATTGTTCATTTGCTTGATAATCCGTATTTCGAACTAATCCGGCACGATGTTACGATGCCATATTACATCGAAGTCGACGAAATTTACAACCTGGCATGTCCGGCGTCGCCTGTTCATTACCAGTACAACCCGATTAAGACGATTAAAACATCGGTGATGGGGGCCGTGAATATGCTCGGATTAGCAAAAAGAATCAAGGCAAAAATTCTACAGGCATCAACCAGCGAAGTATATGGCGATCCGAATATTCATCCGCAAACGGAAGATTACTGGGGACATGTGAACCCGATCGGTATTCGCTCGTGCTACGATGAGGGGAAGCGGTGTGCCGAGTCGTTGTTTGTCAACTATCATGCTCAAAATAATGTCCGGATAAAAATCATCCGGATTTTCAACACCTATGGACCCAAAATGGAGCCGGATGACGGAAGGGTTGTCTCCAATTTTATTGTTCAGGCGCTGCAAAATAAAGACATTACCATTTTTGGAGATGGAACTCAAACGCGCAGTTTTCAGTATGTTTCTGATCTGGTTGAAGGCATGGTTCGCATGATGGCTACGGGTGATGATTTTACAGGTCCGGTGAATATTGGTAATCCGGGTGAGTTTACCATGCTGGAATTAGCCCGGAATATTATTGAGTTGACCAATTCGAAATCGAATATAATTTACCTTCCTTTGCCGACCGATGATCCGACTCAACGTCAGCCAGATATCAGGCTTGCCAGGGAAAAACTTGGAGGTTGGGAACCTAAAGTTCCTTTGCGGGAAGGCTTATTGAAAACAATTGAATATTTTGATTGGTTATTAAATTCGGAAGTTTAACACATCGAGCCATGAGAATTGTTTCTCACACAGAGAGATGATTATTGGTGAATTTCACCTGACTATTAAAAAACAAAATGGATATCCGCAAATTTATCTACAGTTCATTAAAAGTCATTTGGTTGTGATTAAGTTGCCCTGAAACGATAAATGACAATGCTAACAATTGACTGTTATTAAAAAGCGGTAAATAAAAGAACAATCATTAAAAACAAATTATAAACAGATAAAAGTATGAAAGGAATTATTTTGGCCGGGGGATCGGGTACGCGTCTGTATCCAATCACAAAGAGCATCTCGAAACAAATCATACCGATTTACGACAAACCAATGATTTACTACCCTTTGTCGGTTTTAATGCTTGCAGGTATACGCGAAATTTTGATTATCTCGACTCCAAAAGACATTCATTTGTACGAAGATTTGCTTGAAGATGGGAGTCAACTTGGGCTAAAGCTTGAATATGCGATACAACCCTCACCTGACGGACTTGCACAGGCATTCATCATTGGAGAACAATTTATTGGCGACGATTCGGTTTGTTTGATTCTGGGCGACAATATTTTTTATGGGTACAACTTCAGGTCAATTCTTGAAGATGCGGCAAAACTTGAAGATGGCGCTATCGTATTCGGTTACTACGTGAATGATCCGGAGAGATATGGTGTGGCAGAGTTTGACGGAAATGGGAAAGTATTGTCGATTGAAGAAAAGCCTGTTGAACCAAAATCAAATTATGCGGTGACTGGTTTGTACTTTTACGGCAATGATGTGGTTAAAAAGTCACTCGGGTTAAAACCATCAAAAAGAGGAGAGCTTGAAATTACCGATTTGAACCGCCTATACCTGGAAGAAGGTCGTTTGAACATGAAATTACTGGGTCGCGGTTTTGCGTGGTTAGACACAGGAACACATGAAAGTCTGATGCAGGCTTCAAATTTTATTCATACCATCGAGGAACGGCAGGGCTTAAAAGTTTCGTGCATTGAAGAAATTGCCTATTCGCGTGGATTCATCACAGAGGAGCAATTGTTAAAGCTAGCTGAACCACTCAGGAAAAATCAATATGGAGAATATTTGATAAAGCTAGCTAACCGCAAATTTTTATCATTTTAACGGAAAAAATTGGGATGAAAATAATTGAAACACCAATCCCGGGACTCTTAATCGTAGAACCCCGGGTTTTTGCTGATGAGAGGGGATATTTTTTCGAAAGCTTCAGCAAAAGAGAATTAGATGACTATGGACTGGTCTCAGAATTTGTTCAGGATAACGAATCAAAGTCACAGCGAGGAGTAATCAGGGGGCTCCATTATCAGTTGGCTCCATTTGCACAAACCAAATTAATACGCGTAGTCGTTGGAACTGTTTATGATGTGGCGGTTGATTTACGCATTGGCTCACCGACTTTTGGCCAGTGGTTTGGACTCGAAGTAAGCGATGCCAACAAAAAGCAATTGTATATTCCAAAAGGATTTGCGCATGGTTTTTCGGTGTTGAGTGAAACAGCAATTTTTTCCTATAAATGCGATGCATTCTATAATCCGTCAGCCGAACGAGGAATTCGTCCGGATGATCCGGAGTTGAATATCGACTGGCAAATTCCTTTCGCCGAAGCAATTGTCTCCGGAAAAGATTTGCAAAATACTTTGTTTGCGCATGCGGAAATGAATTTCAATTACGAATAAAATGATTAAAATACTGATAACTGGCGCAAACGGGCAACTTGGTTCTGAAATCAGGAAAATTTCAGGAATTTTTACTGAAATGGATTTTTGCTTTACCGATGTAGCCGAACTCGACATCACCAGCTCGGAAAAAGTTGGCGAATTCTTTTCAGGATTTAAACCAGATTTTTTGGTGAATTGTGCTGCATATACGGCAGTTGACAAAGCAGAAACTGATTTGGAAACTGCTACCCTTTTAAACGCAACGGCAGTTGGAATTCTGGCTGCTGAGTCGGCCGAAATTGGTTGCAAAATGATCCACATTTCAACTGATTATGTTTTTAATGGCAACGGCCCAAAGCCATACAAGGAAGACGATTTGCCTGATCCGCAGTCGGCTTACGGGAAAACCAAGCTTGAAGGCGAAATTCTTTGCCTGAAAAACAATACCGAAAGTCTGGTTATTCGCACATCGTGGCTGTATTCTGCCTTCGGAAATAATTTCGTTAAAACGATGATCAGGCTTGGAACAGAAAGACCTGAGCTAAAAATTGTTTTCGATCAGATTGGTTCGCCAACCAATGCAGCCGATCTGGCAAAAGCAATTTTAACCATTATTTCATCTGTAAAATGTGGAAATGCTAAATTTATCCCCGGAATTTATCACTACTCGAATGAAGGCGTTGCAAGCTGGTACGATTTTACAAAAGCAATTTTCGACATTGCCCAAATAAGTTGCAATGTGAAACCGATTGCATCCGAAGAATATCCTTCTCCAACGCCACGACCAGCCTACAGTGTCATGAATAAGTCAAAAATTAAACTTATTTTTGGCTTGCAAATTCCGCATTGGAGAGACAGTTTAAACGAGTATTTTCACGAAAAAAAATAATGATATGGCATCAAATCAGGAAGTTTTAGACAGCGTAAAACTGAAAGCTGCCGAATGGCTTACAGACGTTTACGATGAAGCAACAAAAGCCGAAGTTCGGCGAATGTTAAATAATCAGGATCCGACTGAACTAATTGATTCATTTTACCGCGACCTCGAATTTGGTACCGGTGGTTTGCGCGGAATTATGGGTGCCGGAACAAATCGTATGAATATTTACACGGTTGGCGCCGCAACTCAGGGATTGAGCAATTACCTGAAAAAAGTTTTTGGAAATCTTCCTGAGATAAAAGTGGCCATTGGGTACGATTGCCGCAACAACAGCCGCCTCTTTTCTGAAACCAGCGCCAGAATTTTTGCTGCAAACGGCATAAAGGTTTTCCTTTTCGAAGATTTACGGCCAACTCCTGAATTATCATTTGCTATTCGTCAGTTGGGTTGTCAAAGCGGAATTATCCTTACTGCATCGCACAATCCGAAAGAATACAACGGCTACAAAGCCTATTGGGACGACGGTTCACAAATTGTTGAACCGCACGATAAAAATATTATCGACGAAGTTTTGAATGTGAAAGCTTCCGACATCAAATTTAACGGCGACGAAAGTCTGATTACCATTATAGGCGCGGATATCGACAATCTTTTCCTTGAAAAGGTAAAAACTGTTTCCATTTCGCCTGAAGTTGTTCAGCGACAGAAAGACCTGAAAATTGTATATACACCGATTCATGGTACCGGAGTGCGAATAATTCCTGCGGCTTTGCGCGCATTTGGCTTTACAAACATCATCAATGTTCCTGAACAGGATGTGGTTAGCGGAGATTTTCCAACCGTTGTTTCGCCAAATCCGGAGGAAACAGCCGCGCTCGCCATGGCCATTGACAAAGCTGTTGAAACAGATGCCGACGTAGTTCTGGCTTCCGATCCCGATGCCGACCGCATTGGTGTTGCTGTTAAAAACGACAAAGGAAAATTTGTTATCCTGAATGGAAATCAAACCGCTTTGGTTTTCATTTATTACATCATCAGCAAACGCAAAGAAAGCGGCAAACTCGCCGGAAATGAGTTCGTGGTAAAAACCATTGTAACCACTGAATTGATTGCAGAAATTGCACGCCGGAACAATGTCGAGTATTTCGATGTATTTACCGGATTTAAATACATTGCCGAAGTGATTCGCGATTTGGAAGGCAAGAAAGAATATATTGGCGGTGGTGAAGAAAGTTTCGGATTTATGCCTGCTGCTTTCGTTCGCGATAAAGACGCTGTTTCGTCGTGTGCGCTGATGGCCGAAATTGTTGCCTGGGCCAAAGATCAGGGAAAATCGTTGTACGAAATGTTGCTCGATATTTATCTGGAATACGGCTACTCGCGCGAAAAAATGAAATACGTGGTTCGCAAAGGAAAAACCGGCGCTGAAGAAATTGAGCAAATGATGGTTAATTTTCGGGCCAATCCACCAAAAGTTTTGGGCGGATCGAAACTGAAAATTGTAAAGGATTATGATGTGAATATTGAGAAGAATATCATAACCGGAGAAGAAACACCGATCAACCAGAAAACGACATCGAATGTACTGCAGTTTTTTACCGAAGACGGAACAAAAATCTCCGTACGTCCTTCAGGAACAGAACCTAAAATTAAGTTCTATTTTGAAGTGACCGGTGAATTGAAAAACCGTGCAGATTACGATGCAGTTGAAAAACAGGCCGACACGAAGATTGATGAAATGATGAAAGAACTTGATTTGTAGACAATGAACCATTTTGGTTGTTGCAATAGATCAATCAAATAAATCAATTAAAACTAATTCAAATGAAAAGTGTATTATTATCAGCGGCAGGTGTTTTAGCCTGTACTGCAATTTTTGCTCAGGGCAGGACTGATTTCCCGATGAAACCTGAAATGACAGAAATCTGGGATCCCGAAATTACGGTAGTTACTCCCGGCGAAAAACCGCAGGATGCTCCTTCGGATGCCATTGTTCTTTTTGACGGACAGGATTTGAAAAGCGAGTGGACCAACGATGCAGGCGCCGAACCAGGCTGGAATGTGGCCGACGGTTGTGTTACTGTTACAAAAGGCGCTGGTGTTATTAAAACCAAGCGTCAGTTCGGCGATTTCCAGCTTCATATCGAATGGAGATCACCTTCGGAAGTTGTTGGCGAAAGCCAAGGCCGCGGCAATAGCGGAATTTTCCTTCAGGGCTTGTACGAATTGCAGGTTTTAGACAATTACAACAACCGCACTTACCGCAATGGTCAGGCCGGTAGTTTTTACAAACAATATCCTCCGCTGGTTAATGTTTGCAAAGCCCCGGGCGTTTGGCAGGTTTACGATGTAATTTATACGGCACCTCGTTTCAACAAACAAGGCACCTATTTTACACCGCCAACAGTAACTGTTTTGCAGAATGGTGTTTTGGTTCAAAATCATGTGGCGCTTCGCGGCCCAACCGAATACATTGGTATTCCTGAATATTTTGAAAAAGAACATGGCAATGGCTCGCTCATTCTTCAGGATCATGGAAACCCGGTAAGTTACCGGAACATCTGGATCCGCGAGTTGTAAAAAACTCTGTTCGAATCAAAAACCACTGATTCAGTCATCCTGAACTTGTTTCGGGATCTCCCTGTGATAGGAGGTAGTTGTCAAGTCAGGGTGTTAAGTATTGATAAACATGAACCAAAGAAATAAGAAATGCTTCTATTTTATTGACTCACCCCGTGGCACCTTCGGCGTCTGCTTGCAGGCGCGGGGTGAGTCAACAAGCAGAAAAGTGATTTCAAGCCCAATGTAATTAAATGGTTTTGCTCTTAGCTTGACGGATGTGCCGTGACAGGCAGACCCCGAAGTGAATTCTGGATGACCAATAAATCAGCTTATTAGTTTTTGTAACCTCATCTAACCGACCTTTACCGTACCACTAACCAATGTCTTCATTCCCGAAGTTATTCATTCTGATTGCGCTCTTTTCCCTCCTTTCTGAAAAGACCTTTTCGCAGGTTTCGTTTTCTTCGTCAAACCTGCCTGTCATCGTAATAAATACCAATGGGCAATACATCTACGATGATCCAAAAATCATTGCCACTATGGGAATTATTTGGAATGGACCTGGTCAGCGTAACTCCGTAAACGATCCGAAGAATAATTTCAACGGCAAAATCGGGATTGAAACCCGCGGCTCTTCCTCACAAATGTTTCCCAAGAAAAGTTACGGCATCGAAACCCGCTCCGACGACTGGCAGGATGTTGATGTTTCGCTGCTTGGAATGCCTGCTGAAAGCGATTGGATTTTGTATGCTCCATATTCTGACAAAACCTTGATCCGCAATGTACTTACTTTTACTCTTGATGGTTCTCTTGGACATTATTCACCCCGATGCCGGTATGTTGAACTGGTCCTGAACGGGAGTTATCAGGGAGTTTATGTTTTGATGGAAAAGATTAAGCGGAATAAAAATCGTGTTGATATTGCCAAACTCACCACAACCGATAATTCAGGAGAGGATGTTACCGGTGGTTACATCATTAAAATTGACAAAACAACCGGAAGTGGTGGCGATGGCTGGTCGTCGGATTATTATAATTTTTCAGGAAAAACATACTATCAATACGATTATCCCAAACAGGAAGTCATTACATCTGCACAAAAGACATACATTCAATCGTATGTGCGAAACATGGAAAAATCTCTTTTTCAGGAGAAATTTTCAGGAACAGGCAGTTATCATGAGTTTTTAAACGATACATCGTTCATAGATTTTATGATTATCAATGAATTATCGAAGAATGTGGACGGATATCGGCTGAGCTCATACCTGTACAAAGGAAAAAATGAGGTCATGAATTGCGGACCAATTTGGGATTTCAACCTGGGTTACGGTAATGCTGATTATTACAATGGCGGCTACACCAACGGATTTCAGTACCAGGCAAACCTGCAGGGCTGGGATGGACAGTATGATTATTGGCAAACTCCTTTCTGGTGGCGTAAACTGATGGAGGATACTGCATTCGTGAAAAAGTTAAAACGACGTTGGACTGCTCTCCGGGAAAAAGAGCTTTCGAACGAACGGATAAGTTTTGTGGCCGATAGTCTGACTAGCCTTTTGTCGGAATCGCAAGTCCGGAATTTTCAGAAATGGCCGGTTTTGGGGCAATATGTGTGGCCCAATTTTTACGTTGGTTACAGTTATAGTTCAGAAGTTTCCTGGATGAAAATCTGGATAAACGGGCGACTGATTTTTCTGGATCAAATGTGGCCATCAGACCCAACCGCTAATGAAAATAGATTTGTGGCGGGCAATGCGAAAATATATCCAAATCCGTTTACCGATCGTATTTCGGTTTTGCTGGATGAAAATGTCACTGCAAACGGAACAGTTGAAATTTACTCAATCAGAGGTAATTTGCTTCAAAAACAAAATGCTGAAATTGTAAATGGCGAGTTTCAGTTTTCAGCAAAAAACACCTTGATTCCGGGCTCGTATATCATTCAAGTGTCATCAGGTAATCAAATTTTGCTCAGGCAAAAAGTGCTGAAAATTCATTGAGTCTTTTGCAACTTTACCATTATCTTACTTCTCTTTCTTCCGAATCCCACCGACTTTTTCCAGACTGTTTTTTATCTATCTTTGCGGCAATTCAAAAAAAACAAGTCTGATGCAGGAAAAAATTCTGATCCTCGATTTTGGTTCTCAGTACACACAACTTATTGGCCGCCGTGTGCGTGAGTTGAATGTGTATTGCGAAATTTATCCGTACAACCATTATCCGGCTATCGATGAAACCGTTAAGGGAGTCATTTTATCCGGAAGCCCGTTTTCGGTTCGCGATGCCAATGCGCCAAAACCCGATTTATCTTTAATAAAAGGTCAAATGCCTTTACTGGGCGTTTGCTATGGGGCGCAATATCTTGCACATTTCTACGGAGGTGAAGTTGCTCCATCCGATTCGCGCGAATACGGCAGAGCCAATCTTGGATTTGTTGATCAGTCGAATGAATTGCTAAAAGAAATTAGTCGGCATACCCAGGTTTGGATGTCGCATGGCGATACCATTGTGCGCATTCCTGAAAATTACAGGGTGATTGCAAGTACTTCGGATGTCGAATATGCCGCTTTTCAGATTGAAGGTGAGCAGACTTACGCCATTCAGTTTCATCCTGAAGTTTATCATACTACGGAAGGAACTCAGCTTCTGAAAAATTATGTGGTAGATATTTGCGGGTGCAAACAGGACTGGACTCCCGATTCGTTCATCGAAACAACAGTGAAGGAACTGAAAGACAAATTAGGCAATGATAAAGTGGTTCTCGGACTTTCCGGGGGCGTCGATTCTTCGGTTGCCGGGGTTCTTTTACACCGGGCAATTGGCAAAAACCTGACGTGTATTTTTGTGGATAACGGATTACTCCGGAAAGATGAATTTCAGCAAGTACTGGATTCTTATCAGCACATGGGTTTGAATGTTATTGGAGTTGATGCCCGCCAAAAATTCTGGGATGATCTGGCCGGAGTTTTTGATCCTGAAAAGAAAAGAAAGATTATCGGTCGTAACTTCATTGAAGTATTCGATGTGGAAGCGCACAAAATAAAAGATGTAAAATGGTTGGGGCAGGGTACCATTTATCCCGATGTGATTGAATCGGTTTCGGTGAACGGTCCTTCGGCAACCATTAAATCGCACCACAATGTGGGGGGACTTCCGGAGAAAATGCACCTGAAAGTGGTTGAACCGCTGAAACTTTTATTTAAAGACGAAGTGCGCAGGGTAGGGAGGGCGCTGGATATGAAACCTGAAATGCTTGGACGCCATCCATTTCCGGGTCCGGGTCTTGGTATCCGTATTTTGAGCGATGTCACTCCCGAAAAAGTCCGCATCCTTCAGGAAGCCGATTCTATTTTTATCCACGGACTGAAAGAATGGGGATTGTACGATAAAGTGTGGCAGGCAGGAGTAATGTTGCTTCCGGTACAGTCGGTTGGTGTGATGGGAGACGAACGTACCTACGAAAATGTAGTTGCCTTGCGCGCTGTGGCTTCAACCGATGGAATGACTGCCGACTGGGTGCATTTGCCTTACGAATTTCTGGCAAAGATGTCGAACGAAATCATTAACAAAGTTCGCGGAATTAACCGGGTTGTTTACGACATCAGCTCGAAACCGCCGGCAACCATCGAATGGGAATAATTTCAGGATTTAAATAAAAAGAAAAGGAGATTCGTGCGAGTCTCCTTTCTTATTTTTCAGCCGCTAACGCTGATTTACAAATCAACACCATTGGCTGTCTTTTTTTGTGCGTATCCGGATAATCAAAACGAAACAAGACAGGATAAAAAACCAAACCATGATCTTTCCGGCAAAATTGATAAATGATTGTAAAAAGGAAATATGTATTTATCAGCACATCACCCGATGGTCAAAGGTGGCCCAACAACTTTCATATCGTGGTCAGCAAATACTTTGACAATCTCTTCTTTTGTTGGTGGCGAAGTCCATTTATCAGTCGTCGCAAAGAAATCCTCCATTTTACCCGCAGGCAGATATGAAACAATCACTTTGCCTTTCTCGGTGAGTTGAATAAATGCGTGCTGGATGTTCCTTGGCAGGAAAATCGTATCACCTGTTTTCAAGTGATATTTTTCTTCACCAACCTGAAACAAATATTCTCCTTCAATGATATAAAACCACTCGTCCTGACTGGGGTGAATATGCAAAGGCGGTCCGCCTTTAGGAGTTAAACCCGTTTGTTCAAAAACGGCTAAATCATTATCCGTGTCTTTACCCGATATTTTAATGTCGAGTGTGTTTAGCGTAACTCCCTTCATTTTATATTGTTTCCCAAATCTGGCTTCACCGGAGTTTACGGCAAATCCTTTGTTTGTCCTTAATGTAAAAATGGCTTTCATTTTCGCAAAGAGTGTTATTGGATAAATTGCAAGTGTGGTTAAAATGAATGTTCTTCGTCTCATAAATCTACTATTGCCTTCTTACACTTTCTAACAACTAATCTTTCGTAAAGTTTTATGAATGAAGTTATCTCAATCAGCATGACCGCTAACGGAACTCCAATTTAAACGCTGACCGGTTCGTTGAACGCGGTCAGGTTTTTCCGGGGCGACAGACCTTTCAGCGTCGCCAGACCTGAAAGCGTCAAAAAACCGAAAAGGCTTTGGCTTACTAAATGACATTGGACTTTAGGCACAGAGCATACAAATTTGTTCCAACTTTACCCTTAATTCTTTACCAAAGCGCAACCTTCGCAAACAAAAAATCGTCTGTTTAGAATAAATTAGTAAGAGGTTGGTTATGAATTACAGAAATACTTTAGGAATTATTTTTCTTTTATTGCTGCTGTTTTCTTCCTGCAAAAAGGATGATAATAAATGGGAGTCTGTCGGAACGATCACCGGGCCCGATTTCAGGGAATGTATCTGTTGCGGGGGCTATTTTATAGAGATCGATGATTCCACCTATAACTTTGATTCGTTGCCGTCAACTGCCCATATCGATCTGGAACATGACGCTTTTCCCTTGGAAGTTAACCTGGATTGGAGATATGACCGGAATTGCGGCGGAACGCAGTACATCGTTATCACCCGCATTGAAAAACGATAACTTTGTTGCATGCCAATGATCCGGGATCAGCCGCTGTTTTTTTGTGCATTTCCGGAAGAGAGTACGGTTTACTCTTTCATTTTGTCGGGATCTTGCCTGGAATCAAAAATGTCCGTGATATAAATATATTCCCCGGTAATTCTGTAGATTATTTTATAATGGCTCACAATTAAACGACGATGACCTAACCCCAAATGATCTAAAAATGGTTCTTTCTGTCCTTGCAGTGGTTGCAAAAGGAGGGTGTCAGCGGCATCCAAAACTTCATCCCTGATTTCCAGTAATTTCTTTTGGGTTACTTTGGGTGCAATAAAATTTAAAGCTTCTTCAAGACCGAGAAGGGCCTGTTCTGTATAAATAAGTTTCATTAGCGGCCTGAATTTGCAGTCCTTTGCTCAATTTCTGCCCTCGAAAAAATCCTTCCTGACTGAATGTCACTTTCAGATTTTTGGGCCCTGCTTTCCAGTTTTGCTTTTAAAACTTCCTCTTTACGTAGTTTCTCGTAAAATTCATCGATGGTGTTTTCATTTGCCTCGTGCAAATGACTGTGTATAAAGTCTCTTTTTTCAACTACATTCATAATTATCCTGGTTTTGTCTCCTGCAAATTTAACGATTAAGACTTATTATTAGTTCTATTCAATGAATGATATTTCCCTAAGCTCCCCGATATTTGATTTTGGGTCGCTGCTGCCGCTAACGCTGATTTGATCAGCCTTCCTTCCGTCTTGGGATTTGAATTCCTGAAACACAAACCGTGACCATCTCAACCAACACATTTAAACGCTGACCGGTTCGTTGAACACGGTCAGGTTTTTCCGGGGCGACAGAGCTGGAAGCGTATATTGATCTGGAACATGCAGCGTTTCCCGTGGAAGTTAACCTGGATTGGAGATATGACCGGAATTGCGGCGGAATACAGTACATAGCGATCACCCGAATTGAAAAACGATAACCCTGTTGCGTTAGCAAGGACCTCTTTATTGTATATCCGGATGAGTGGGGTTATTGCTCTCCAGCTTGTTTCAGAATTTCTACAATTAGTTTTTCACTGATCCATACATCTTTTTCAGTCAGTTCGTATAGTAACGGTTTCAAATCTTTTATGATTCCTTGATTTTTAGCTTTAATCAAAATACCAATCGTGCCAGTTACTTTTAAATCTGCATATTTAGCATGAAATCGCCCTAATTTTTCATCTATAATTATCAAATCTGCTCCAAGCTCTGTAGCAAGAACTATTGACTCTGATTCACCGGCATCTAAATCAAGAAAATATTTAAGTGCTTGTTCATCTTGAATTTTAATAATTTTAATCCAGTCAATTTTCGATAAATCTTGATAGTATCCTTTGTTTTTCCCAGCCTCAATCTCTTAAAAAACAGCAAATGGTATCGATATCTCTGAGTATAATTTTCTTAAAATATCAAGTTGTGATAATTTAAGCAATGAGATTATTGGAGTTGTATTTGATACGACTTTAGGCATTTTCGATATCTTCTCTTAAATCATCAGAATCATATTGCCCTAACGGTGAAACTTGGTATTTTGAAAGTAATTCAAGAAAATCTAATCTTGATAATCCTAATACTTTGGCGGCTGTACCTGAAGAAACCTTTCCTAACTCAAAAAGTTTCACTAAAGAACTTGTTTTCATCTCATTCTCAAAGTCTTTACCTCTTAATCTTAACGAATTAGCTAAGGATTCGGGATATTCTATATTTATTATACCTTTCATATCACGTGTTTTTACAAATATACTGAAATTTAGAATTTTGTCCCTTGCTCCTCTGGATTTATAAACTACTATGCTGCTATAGCTGAATTGCAATCAGCGTCATTCAGTTAAGCAATTTAAACGCTGACCGGTTCGTTGAACGCGGTCAGGTTTTTCTGAAGCGACAGACCTTTCAGCGGCGCCAAACCTGAAAGCGTCAAAAAACCGAAAAGGCTGGGTAAATGACATTGGATTGCGAATCCTGAGCGAAAAGGTGCTGGTTACCTATCAGTACCAGCGGCTGCAACTTTGGAGCATATACGAAGGAGTGTGAGATTGTCTTTCAGCCTACAAGCTGGCAAATCAGCACCAGCGGCTGCATATTCCCCGGTAATTCTGTAGATTATTTTATAATTGCTTGGAACGTCAGACTGTGCAAAAACTCTCCTAATTGTTAATATCTTAACTGCTTGATATTATAGCATTAAGCAGGTTTTTGGTATCTTCAAGGTGTAATCAAAAACCACAGATTATGCCACACGTTACCGG
>JBAZGO010000068.1:0-25023 GCA_041652995.1 Prolixibacteraceae bacterium
AGACCAAAGTCTATGGTGATGAAAATCCGACATTAACATATCACTACACCGGATTTAAGAATGCTGATAATGAAAATGGTTTGGATATCAAACCATATCCTACGACCACTGTTACTAAAAATACAAACATGGGCGTATATGGCGGATCAATTTCAATGACTGTAGGCCCCGACGAAAAATATAACATAGTTACTATTCCTGGAACCTTCACTGTAACCAAAGCGATGCTAAATGTTATCGCTGATCCTCAAACCAAATCGTATGGTGATATTAATCCAACACTTTCTTACACATACAGTGGTTGGAAAAACAGTGATTCTGCTGTTGATTTAGACACTAAACCAGCAGCAACAACAACAGTTGATCTTTTGACATCTGCAGGGGTTTATTCCAATGCAATCACGGTTTCAGGAGGTATAGATAACAATTATGATTTCACCTACACTCCCGCTGACTTTGAGGTAACAAAATCCATGTTGACAGTAACTGCTGAGTCAAAATCCAAAATATTTGCTGAAGTCAATCCTGAACTGACATTCCTCTATAGTGGGTGGAAAAACGGAGAGGATGAATCGGTATTGGATACCAAACCAACAGCAAATACATCAGTTGATCTGTTTACTCCAGTTGGAATTCACACGAATGCAATTACAGTTTCAGGTGGCGCAGATAATAACTATGATTTTACCTATGTTGCAGCAAACTTTGAAGTGAATAAGGTTATGTTGACAGTGACTGCGGAATCAAAAACCAAAGTTTATGGTGCTGCTAATCCTGAACTGACATTCCACTACAATGGATGGAAGAATGGTGAGGATGAATCAGTTCTTGATACAAAACCAGTTGCAAGTACTTTGGTTGATATCTCGACTTCAGCGGGCGTCCATACCAATGCAATCACGGTTTCAGGTGGCATGGACGACAATTACGAATTCGTCTATGTGCCATCTGATTTTGAAGTAACAAAAGCTATGCTTACTGTGGTATCCGATTCGCAGACTAAAGTATATGGTAATGCCAATCCAACTCTTACGTTTAATTACAGCGGATGGCAAAACAGCGATAGTGAAATAGCATTGGATACCAAACCAACTTCAGGAACAACTGTCGATTTGTTGACATCCGCTGGAACCCACACCAATGCAATTACTGTTTCTGGCGGAATAGATAAAAATTACGATTTTACTTATGTGCCTGCTGATTTTGAAGTAACAAAAGCACTTTTATCAATTGATGCAGAAACCCAAAATAAAGTATACGATGGTACCAATTATGCAACTGTTACAGGGGCAAATTTAGTTGGGGTGCTCAATGGTGATGTTGTTTTTCTTAGCATAGGTTCGGCATCTTTCGAGAATAAAAATGTTGGCAACGACAAAGCGGTCACCGTTACTGGATCATCAATTTCAGGTGCTGGCGCCGGAAATTACACGCTAAAAGAAGTTTCTGGCCTGATGGCAAACATTACCCCAAAGCAGTTGACAATTACAAACACTTCAGTTGTAACAAACAAGATGTTCGATAATGAAACAACGGCCATTGTAGAAAATGTCGGAACTTTGCAAGGCGTTGAAACTGCCGATGAAAATTCAGTTGATGTTTCAGCCATCGCAAATTACAACGATGCCGCAGTTGGCAATGATAAAGTAATTACAACTGTTTTTACAATAAGCGGAAATGCTGCCAGTAATTATATCAAACCAGTTGATTTAATCATTACAGGTGCAAAAATTTCAGAAATAGTAACATTATCAGAGGCTTTAGAAGTTCCGGTAATGGGTGAATGCCAGGGAGAAGATTTATTTATTGGCTACCAAATTCTAAAAGGTACCCCAACCGATTACCAGATTACTTTTAATGCTGCGGCTTTGGCTGCCGGTTTCGTGAACACCGGCTATTTACCTCTGCCTTCATCTCAAAGTCAGGATAAACTTTATATCCATGTTCCTGCCAATATGATTGAAGGAGTTTATACCGCTAATTTGCAATTTCGCAATGAATTGAATGATGAAAGCCCGGTTTATCCATTTGAATTTACGATTAAACTTTCCAAAGACTACATCGTGAAGAAATTTGACGATGTGATATTGTGCGATAATAGTTCAAATCGCTTCACTGCTTATCAGTGGTACAAGAATGGTCAGCCAATTTCCGGAGCTACAGGCCAATTCTACAATGAAAAATCAGGACTGGATGGTTTATACTCTTTGCAGGTAAGTACAAAAGAGGGTGCTGTATTGTGGAGCTGTGATCAGGAAATTCATTCTCCAAAATTCAAAAATGCAACGATTAGTGCTTATCCAAATCCAGCAAGGAGTTCCGAACCATTTACGGTAAAAGTTACAGACCTCAACGATCAGGATTTAAGGGGAGCCGTAATGAGAATCTATAATGTTCTGGGATCACTGGTTCAAACCATTAATGATGTAAAACAGGTAAATTCAGTCAAGCTACCGTTTGGGGAATATATTGGAACGGTTACTACATCTGACCAAAAGAGGTTCACTTACAAAATCACAGTTGTAAATTATTAAAAACAAAAACCGTCATCAGGAATTTGAAGATCAAAAATCCTGATGACGGCTCAATAAAATGAAAGATGAAAAAATTACTATTCATAAGTTTGCTTCTATGGGGAGCAGGAGCATTGCAGGCGCAGGAAAAGTCTCAGTCAGTATACTTCAACATAGGAAGTGGTTTCCATAACTTGAAATACGACCTTCGAAACGGAACGCAGGAAAGCAGCATGGGCTACACGGTTAATCTCGGTTATAACTATTTCTTCTCAAAGAATTGGGGATTGGGAGCCGGACTGGGACTCGAATCGTTTCAATCGAAAGCCACCCTCAATTATCAAACAAGTAAGTCTTCTGTAGACACCGACGCCGAATCGTTTGAATTCCGTACTCAATACACTGATTGGCAGGAAAAACAAAGTATTCTGTTACTCGAGATTCCTATTAGTCTTATTTACCAGAAAGAAATGAGCGAAAAATTGAAATTTCAATTTTCGATTGGTCCAAAAGTAGCATTTGCTGTTCAATCCAATTACAAAACAGCGGGAGGTACAATTGAAACAACAGGATATTATCCTCAATACAATGTAATTTTGTATGATATGCCTCAACACAACTTTACCACATTAACCAGTTTTCCAAAAAGTGACACAAGTCTGAATCCAGTTGTATCAGCCTATAGCAATTTGGGAGGTTTGTATAAATTAAATAATAGTATGGACCTGTATGCCGGAGTTTATTTCGACTACGGACTGAGCAATATGATTGATGCACAAGACAAATTCCTGTATCAGGAAGATGGAGTTTACAATGGCGTATTTTCTTCCGATTTGACGAATAAAGTAAAGCAATTTGCTTTCGGTTTTAAGATTGGAATGAACTTTAGATTAGGCGCAAAAAAAGCTATCAGCATTGATGAGATGCATTAAGTTTAAGGTGAAAAGCGCAAAAAATGCCGGTCAGAAACGAAACTGACCGGCATTTTTTATTTATATATTCCTGATATTTTTACCGGATTACAGCACATTCTGATTCAGGCAGATAATACATTGGTTGTTTTATTTTTTTAAACCATTTTATAACCGATCTGATTTCGTTAACTTTAAGCTTTCGCATCATCAAATCTTCTGCATTTCGGGAGATATTGCGCTAACCTAAAAAGATGAACCATGAAAGAAGAATCAAATCGAAATTTTACGAGAAGGAATTTTATTGGTGCTACGGCTACTGTTTTGGCCGGAATTACCCTGGTGCCTAGTCGTGCAGTTGCCGGATTGGGACATGTGGCCCCAAGTGATAAACTAAATATTGCCGGAATCGGAATCGGAGGAAAAGGAAAAGTTAACCTTCGGAATATGCCGGGACAGAATATTGTAGCACTGTGCGATGTAGACTGGGAATATGCAAACCCTGTTTTTGAAGCTTATCCGAAAGCAAAGAAATGGAAGGATTACAGGGAAATGCTCGAAAAACAAAAAGATATTGATGCGGTTGTAATTGCCACACCCGATCATACCCATGCTTTGGCTGCATCGGCAGCCATGGAACTTGGGAAACACACGTATCTGCAAAAACCGCTGACACATTCAGTTTGGGAATCCAGGTATTTAACAGATCTTGCAAAAAAAACTGGAGTAGTCACGCAAATGGGAAACGAAGGACACTCCGATGATTCTGTTTACGAAGTTGCCGAAGTGGTTCAAAGTGGTTGTCTGGGTGTAGTAAAAGAAGCACATGTGTGGACTAACAGACCAATCTGGCGACAGGGAATGCCTAAACCGCTGAAAGAAGTTAAAATTCCGAAAACACTGGATTGGGATTTATTTATTGGTTCTGCAAAAATGCGGCCGTATAATCCTGAATATCATCCCTGGATTTGGCGAGGATGGTGGGACTATGGTACAGGCGCCCTGGGTGATATGGGTTGTCATTTGCTTGATGTTCCAAATTATGCCCTTCAACTTGGAGCGCCTTCAGCATTTCAGGCCAGTTCGTCGCTTGTAAATACCGAAAGTGCACCAGTTGCAGCAAAGGTATCTTACCTGTTTCCGGCCCGGAAAAATTTGCCTTTTTGTGCCCTTCCGGAGTTGGAACTGACCTGGTACGACGGCGGTTTTATGCCGGCGCGTCCGTTCGGGCTACCACTTGATGCGCCGATGAATCCCGGAGGTGGGTTCATGTTTGTTGGTTCCGAAGCCACACTTATTGCAGAAGCGTATGGCGAAAATTGGAAGGTCTATAAGAATGGAGCAGAATTTACACCGAAAACCAACGTGAAGCTGGAAAGAATTCCCGATGATCCGAATGGCGGTGGCCGGCACGAAATGCATTTTGTGAACTGCTGCAAAAATGGAGGAAAACCTGCTTCAAGTTTCGAGTATTCGGGGCCTTTCAATGAATTGGTCGTCATGGGTAACCTGGCTGTAAGAATGCAATCGCTGCAAAAAACTTTGCTGTGGGACAGCGAGAATATGAAAGTAACCAACATTTCTCCTGATGAGCAATTGGTAACCACCAAACTTTTGCCATTTGCGTCGGATATTGTTACCAAAAAAGTGGATGATGATTCGCGGCAAAGCGTCAAATGGAACGCCCAGGAAATGTGTAACGAGTGGGTCAAGCATACATACCGTGACGGTTGGCACTTTTAAAAAACAGGAAAGGAGGTCGAATCTGACCTCCTTTCCTGTTTTATTCCTCCGACGGTTGGTTGGTTGTTGTATCCATTTTTGTGAAGCCGTCTGATGCGAATTATCATCATACACTCTAGATTGGTATGTCAGTTCCTGAAATAAATTCAGGGTGGCTGGATTACTGGTCTTGTTGACTTTTGAAACAGCCTCAACCTGTCTTATTCTATTACTACCACCAAATATTTCGAAGCTTTCCAGAATTCATTTGGTTGGTCAATTACCAGAGCTTCAACGGTTTTTGTTCCGGTGAGGTGGTACGATTCAGCCGGGTGATTGGCAAGTACTTCCGCTTTTTTTGCATTCAGTGTCAATTGTTTAAACTCGCGGATATCTATTTTTTTGAAATAGTCGCGGTTAAAATCTTTTTTCAGGGTCAGGGTTTTCCCAATGCCTAAAACCCCACCTTCTTTTTCAATCACATTCTTTTCTGCCAGTTCTTTTTTTGTTCCGAAGGCATAATAGGCCGTATTCACGACATTGGTTTGTTCTTCAATAGCCTGATTTTTTTCCTGAATTGTTTTTTCGCTTTGCGCGGTAATGGTTTCAATCTTCTGGTTCAGATTGGTAACGTTAATATGCAGCGCTTCCAGATCTTTGGTCAGGCTGGCAATTTCAGCATCTTTATCACCCACCTGTTTGGTCAGGTTGTCGAGCGTTTTTTCGAGTTCTTTTATTTTTGCAGTCGAAGTCCGGTATCTGTTTGTCAGCGATTTTACAAGCGTTTTGTTCTTCTGAAGCAGATCATTAATTTGTGCAATGTCTTCAGCAATTCGCTGTTTAACAGCAGTTTTCATTTCAGTTCCGGAGACAGAGGCTTTCTCGACCGAAACAATTTTTTCAATTGTTTTAATCGAATCCAGATTCGACTGAATTTCGTTCATGTCATCGATAAATTCCAGAATGGTCGTATTTTTCTGTACAGCAACTTGCGTAATACTATCCTGTTTAGCTTGCATTTTGGTAATTTCTTTTTTATGTTGACCGCAAGAAACCAACACCACAACTGATAGAACAAACAATAACTTTTTCATTTGATAAATTTAAGGTGATTACTAATTTCAGTACTAAATAATGTAGTTGATCTGGTCTCCATAGTTGGCGCAGGTGCAAATTACAAAACAGGCAACTTTTTATTGAGAAACAGCTATCAGACTTCGATTAAAAATTATGAGCTGGTTTTCCTTTAATTTCCTGTTCATTTTTTCCTGAACTACCTCGGTCAAATCTAATGAGTTAAATATTTCAGGAATTCGTTGTTCGGTTTCTTCAAAACCTATCCTGAATATTACGTCGGACTTTCTAAAATCGAAAGACTTTCATTAAAGTTTTATGCAGGAACCAATCTAAAATTACGTTCGGCTACCGCTTTAAACCCGGTAATAATTTTATAAAGGTAAAGTGATCTGTAGCGTGAATTGTTACATAACTTTTGAAAAAACTTACAACATTCACACATAGTTCAGATTTTCTGTTTTTGAATTAGGCATTTAGTAAATATTATCAGGTGCCGGGCGTATCGAATACGAATAAAATAAAAGATATATGCATTGTCGAGGTTTTTTGACTCACCCCGTCGCACCGGCGGTGCTCTGCCCCTCTCTTCGCGAAGAGAGGGGAGGCGGCCGCTTGCGGGCGCGGGGTGAGTTAAAAAGGGGAAAAACACAGAACATACTATGTCTTAAGCATTTTCAATTAACTCGACGGCTATACCCATCAAGGTTCCAGATTATCGAAACATACAAACTACTGGTTCTTTTAATTGTAAGATGTATTAAACAAATGCCTAATTCAATTCTGTTTTTATCATTCTCCTGCGAAAAACCGGAAATCCCGTTACAAAACCGAAAGTCATCAAAACTTATATGGCTATCTTTCAAGCAAAACATTTATTGGTTTTTACGGCTCTATAATGTTTTGTATGGGTATTATAAAGCAAGGATTTTTAGGTGCAGAGTACCGTTGATAATTGTAGTATATATGATGCACTACACGCAAAAGGTGCAGAGCACCGAAATATTGGCATATATTATTTGTATTATTTCGGTGCGCTGCACCTTACCAGCTTTCATCAATTTTTTTACTACAAATATTTTGTGGCTCTGCCGCTTTCTGATAGCTAAGGATCCAACAGCTAACAGATTTATTTTAGAAAGTAATTGGGCATTTCTTTAATTTAAAATAGACAAATGAATACTTTACCCACACTATCCGTTACAGAACCGTTTTTACCTGAACAGAAACACCGCCTGTTAAGAGGTAAACTGTTCTGTATGGACGTGCCGTACCCTTGATGTGTTTATTTGTTCGAATGTGTGCCGACATCTATTTTTTCATAAACGTTAATGATAAAATTTTTTCAAAACATTTCGTATATTTGATAGCTATTAAGCTATAGCACTAATACCTATTAAAGGAATCACTAATACCTATTAAAGGAATCATTAATACCTATGAATAGCTTCAAACAACTTTTAAATGTTGAACATACTTCAGGAAGAAAATAAATAACTTCAGGAGGTAGCAAACAAAATCTACTGTTATGCCTGTAAAATACAAAGTAGTAAGAACCGCACAGCCCGGAGTGAAGGGTGGAGGAACATATAAGTATTATCCGAGAGTAACCAATCGCAACAAAATAGATCTGGAGGAGCTGTCCGCAATTATTTCAGAAAAGTGCACGCTACACGGGGCCGATATTCATGCCACCCTTATCGCGCTGGTTGCCGAGATTCCCCGTCTTCTCATCAACAATTACATCATCGAGCTGGGTAGTTTGGGTCTATTTTCGCTGCACATCAGCGGGGAACCGGCAGATACTCCGGAAGAGGTTACTTCGGCTAAGATTAAAAGTGTTAAGGTGGCTTTCCGTGCCGGAGAAAATATTAAGCACAAACTCCGATTGGCATCGTTCACAGCGGATAAACAGAAGTAGTTTCTTTTGGTCGGGCCTCATTGGATACAGATTGGTCGTCGGGAATATAATTTACTGATTTGCAATACTATTTGAAATGTGGCTATTTGATATTGGTTATACGTTAGCGGAAATTTTATCCGTTGGCTCTTGACGATGTTTGCCTGGAAAGTTTGCCTGATTTCAGGAAATATTTTCATCCGGTTTTTTTAGTGTAAAGAAAAATGTGCTTCCATGACCAGGATGGCTCTCGACCCATATTTTACCACCGTTCTTCAGGATAAATTCTTTGCATATTAATAACCCAAAACCGGTTCCTGGTTCGCCTAAAGTACCTTTTTTTGATACTGTTTTGTCAATTGCAAACAAATTAATAACTTCATTTTCAGTCATTCCAACTCCCGTATCTTTAATCGACACCTGGATCATTGAACCAATTTGTAAAGAGTCAATAACGATTTCTCCATGGAGTGAAGTGAATTTAATGGCATTGGAGATAATATTTCGTAAAATCGTTTCCGACATATTTTTGTCGGCAAACACATTTACTGAATTCCTTACTTGATTACTTACGATAATGCTTTTATTCTCATAGTTGTTTCTTAATAGTTCCAGTGTTTGCTCAATTATCTCGTGCAAATCGAGCACTTTGGGTTCAAATGATATTTTGGAATTTTGTGCTCGCGACCAGGTTAACAGATTTGTTAACAGACTATATATTTTCTTAGCCGATTGAGAAATCAATGTAATGTAGGTGAATTTATTTTTATCATCTAAAACATTAAAATCCGATTCAAGTAAATCAGTAAATCCCAGCAGACTCTGAAACGGATTTCTAAGGTCATGAGCAATTATGGATAAGAATTTATCTTTCATCAAGTTTAGTTCCTGGAGCCTTTCTTTTTGTTTGTTGAGTTCTTCAGTCCTGTCAGATACATCCTTCTCTAAAGCAGCGTTATATCTTCTTAATGAGGCAATTCGATGTAAATAATAAGAAACAATTGCGATGACAATGAGTAATACAGAGATAACAATAAACCACCACGTTTGCCAAAATGGCGGAGAAACGGTAACAGAAAGTCTTAGTTGAGAATCGTTCCAGAATCCGTCGCTATTTGATGCTTCAACCATAAACGTGTATTCGCCCCCTTGTAAATTGGTGTAGGTTGCATCAGACCGTTCGGCAGAAGTATAATTCCAGTCATTTTCAAGAGGCATTAACTTATACCGGTATTTATTGTGTTTGGGATTGGAATAGTGGATGGCAACGAAATCGAATGTCACTACTTTCTGCTTGTAAGAAAGATTTATTTGATGAGTTTCATTTAAAGGTTTAGTCAGCACCACATTCCCCTCAGTTTTCTGCCCAACCTGAACTCGTTTATTAAATATTCGTAACTCAGTAAACACTAATTTTGGAGGTATTCTGTTTTCTTTAATCAATGCCGGATTAAACATATTAAACCCATTAATACCTCCAAAAAACATTTCGTTGGAAGAATCTTTCAGGTAAGAATTCGTATAAAATTGCCTGCTTTGAATACCGTCAGAAAGAGAATAATTTCTATAATTCAAACTGTCGGGATGAAGAACCGCGCCTTCATATTTAAGTAATCCGGAAGTTGTGCTAATCCATAGGTTTTTTTGTTCATCTTCCAAAATTCCCATGATAATATTCGAAGGCAGTCCATTTTTTGTAGAATAATTATATCGAATGCTATCTGCGGTATTTATAAACGTAATACCTCTGTTTCCTCCAACCCAAAGATTATTTTCAGAGTCAACTAGCATCGTGTGAATAGTCGAATTCACGAAATTTTTGTATTGTCGTTCAAACTTATTTGATTTGCGATTCAACAAATAGAGTCCATCTCCTGATGTTCCTGCCCATAAAGCTCCCGCTTTGCTCTGATATAAAAATTCAACAGTACCGTTGTAAATATGTTGGAAATTTTTTTCTCCGGAAGGCAGCATGTCAATTCCCACCTCAGTTGCAATCCATAGATTTTGTTCCTGATCAAGCGCTAAACAATTAACATCGTCGCTATTCAGCGATTTACTGTTTTTCGGATCGTGCAATAACCGGTTAAATGTTTTTGTTCTGGTGTTGAAATAATTTAATCCTCCTGAACCGCATCCAATCCATAAATTTCCTGAAATATCACAAACCACAGATCTTATCGCATCATTACTTATCGAATTCGGATTATTGTTGTCATGCATATAATATGTAAATTCTTCCTTTCGACGATCGAAAAAATTAACTCCGTTTTCGGTTCCAATGTATACGTCTCCATTTTTATCCTCACAAAAACACGTGACGATATTACTGTTCAAAAACTTTGCATTTTTCTCTTTCGCTGAAAAATGGGAAAATGGTTTGCGGTTTAGGTCGGCATAATTCACACCGCCTGAAAATGTACCAAGCCATATATCCTGATTTCTATCAATAAAAATATTGAAAATCGAATTGCTTAATAATTTGGAATAGGGGTGATCGACATTTGAACTCAGGATTATATCTTCTGAATTTGCATCCTTTTTATATAATCCCCTCCTGCTTCCTATCCAGATATTTCCATCATTGTCTTTTTCAATATCCCTTATTCTGTTACTAAAATCATTTTCCGAAACAAGAAACTTGTGGGTTACCGTTAATTCTTTAAGGTGAAATTTAAAAATACCATTATTATTGGTACCCATCCAGATTGTTCCACTCGCGTCATTAAAGAAACATAAAGCTTTGTTTTTATCGCCTTTATCTTTGAAAAGCGAAAAGGGGCTAAACTTTTCTTGTTTTATATTATAAACAAGTACGCCATGCTTGTTGGTGCCAATTAGAAGAGAATCGCCCAGTGGAAGGATGGATAGTACATCGATCGTTTCTGTTTCGGAATATGGATATGAAATTAAAGAGTCTTTTGCGTCAGGACTAAAGGAATACAAACCAGTTTGATCTCCTATCCAGATCCTGCTTTTCGAATCTTTTTCCAATGTGCGAATTCGTTTTAACGGAACTATTGCATTCCCAAATGGGTATTTTTCGAATTTGTCGGTAATTTTATTGTAATAAAACAAAGAATAAGCTCCAATAAGGATTTGTCCATTGTCATCAATTAAAATTCTATTTACCAGGCTTGTCCTCACCTGATCTCCGGCAATGGAATAATCCGAAAGTCCGTATTGCTTTACTTCCAGCCCATCAAAACGACAAACTCCATCATTGGTCGCAAACCACATAAATCCATAGGTATCCATTTCTATTGAGTTGACCTTATTGTTAGGTAATCCTTCTTCAATAGTTAAATAATTAAACAGTAATCTGGACGAAGAAATTTGCCCTTTTGCATTTAAGAAAATGCCTTGGAGAGAAAACAGAAATATTAGCCAGCCAAACTTTTTAATATCCATTGTGTCAGATAAAACTCCGGAATCATTTTTTATATCCAAATTTTAAATATAAATAAAATTTTACTGACCGTGGATTATGTGTTTTTAAATATCCCTGGCCTATAAAGTTTAAGACGAAACAAATTAAGCTGAAATCGTAATGGTAGTATGTCTGTTATCTGGCTGAGATTTAATCAAAAGCAGAATATTGGTTATTAGTCAGTTGTCAGTTAAGGGTTATCCGTTGTTCTGATTGTTGTCACTGTTGTCGGGAAGCACCAACAAGTAAAAAATTGGGTGGGGACTCGCAATGACGACCTTAACTAAACCACAGAGGGATATATTTTGTAATTTGGAAATTCCAAAGGAAAGTTGCAACCTCCTGGTTTACAATTCAGATACAGGTAGTTCTCAATGCCAGCAAGGTTCTCAGGGAATAAAAAAAACAAAAGGAGGTCGAATCCGACCTCCTTTCCTGCTTGGCTCCCCAGGTAGGACTTGAACCTACGACCTACGGATTAACAGTCCGCCGCTCTAACCAACTGAGCTACTAGGGAATTTCTGATAATTTTCACATTGCTGTGTGAACGTTTGCTTTAAAAGCGTTGCAAAAATAATAGCATTTCCGAAAAGAAAAAATATTTTTGCAAAAAAACTTTTCATGAAATCATTTACTGGCGCGCCAAACAATTCAAAATCTATACTTGGTATAGGAAATGCTTTAATCGATGTTCTAATCTTTATTACGGATGACTCTGTGTTACAAAAATTTGGGTTCCCGAAGGGAAGTATGACATTGGTAGACTCAATCCTTTCTTCGGAAATCAAAAAAGAAACAAAAGATCATCTCCGGATTATTCAAACTGGCGGATCAGCCGCAAATACAATACATGGTATTGCAAAACTAGGTGGTCAGTGTGGATACATTGGAAAAATTTCGGACGATGAATTTGGTCGTTTCTTTCTCGACGACTTTAAAAATAACGGCATTGATACACATTTTTTCTACAGTGAAACCGGAACGGGTCATGCTACAGGGTTAATTAGTCCTGATTCCGAACGAACCTTCGGAACTTATCTGGGTGCAGCTATGGAATTGACTTCAGGAGAAATGACTTCGGAAATCTTCAGAAATTACGGCATCATGCATATTGAAGGTTACCTGGTGCAAAATCACGATTTGATTGAGGCAGCAATGAAAACTGCAAAATCAAATGGGTCGCTGGTTTCCATTGATATGGCCAGCTTCAACATTGTTGAAGCCAATCTTGGATTCCTGAAGCGTATTGTCAGCGAATATGTTGATATTGTATTTGCGAACGAAGAAGAGGCATTTGCTTTTACCGGAAAAGATCCTGAAGATGCACTGGCTGAGATTTCGCAAATGTGTGATATTGCAGTTGTGAAACTTGGAGCACAAGGATCTCGGATAAAGACTGGCAACCAAATCATTTCTATTGATGCCATTCCGGCTAAAAGTATCGATACCACAGGAGCCGGAGATATTTATGCATCTGGTTTCCTGTATGCTTTGGCCGAAAATCTTGACCTTGAAGTTGCCGGGAAAATAGGATCGCTGTTAGCAGGTAAAGTGGTTGAAGTGATGGGAGCTAAAATTCCTGAAGAGAACTGGATGGAATTGTTATCACAAATCGAACTGATAAAAAAAGGGATATCTCCTGAATAATAATCTTAATTTATTGCAAAAGATTTCATTTTTGAAAGGGCCAACTGTAAAATCAGGTCAAAAAACATACTTTTGCATTCTGTAGAAATCAGTAAATAACACAACGGATGAAAAGACTGAAGATCAAAGAAATCTTAAAAGGAGAACTTGTAGGACAACAAGTAATTGTAAAAGGTTGGGTGCGAACCAAACGCGGAAGTAAGAATGTTAATTTCATTGCGCTTAACGACGGTTCGACAATTCATAATTTACAGGTTGTTGCTGATGTCGAAAAAATTGGTGAAGAATTACTGAAAGATATCAATACCAGCGCTGCGCTTGCAGTTACAGGCAATCTGGTTGCCTCGCAGGGAAGTGGACAGGCTGTTGAATTAAATGCAACAGAAATTGTAATCTACGGAAAAGCTGACCCGGAAAAGTATCCGATTCAACCCAAAAAACATAGCCTGGAATTTCTACGCGAAAATGCTCATCTGAGGTTTCGTACAGCAACTTTCAGTGCAGTTTTTCGCATTCGTCATGCCATGGCTTTTGCCATTCACAACTATTTTAACAGCCATGGTTTTGTTTACCTTCATACGCCAATTATCACCGGGTCAGATGCTGAAGGGGCAGGACAAATGTTTCGTGTAACCACGCTGGATGCGAAAAATCCACCGCTATTGGAAGATGGAACGATTGATTATTCTCAGGATTTCTTCGGAAAGCCAACAAATCTGACTGTGTCGGGGCAGCTTGAAGGTGAACTTGGAGCTACTGCCCTGGGAGAAATTTACACTTTTGGGCCGACCTTCCGTGCCGAAAATTCGAATACAACACGTCATCTGGCAGAATTCTGGATGATTGAACCTGAAATGGCTTTTTATGAACTTCAGGATAATATGGATTTAGCAGAGGATTTTCTGAAAAGCCTGATAAAGTATGCACTTGAAAATTGCATGGATGATCTTGAATTCCTGAGCAAACGTCTTCAGGAAGAAGAAAAGAACAAACCGGTCGATGAGCGTTCGATGGAATTGATTGAAAAACTCAGCTTTGTTCTGGAGAATGATTTTATACGATTGCCATATACTGAAGCTATTGAGATATTGCGGAACTCCAATCATTATAAAAAGAAGAAATTTCAATTTCCTGTAGACTGGGGAACCGATTTACAAAGCGAACACGAACGTTATCTGGTTGAGAAGCATTTCAAAAAACCGGTAATCCTGATCAATTACCCGAAAGATATTAAAGCATTCTACATGAAACAGAATGCCGACGGAAATACAGTTGCCGCAATGGATGTGCTATTTCCGGGAATTGGTGAAATTATCGGAGGCTCGCAACGCGAAGAAGATTACGACAAACTGGTAACCCGTATGAACGAAATGGGCGTTCCGGCCCACGAAATGGATTGGTATCTCGATACCCGACGCTTTGGAACTGTGCCACACGCAGGTTTTGGTCTTGGTTTCGAACGTTTGTTGTTGTTTGTTACCGGAATGGGAAATATCCGCGATGTAATTGCTTTCCCAAGAACTCCTAAAAATGCTGAGTTTTAAAGCCATAATATATTTCACCAAAATAAAAAGCAAATAAAAAAGGTGTTAAAATCATTTTTTGATTTTAACACCTTTGAAAAATGAAAAGGGTTCCATACAGTTGCCCTTTTTAAATCATTCATAAATCTTTAATCGCACGAAGGTGGTGGAGAACCTTTATCTCCTCCTCTTTTGCTCCCCTTATGTCCTCCCTGCCCTGCTTGAGCATTGTTGCTAAGCAAAACCATCATGGTTGCTGCCGATACTGCCATATACCCTGTTTTCTTAATGGCTTCTTTTCGTGAGATCTTCTTGCCTCCTAAATCTGTAACTTCTTTTTTTACAATCTCTGTAATTTTTGTTTTCATAATCAGCGTATTTATAAATTTATAATATGGAATTTTCTACATTAATCGAATCGTAATCAATCGACCCTAACAAATAAATATCAGTTTTGTTAATGAAATTCGATTTTTGATTTAAAGGAACTACTATTCCTGGGATAAAGATAATTAACTTGGGGATGCAGGTAAACCTACTGTCACTCACACTGTGTAGTTGACATTAATGGAATTTCCGAAGATCTTTTGATTGAATACCAGGTTCGAAATTGAATTGTAATGAAAATAACACAGAATTCAATAAATCGCCTGATGTTAAAACAACAATGCAGTAAAGGTAATTCTTTCTTTTAGAAAAACAATACTAAAACTAGAAATTTTTCTAGTTCTGAAATAATATGCAGGCCATATAAAGATAAGTCATATTGATTACTTAATTGTTCCCTTCAATAAATGAAAAAGGGTGTTTTATTTATCTGATTTAAGTTGGAGATTAATATTATATTGAATTATGTAATTTTTACATTAGATCAATCTGTCCTATATATTGCAAATAGTTTTTATATTTAAAAGCCAATTTATAGTGTTTAGAATTAATAAATTTTCGATGATAAATATACCTCACATTAAAAGAAAGATAGGGCGAACCTATTTGGTCTGGTTTCAAAACAGCAATATGTATTTTCATTTGGAAGAACCTGCCTGGTTTGTTTTTAAAAAAGTATGTAATCGGCATAAAACTGAAACGATTGCCGAATTTTTCTCTAATCGTTATGGTATGAGCTATGCCGATAGTTTAATATTTGTTACAGATATTCGGAATACAATAAAGAAAATGAATCAGCCGCGCAAACGGGATAAATTGGAAGAGGAGTTATTGTACAATCTTGAAAAATGTATGTTTACACCTTTCTCAACCTTCCACTACGCGATGGGTAGCAAAATTGTCAAATTTGCCTATGGAACCAGTTGGCTTGAAAATTATATTCATCCCTTGATCAAACATCTGGAAACATTTGAAAATATTGGCGACGAAAATGTTTTTGAATTATTCTATTTTCAGGATAAAATTGTTTTTAGGTTTAACAATATGGTTCGGGGTTCCTGGAGTAAAGACCAGAGTCAATTTGTGAAAGGAAATATTTTTGTGGAATTGATCAATGTCTTGCATGATAAAATTGATGACGATTGGCTTATGACAGTTCATGCTTCTGCAATTTCTAACGGCCGGAAAACGATCTTATTTTCAGCCGCAGCCGGAAGCGGTAAAACAACAATAGCTGCTTTGCTGCAGGCCAGAGGTTACCAACTTATTTCTGATGATTTTGTTCCGATTGATCAGGATTCATTTCGTGCTTATCCTTTCCCTATAGCCATGTCGGTAAAGGAGGGGTCATTGGATTTGCTGACTTCACATTATCCTGTTTTGGAAGACAAACCATTGAATTATATTAACCCGGAAAAAAGTGTAAGGTATCTGCCTGTTGAGAATATTCGGATGAAAATGATTTTTCCTGTTAAAGAATTTATCTTCATAAAGTACGATAGTACAGTCGATTTTATTATGGAGAAACTAGATCCGGTTAAAGCCATACAACAATTACTCGATGAAGCATGGATATTGCCATCGCCAGAAAATGTACTGGTATTTTTCAACAAAATAGTGCAGGCTTCATTTTTTCAGCTCAATTATTCTAACAATGAAAAAGCCTTGGAGGCTATAACACAATTGTTTGATAATGACTAAATCAGAGTTGTTTCGTTTTATAGGAAAGTGTCTCGCTTTGGACGAGAATCCCGGATTCAGGGCTGAACTTATTGAAAAATGTAGAAATAACGAGGTCGATTGGAATCAATTTGTTGGTCTTTGCAGTAACCATCTTATTTTGCCAGCCATACACCTAAAATTTTTGTCACATGGTATCGTTGGGTTTATTCCAGAAGATTTGGCAAAACATTTGTCAATCATTTACGAATTGAATGTAGCTCGTAATGGAGAGATTCTAACCCAAATTGGCCAAATATCAGCTTTGCTCTCAAGCAACAACATTCATCCGATTTTTATAAAAGGGGCTGCTTTTTTGATTGATGGACTTCTTTCGAACGTTGGCGAGCGTATTTTAGGAGATATTGATTTTTTGGTTCCTGAAAAAGATTATTTGCAATCAGCGAAAATTTTGGAAAATTCAGGATACAGAATAGTAGAGACGTTGCGTGCATACGATAGGATTGAAAGCATGAAACATTACCCCAGGCTGGAACATCCTGATTTTGTAGCTTCTGTTGAAATTCATCGGATACCGGTAAATGTTGAATGTGTGAGTTGGTTTAATACTGAATTAATCGATCGTGAGAAAAAATCAGTGGAATCTATTTCCGGTTGTTTTGTACAGTCTGACAAGCATAAAATAATTCAAAATTTCATTCACAGTCAACTTTCAAATGAGGGATTTCTATTTGGAGTCGTTTCTTTACGCGAACTCAATGACTTGTACTTACTTTCGAAAAGAGCTTCTCTTTCAGAAAGCATGCGGGAAATAAAGACCAAGCAAAAAGCAATTGCTTATTTTGCCTATTCACGTAAGCTTCTAGGTTTGGGCGAATCATTTTTTAGCCTGAAAAATAGTGCGTATCAAATACTTTCAACAAAGCATACCCTTAACCTCAACTCTTCCGTTTTCTATCACTCTTTACGAAGTTCAATATTTATTGTGCAAAGAGTTGTCAATGGATACATTGGACAAATAGTACTTGCATTTTTTTCGGGAGAAAAGCGACAATATCTTTACCGGCGGATTAAAGATCGAAAATGGTACGGTGACCATTTTCGATTGTATACCCGTTTTTTTAAAGGAAAAAAATAATTATTCCGGACTGTCATTAACCTGCTGAATTTTAGTTAAATTAAATTTCACATAGATCTCAGTATAACTGCGAATTCATTTTTTTTAATAATATTTGCCGGAAATATTTCCCTTTTAGACAGAAATGAGGTGCATTTTGTAATTGTCTCGTTAACTCTTTTTGATTTAAGATAAAGGTTACGGTTTTCGGATTAATGCTAATGATAAGAAAGAGTATTCCAATTTTATTTTTCGTTTTGCTGGTTTTTCAGGGAAAAGCCCAGATCAATATGGCATTTTATCCCTTTGAAAACCAATTTAATTCATCTGATTTTAATCCTGCTTTTTTAAAATCGAACCATAAATTTACTTTCAGTATTTTTCCTGTCGGAGGTACTAATATTGGTTATAATAACCAGCAAATCATAAAGGAACTGGTTTCTAAAGTGATTTCAGGAATAACAACCGACCGGGATTACCGCGATATTTTGGAAAGCATGGCAAATCGCTCTACGGTTAATCAGAATATCGAAAGTTCACTGTTGAGCCTTACTTATAAGTCAAAGTACGGATTTCTTAATTTTCGGATTAAGGAGATTGAAAATTTTTCAGTTGCTCTTAAAGGCGAACTTACCGATTTTATTGTTCTTCCAGGTTTTCAAAGTGCCATCGTTAATAAAGTTCAGAATTTGCCAGCACAGGCAATGCATTACCGCGAATATAGTTTTGGCTACTCTTTACCAGGTGCGAATAAAAAATTTTCTGCCGGAATCAGGGCCAAACTTTATTTTGGAAAGGCTTCCTTTTTCTCCGGAATTTCAGGTAAAATTCAAAATGATTCAGGCGATTATTTCCTTAAAACTGAAGGAAAAGTTATGATGTCGCTGCCCGAAGTGAAAATGTTGAATGAAGATGGTTCAACTTCAACTGATTCATTTACCGGACGCAAAGTTCTGAATTACCTGGTTAATTCAGGCAATAATGGGTTGGGAGTTGATTTGGGGATAAATTACCGGATCCTGCCAAATTTATCGGTTTCGCTAAGTGTCATTGATCTTGGAAAAATAAAATGGAAATCGAAACTGAATTCGAAAAGCTTCAATGTCAATTATGCATTTAATAAGGATAGTATTCTAACAGAACTTAGTGCAACCGGTGTAGAAACAATTTCAAAAAAATATCCCGACCCGTTTATTGAGCCGGTTTCGAACGAATTTAAGCCAATAGTTGATCGGTCAACGCCATTCTCCGGAAAAATTCCATTGACTTTTTATTCAGGATTGAAATATATCATTAGCCCATCGCTCATGATTAGTTTGGTCGATAAATATGTGATGATAAAAGAGTTGAGTTACAATAGTGCGTCAATAATGGCTGGTTACAAACTGAGCAGCAAAGTTTCCGTTAGTATGGGTTATTCAATTATCGGGAAGAATTTTGCGAATATTCCGATGGCAGTGTTAATAAATAAGGATTTTGGCCAGATTTATTTTGGAACCGACAATCTTGCCGCTTATGTTATTCCTTCGGCGTCCGATTTTGCCGGATTTACTTTTGGAACATGTTTTTATCTGTTCAGGGAAAGAGATAAATTACTTAATCCTTTGGACGATTTCCCTTTTTACCAGCCGAGAAGGAACAATAAAAACCGAAAGAGCGGGTTGTTACATTAGTCTATTATCGAACAGGAATTGATCAATTCTCGGTTTTGTTTGTTCTTGCACACAGTCTGAGTTGAATTATTTTTTTTTAGTTAACCGGAAATTCCTGATATTTACTAAAGTTGGTAAATGCGATTTAGACGATAGTTTTTCGGGTGATTTTTTATTAAACAAAACCAAATTTTAACTTAGAATTTATGTTGCCGGAACCGGGAAATAAAAAGAAATATATACTTCTGGCTTGCCTGTTATTTCTGGTTTTGTTTGGCAGGGCACAATCGAGCCTGATATTTTATTCCACCGAAGATCAGTTTAATTCGTCTAATTTTAATCCGGCATTTTTAACCTCTCAAAAGAATTTTACATTCAGTATTTTCCCGCTTTCAGGAATGAGTGTTGGGTATAATAATCAGGACGTTGTGAGAGATATGCTCATGAAAGTACTGCGTGGCGATTCGATAAAAGATGCCATGACCGAAGTATTCAACCAGTTGGTCCAAAGGGGAGTTTTCTATCAGCGTTTTGAGTCCTCGCTTCTAAATTTCGGAGTCGATACAAAATATGGAAATTTTAATTTCAGGATCAAAGAAATTGAGCAACTAATGAGTAATTTAAAGGGTGATTTTTCGGATTTTATTACCGATCCAAATTACAACACGCTCTTCATCAACCGGCCGCAGAAATTTCCAATGAATATGATTTATTATCGTGAATATAGCCTCGGCTACGCCCGTGAAATTATTCCGCATAAATTATCGGTTGGGGTCAGGGCTAAATTATACTACGGAAAGTTTACTGCTTCATCCGGCGTTCAGGGTGAGTTAACAAAAGTGAACAACAATTTTTACCTGAATACAAGTGGTTCAGTAAAATTATCGATACCGTTAAATATCGTTCAGACACCATCTGATTCGATTATAACGGGAGGAAATCTTGCCGATAATTTTAAGGCCGGTGACTTTCTTCTGAATACCAAAAATAGGGGTGTCGGAATTGATTTGGGCTTTAAGTATATTCTGAATGACGAACTAACCATTTCGGCAAGTATAATTGATTTGGGAAAGATAAGCTGGAAAAACAATCTGAATACAGTTAATTATGTTGGAAAATACAGATTCCCGGATGAATACACTGACACTGAAGCTACCGGAAATGATCACATTACCAAACAACCCAGCTTTGCTCAGGATACTACTTTTATGACCAATGCATTATTCAAGGCGTCCATTAGTCATGAAGCATTTTCGAATCCGTTGCCTGCCGTGGTTTATGGAGCGATTCAATATCAGCTTAATCCAAAGCTGAATATTGGCCTTGTTGATAGATACATTCGTTTTAAGGGCATGAGTTTCAACAGTATTTCGGTGACCGGAACATTTAACTGGGGTAAAAACATTACTGTCAATACCGGATATTCCATTATCGGAAATTCATATTTTAATTTTCCGTTTGGTATTGTCCGCAACAGTGAAAAAGGCCAGTTTTATATTGGTACCGACAATCTGCTATCCTTTGTATTGCCCGGTATTCACGAATTTTCGGGAATAACATTTGGCACCTGTTTTTACTTATTCCGGAAAAATGAAAAATACCTGAAGCGATTGGAATACCTCCCATTTTACGAACGAAAGAAAGCAAAACCGAATAAAAGTCGCGGACTTGTCTTTTGATATTCAAAACTTTTTGCTTCAGTGATTTCCTGAAATGTTTATCATTAATATTTTGTTAATGATTTTCTACAGTACATTCTCTTTTTAAAGCCTAACGACACACGATTCGATTAAAAATCTTAATTTTGGGGAAAGTAGAATCCGAATGGCAGATCAAAGAATCAGTTTACAGCAACGCTTATTGCAAAAGCTTTCGCCGCAACAGATACAGGTTATCAAGTTGCTTGAGATTCCTACGATGCAATTGGAGCAGCGGATAAAAAGTGAATTGGAAGAAAACCCCATTTTGGAACTGATTGAAGACGATGATCCCAACGAAGTTTATGAAGACGAATCGGATGATTCTCAGTCGGATGATGAATTTTCGCTGGAAGATTATATGGAAGACGATGACGTTCCGAATTACCGTCTTTCGGCCAACAATTATTCGAAAGACGATAAGCAGATTGACATGCCCTACTCTTCAGGCATAAGTTTTCACGATTCGCTTATTGAGCAGCTTGGCCTTTCCGATTTGAATGACGACGAAAAGCTTATTGCCGAATATATTATCGGGAATATCGACGAAGATGGATACCTGCGCCGCGACTTGCTTTCCATTTCCGACGATCTGGCTTTTCACCGAAACATCGATGTGAAACTCGAAGATTTGGAACGATACCTGGAAATCATTCAGGATTTTGATCCGCCGGGCATTGGCGCACGCAACCTTCAGGAATGTTTGCTTCTTCAGATTTTGCGGAAGAAAGGCAATGATTCAACTTGCCTGGCAGCAAAAATTATTCAGGATAACTTCGATGAATTTACCAAAAAGCACTACGATAAAATTTTAAAGAAATACGAGATTTCGGAAGAAGAGCTGAAAGAAGCCATTGATGAAATCCTGAAGTTAAATCCCAAGCCCGGAAGTTCATACAGCAATCCGATGAGCAAATCGAACCAGGTAATTGTACCCGATTTCCTGCTCGATAATTTGGAAGGAGAACTTCATCTGAGTCTTAACCAGAAAAATGCTCCCGAACTTCAGTTAAATGGAACCTATATCGACCTGATGAAGTCGTATGCTGTAAAGAAAAGCAATGCATCAAAAGACCAGAAAGATGCCATGCAGTTTATGAAGCAGAAACTCGACTCAGCCAAATGGTTTATCGATGCCATTCGGCAGCGGCAGCAAACACTTATGGTTACGATGGCCGAAATCATTAAATTCCAGAAGGAGTTTTTTCTCGATGGCGACGAAACCAAGCTGAAGCCAATGATCCTGAAAGATATTGCGGACATAACCGGACTGGATATTTCAACGATTTCGCGCGTTTCAAACAGCAAATACATTCAAACGCATTTTGGAATTTATGCCCTGAAATATTTCTTCTCCGAAGGAATGCAGACCGATACCGGCGAAGAAGTTTCAACGCGCGAGATCAAGAAAATACTTGCTGAATGTATTGACAATGAAGACAAACGGCACCCGGTTACCGACGAAAAGCTGGCTGCAATACTGAAAGAAAAATCGTATATCGTAGCGCGCCGCACAGTTGCCAAATACCGCGAACAACTAGGCATTCCGGTTGCACGCATGAGAAAAGAACTTTAATATGAAAAACATACTACAACCGGTTGCACGAGTGATCTCGGTCATCTTTCATCCGCTATTGATTCCCACAATTGGATTTTTTCTGCTTTTTAATTCAGGCTTTTATTTTTCAATCCTTCCCTGGAGTGTGAAAAAATTTATGTTGCTCGTAGTATTCTTATCCACCTGTGTAATGCCGGCTCTAAGCATCCTTTTGCTGGCACTAAATCCGAAGTTCGACATACACATGACAAAAAATACCGATCGTGTTTTGCCAATCTTGTTTAGCTCCATATTTTATTATCTGGGCTACCTAATCCTCAAGCGAATACCAGTTTCCCCAATATTCAACTTCTTTCTGGTTGCCTCTATCTTGGTCCAAATATCGCTGATTATTATTTCGTTACGTTGGAAAATAAGCGCTCATTCAGCAGCCATAGGAGGTTTGGTTGGCGGATATTTCGGTTTAGCTTTTCGGATGCACGAAAATCCATTGTTGATTTTAGTCTCTCTTATTTTGGCCGCCGGCATGGTTGGTTCAGCGCGCTTAATTCTTGATAAGCACACCAGCGCACAAGTTTATGCCGGATTTTTAGTCGGCTTCCTGATCATGGATCTGGTCATCGTTTTAGTCTGAAATTGTTAGACTTACCGATGTTCCCTGAGCATGTCGAAGGGTTACACCAATCCGTTTCGTTTTAGCAGCGCAGTCACAGTTGGCTCCTGTCCCCTGAAAGCTTTATATAATTTCATCGGATGTTCGCTCCCTCCTTTTTCCAGAATATTTTTCCGGAACAAATCTGCCGTTGCGCGGTCGAAAATTCCTTTCTCCTGAAACACTGAAAAAGCATCGGCATCCAGCACTTCAGCCCATTTGTAGCTGTAATATCCGGCATCGTATCCGCCCGAAAAAATATGAGAGAAAGCTGTGCTTTGCAGATTTCCATCGACAGGTTCAAACAAATCTGTGGAGGCAATGGCATTCATTTCGAAAGCTTTCAGGTCGCCTTCCACGGTTGTTTCCCGGTCGTGGTAAGCCATGTCGAGTATTGCAAAACTCAGTTGCCGTTCCATTTGGTATGCAGCCTGAAAATTCTGTGCTTTCTGAATCTTCCTGATCAGTTCTTCGGGCATTTTCTCGCCGGTTTGGTAATGAACCGCAAATTGGTCGAGCCACTCTTTTTCGTAGGCCCAGTTTTCGTGAATCTGCGAAGGCAATTCCACGAAATCCCAGTACACATTGGTGCCTGAAGTCCCGGGAAACTGGCATTGCGACAACATGCCGTGCAAACCGTGTCCAAATTCGTGGAGAAAAGTGGTGACTTCGTCAAAAGTGAGCAGCGATGGCTTGGTTTCGGTTGATTTACTGAAATTGGTTACCAGCGAAATATGTGGCCTGATTTGCTGCCCGTCAACATTCGATTGCGAGCGGTAATCGGTCATCCATGCTCCGGAACGTTTGCCTTCGCGTGGGAAAAAGTCGAGATACAAAACGGCGATAAACCGGTTAGCTTCATCAAAAACCTCATAAGCGGTTACTTCAGGATGATAAACTTCAATCTCTTTATTTTCCTGAAGTCGCAGCCCGTAAAGTCTCCTGGCCAGCGAAAATACGCCATCGATTACTTTTTCGAGTTGCAAATACGGTTTCACTTCCTCGTCGGTGAAGTTGTATTTCTCCATTTTCAGCTTTTCCGAATAATAGGCCCAATCCCATCGTTGAATCGCGCCGGTAAAGCCCGATTTTTCAGCAAATCCCTGAACTTCGGCAAATTCTTTTTCAGCAAAAGGTTTTGACGACTGATGCAATTCCACTAAAAACTGATCGACTTTTGCAGGAGTTTCGGCCATCCGTTCCTGAAGCTTGTATTCGGCATGTGTTTTAAAACCCAGCAATTGTGCTTTCTCCAAACGTAATTCAACAATCCGTTTGATGTTTGCTTTGTTGTCGTTTTCGTTTTCGTGATTGGCTCGCGAACCGGAAGCTCTTAAAATCTGTTCCCGTAATTCCCGGTTGTCGGCATATTTCAGGAAAGGAACATAACTCGGGTATTGCAGGTTGAAAAGCCAGCCTTCCTTATTCTTCGATTGTGTCGCCTGTGAGGCCATTTCAACAATCGACTCCGGAAGTCCGCTTAAATCTTTTTCATCGGTAATCAGCAATTCGTAAGCATTGGTTTCTGCCAGTACGTTTTGCTGATACTTCAGTCCAAGT
>JBAZGO010000069.1:0-23454 GCA_041652995.1 Prolixibacteraceae bacterium
GATGGCCGATTACAAAGCCCTGTACAACAACGCCTTGATGCTCGAACGATTTATGTGTAGGTTCGTAATTTACCCTAACACTGCTAAAAATCAAAAAATGTTAAAGGACTATTGGATTTCGGCAAAATTACCGCTTAAAATTTAACGGACTATAGCGAAAAGTAAGCATCTATATTTTATAACTGACTAAAAATGAGATGCTATTGCTATTTAAGGAAAGAGTTTTAATTTTTAATATTCCCATTTGCGTAAAACGAATCTCAATCCCGTATTTTGAATTGTACTGATACCCAACGCCTAAGTTCCATCCATAATTGGCTTTAAACACAGATTCTTTAGCCATTATTTTATTCCATCCTGAGTCATATTTAATATGTTCTTTATTTGGAAGTAAAATATTATATGAAAATGCAGCATTATAAAACAGAATGTTTTCTTTATTTATAAAACTATAATAGCGAATACCAATTGGTATTTCAAGCATACTTATATCTGTTGTAAAGGAAAAATTCACCCTACTTTCAACACCAATATTTGAAGGAGCAGTAGAAACCATTGTTAATAAAGCACTTCCTTTACTTGTGTATTTTGAATAATTTAACTCTGAAAAGAGTCCCCATTTATTTCTGTTAAAAGGAATACGCAATTCAGCATCCACTCCCAATTTTAAAGAATTTTTTGAGCTCCTTGAGCCAACGTCGTTAGAATCTAATCCATGATCTTTATTCTCAAATCTGAATAGAGAGCCTCCCCCCAGAACTGATAAATACAATTTCCCTTTTCGTTTATATTTATTAAAATCTGTATAGTCAGTTCCCTTACAAGAATTATAATCTTTTAAAATATTTATAAGCGATTGTTTATTATACCCAGTTTCTATTATTCTTTTTTCGGTGACTGAGTTACATTTCAACCAAAAAGACAATTGCTGTCTAAACTTGGAGTTTGTTAATATTTTCCCATCCACAATCAACTTGGAATATACAAGTCGCATTACTCTGGAATCATTGACTTTAAAAAAGAATTGTTCAACACCGTTATTCTTATAAGTAAATAAAGAAGCTTCTCCTGATAATAAACATTTTAAGAATCGTTTTTCTGTTATAGTGTCTTCTTTATTCAGCAATCTCTGAACTCGCACTAATAAATAGTTTTGATCGGTATTGTAAATATATAATTCTTGTATTTCATCTACATCTCTTGTAATAATTGGACTATTCACAGTCATTTTATATGAAATGGTTTTAGGTGCATTTGCCCAGTTGTCATTCTGGATTAAACATTCAATTTTTTTATTGTTATCAACTATATACCCTTTTTGAAATTCAATTTGAGAAAATAATGCTATACTATTAAGCATAATTAGTAATGTTAAAATACATTTCATAGCATAAATGTTATTGTTTAAGTAAATCTTCCAAAGACGGATTTTTTTCGTTCGGCCTAACGTAACCATTGTACATGATTTCTGATCTTAATGGGTTACTAATTTTAAGTAATCATTACAATTTTTCAAATAAAATAAGCGGGTACTCATATAATTTTTAGTGAGCGGGAGACTTGAAGTCACCCGCTCACGAATCTTTAAAAGCTAAACTTTTCCATCACCTTCGGCCCTCTTTCAATCCATTCAACCGATGCACATTTGGTAAAAAAGCTGTGTTCGAAAAACAGGATGTAATTCTTTTTGGCAGTAGTCAGAATCAAATCCAACATGTACAAGCAGATTTTTCTCCGGAAGTTGGAGATTTTGGAATGCTTCCATTGTGTTTTGCTGCACCAGTAGGTGGCATTCGAAAACTGAATCCTGAACTGCGCGTTTTCGCTGCGAACTTCGCCGTTGCAGTGATCCCGATGCAGACGGGTAAAAAAACATCGGTAATGTCTTCTGTCCGGTAGCTTTTTGAGCAAGCGATTTTTCAATCGTATCGGTTTTTTCATGCCCATTATTTTGGCGCACTTTCACAAAGTAATATTATCGTTGAGAAGTCATTAGTTGTTTCATTTACAACTGAATGACTTTCAATGACCACCAAATGACCGAATCTGTCAACGAACTGCAATAACCACAAGTCCTGATTAAACTTTTTTGTTGGCGCAACTTTTGCTGGGGTTTTTACGTCTATGACAAAACGAATGATGATGAAAAACTATCCACTTCTGGCAACAACAGCCTTTTTGCTTATTGTTCTTTCCTGTAAAAAGGATCAAAAGATAAATTCAAGTGAACTTTTCTATTCCTGGGAAGTAAAGAATTTTATGTCAATCGAATCAGTGGCATATCCCAAAAACGAGAACAAAAAAATTTTGCTGACCTTCGATAAATCCGGTACATTCTTACTTTCATTGGACATCAATCATTGCGGAGGAAACTTTACAACCGGCCAGAATAGTCAGCTCGAAATGGAATCTCCGGCTTGTACCGAAGTTTGCTGCGACAGTGCGTTTTCGGAAAAACTGGCTACTACGATTTCGAAAGTCACATCATATTCCATTGAAGGAACAACGCTGAAACTGCATGTTCCGCTGTGGGGCTATATCGAATGCGAACTGGATAAGTAGGGATATTTGCAGTACAGAAAAGTTCAAATCCTTTTAGTGAGCGGGCGGCTCTAAAGTCGCCCGCTCACTAATTTCAAAACCTAAACTTTTCCCTCACCTTCGGCCCTTTTTCGCCCCATTCCACCGTGGCACATTCGGTATAAAAATCATGCTCAAAAAACAGGATGTAATTCTTTTCTGCAGCTTCTTTCAAGAAACGTTCTTTTTCTTCCATCGTGGTAACCGGATACAAATCGTAAGAGGCAATCCATACAACCGGAATATTCGCAGCGGTTGGAATCAGATCGGCCATGTAAACGAAAGTTTTTTCTCCTGAAGTTATAAACGGAATCATCTGTCCGGGCGTGTGCCCATCGTACAGGCGTACCGAAATTCCAGGGAACAATTCACATTCGTTTTTCACCAATTGCATGTTTCCTTCCGATTTCAGGAAGTTCAGGATTTCAGGGTAATAAGCCGCCCGTTCACGAATATTTGAAATTTGAAAATGTTCCCACTGTTTTTTACTGCACCAGTGCGTGGCATTCGGGAACTGAAGTTTCAGCGTTCCGTTTTCATTTAGTACGGCGCCGTTACAGTGATCCCAATGCAAATGAGTAAAAAATACGTCAGTGATATCGTTGGCAGCGTATCCATTTTCAGCAAGCGATTTCTCAATCGCATCAGTTTCTTCATGCCCGTTATTTTGCCTGACTTTCTCCGGATAATGGTTGCCAACGCCCGATTCAATCAGGATTTTACGTTCGCCCTGATCGACCAGCAGGCAGCGCATGGTGAGTTTCGTCACATTGTTTTTGTCTGAAGGATAAAATTTCGACCACAAGGGTTTGGGAATGACTCCAAAAAGAGCACCTCCGTCGCACGAGAAATGGCCGGCATGTATGGAGAAAAGTTGCATTTTCATATCTTAAATGGGTTCAGGATAGAAACAGCAAAAAGTATTCAGTGTTCAGCCGCAGTTAACAGTTTGTGCTATCTGGTCACTGACCGCTGAGACTGTCAACTTTCTTCATCGCCAGCGAATCGGTCTCAAAATCCATTACAAACTGAACGACACCGAAATAATCTTCAATTCCCTTTTCAATTTTATTGGTTTTCAGGTAAACGTCGTTCACTTTTCCGGCAACTTTATCTATTTTCTCGCTTCGGAGTTTTTCCCAGTGATGCTGCACTTTGCGAATGTCTTCAACAACTGGTTTCCTGATTTGATGAACCAGGTCCGGGAAATTATGCAGCCGCTTCCCCTGGGATAAAAAATAGTTCAGCATACTAATGTTGGCGCTGTATTGGAGCTGTTTCGAATCGCTTTCGGTACAAACGAGCCAGCTATAAAAATTGGCTTCGGCTTCGCTGGTTACGCCCAACTGGTGGGCAAATTCGTGAGCCAAAACCTGGGGATATTCAATGGCGAGCAAACTGTCGTTCACCTGAACTTCGCTGAAAAATGGCCCGTAGTACCCAGCTATTGATGCTTTTGCGAAAAAGTTACTGAGCGTGATGGGTTTCGGGCGTCGAGTTCCCTGCGGATACCTGATTTTCAGGAACGACGCATTTTTCTTATATGATGCTTCAACCAGCGAATCAATTTCGGGATACGTGATGCTATCGAATGTGCAATACGAACCGTTGGTTTTCCGGATCAGGTTTTCGATGACTTTCACAAATTCAACCGTATCGGGTTTTGCCTTTGCAATTTCCAGCCGTTCATTTATTCCGGAGCGGAAATAATTGAATCCCCAGAACCAGTAAAATAAAATGTACACAATGGCCAAAGTTTGAACAATAATCAGTAGAAACCGTCCGAATTTGATTTTCCGGAGAAAAACCAGGATGAACAAAATAACCAGGAACATTGCCAGGAGCGCATAAAATGCATCGTCAGCCGAAAAGGAAACCCATTTACTGATAAAAGAAAGTAAGGTGGCGATGGCCGGGAAAAGTGTTTGTGAATAAAGCAGTTCTGTTGCTTTCGGAAATCTGGAAAACAATTCGGTCAACCCGAATGTAACCAGTGCGAGCCAGATTGGCAATGCTGCCCGACCGAAAAATATTGTTTTGAATTTGTTTTTCTTAGCCATTTATCTTGAAATGAACTGCGAAGATCAGCTTTTTGGAACAAAAATAAATGGCTAGGGGCAAAAAAATACCCCGTCGCCTATGACTAGAGCAACGGGGCATTCTGACAATCCAAAAATGCCGGATTCAAACAATGGTTTTTATTGCTCAAACGGGCAGGTATTCTTATTGCTTAACGATTTTCCCATACGCAACGGAATTGTCGTCAAATACAAGTTCGTAGATGTAAATGCCACTTTTCAAATTCAGAACCGAAACCTGATTGTTTGGATTGTATGCTTCGAATGTCAGTTTACCATCGACTGAAAAAAGTCTAATGTGTCTGACTGATTTTCCTATTACACTTTTGATCCTTATCTCAGATTGAAACGGATTTGGAAAGACCTGAATTTCTTCAACTAAAGCAAAATTTTGAGTTTTTGTTGGAGTTCCGAAATTGTATTTGGCCATGTAGGTATCCAAATCGGCCCAGTAAAATGCACCGGCCGGATTGGTTTTTAACAACATGGTTTCCGGAGTTGGGTCAAAATCTGTTTCTTTCTGAAATGTTCCGGAAGTAACAAACGAATCGTTACCCAGCATTTCAATTCCTGCTGAAATGGTATAATTCAAAGCCGCATCAATCATAAATGAATTTTGCAGTTCCCCGTCCACAGAATAGCTGGCAAAAATCAGGTTGCTGGCACCGGTTGAAGTATAAATCTTTTCGGCCTCCGAAGGATCAGCATCACAATATTTGGTGTTTTCGATCCAGGCATACAAGGTGTTTCCCTGAAGCTGAATACCCCTAACCCGATTTTCCCCGAATTTGCCGGTATCCTGGTTCGGCGCACCAATTTCCTTTACCCAGTTGAGCGTACCGTCAGATGCATATTGCATGATAAATCCGCTGGGCGCCTGTGTTCTGGTGTCGGAAATAAGTTGAGTTTTCCCCTTATTGGCTACCGGATCAAAATCGGTCGTCCAGGTAAATTCACCACCCACAAACAAATTTCCGGAAGGATCGACCGCCATGCTGTGAGCTTTGTCCCAACCAAAAGGCGATACATTTTGGTCGCCAAAAACCTTGTACCACTTCAGGTTGAAATTGGAATCGTATTTGGCCAAAAAAGCGTCGTAAGCATGTGTTTGCGAATTATTTGACAATCCTGCTTTCAGGTCGAAATCCGCTACTCCATCAAGCGTTCCACAAATATAAATGTTGTTCGAGGCATCCGAAGCTAAATTATATACATAACCATATCCGGCGGCATCGGGTACCGAAATGCTGTATGCATTCTGTAATTTCCCGTCAGCACTAAATTCGAGCAGAAAAACTCCTTTTGGCAAATCTACAGTTGAATTGTCGCTCAATGTTACATTGCCAGCCATATCCGATCTTCCGGAGATTACAATCCGTCCATCGGCAAGTTGTTCAATTTCACTGCCTCCGCCGCCGGTTTGCGCGTTGGCTGCCCATAAAAATGTGCCATCGGCGGCAAATTTCTGAAGAAAGCAGTTGGTTCCTTCTCCAGTAAGGTTAAATACATTTCCTGAAGGGTCGAAATCAACTGTTCCGCCAAAACTGCCTGTAACAAATACTTCATTGGCCGAATTCATTTTTATGCCCAGCGATAGCTGATACATGGATTGCTTCCACTGAATTTCAGCTTTCTCATTATAAACTGCCAAAAATTTTCCGGAGTTATTAAACTCTGCTGAACCGTTTATTACGTCGAGGTTTTGAGTATCCAGCCCGAAAATGGCGAAACGGTCTGTTCCATTCGATGAGATATCATAAATCTGATCCTGAACGGTATTGCTTTTCAGACTATAAGCCCAGTCGAGGGTTTGAGCTATCCCTGAGAAAAAGACCAGGCAAAACCAAAATGAAGTGTATATTTTTTTCATAACCTTCCTGATTTACTTGGTATTACTAAATAATTCGTCGAGCGAGCTGTTCAGAAATTTTTCTGAAGCTTCTGTCACACCTTGTACATACTGGTCGCGATCACATTCAATGGCTTGCATGTTTGCGATCATTTCATCATTCACACTGAAGACGGTGAAATACCCCGCATCCTTTCCCCAAACATCGGTGTTTGCCACCGCAGTGGCTTTGTATTTTTTATCTGGCAAAACACCTGCAATTTCAACTGGCTTTTTGAGGCTGGTTATACAAATTCCTTGTTCCCCCAAGCTTTTCATATAAAAATATCTGGCTGAAGTGGTTGTCAAATCGGTTGAGAAAGTACTTGATAACATCGCTTCATTAGTCAGCCGAAGATTTGGACGAAGGACAACTTTCGCGACACCGGGCGCGGCTCCTTTTAACATTTTGCTTCCGCCTGATTCGGCATCTTCCACCATCGGGACAACCAGATTCACTTTGGCAACAATGGCACCACCCAGATCTTTCGAGAGTTTTCCGGAAATATCCATGAATCCTTTTTTCTCTTTCCCATCGGCTGAAGTACGTTTCACCAGATACTGGTAATTTTCAGGGGTAGTCATCAGATAACCTTTAAACTGAGCTTCGTTCACATCTCCTCCGTTTTTCAATTCCCAATCTTCCAGTGTCTTTGTTTTAGCAGCTTCTTCAGCCGAAACCAGTTCGAAACCTTGTTGTTTCACCTTTTGGCTGTATTCCTGATACAATTTATTTGTCACTTCTTTCAGATCGGGAACATCCACTCCTTTAATACCCAGAGTTACCGAAGCGGTTGCTTTTCCGCGCAATCCACCGCCTAAAGTGCGTCCGCCTTTGTCTTCATCTTCCTGATGGTACATAAGCTGATACATCACCCTAAACTCTGAAATGTAAACTTTTCGGGGAGCGCTTTTCATCTTTTTCTCTCCATATCCGCCGGCAGTCGAAATTTCAACAGGGCCAACGGGTTGAGCCTGAATTCCCAAAAATCCCATCAGGATAAAAAACAGCAAAATCCCCATTTTTATTCCTGAAATAATCCAGATCGGATTTTGCTCTTTTCTTTTGCTTGTTGTTTTTGTCTTTTTCATGATCGTACTTTTTAAATTTGAATTATCAGAAGTTGTCATTCAAAAGTACTTTCCTGAAATAGGCAGTTCAATCGGGTGATTTGGGTAAATTGAAATACCCACTGGCACGGATGGGTGGTATTTGGGTGATGCGGTTTCTAACCGCATCTTATTTTTATTCCGCTATTGGAAATCGCGACACCCGGCTCTTTATATCAGATTATTGGCATATGCAAACTTGATGAGGCCAACCAGCGATGAAGTTCTGGTTTTGCGGAATATGTTTTTTCGGTGGGTTTCTACGGTGCGTTCTGAAATAAACAGACGTTCCGAAATTTCTTTGTTGTTGCATTCCTGAGCAATGAGTTGCAGCACTTCAAGCTCACGTTCGCTAAGCAATCGTTCTTCTCCCGGATCGTGCAACGATTTCATCAGTATCGCATTAATTTCGTTTGAGAAATACATTCGTCCGGCGTGTACAGTCTCGATGGCCGCCAGCAATTCTTCCTGCGTATCTTTTTTTAGCACATACCCCTGAACGCCTTCCTTCAGGATTTCCTTCACGAGGTATGGCTCACTATGCATGCTCAGAATGATAATTTTCAATTCAGGATAAATGCGTTTTACTTTTTGCACCAACGCCAACCCGGTTTCGTCCGGAAGGTTGTAATCACAAATCAAAATATCGGGCAACTGTTGTGAAAGCAGTTTTAGCGCTTCGGAAGCCGAGCCTCCCATGCCCAAAATCTCTACCTGCCCCGACGATTTCAGGATTGAAACCAGACCGTTCAGCAAAATTGGATGATCGTCGATCAGGATTACTTTCATTGCTGCCTTCTTAATTTTATGAAATGAGAGTTTGAACATGAAACAAAATTCGTCCAAATCCGGTTTAGCATCAATACCCTTAAGCGGGTATTTTTTCTCCAGCCGAAACAACATTCAACGGAACATTCAGGATAAGCAGATTTCCTTTCGTGCCGGGACGGGTTTCCAAATCGAGAACACCGTGAATCAAATTGCTGCGGCTGTTGATGTTTTTCCATCCGTTGCCCTTGCTTTGGGTGAGCAGGTTTTTGTCAAATCCGCTGCCATTGTCCTCGATCGTCAGAGTGAGTTCAGTATCGTCTGCGGTCAGTTGAACGGTTATCTGTTTTGCATCCGAATATTTCAGAATGTTATTGATCCATTCCTGGCAAATGCGGTAAATGGCCACTTCGGTTTCTGAGGCTAATCGCTCATCTGATTCAAAAAACAGGGTGTCAACCGACAAACGGGCACTGCGGTTAATTCGTTCGGCAAACTCTTCCAGTGCCGGTCGAATTCCTCCATTTACAAGGGTTTGTGGCATCAGGTCGAAAACTACATTCCGCAATTCCAGATACATGTCGTTGATCGCAGATTTACATTCCTGAAATTTTTCAAACCGATTTATTGTTGAGTTTGCTGTGGGGTCTGCCAATTCGTTGATGTTTATTTTCAGGATCGAAATCAACTGCCCGAAACTGTCATGCAAATCACTGGTAAAACGCTTTCGCTCCTGTTCTTGCGAATCGATGATGGCCATCATGCGTTGCTTCTGAATGTCGTTGTTGTGTGTTTCCTGAAGTTTCAATTCCCTGATTTTATTCCTCGAACGCCAGACAAAAAACATCAGGATAAAAATAGCAAACAATGAAAGTGACGCATACAAATATTGCCTGTTCCGGATTAATTTATATTCCTGAAAGGTAATTTTATTCTTCTGTTCTTCAATTTCCTTGTCCTTTTGCAGAGTCTGGAATTTTGTTTCCAGTTCGGTTATCGCTTTTTGCTTCTCCGAATCCATATTCTTTTTGGCGTTCGCATTGAAACTCACAAAAGTAAGGTAAGCATCTTTGTAATTTCCTGATTTTGCATACGCTTCTGCCAAGTTCTGCTCCGCCAATGTACAGAGCTGATCGTCACCAATATCCTTACCCAATTGGATTGACTTCAGGTAATACGAAATTGCGGGTTTTGTCTGGTTGAGTGTATCTTCGAGGCATCCCAGGTTGTAATACGTTTGCGCGAAGCCGAATGGATATTCACTCTTCCGGTAACAATCCAGGGCACTCATATAATAGTTTCGGGCCATCTGAAAATTTCCCTGGAATTTTTCAATGTTTCCAAGCGTTTGCCAGCAACTTCCTAAAGCCGGAAGATCCTTGTTCCGGGTGTACCTTTCAATCGCTTCCAACTTAAATTTACGAGCCTTCTCAAAATCTTTCAGGTAAGTATAAACTGTTCCCAGATCGCTAACAGCATGTGCCAGATTAATAGAGTCGCTTGAAATTCGGTACGAATCATATAATTTGATGAAAAATGGAAATGCTTTCGCATGATCGCCGGTTAATGAATAAATCCGTGCAATACTGCGCATTGCGAGATTAAGAAATTTCTGATTGCCCGATGGAATGAAATATTGGTAAGCTTCAAGCTGATATTTGAGCGCAAGATCAAAATTTCCGCGCATTTCATAAATCATTCCAATATTGATATTGGCAACCTGATGCTCATGTGTAATGTTGCCCTTTTTGTAAAATTCAATGGCTTTGAAATAATAATACAGGGCCGAATCCGACATAGATTTCATATGAAAAAAAACGCCTTTCTGAGCAGTTCCTCTCCCCAATTGGTAATAATTTTTGGGTTGGGTTGCCCATTTAATCACATTATCAGCATAAATCAAGCTACTGTCAGGATTTGAATTCCGTGTTTTTTCGGCCCGGTTAATTTCACGGGCTATTCGAATCGAGTCTTGGGCTAAACTTAGTTGAAAAGAGCAGATCAGCAGAATAAAAGGGAGAAGCCATTTTTTCATACCAACAGGATTAAGGGTTAGATTGATTATAAAACATGAATTGAGCGAATTGGTTTAAGCGAAGGATTAAGTTTGTTAAACAGACCAATCATAAATCGGAATCCATTGATTTTTTTGCCTATTTTGCATCTTCCAAAAATCGATAATTATGCGCGTACATTTTATAGCCATTGGCGGAAGCGCCATGCACAATCTGGCCATTGCCCTGCACAAAAAAGGTTACCAAGTCACCGGATCGGATGACGAAGTTTTTGAACCATCGAAAAGCCGGTTGAAAAACCTCGGACTTTTGCCCGAAAAAGAAGGCTGGTTTCCTGAGAAAATTACTCCTGAATTGGATGACGTGATTTTGGGAATGCATGCCCGGCAGGATAATCCGGAACTGATCCGGGCTCAGGAACTGGGACTTAAAATTTTCTCGTATCCGGAATATTTGTACGAACAAACCAAAGATAAAATCTGTGTGGTGATTGGCGGAAGTCACGGAAAAACAACGATCACTTCGATGATTATGCACGTTTTACGCTACAACCAGATCAAATTCGATTATATGGTTGGCGCACAACTGGAAGGTTTCGACACCATGGTTTCGCTTACCGAAGAAGCCAAAATTGCTGTTTTTGAAGGCGATGAATATTTGTCGTCGCCGATCGACCGTCGTCCAAAATTTCATTTGTATTTTCCAAACATTGGTTTGCTCAGTGGCATTGCCTGGGATCACATCAATGTGTTCCCTACCTTTCCGTTTTATGTGGAGCAGTTTCAGATTTTTGCCGATCTGATTCAGCCAAACGGTTCACTCGTATATTTTGAAAATGACACAAATCTGCAGCAAATTGCCACTAAAAGCAGGGAAGATATTCAAAAATTACCGTATCATTCTCATACTTCTGTTATCGAAAATGGCATCACTTACCTGGTTTCCGGAGAGCAGAAAATTCGGCTTCAGATTTTTGGCGATCACAACCTGCAAAATATTTCAGGAGCACAATTGGTTTGTCGTCAGTTGGGTTTAAGCGACGATCGGTTTTACTCAGCGATTGCCGAATTTAAAGGAGCTTCACGCCGGTTGGAAATTTTGGCTGAAACGGAAAATTGCACCGTTTTTAACGATTTTGCCCATTCACCTTCGAAACTAAAAGCCACCACCGATGCGGTAAAAAAACAGTTTCCGGAGCGAAAACTGGTGGCCTGTCTCGAATTGCACACGTTCAGTTCGCTGAAAAAGGAATTTTTGCCCCAATATAAAAACTGCATGAATGCTGCCGATCAGGCCATTGTTTATTTCAATCCACTCACCATCGAACACAAAAAACTGGAACCCATCACCGAACAGCAGGTTGCCGAAGCGTTCGACTCGCCCGGACTGACGGTTTCAACCGATTCGGATGCGCTTTTCGCTTTCCTGAAATCGCAAAACTGGCAAAACACGAACCTTTTGCTCATGACTTCAGGAAACTTTTCAGGAAAAAATTTAAAGGAGTTGGCAGAAGAAGTGGTGAAAAAGAAATAGAGAAGAATTGACTGCAATTTTATAAGTTTGTGTGCTTACGAACTATTTCCGATGAATTGGCTGCAGATTAAGAAATCGTATTCGCTTGTATTGATTTTGCTGTTTTGCTTTTCTGTGATTTTTGCAGATGCTCAGGTAAACAGCGTGCCCAATATACCTGATTCGGTGCGTCTTTCCATTCGCTTGAAAGTCCGCCTACTCATCAATCCTGAAGATATTTCAACGGCCCAAATCGATTCGTTGCAGCAAAAGCAGATTCCATTTGCTTTTCTCTATTCCGGAAAAAAATCGTGGACAAACCTATCCGAAATCAATCAACCCGTTATTGTTGTTTATGTGGATAGTATGCCAAATGCTGAGCAAAACAGGAATGTAAGTTCAGTTTCAGGAAAAGAAATGGATAAAATCAGGATTCCGGCCGATGCTGAAATTCTGCAGAATGTGCACAGTTTCAGGGAATTTCTCTGGATGAAGGATAATCAGGATTCTTTGCCGCCAGTCGAATATTTTATTCGCTTTTGGGAACGAACAGGCAAACTTCCAAATTTTATTCAGGTTAACTCCCGAAATCTGGCCAAAGCTGCCAATTTGGTTACGACGCTAAATAATCAGCAAAAAATCTTTGGTGTGGTCAGAAATGGCGATCAGTTGCTGGCCGATGTTTCGTGGAAAGACTATCCCACCCGCAATACAAACGGGTACTTCAGTTTCCCGGTCGGATTTCCCGGCGATTTTCCGCTGTCGCCATACAAGGCTGGATACCAGTTTTCGCCCGACATCATTTTGCCGAGCCCTGAAAATTTGAGCAACCTGAAAGTTTTCAATGCGGTGCCGCTTGATGCGGATTTTGGCTTAACCGACGACTTTGTTTTTTCGAACCGCGTGAGCAACCTGAAACGCGAAAATGACGAAGAAATCATCAGTAACGGACTTGAATTCATTCGGGACGAAGCCCGTGGAAAATGTGCCTGGTTTTCAGGAAAGGCTTACATCGACGGGGGTTTGAGAAGCCGTTCTGCCCTGAAACAGAATTTCAGTGTAACAGCCTGGATTAAGCCTGCCCGTCTCGGGCGTAACAATTGCATTTTGGGAAAGGGAAAAGATTTTGTCCTGAAAATTCACGACGGACTGCTAACTTTTACGGTTCAGGGAATTAAAGATTATTTTTCGGCTCAAACACAAATTCCGGTTGATCAGTGGAGCTTCATTGGCCTTGTTCATAACGATTCCGACAATCAAATTAGTTTCTACCTGAACGGAAAACTGACTGAAAGCGTTAAACTTATCACGCCTTACACCGGGTCGGAAAACACGCTGCTGATTGGCAGTAACCTTTGGGAGGAATTTTTTGTGGGGCGCATTAGTGAGATAAAAATCTGGAACCGCGAACTGAACAATGACGAAATCGGGAATGAATATTTGATTTCAGGGAACAGGAATAAATACTTTTCGGCCAAATGGGTCATTGGAATTTTTCTTTTGCTTGTCGCTGCCGGGTCGGTATTTAGCTTTCGCACACGCCGGAAAGCCAGGTTGGATTCAAGCTCAAAAACAATTCCCAAATACGATTTTGCTGAATCCAATTTCTTACCCACTGTTCCCGACAACCGCGAAAGAATTCTTTGTTTTGGAGGGCTGAAGGTTATAAATTCTGAAGGGAAAGATGTCAGCCTGAAGTTTTCGCCCAAGCTCAGGCAACTGTTTGTGCTCATTTTTTTGCATAGCGTCGACGGGCAGAAAGGTATCAGTTCGAAAAAAATGTCGGATTATCTGTGGCCGGGCATGAACCCGCAAAATGCGAAAAACATTCGCGGAACAAATATTCAAAACCTGAAAGCAATTCTGGCATCTTGCCCGGGAATAAACCTTGTTTTTCAGGATAAACTCTGGAAACTCGAATTTGCCAATACTTATTTTGCCGATTACGATGTGGTGCTTTCGGCCCTGAACCGGTTTGGCGCTTCGAACAGCGCGATTGATCATGATCAAATTCAGGTTTTGGTTTCGATCCTGAAAAATGGTGCGCTGTTTCCCAATATCCGCGAATCGTGGCTCGATCCGTACATCGACCGGATGAGTAACCGAATCATTGAATTTGGGTTAAATCTTTTCAGTACAATTCCGGAAGGGAAACAGGATGCGCTTTTGCTGGATGTCGCCGAGGTTCTTACCATCAACGATCAGTTGAACGAACCTGCCCTGCGAAAAAAGATAAGTATCCTTACCCGGCAGGGCAAATTGAGCCTGGCACACACTGTTTTCGATAATTTCGTCAAGCTGTATTTCGAGTTGTATCAGGAGAAATATCCGGGCGATTTTAAAGCCTTGCTCGGGGGCGAAAATGCAATGGATACTATTTCGCATCCACGGGAATAGTCCGCTTTCGATTTTCGTAAAGCCCTTAGTATTTAAGAATTTTCCAAGCTTTTATACATTCATTTTCTTTCTATTTTCCGGAAAGGGTTTCCGGATATTTAAATCTGCTTTTAATGTTTTCGCAATTGAAATGTAATCGAAGGCCTCTACTTTTGACAAAAATTTGAGCGCTATGAAAACAACACATGTTACCTTATTTATTATTCTTGCAATGACACTGAATTTGTCGGGGCAGGAATTGGTTGCCGAATCGTTTAACTCACCAATAGCAGTAGAAAATGTTAATCCGCCTTCATCTAAAGGATCTGAGAAAACTGCCGGTTACAAATGGGAGTTTTTAATGCCTGAAATTGAAAAGCTTTCCGGCGAAAATAATGCTGAAACGGGTTCGTACCGTCTGGGCGCTGAAAACGCCCGGCTTCGGGATTACATTACGGAAACTTATACCAGCGCTGAGCCAATTGCTCCGGGAAACCCGATGACCCGCATCGTGATCCGTAAGCCTGCCATTTTTAACGCAGTAAAGACAATCGAAAAGTACTATTTCGGAAGCTTAAAGAAAAAGGAGCTAACACAACTGGATGCCGAAACTGATTTCAGAAAAGTTTTACAGGTGGCGGTCGCCGCAGCTTCAGAAGATTCGAAAAGTTTTGAGGATGCCTTGCAGGAACAGCGAAGAGATGCCAGTCGGTTAATTGAATTGTTTAATCTGGTAAAATTAAAACAGATGTAAAAAATAAAGGGAGGTTGTGGCTGCAACCTCCCTTTTTATAACCAAGCTATTAAAAAATAACTCATTTATTTATTGACGAAAGTATGAAAAAATTCCTTGTACTTAATGTGCTTGCTTTGCTTTTATTTGGGCAGGTTGCTATGGCCCAGACCACTATCAGGGGAACGGTGAAAGGTTCGGATGGCGAGGCAATTCCAGGCGCAAACATCTCGGTTAAGTCTACAACGTTCGGTACAATTACCGGGGCTGACGGAACTTACACGATTAGTGCCCCATCAAACGCTACTTTGGTATTTTCATTTATCGGGTATCAGAAACAGGAAATTCCGGTTGACGGCCGCTCGACGATTGATGCTGTTCTGAAAGAAGAAACGGAGCAGATTGGTGAAGTTGTTATCACTGCACTTGGTATCAAAACAGAGAAGAAACGACTGGGATATTCCACGCAGGAAGTTACCGGAAACGAAATTTCCGAAATAAAAGATGTGAACGTGATGAGCACGCTGACCGGAAAAGTTTCGGGCTTAACCGTGCAAAACAAAACCGGGTTGTTTCAATCTCCAAGCTATACCCTGAGGGGAAAAACACCGCTCATCGTGCTTGACGGGATTCCAATTTCGACCGATTTTTACGACATTCAGAGTGAAGATATTGAAAGCATCAATGTGCTGAAAGGCACTGCGGCTTCTGCTCTTTACGGATCACGCGGTAAAGATGGAGCCATCATGATCACCACTAAAACCGCAGGAAAAGAGAAACTGGAAATTTCGATTTCGAACAGCGAAATGTTCTCGGCAGGTTTTGTTGCTTTTCCTGATGTACAAAGCGAATATGGAGACGGAGCCGATGGCCAGTATAAATATGTGGATGGAACCGGGAATGGTATTCACGACGATGACCTCATCTGGGGGCCAAAACTTGACCAGGGTCAAAACATTGTTCAGTGGAACAGCCCGATCAAGAACATACAAACCGGAGAACTGATCGAATGGCGCGGTGCACTTACCGGAACCATCTATGAAGATGCCACAAAATACGAACGGGTTGCCACACCTTGGGTTTCGCACCCCAATAACCTGAAAAACTTCCTTGAAACAGGTATTGTTTCAAACTCGAACTTCAGTGTTTCTTCTTCATCTGATAAAGGATCTTTCCGGGTTTCGGGAAGCCACATGTACCAGAAAGGGATGGTTCCAAATTCAAAACTGAACAGTTCGGGTATCAATTTCAGCTCACAGTATAAGCTGATGAAAAACCTGACTTTCGATGCCAAACTCTCGTACGACAAAGTATATACCGACAACTATCCGAGGCACGGTTATGGCCCGCTTAACCACATGTACACCATCATTGTTTGGATGGGCGACGACGTGGATGTTCGCGACATGAAAAACTACTGGATGAAAGGCCGTGAAAATTACCAGCAGGCAAACTGGAACTCGCTGTGGTACAATAACCCGTATTTTATGGCCGAAGAATGTACACAAGGGTACGACCGTAATGTGATGAACGGAAACATGTCGCTCAACTACCAGGTGCTGCCCGAGTTGTCAATTCAGGCCCGTGGAAACGTACGCAGCCGTTTTATCAATGAAGACCGCAAAACTCCGAAAAGTTATTTGTACTACGGAAACAGCTTGCTGGGTAACTACGAAATCTGGAAAACAACCGATAATACTTACGATTACGACGTATTGGCAACCTATACAAAAAGTGTTTCAGAGAATTTTAGCCTTGATGTTTTTGCGGGTGGCGCGGTTTCGCGATGGAACTACGATTACCAGTATTCGACGACCGACGGTATCATCACAGGGGGGCTTTTCAACCTGGGAAATAGCCTGGGGCCAGTCTCGACAAACAATAAAGAGAAACACAAGGAAACGCGAAGCGTTTACGGGAGCCTTAACCTGGAGCTGTTCAAATTTTTCTACGGAACGGTTTCAGGGCGTAACGACTGGTCATCGACTCTGCCCACAAACAACAACAATTATTTTTACCCTTCGGTCTCCGGAAGTTTTGTATTCGACGACATTATTGACTTGCCGTCGTGGATGAAAAGCGCCAAACTGCGCACAACCTGGGCCCAGGTTTCAACCGACCTTGACGCTTACAGCCTTTACAATACATACACCAATACCGGAATGTACAATTCAACACCCGGAATGGGATATCCTTCATCATTACTGAATTCAAATATTAAACCGGCCCAGTCAACTTCATGGGAAATCGGGGGGGCAACTTCTCTGTTCAACAACCGTGTCAATATGGATGTCACGTACTACAACGTAATTGATAAAAACCAGATTATCGACCTTCCGGTATCGTTAACTTCCGGATTCGGTTCGCAAAAAGTCAATGGCAACGTATATAAAACAACCGGTTTAGAAGTGATGATGAATGTAAAACCAATTTATACCAGTAAGGTAAAATGGGACATGAATATCAACTGGTTTACCAATAAAAAGGTATTGAGCGAAATTTACGGAGGAGCCAGCAAATACGGAAACCTGCATGTGGGTGAACGTGTTGATAGCTACTACGGAACAGTTTGGCAGAAATCGCCCGACGGACAAACCATCATTAACCAGTCGAGCGGATTGCCAATTAAAGATACTTACTCTCGTAAACTTGGACATACCGGTCCGAATTGGGAGTTTGGCATCAACAATTCAGTAAAATTTGGCAAATGGGAATTGGCTGCCTTGTTCGACGGACGCATTGGTGGAATTATACGCTCACTGACCATCGAAAAGATGTGGTGGGGTGGAAAACATCCTGAATCGGTTCAATACCGCGATGCCGAATATGCCGGACAACTGTATGTTCCGGACGGAGTCTATGTGGCTTCCGGAGATGTAAACTATGACTCCGATGGAAACATTACGAGCGATACCCGGGTTTTTGCCCAAAACGAAAAAGGACTGAAATATTCATCATGGGCCATGACTTATGGTTACCGGGCTAAAGAAATGGGAGTGAATATTTTCGATGCTTCATTTGTGAAATTACGCGAAGCTTCAGTAAAATACGACTGTACCGCTTTGTTCGGAGGCTCATTTATTAAGGAAGCTTATTTTCAGGTCATGGGCCGTAACCTGCTGATGGTGAAAAAGGCCAAACTGATTGATCCTGACTTTGGGAATGACGACAGTCTGCAAGACCCATCTGCCCGTTATCTTGGATTTGGGTTCGGAGTTAAATTTTAATCCATAAAAAACAAAGCGAAATGAAACCGATAGTAAAATATACATTTATAGCTCTATTGGCGCTGGTAAGTTTCTCGTGCGAGAAACTCAGCACCATCAATATTGATCCAAATAATGCTCAAAGCACTCACCCAAAACTGCTGTTGAAAACCATTTCATACTCCACATTTAACGGACAGGGGAGTGGCTCAATGTTTGCCTCCCGGGTTTTTGTAAACACCGATGGAGCTAGCAACGAACAGTATTACACCTGGGATCGTGGTAGTTTCGACGGGTACAGCGTTTTGCGAAATGTAACCAAAATGATTGAAGAAGCCGATGCACAGGGCACTCCTGAATACGCTTATCTGGCTAAATTTTTCCGCGCTTATCAATTCTATGAACTGACACGCGCATTTGGCGATATTCCGTATTCCGATGCATTAAAAGGAGAAACCGACGGAATTTTTACTCCGGCGTATGACACCCAGGAAACCATTATTCCGGCATTGCTGAACGAACTAAAAGAGGCAAACGAAGGTCTTAAAACAATTTCAACGATTGATGGCGATATCATTTTTAACGGCAGCGCTGTTAAATGGCGCAAACTGATTAATTCACTTCGTTTGCGTATCCTGATTGATATGTCGCTGAAACAAGGTGATGCCACTTTAAACATTGCTTCGCAGTTTAAGGATATCTATGCCAACGAGCCTTTAATGGAAAGCATTGACGACAACGGACAATTGGTTTACCTAGACCAGTCGGGTAACCGTTATTTTGAATTCCTCGGAAAATACGGATCAGTTGGGATGAGCTCAACTTTCGTTGATATGCTGAAGGAGCGCAAAGACCCACGTTTGTTTGTTTTCTGTCAGCAGAATCCCAATGCTGTAACAGCAGGATTGGCTGTAAACGATTTTGCTGCCTATGGTGGCGCCGATCCAACTTTGCCGTATGGACAAATCTCGGAAGAGCGCAATAAAGGAACGGTTTCAATGGTCAATCCGCGTTATTTTAGCGATCCGGTAAATGAGCCCCACATGTTGATGGGTTATCCTGAATTGCAGTTCATTCTGGCCGAGGCTACAGTTCGCGGATGGATCGAAAATGGCGATTTAACCAAAGCAAAAGCGTTCTACGAAAATGGGATCAAGGCGTCGTTTGCCTTCTACCAGAAATATGCCGAGAATTACAGTTCGTATTTGGAAAGTTCTGCCGTAATCGAATACCTTGCTCAACCACTGGTTGACTTCGACAGTGCGACAACAACCGAAAAACGAATCGAATACATCATCACCCAAAAATACATTCAGTTCTATTTTCAGACCGGTTGGGAACAGTTTTATAACAACCGCCGTACCGGCTATCCTGCTTTTTCAGTGGGTGGTGCAGTGGGCAACAATGGTAAAGTTCCGGTTCGCTGGATGTACCCGCTGGACGAATACAATCAGAATGCAACCAATGTTGAAGATGCTGTGAAACGGCAGTTTGGCGGTGATGAAAACATCAATGGGAAAATGTGGTTACTGAAATAGCGATTTTTTCTTATACTCTAATTTTTTTTGAATTTAGCATTAAACAGTTTCTTTTATTCATTAGGAACCCCTTCGAGAAGGGGTTCCTTTTTTATGTTATAAAAGCTTTTGGATCATTTTATTCTTCTTTTCGAGTATAAAATTTGAGTCCTCTCCGAAAAGTCTGAGTTTATTGATTTTCAAAGTCTCCTTCAGGGGATTTAGGGGTTTTTGACTTTTCGGAGTAAAGTCAAATTTGAAAGCCAAATTTATTCATTGCCATCCTGATGAATTCAGTTTAACGAAAAGCCAAAAACAGCATCATCCGACTGTACCAAAAACCACCGGTCACCGACAATTTCATACTTCAAAATGAATTCCTGTTTCCCTTTTGTTTTTACCTTGAAATAATTGGCAACAGGACCGGCTTCGGTGTGCGCTGCCTGAAACCACCGATCGGCAATTTCACTGATTTCATATTTCACATTCTGCCAGTAAAAGCAAACCGGGTATTCATCTGCTTTGTATCCTGAATGACATTCAACTTGTACCGGAATAAGTTTCATCGTGTATTTGTTAAGTCTTGCACATACTCTTTCAGAACAAAAAACGTTTGGAAACAGTTTAGAATTCCCTTGCCTTTTTCAAGTTTCTTGACTGGCGAGAGTCCCATTTGTTGTCGGATCAGGTTTACAGTCTCAAGCGAAAGTGTTTGGCTATTTGAATTATCCGTAGATTTGATCAGGAAAACGGTCTTCAAAGTCGAGCCTTTAAACCGGCAGGTAAATTTTCCGGTTCGCGCAGGATGCAAATGAACATACCGTTCGGTTTCGTCACTTTTCCTGAGAATCCATTCCGATTCGTCGGGAAACCTGATTTTCCGGAACTCCTTTTCTGAATTAAGCCATTTACCGAAATCTATTTCACTGAAAATTTACTCTTTTTTAAGCTGATTGGCGACTTCTTCACCAATTTCCTGCGGAGTGAAATCGCCGGTATAAATGTCGATGTAATTGTTGCAAATTGGATTGAGCAGATTAACTAATTCTTCAGGCTTGTTTTTCTGAACAATGTTCAGGATGAAATTCCGGTGATGTTTCAGCGGGTTAAAGCGAACCGGAAAGGCTATGTTGCGATCAATGGCCATAACTGCAAATTTCAGGTAAAATTAGGTATTCTGCAGAAATTATAGATTGAATTGAGTTTGACATTGCCGCCTCCGAATATCATTCACCAAGTCATTTCTCACATCATTATAACCTGAGTTCGATATAAAAAACAAAAAGCCAATTTTACAAAAACCTCATCCCCAGCCCTTCTCCGACAAAGAAGGGAGCTTGACGGTGAAAAAGCGGAATGACTGCTCTTTGAAAGAGAATGATTCGAATCTTCAAGGCGCAAAAAGTCACCGCCAGTGCCAATTTGCAATCAGCGTTAGCGGCGATTGTACCGACCATGAACACGCAAGCGGCAGCGACAACTTTGGCGCAAATGCAAATGGATGAATGAATTACGGCAACATTTTACTTAAACCCTGATCGAAATAGTTTAATGAATTTTTTCGAAATATCCAATAAGGCGTAAGATGCAAATATCCACAAAGCCTGTTTTTTAACAATTTTGCCCGAACGGTTAAATAGAGTTTTTCAGGTGAAACTGGAGGTTTTTTACACGAACGGTTGATTTTAACAAATGAATTAACCGAATAAAAAAGGCCTGAAAAAAAGGTCGATTATGGCGTGTTTCACAACAGATAACTGGTTGGGGTACTTTTCTGTTTTCCGTTGAATTAATGAGTGCAATCTGCCTGTTGGATGGGGAAAGCGCTGCGGAGATGGGTGTTAATTTCTTTGTATCTCAGCAAAAAACGAATCTTTGCAGCCAATCGACCCCGGAAACAGATGATTCAATCGTTATCCATTTAAAAAACCAAAAATTATGGCATTAAAATTTGCCCTTTTCGAAAACCATCTGACCAGTGACCCCGGCGATTACATGGCCGTGGTACAAGACCTGCAAAGCAAAACGCAGAACGATGTTATTGACCTGATGATCGGCCGCGGTTCCACCGTGACTAAAGCCGAAGCCCTCTCTGTACTCGAAGAGTACGGTGCCTCCATTGTGCAATTTCTTAAAGATGGCTACGCCATCAACACCCCTGTTTTCAACCTCTCGCCCTCGGTAAAAGGAGTCTTCATCAGTATCGACCAATCCTTCAATCCCGCCGTTCATTCGGTAAAAATTAACATTAGCGCCGGAACCCGCATACGCGAAGTTGCGCCGCTTGTGGCCACTGAAAAGGTGAAGGGTTCTTCGCCACAGCCCGATCCCGAATATCTCGACGACCTGGGAAGCGGCACCCGAAACGACCGGCTTACCCCCGGAAACATTGCCCAGGTGCGTGGCAGCCGGTTGAAGTACGATGCAGCCGACCCGGCGCAGGGAATTTTCCTGGTTGCTTCCGATGGCGCCCAAACCAAAGCCGAAGCTGTTTCCCGGAACAAACCGGCCCAGCTCGATTTCCTGGTACCGGTTTTAACGGCCGGCGAATATACCCTTGAAATAAGGGTAAGTATGAACGGGAAAGACCTCAAAAAAGGAACACTTCCGGCCACATTGCTTGTCGGCTAAAATCACAAGCCCGACAAGAATGTCTCGTAAGCTTGACAAAGGTGCCTGATCAAGTTGATGAGACAGCCTCGTAAGCTTGATGAGAGAGACTGATCAACTTGATAAATGTGTCGCACAAGCTTGATGAGAGTGTTTACTAAGCAAGGGTTCAGTTTTTTTCAATCCTGACAGGTTTTCCAAAACCTGCCAGGATTAACTGAACAAAAATAAAAAACAAAACCCCACTCTGCCTGGTACGCAGAACGGGGCCAAATAATAGCAAATAATTATTTATTAACAGGGGAGCATCAACTCCCGCAAAATCAAAAGTATGAAAAAGTTAACATTAATCTTGGTGTTAAGTGTGTTTGTTTATTCGTTCAGCGCTATCGCGCAAATCAAAGTTGGGAGTACTGGCTTTGTAGGTATAAATAATAGCAGCCCAACTTATCAACTTGATGTATCGGGTAGCCTCAGAGTAAATGACGGTACTGATCAATTCGTATTTAGCTCAGGTGATTTATATACTACCGGTAATGCCGATTTAGGAGCCTTTTTTGACAGGTGGGTGCATTTGTATGCCATTTCTCCTGTTTTTACCAATTCACCTGATATTGATTCTGATATATCATTCAAGAAGGATATTAATGATTTAACAAATATGTCCGCCAAAATTAATCTCTTAAAACCAGTAAGATACAAGCTTAAAGCGCGGACCAATTCGGCAGGGAATCTTGTTCCAATCAATGAGAATCAAGATTGTTTTGGGTTTATTGCACAGGAAATGGTAAAAATTTTCCCTGAAATAGTAAACGAACGGGAGAATGGAACTCTGGGAATCAGGTACACTGAACTAATCCCGATCTTAGTTAAAACGATTCAGGAGCAACAAGCCGAAATTAACGATTTAAAGGCACGCATTGAAAAAATAGAATTAGTTCTACTTTAACACATTTAAATTCTTATATATGAGTAATTTATATCTCGTTGCCTGTTTAGGTGTCGTTTAAACATTTTGTTCATCAATTGTTCCTCTGTCATTTCTTTGTAAAGCTTAAATA
>JBAZGO010000070.1:0-22791 GCA_041652995.1 Prolixibacteraceae bacterium
AAATTCATCTATTCTGGAATTGTTCAATTTATGGGCAAATTAACGCCTTTGGCGTTATCATTTTATTAAAGCCACCTCCTTTGGGGGTGGTAGTTTACTATTCTTTTGTCCAGATTCGTGTGTTCAGATTCATTTCCTGAACTAAGACCGAAATCAATCCAAACAAGTCGAACATTTCTTTTAAGTCGCTGTAATTGACTCCTGAACGAAAGAGATTTGGCTCAAATAGCGGTTCAGAAAAACTACGCGCAAAATAAATTCGTGAACCAACAAACGAAAAAAAGACTGAACTGCCCAATCGGGTGGCCAAATTAACCATGGCTTCCATAATTGCAGGCGTAAGAATGTATCTGGCTTCAACCTGATCGGAACTATAAACCACAAAAAGTTTTTCAAAGTCAACATTCTCAAGTTTTACCAAATCGCCACGCGAACTTAGTTTTTGCAAACTCTGGCCAAACGAACCGAAAAGTCTTTCAGCAGTATCGGGCAAAACATAAGTTGTTCCGGAGAAATTTTTGTTAAACTCGGCATGCATAAACAATCCCCTGAAAATGGTGACCCAATGTTCCTGTCGCTGCCCTTTCGTTCCGTGTGTGACTTGTTTGTATTGGGTATGCAGTTCTGAAAACTGAAAATCTGTCTTTTCAATCTGACCGGTTACCAAATCGTCGCCGTTATAGCGATCGCAATGATGCGGAAATAATTGGCTCTTTTCGTAATCTTTCTGGTTGATGCCGAAATCAAACTGATATTGCCATTCGGGATTGTATAATTTTACGATTTGGGCAACCACATTCGACTTGAAACTTGCACGGTACTCACTTTTTTCATTGTAAGTAACAATTATGTACCACAATCCGCCAATGGCCGAAGCAGCAATTGAAATGATGAAAATATATTGCGGAAGATTCAGGCTGACCAGATAATAATTCAGGAAAGCGAGTGAACCCAAAAGTAGCGCTCCCAAACCATACCTACGCAGAATTTTTTTCCTGACAGTTTCAAGTTCACCCAGTTGCTCTTTGAGCGTAGTTTCGTAAAACCCACTAAATTCTTGATCAGATACCATCAATTCGTTGACTATGAGTTAAACAAATTTTTCACATTTACATTGCTGCGTTCAGCTTCGGTTGCTGCAAAAACTTCTTTTGCGCTCAGTTGCATCATGCCCGCCAGCAGATTTCCGGGAAACATTTGAATCGCATTATTGTAGTCGGTAACTGCAGCATTGTAAGTCCTTCGTGCAGCGGCAATCTGCGATTCAACTTCGTTTAGAGTTCTTTGCAGATTGATGAAATTTTCGCTGGCTTTCAGGTTTGGATAATTTTCAACGGCAACCATTAATCCTGAAAGTGATGAAGATATTTGATTGTCGACATGAACTTTTTCTTCCGGACTGGTTCCCGAGTTCATAGCTTTTGATCGAAGTTCGGTAATCTTTGTGAGCAGGTCTTTTTCGTGAGTCGTGTATTGCTGTACAGTTGCCACAAGATTTGGAATGAGGTCGTAGCGGTTTTTAAGCTGAACATCAATGGTTCCGAATGCATTGAAAACCTGGTTTTTCTTTCGGGTGAGGTTGTTATATACCGAGAAGAAAATTAAAAATATGACGAATACAATGACAAGAATAACAATAATTGATGCGTTCATGATGATAAATTTTGAGCGATTGTTTGTTTTGTAGTTAATTAATGAATGGTGAAGTTAACGAATCAGTGTCTGTTTATCAAGATAAAAAGGTAGTGGAAAGAATTTCTACGGCGAATGACCATATTCCATCGATAATTTGCCTGTAGGTAATTGCCTGTTCAAGCAAAATATTGAAAAAAATGAACAGCTTTGCAACTTCAGGAATAATATGGCGTCTATAAAAGCGTTCTGAAACCATAATTCTGAATGGAAAATTTTTAACAAAAAATACACACATGAAAACGAAGTTAGCAACACTGGTTATTCTGATTGTTTTTGTATTTATTGGTGCAAAAGTCAAGGCCGACGAACAAACCCGGAAAGTGGACGAGTTTAACGAAATCTCACTGCGAATTGGAGCAAAAGTTCATCTGGAACAAGGCAATAAACAAAATCTCGAAATTGTGGCCAAAGCCTCAACGCTCGACGAAATTATTACTGAAGTGAAGGACGGAAAACTGATCATCAGGTTTCCCAATAAAGATTATTTCTGGAGTACTTTTCGTCCGGGAGAAATAACCATTTACATTACTACACCTGAAATTACTGGTCTTGGCGTTTCGGGTTCCGGAGATATTCTTGCTGAAGATGAAATTAAAACCAAAGCGCTTGATATGGCTGTTAGTGGAAGTGGAAACATTAACCTTTCGGAACTTTCGGCCGAGCGTGTAAAGGCTACAATTTCAGGTTCAGGCAATATTAATGTAGCCGGAAAAGAAGCTGCGCAGGATTTAAGTGTGGCTATTTCGGGCAGTGGAAATTTCAAAGGTATGGATTTCAGCGCCGATGATGTGAGTGTGAAAGTATCTGGTTCAGGAAATGTTGAAGTTGAAGCCAACAACAATTTGTATATTCGTCTGGCTGGTTCGGGCAATGTTACCTACAAAGGAAAACCGCTTGTTGATCAATCGGTTGCCGGTTCCGGGAAAGTGAGGAAAATGTAGTCTTATTCAAAAATAGTTCAATCAGAAAAAGGTGGCTGCAAATCAATGCAGACCACCTTTTCAGGTAGTAAAACTGAAGCTTTTTATCATACAGGCATTCCAGGTTTGCCAATTTTAACTTCTTTTTTTACCTTCTCTATCATCCCTGGTTTTTAATCCTTTTTTCACGCCGGGTTGAGTCATTAAATTCATCTCGCCAGATGAATTTTCCCTAAAATCAGCCAATTGTGTATCGTCTGTGAACAGGCTAAAAACTATATACGTTTCATAAGTCTCGCTTCCGGAAGGCAAATTATCACATAATAAACTCCAAGCTGGGTTACTCAATTTTAATGTCTGAAGGGCTTATCGCATGTTAGAATCACCTGATCTCAAGGAAATAGTTTCGGAATGATTAAGATTTATGCACAAATTTCAAATAAGCCGGATAAAAAAGACTTTCTTGTCTTAAATACATTAAATTTAATTTTATCTGCTAAAAATCCAATTCCAGCCATTGTGTTATAAAAATATGTTTGGCTGAAATGATGTTTTAGGGCCGTTAGCGTCGAATTTGTCAAAAATTCTATCTTTGGAACCGGAATAGCCAGAAAATGCAACAGAATTTTAACGATAATCAATTGTGGGAGGATTTTAAAGGGGATAAAAAAGATGCTCTTTCACAAATCTATCAGTCGTATGTTGACCAACTCTTCCGATACGGAAAAAAGTTTTCGACAAATAACGACCTGATAAAAGACACCATCCAGGACCTGTTTTTTGATTTAATCAGAACCCGGTTAACACTGGGACCAACAAATAACATTCATTTTTATTTAACAAAAGCATTCCGACGTCGGCTGGCCAAAAATATGAACAGCTCAACAAACGAAACTGAATTGAAGAACGAAACTGAATTGCAGGCAAACTATATAGTTTATTCAAGCGAGGACGAGTGGATCCAAAAAGAAAGCCTGTCCAAAAAGGAAGAATGGATTCGACAGGGCTTAGCCGGATTAAGCCCAAAACAACGGGAGATCCTATATTACAGATTCTCATGTGATTTTGATTATGACCAGATTTGTGAAATTATGTCGATGAAATACGACTCGGCACGCAAAATGGTTTTCCGTGCAATACAGTCGCTTCGGCAGCATTTTAGCGACACAAATCTTTCTCTTTTGATAATTTTTCTCCGGAACAAAAATATTTTTGAAAAATCTGATTTTTTGAGTCCACAAAAATGAAGAATCTTCCTTTCTACTAGTGATGCATCAATGAAAGGAAGTTGAAGTGAAGAAAGAATACCTACAATACACGATCGAAAAACTAGCCGAAAACCGCGATTTTATTGCCTGGGTAAATTCAGGCAGGCAGCAAGAGGAATGGGAAAAATTTCTGGAAGCAAATCCTGAAATAAATAGGAATGTAGAATCTGCCCGAAAAATAGTCGAACTTTTACGCGATCGGCAGGATCACATTGACGAAGAAGATGCATCGAAAATCTGGAAAAGCATTGAAAAGTTCGACCTGGAATCCGGGAGACAACCCCATTCATTTAAAACGCGCAGCATCTTACGCTATGCAGCCATCTTCATTGCTTTTTTGATGATTGGAAGTGTTGGTGTCTATTGGTTTCTGGTGCGTGACAATCAATTCTATACTTTTTCGACCAAATCCATTACCCGGTCAGATAGTCAGTCGCGTCTTCTTCTTTCCGATGGAACAAAGGTTAATCTGGATAAGCAAAATTCGAAAATCTCTCTTGCCGAAGAACAACAAATTGTGATTAACAACAATAAAATCATTGATTTGACTGAAGAAAAGATATCTGATCAGACGAAGATGAATGAAATTGTAATCCCATTTGGGAAAAAATCGCAGCTTATTCTTGAAGACGGGACAAAGGTTTGGCTGAATGCCGGAACCAGAATGGCATTTCCAACTAAATTTTCAGGCAAAAAGCGAGAAGTATTTTTGGAAGGGGAAGCATACTTTGAAGTGGCTCACAACAAGAACATTCCGTTTATTGTGAACACCAACGAAATCGCGGTTAAAGTTCTGGGAACGCGTTTTAACCTTTCAGCCTATTCATCTGATCAGCTCACAGAAGCCATTTTGCTTGAAGGAAAAGTCTCGGTGAGTGAACAATCTGCTTTAAAATTTATGAAGGCTGAAACCTATTTAGCGCCAAATCAAAAAGCCAGCTTCAACAAGGAACTCAAAACAATTTCAGTAAGTATTGAACCTGATGCTGAACTTGCTATTGCATGGACGGAAGGATGGTTTAAATTCTCGCAGCAAAACTTAAATGGGGTGCTAAATAAATTGCAACGTTACTACAACGTAACTTTTGTCTTCGACCGGAACTTTTCAGCCACAGACCTGATTTCGGGCAAGCTGGACTTAAAGGACTCGGTTGAACAAGTGATGCTGGCCTTAAGCGATGTTGCCGACCTTCAATACCGAATTAATGGAGACAAAATATTTATTGAGAAAAAAATAAAACGCCTGAATATGATGAAATAAAAAAGCCGGAAGGTCTGCCAACTTTCCGACTTTAATTAGTGATTACAATAGTGTTAAATGTAAACCTTTCAAATTTATGGAAAAAAAATGTAATTGGAAATGCATCCCTCCGGGAAGCAGGTCCAAAATCTTGTTGCAAATGAAACTACTAACTCTCTTTCTCCTTTTCTCGATGGTATCAGCAGCATCGAATACCTATTCTCAGGAGATCAGGTTTAAACTCAAATTAAGCGAAATTACAGTAAAGGAAGTTTTTCGGGAAATTGAAGCAAACAGTGATTTTATTCTGCTGTATAATGAAAAACAGGTTGATGTAAATCGGATTGTCGATGTGAAAGTTGACAATGAAACAGTTGAATCAATTCTGAATCAAGTTTTTGAAGGTACACTGAACACCTACAAAATTTACGATCGTCAAATTGTAATTTTAGCTGTCGATAAAAAAGATTCTCCAAACATCCTTCTGAAAGAAAATTTTACGGAACAAAAGAAACAAATTTCCGGATCTGTAAAAGACAATTCGGGTATTCCGTTGCCTGGGGTAAGTGTATTGGTAAAAGGAACTACTACCGGCACAATTACAGACTCTGATGGAAACTTTAAACTTTCTGTTCCTGACAATTCAGTTTTGGTTTTCACTTTCATCGGAATGAAACCCAAAGAAATTCCGATAGGGAATCAATCGGTTTTTTCAGTTGTTTTGGCCGAGGAAACTGTTGGTGTGGAAGAAGTCGTTGTTGTTGGTTATGGCATTCAGAAAAAGGAAAGCGTTGTAGGAGCCATCTCGCAGGTAGGAGGTGCTTCGCTGATGCAGTCAGGGACATCCAACATTACAAGCGCAATTGCAGGTAAACTTTCCGGCGTATTAACCATGCAGGCAACAGGTCAGCCAGGAAGTAACGATTCTGAAATCATTATTCGGGGTTTATCGAGCTGGAACGGATCAAACCCATTGGTTCTGGTTGATGGAGTTGAACGCGACTTCACTGATCTGGACCCCAATGAAATCAATACCATCTCAGTATTGAAAGATGCTTCGGCCACTGCAGTTTTTGGAGCAAAGGGTGCAAACGGAGTAATCATCGTAACCACTAAACGGGGGTCGTTAGGCAAACCCAAACTCGATTTGTCGGCTTCGTATGGTTTGCAACGGGCTACCAGGGTACCTGATTTCATCGATTCATATACAACCATGAGTGCGTACAACATTGGGTTAAAGAATCAGGGACGATATTCCGAACTAATTTCAGATCAGATTTTAAATGAATATAAAAATCCGTCAACACCAATTAATTCCTTACAATACCCCAATGTTGACTGGTTTGATGTTATGACCAAAGAATTTGCGCCTGTCACCAATGCAAACTTTAACATATCGGGTGGAACAAACTTTATTAAATACTTCTGTTCTCTCGGATATCTTCACGAGGGAGATCTTTTTAAATCAAAACAGGATGGGTATTTGGATCAAAGTTACAAATATGAAAAATTGAATTATCGTGCAAACCTCGATTTTGCCCTGACCAGTTCAACCCAATTGTCGTTCAATGTAGGTGGTGATTATAGTGTCCAGAATCAACCAAAGAATACCCCGTGGCGTAATTTGTACCAGACGAGTCCGTCAAAATTCCCGGCCTATTTCCCTGCGTGGGCGTTGGAACTGGTTCCAGATCCTGCTTATCCCGATGATAAGGGAGACCGTTTATCAACACAATTATCGGAATATACAGGGAATCCATACAGTATTATGAATCAAGGAGACTTTAATCAATATGCAGATTCAAAATTATTTACAGATTTAATACTGGATCAGAAACTGGATTTTGTGACCAAAGGATTATCTGTAAAAGGTAAGGTGGCTTTGAGTACATATTATAAAATTCGTTCTCTTTATTCTGATTATTCGCTTCCTAAATATAGTCTCGACTATACCAAAATTGGAACAGATTTAAATCCATGGAAACGTGAAGGTGAAGGGGCTGAAATATATATTTTGCCTCCTGTTGATTTAAATGTCGGAGCGTTGGAAGGTGGTTATTATAGTGATCTGTACTATGAGCTTTCAACAAGTTATAACCGTGCTTTTGGGAAGCACAGAGTAACTGGTTTGGCCTTATTCAATCGCCAGCAAAAAAATGCGGGAACTGAATTTGCCTATTTTAACGAAAGTTGGGTTGGACGTGGAACGTACGGTTTCTCTTCGAAGTATTTAATGGAAATTAACCTTGGATATACTGGTTCTGAGCGATTCGCACCAAAAAACCGTTTTGGATTTTTCCCGTCAGGAGCAATCGGATGGGTAATTTCTGAAGAATCCTTCTTTAAATCTGCTCTGACATGGATGAGCAAAATGAAAATTCGTTACTCTGATGGTTTAGTTGGTAGTGATTCAGCGCCTGAAAGATGGTTGTATCAGAGTAGTTATTTTACCGATAGTGCCGGCAAAATCAGGGAAGATAAAATTGCGAATTCATACTCGCAATGGGAAAGTGCACGTAAACGGGATCTAGGTTTTGAATTCGGATTATTTGATAACAAGTTCACTTTAAACGTTGATCTTTTTGACGAATACCGTGAAAATATGTTGCTAACTCCCCGAACTGTTACTTTTCTTGTAGGGAATACTTTCAAATCACTGAATCTCGGAAAAATGAAGAAACACGGGATCGAAATTGAAGCTGAGTACAATAAAACAACAACATATGGTTTGACTTATAATTTCAGGGGAGTATTTGGTTATAGCGATAACCGTGTGGTCTTTAAAGATGACTTGCCTTACTCTCCGGAGTATAAAAAAGATGCCGGTAAACCGTTGGGTGCACAGATTGGTGGAACTCTTTTGACTGGTTCGGGATATTTCACAAGTATCGACGACATTATGAACAACCCCTCGCCGGTTGCCGTTACAGGAGTAAGTGTTGGCGATTACAAATTTCTGGATTATTCGGCTGACGGCACGATCACCAATTTGGATCAATTTCCAATCAAAGGAAATCTGTATCCTCCGGTTACCTTCTCTTTTTCAGGAGGTCTATCATACAAAAATTTCGAGTTTAACATGCTGCTGCAGGGAAATACCGGGAAATGGGTAGATTTCAATCAAACATACGAAAATGAGTTTACCAAAGGAACCTGGCGTATTCATGCTTCTCAGCTTGATTATTGGACCCCCACAAACCTGAATGCCAATCACTCGACCCTTCATTATATTGGAACAGGCGATAACCCATACCTGATGTGGGGTGGCGGTGAAGCGGACAGAGGATACGGTCTTAAGATACAGAACCGCTTTTGGAGAAATGCGGATTACCTGCGTATCAAAGAAATTTATGCAGGCTATACCATTAATTCGAAATACCTTGGTAAGCATGCAGGCATATCAAACCTTGTCGTTTATGCTTCTGCAAACAATGTCTATACTTTCACTAAACTGATTGAAGGTGACCCTGAACGTAAAGACTTCCAGCAAGGATTTTATCCACAATTGATGACCTTGAAACTTGGATTAAAGGTTGCATTCTAAACTTTAAAAATGAAATTTATGAAAAGATATACCATAAAGACACTCACGTTGCTCCTGTCTTTTTTTATTCTGGGTTCGTGCGAAGATTATCTGGACAAGGCTCCCGATGCGGGATTGACAGATACTGATGTATTTGAGAAATATGCAAATTTCAAATTATTTTTTGATGCAGCTTATAGTGGTACTGAAAAATCAGGAACATCAAACTATCAGGTAAATATCCGTACCGGTTATCCGCTTTGGGTCTCGATGTGGGATCAAAAAACGCCCTTTGATGAATTGACAGAAATAGCTGATGCCGGACGCCTTTTCCGTGTTCAGGACTGGAAACAAGGTTCAATGGGCGCTACAGTTAACATGATGACAACTGACTTAGCCAGACGGCCAATACAGAAAGCGATGTTTTCAGTCATTCGAATCTGTAATACAGCTTTGGCAAATGTCGCTCGCGTAAAGGATGCTACAGATGAAGAAAAGGACGATTTCAGAGGGCAGGCTTATTTTCTGAGAGGTTACGCGCACTTTACATTAATCCGGCTATGGGGCCCGATGCCTTATATCGATCATGTTACCGGGGAGGATCCTGCAGGATGGGATCTTCCACGTGCAACCAAAAACCAAAGCTACCGGAATGTTGCCTTAGATATGGATAGTGCGTATATTTTCTTTGAAAAAGCGCATAAGATACGGCGTGATCCGGGACCAGGTGAATCCGGGCATTTGGCTGATCCCGATCAGATGCGTCCTACAGGAGTTGCCGCAAAGGCCATTAAAGCTAGGGCATTACTTTTTGCTGCAAGTCCGCTTAATAATGCCAACGGAACCAAGGATTGGGAGGAAGCCGCAGTTGCAAACTGGGAGGCAATTCAACTTTCACTGACCAACCAATACAGTTTGTTGCCCATGTCGCAATATTCTGACAATTATCTGGCGAAATACAGTAACGAGCAATTATTTGCCTGGTTTTATGGCAACGATTTAAATAATGGCTCGGGCAATACTCAAGGATTATTAGGTGGTGCTATGGCAAATAAAACATCGGGTCATTCGGGCGAATGTCCTACTCAGAATATGGTCGATAAATTTGAAACAAAATGGGGTGAATCATTAATTACACCTGAAGACAGGGAAGTTGCAACTGCTGCAGGTCATTACAACGAACAGGATCCTTATGTGAACCGTGATCCCCGTTTCTATAATGATATTGTCTATAATCAGGCACCAATTGTCTATTCTGCTTATTCAAACAAAGCACAGATCTGGTACCAGTTGGATGAAAATGGCAAAACCATTTATGGTGAAATGCGGAATGAAGTTAAATACCAGGGATGTACGCACACGGGATATTATGGCAAAAAATTGCTGGGTGACATGTCAGGAGGAAACACAAGTTACAAACCCTACTTGACTGATCCAATAATCCGCTTAGGTGAATTGTATCTAAACTATGCAGAAGCAGTAAACGAAGCCTATGGCCCATCAGGAATGGCACCAGGAGCAAATCTAACTGCTGTCGATGCAATAAACGTCATAAGAAGCAGAGCTACATTGCCAGACCTTGATTCGAAATACACCATCAGCAAAGAGGTCTTCAGAGATAAGATTAAAATTGAACGTACGGTTGAACTCTGTTTTGAAGGATTTCACCACTATTTTGATCTTCGTCGCTGGAAAGATGCGCCAACAGTAATGTCGCAAACATTAATGGGTGTCAATGCTGAAAAGGTAGGGGTTAGCGCTGAATATCCAACCGGATTTAAATACACTCGCTATGCATTACCTGCTAATCGTCAGCCAAGGTGGAAAGATGCGATGTATTACATTCCTTTTGATACAGATGACTATTATAAAATGAAGAATTTCGACACCAGCCTCAATCCGGTTTGGTAATAAAAATCTGCGAAATATGAAAAAAATGAGATATTGTAACATTATAAAATATAATAAAGGAGCCTTTCTTTGGACCTTTCTGCTCAGCCTTATCTTAATAGGTTCAGCTTCAGCTCAGGAAATTAAGGAGAAAAAGGTAAAAATAGTCAGTGTAAACCTGAAAGTGACCGACGAAAACAGTATTGTTTTACCGAACGCACAAATCATAGTTGGCGAAGGTTTAATTCATGCAGAAACAGATACAAACGGTTCATTTAGCTTTGAGGCAAGATCCAATGAAATTGTATCAATAACTTTAATGGGCTATGAAAAAGAAGTGACTTCTGTTTCTGTTTTGGTAGATAATGGCAGAGTTGTTTTAAAGAAATCGATTCTTTATAAGACAAATGAAGATATTATACCTTTACCCTATAATACTGGCTACAGAAGAACTACCACTGGCGCGTACAATACGCTTTATAGCTCCCAGCTTGAGAAATATCCTTCGAATGACATCCGCAACGTTTTTGTCGGACTTGTTCCTGGATTGAGGGTTGAAGAACGCGAAGGCGCAACCGGTTTGAGTGCTGAAGAATCAAACGGAGCCTACCACATCAGCTCAAAAGTTGATTTGTATGTACGTGGATTTAATCCCATATATATAGTGGATGATGTACCGGTTGATATCACACAAATGCCGCTTGATCCACAAGAAATAGAATCAGTTACTGTGGTAAACGATGTGATTGGGAAAGCCATGTACGGTTCTGAAGCTGCAAACGGAATTATTTTTATTAAAACCAAACGTGGCAGCAAGAACGAACGCATCATGAATGTGAATATGGAAAAAGGGTTGAGTGCTATCGATCGTTTTCCGGAATGGGTTTCGGGTAGCGATTATGCCCGTTTGAACAACATGGCTCGCACCAACAGTGGTTTACTTCCTTTGTACAGCGACGAACAGATTGCCGGATATGATAAAAATGATGCTTACAACAAAGTTACCCCAAACTCGAACTATCGGGATTTAATGCTGAAAAATACCAAGTCGTATTCGAAAATGAATATCGCTTCGAATGGAGGAAATGATGTTGTTCAGTATTTTGCATATCTTGGATATTCAGGAGAAGGCGATATTTATAAACTTGGCGAACCAGCAGATTACAACAGGTTAAATGCCCGGTCAAACATCGATGTAAAAGTTAACGATTTTGTCAAATTAAAATTTGATTTCTTTGGAGGGATCTCATTGAGAAGATCGCCCAATTACGGATACAATTCGAATTATACCAATGAAGATGGAGGTGTCAATACCGCTCTCGACATTCAGGAATTTAATTCTGTTGTTTCAGACATTACGTCTATTCCGCCAATTGCTTTCCCCGTTTACGCTGCGATCGACGAAGAATCGGGTCTTCCCTGGTACGGAGTTAACCCGGCTTATAAAAGCAACCCAATTGGAAATCTGGTTGACAATGGGTACTACACCGAAAAAGGAAGAACCGGATCGGCAAATGTAGCGCTGGAATACGATCTTTCAAGCCTGTTAAAAGGATTAACTTCCAAATCATACATCGGGTTTAATCTTTTTAACATGACCCGCATAGGTAAAACTGAAAATTATATTGCCTATATACCGACGGCCTCACAGCAATTTGATGAAAATGGCAACCCGGTATTGGATGCTAACGGGGAAAAGGTCTATGACATTGCCCTGACCAAAGTTCAGGATGGTATACAAATGTCAAATCTGGCAAAACTCCATGATTACTATTCGCAACGGCTTTCCGGATACCAAACATTTAGCTACAAACGTTCTTTTGGGGTTCACGATGTACAAACGAGCCTTACGTACACCATTTCAAAATATCTGGAAGATCGTACTGAAGAACCCAGGCGTCAGCAAAACGCCATCTGGACCGGACTTTACACCTTCAACAACAAATACACCGTTGAGGCTGTAATGAGTTACAACGGAGCATCAAGTTTTGCTCCCGGAAATCGCTATAGACTTTTCCCGTCAATTGGTGCAAGCTGGGTCGTTTCTGAAGAAAATTTTATGCAAAAAACTTCAGGATGGATAGATTTCCTGAAACTACGTGCCGAATACGGTGAGATTGGCTACGACAATCTTCTGAACAGCAATCTGTACTACATGTATAACGACCGGTGGACTGCAAATAACTCCGGTTCTGTTTTTGGCCCGCACACAGCTAACAGATGGTTTGGTTCAACCATTGACAGCGACAGAAGCTATCGTACAACTTACAACAGGATTGGTAATCCGAATTTAACCTGGGAAACCCGTAAAGAACTGTCGGTTGGACTTGATGCTTTGATGTTCAAAAATAAACTTTCATTGCAAGCGACTTATTTTAACATCCTGCGCGACGAAACAGTGGTACGTATCGACAATACGTTCCCGTTGGTGGCGGGCTATCTGGCTAACCCATATTATAATTTTGCTCAGACGAGGCACCAGGGCTTAGAGTTAGGGCTTCAGTATTTGGATAAAATTGGCCGCGAATTCAAATACTCTCTTGGCTTTAATTTGGCTACGTTAAGCACTGATCGGATTAAAATGGATGAAATTCCTTATAAATATGATTATCAACGTAGAACAGGAACTCCTGCTGACGCGATGTTTGGATTGGTTTACCTTGGACGGTTTGAAAGCGACGAAGCAGCCAATAAAATTCCACAGCTTTTTGATGAAAAACTGAGTGCAGGCGATCTCCAGTATGCCGATTTAAATCAAGACGGTGTTGTCGACAACAACGATCAGACGCAAATTGGTAATTCTACACCTAAACTGATTTTTGGCCTGAATTTGACTATGAGTTACAAGCGTTTTGATTTAACTGTAATCGGAAATGGTCGTGCGTTCGTTGATGTTGCGCTCACCAACAGATATTTTCAGAATGGCTGGGACGACAATACCTATTCAAAATTCGTGAAAGACAATATTGGCGGCGATTATCCAAAACTAACTTACCAGAAAATTAATAACAATTTCCAGTTCTCAAAATTCTGGATGAGAGACGGCAGTTTCCTGAAAATTCAGAATGTTGAATTGGCTTATAACCTGAAATTATCACCAGGAAATGGTGTGGGATTGAGGGGTTCAAGGATTTTTGTTCGTGGATCAAACCTTCTGACGTTATCAGGAATTAAGGATGTTGATCCGGAATCAATGGATTCGGGTGTAACCAAATATCCGCTGTACAGAACTTTTACGGCTGGTGTTAAACTAACTTTTTAAGAGACTTCAAATATGAAAAAGATAACTTTATTTATAAGCCTCATTGCAATATTGCTCATTAGCTCTTGCAAGGATTACCTTGATCAATATCCTTACGGTAATTATACCGATGAAGAAAACTGGAAGAATCAGGCTTTCGTTCAGGGATTGGTTGGGCAGTGTTATGATTACATGACAAACAACGCCAGAGATTACAACAACAACGAAGGGTATTACCTGGACGGTGCTACTGATGATGCAGTGATTACCAGTACGACAAACGTGATGAATAAACTGGCCGTGGGCTCCATGGTAACTGGTGAAGATCCCTTTCAACTTTATTGGCAAAACGACTATCGAGCTATCTCTCTGGTTAATCTGTTCCTGAAAGACAGAAGGGGAATCAACACCCGGTTTTTAGTCGACAGTGCCAACAATGTATTGGTTCGTAACCGGTTGCAGGGCGAAGCTTTTGCATTACGCGCATGGTTCCAGTGGGATTTATTGAAAAGATGGGGAGGAAAAGGACTGAACGGAGAAATGCTTGGCTACCCAATCGTACTTGAACCTTTGATGGATTATGCAAAAGACATGAGTCAGCAAATAAATGTTGAGCGAAATACGTATGACGATTGCGTGGCACAAATCACTGCCGACTGCGACTCTGCCTTTAAATATTTGCCAATCGCTCATCGCGACTTCCTGGTTTCAGGCGATAAAACGTATGCTGGTGGTCGCTATTGGGGCCGGATGGATGGAATCACCACCCGTGCGATTCTGGCCGATATGTACCTCACTTACGCCAGTCCTTTGTTTAATCCGTCGAACGATAAAAGCCGCTGGACCAAAGCTGCAAGTTATGCGAAAGAGGTAATTGATTTTAAACTGACAGTTGATAAAGTAACGAATGGTTTTAATGTGACAAACCCCGTTATCTGGACCAATCCGAACTTTCCGGGTATTGTTTTCTCTTCAAGGGTTGTCGGTAGCTCGCAGACCAACATTGCCACCACCAGCGATGCTATGGAACGCGCTCTATATCCTAAAGGTTTTCAGGGGAATGGGGTAATTGGTGCTACACAGGATTTCGTCGATGCATTCCCGATGAAAAATGGTTATCCGATTACAGACTCGCGAAGCAATTATGATCCGGCAGATCCATTCAAGGATCGCGATCCAAGACTGTATAGCATAATTTACTACAATGGCGCCCAAGTAAAGCAAAACAATACAGGTACAGTTTGGTACACCTTTGAAAACTGGGAAAACGCCGTGGACAATATTCCGGTTGGGAAAGACGCTGCCGGACCAAAGGCAACCAGCCGCACCAACTACCACATCAAGAAGTTCATTTCGATGAAAGTCAATTGGTCAATGTCGACAGTGACAAGAGAACCTCATTCTAAATTTTATTATCGCTGGGCACACATGGTCCTTGCTTTTGCAGAGGCCGCCAACGAAGTTGAAGGTCCGAATGGCAGTACGTTTGGTCTTTCGGCCAAAGATGCCATGAAATATTTGCGCACACGCAAAACCTACGACAATGCAAATATGTATTCAACGGATCCGTATTTAGACGAAGTTGCGCAAAGCCAAACTGAGTTTGCTGAGTTTGTCAAGAATGAACGACGTATCGAAACTTGTTTTGAAGGACTTCGTTTTTACGATTTGCGACGCTGGAGTTCTTCTGTAGCAGCAGTAAATAATCCTGTTCATAAGGCAACTATTACCAGAGATGCATCCGGAACCTTCACTTACGGTTCTGAAGTTGTTGACAACCGCAATTTTAATTCGCTTTATTTACCAATTCCCTATACCGAAATGTTGAAAATGAGCAAATTGGTTCAGAATGAAGGTTGGGAGGCCTGGGGCAATTAATTATAAAAACTAAGAATATGAAAAAAATAATTTCTGCACTGTTTCTAGCACTCGCTTTGAGCTCGTGCTACGAAGATTATATAAAAGACTTCGATTATACAAGTATTTATTTTCCGTATCAAACTAACGTTCGCACGGTAGTTGTGGGCGAAGGAATGAAAATTGAAGTCGGAACTGCTTTAGGTGGCGTTATGGAAAATGACAGGGACAGGAGAGTTGATTTTATTCTGGACAATTCACTTGTCACGCCTGCTATATTGACTTTGATGCAAAGTTCTCCATTATCCTACATAAAAACTAATGTTGCCGACCTGGCAAGTTTGACTCCAATGCCTGCTGATTATTACACCATAAGCAGTAATTCGATCACCATTAAAAAGGGGCAGCATGTTGGCAGTGTAATAATCAGACCAGATTCTGTTAAATTTTTATCGGATACTGCCACGCTGAAATCGCAGTATGTACTGCCTTTCCTGATAACAAATGCTGACGCCGATTCGGTATTGACCGCTAAAAAGTATGCTATTGTAGGACTTAGGTACGAAAACATGCTTTTTGGTAACTATTACCACGGGGGAGTTACCACCGTTAAAGATGCAACAGGTGCAGTGGTAAGTACAATTAAATATTACACTACGATACCGCAGCCCGATGGAATGGTATGGTCTCTTAAAACAATTGCTCCTGACCAACTGGTTACAAGTGCCATTAGCAATGGCGCAGGATCATTTAGACTTACTTTAAATGGCTCTGATATAGTGGTTAGTAAAGCCGATGATTCAACTGTTGATGTGCAGCCGAATGGAGCCAGCACATTTAACCGGTCAAAACTTCTGCAAGACAGGAAGATTATCCTGAACTACAAATTTGATAATGCTGACGGAACGACATCTTACGCACAGGATACTTTAACTTTTAGAAACCGTATCCGGGATGGTATAAACGAATGGCAGGACGAAAATCCTTCGCACTACAATTAAACCTGAATTAAACCAACTAAACCTGACCCCGGGAAACTTCTGACAAAGGAAGTTCCTGGGGTCCATTTTTTTCTGATGTATAACATTCAACAATACGTTGGATTTTTAAATCAAAATGGATCAAACCCACCTTTCTGGTTCAAACAGGAAAACCATTTTTGTTTAAATTTCGTGGTACACACTCCGGAACGATTTCAGTTACGAAAGATTTAAAAAAAACGGGTTGGCATAAGCCCAAAAAATGGTACTTTCAGGTTTAAACTTTAATGATTAAAAACGTAATTCTATGCAGACCATCCGGGACGATGCCATGTTCATCATAAATGAATCGATTAAAGCTGTTTTGCCTGAGGCTGCAGTTGTTAAAGCATTAAATCAGAAAGATTTTGGGAGCAACATTGTTTTGGTTGCAATCGGCAAAGCCGCCTGGAACATGGCTAACGCGGCGAAAGAAGCGTTGGGTTCAAAAGTCAGAAAAGGAATTGTTGTTACGAAATACGGACACTCGAAAGGTCACATTGAACATTGCGAAATTATTGAGGCCGGTCATCCTGTCCCGGATAAAAACTCTGTTTTGGGGGCTGAAAAAATTCTGGCAATGGTATCGGGTTTAACTACAGACGATCAGGTAATATTCCTGGTTTCAGGGGGTGGATCCGCGCTTTTTGAAAAGCCGCTGGACGGTGTTTCGTTGGAAGATGTCATCGATATAACCAGTCAGCTTTTAAGTTGTGGTGCCGCCATCGTTGAAATAAATACCATTCGCAAACATTTATCGGCTGTAAAGGGCGGACGCTTTGCACAACAATGCGGCGGAGCAAAAATTTACTCCATTGTTTTATCCGATGTGGTTGGTGACCGGCTGGATGCTATAGCTTCCGGACCTGCCTATCCGGATAGTTCAACGTCTGAAGAAGCATTTTGTATTCTGGAAAAATATAAAATCAGGATCAGAGATCATTTGGCAGAAGCTCTGGGGAGGGAAACACCCAAAATAATTGAGAATTGCGAAACAGTTGTAACCGGAAGCGTAACTGCCCTCTGTGAAGCCGCTGCAATCAGTGCTCAAAAGTTAGGATATTCACCACTGGTCGCATCAACTTCAATTGACCGTGTGGCAAAAGAATATGGAACATATCTGGCGACCTTGGTGCACGAAATTAATTCCGGGAATTACAGCGAAACGGCAATCAAACCTCCTTGCGCCATAATTTCAGGAGGTGAAACCATTGTTCGTTTAAGCGGCAACGGGAAAGGTGGAAGAAATCAGGAAGTCGCATTAGCCGCCGCGCTTGGAATTGAAGGAATCGACCATGTTGTCGTGTTTTCAGTTGGCTCTGACGGAACCGATGGCCCAACGGATGCTGCCGGGGGAATGGTTGATGGAGGAACGGTCTCCAGAATGAGAGCATCCTCAGTTTCTCCTGAAGTTTCACTGGCAAATAACGATTCGTATCATGCGTTAAAATCTAGTGGCGACTTAATTGTAACCGGTCCAACCGGAACAAACGTGAACGACCTGATGGTTATTCTGTGTAAATAGAATATTCCAAATCTTGCATTCCCCCGGGTAATCATTTATAGTTTCGGGTCCCAAAGAATCAGACTAAGTAAAAACCTGCAATTGCACCAATGTGCGTTATCAGAAATTCATTATCCTTTCTTGATTTCCCTAACACCGGTTGTTCCACCACCTTTCAGGGTAAGTTCAACCGGGGCATTGGTTTTCCAGGCTCCGTTGGTAAAGTCGGGCACATCAACCGAACTTGACCGGTTGGCCACCGATTTTTCGCTTAACGGGGCAATGGCGCTCCAAAGCGCTGCATCGTATACATCCTGGTCCAATGGAAGCCCGTTGCGCAAACAGTCGATCAGCCGCCAGTCCATCATAAAATCCATCCCTCCGTGGCCGCCCACTTTTTTGGCCATTTCGCCAATCAGTTTCACAATTTCAGGAGTGTATTTTTCTTCCAGATCTTTCATTTCTTCAGGTTTAAACCATTCGTGGCCGGTAGCTACGCGTGGATCGGGATATTTGCTGGCCATACCTTTGGTGCCGCTCACGGTGTGAAGTCGTGAATAAACACGGGGGCTGGTTACATCGTGCTGAATCATGATGGTTCGTCCTTTGTGTGTACGCACGGTTGTGGTGTTCATGTTTCCGCGGTAATGGCCGGTAGTAAATTCAGTATAGAAACTATCGGTTGCAGCCAGCTCTTTGGCTTTGGCAGCCATCTGAAAATCGTTCGACGACATCGAAACCAGGTAGTCCATCTGGTCGCTGCGGTTGATGTCCATGATCTGGCAAACCGGGCCGAGTCCGTGGGTGGGGTAGAGGTTGCCGTTTCGGTGCTGGTTTTCTTTCAGGCGCCACATTTCTGCGTATCCGTTTTTATCGAAATTCAGGCCGAGCAGATTGTGAATATAGGCTCCTTCGCCATGTACAATTTCGCCAAAGAAACCTTGCCGGGCCATATTTAGGGTCAGCAATTCGAAAAAGTCGTAGCAGCAGTTTTCGAGCATCATACAATGTTTGCGGGTTCGTTCCGAAGTTTCGACCAGTTGCCAGCATTCGTCAGTGGTAATGGCGGCCGGAACTTCGGTTGCAGCATGTTTGCCGTTTTCCATGGCATAAACAGCCATTGGGGTGTGCCACGACCAGGGCGTAGTAATGTAAATCAGGTCAATGTCCGGATTTTCGCACATCGCTTTCCATGCATCTTTTGAGCCTGAATACGATTTGGCTCGCGGAAGTCCCTGCTTTTCCAAAAATTTTTGCATTTTTTCAACCCGATCTTCATACTGGTCGCACAAGGCAACAATTTCCACCCCGTCGATGTACGACATCCGCTCAACGGCGCCGGGACCACGCATGCCCAAGCCTACAAATCCGATGCGAACTTTGTCGGTTTTTGGGGCTGCATAACCGCTCATATTAAACCGCTGGCTGTGCTTTTTTTCTGTTCCTGAAATGGTTGAACCGCTGGATAGATTAGCTGCCTGGCCTGTAAAACCTGTGGCCAGCATTCCGGTTCCGATGATCGTATTCCGGAGAAAATCACGTCTGTTTGTACTCATAGTTTATCGTTTTTTAGTTTCTGGTTCAGATAAATTTTATTCTTGGTTTAAAAATGGTTTTAATTTAAATTAAAAAAAAGAGGTTTTTTGTCATTTATCAGCTCGCTTCTCATTTTCCTGAACTGCTTCATCAAAATGACTGGCAGTTCCCGGATCAAGTTCAGCCAGTTTTTTCCAATTGACTGAACCATAAACTCCCGCCAGCGTGTAGTCGAAAACTTTAAATCCGGTTTTGAGCAAAACGTTCTTGTTTTTAATTCTGAAATCGCCGGCATTTGGATTCTTAGATTCAGGATCGGCTACAAGTGAATGAACGTCTTTCCCTGAATTGGTGTCATTTACCAAAACTGCAACATAAATCCGTGTTTTGCTGGCAATTACGTTTCCGGAATTTATGTTGAGGATTGAGCAAATGAAGATTGAAATGATCAGTTTTGCTTTCAGGTTTAGGTTTGTCATATACAGGTTTTACAATTTATAATTGCATTGGAAAAGTAAACACTTTCTCCGTCAAATTTATCGGGAGCCTGTGTTTTTACTTTTTCTGCCCAAAGATTCTACGGCTTGTCCGAGCATTTGGTCATGGAAAATAAAATTAAGGTTTGGAGATGTCGGTTTCTCTGCTGAGGCAGTCAGAACCATGCATCTCAGAAGTGGTTTACCGCCAAATTTACTCCGGAATGATTTTTCCATGTGCAAAAGATTTAGTTTTTAGGGTTTAGTGGTTGGTTTGTCAAATATAAGGCAGAATCAGTTGTCCTGTAATCCTGAAGCTTTAAAATATACTGAAATAGCATCGACATACTTTTCGTAGGCTTTCATTCCTTTTTCGGTAATACTGCAAACCGTCAGTGGATAATTTCCTTTAGCTGTTTTTTGAATGTCCACGTAGCCGGCCTCGTTCAGCTTGTTAAGCTGAAAACTCAGGTTTCCTTTGGTCGTTTTTGTTGCTTCGAGCAGGTAGCTGAATTCGGCTGTTTTAACATTCAGGAGAACAGTCATGATGGCTAGTCGCACTTGCGAGTGCAACAGAGGATCCAGTTCGGTAAACATGCTATCGGTTTCTTTGGTAATACATGATGTGTCCGGGAACTGCGAGGGCTAAAAACCAGCCGATCCCGTCGAGAAACAGTTGATCGTGCAAAATCATAAATGAGGCTGTATAAGCCAGAATTCCAAATACTACCCCACCCAGAATAATCAGTTTATACCTCAGAATCACGCCGGTAACCAGGACGGCAAAAGCCGTGAGAACCATGAACAGCGGGTGCTGCAAGGTGAAATTTACTTCATGCGTAACATTCATCAAAATCAGGTTGGTTAAAACCATGCACCCAAAAAGCGAAATCCAGACGTAGCGAAGAGATGTGCCAATGTAGGTCGTCACTTTTTTTCGCTCGGTGTAAATGTAGTAAATGGTAAAAGCCAGTGCAAGCACGGGTAGCACCGGATCGGCAAATTTCAGGAAGTACATTACACGGTTGGGCAGAAAAAGAATTTCTTTGAAATAGCTGATCAGTGAAGGGAGCGACGCGGCATAACCCCAAACGAGCAATAATATTCCGTCATTCCGAAGCTTTTTTTTCGACACCTGAATCATTTCCATGATCACTTTGAGTGACTTCTTTTCATCAAAGTTTTCCTGACTTAAATTTGTTGCATCCATGGTGTTAAGGTTTTGAAAATATTTTGGTTTGTATTACAAACTTAATTAAGTCTGTAATACAAACCAAATTTAGCAGAGGTTATTTTTATTTGTAGTTTGCTAAAAGACCAAAATATATTTAATCAAGTCATTGCGGATTTAGTTCGGGTTCTTGTTCTAAACCAGCTCGCCGAATGTTCACGACGACCGAATATTTGACTTTTAACAGTACCTTTCTTCTGAAATCCTATTTGCTATCAAAATGTATTGATTTTCAGGATGAATGATTCTTTGTTTTTGATTAACATTCCGTTTGTTAGCATTTAATATTTTGTCAATAAAAAACTGAATCCGAAATATCTTGTCGTTCGTTCTGGCTCAAATTGATATATTTGAACAAAATAAGTGCAACCGAAAATGAAAAGAAGTTTTCTGATATTGTTTCTGTTCTTCTTTCAAATCATTTCAGCTCAGAATCAGCTAAAGATCGATAGCCTTCAAATTAAATTGGACAATTCTAGCGAGGATACCGTCAAAATTAAATTATTGCTGGCACTTTCTGATTCGTACTATCGGGTTGACCTGGTCAAATCGTTGCTCCAGGCGAAGAATGCGCTTGAGCTTTCCGAAGATATTAAGAATGATTTGTTTGTGGTTCGCTCGCGCATGAAAATTGGCAGTAGCCTGATTTTCATGGGGAACTATGACGAGGCTCTATCTAATTTCTTATCGAGCTTAACAATAGCTAAAAAGAATAAATATCGATCTGAAGAGCTGATAGCCCTTACTTATATTGGGATTATTCAGGATCGGATCGGACAGTTTGATGAGGCGCTTCGATATTATTTTGAAGCGCTTAACCTGTACAATAACAGCATTGAAACAGGCCAGACTTTAAAAGATGTCAAAAATATCCAGAGTCTCTACAACAATATAGGTAACATTTACTTGTCGAAGAATAATTTATCTACTGCGGAAGAGTATTATTTGAAGGGATTGGCTTTGTCAGAGAAAAGCAATGATGATCTAAATATCGGAACTATCTGCAACAATATGGGAAAGCTCGAAATGCAAAGGAATAACAATGCAAAAGCTTTGGAATTCCTTTGCAAATCGCTTGAAGCCCGTGAAAAAATTAACGATAAATCCGGAATTGCCAAATCGTACTATCATCTTTCCAGTTATTATCAAAACATCAACCAATTCGACAAAGCCCTGAGTTTTGCACAGGATGCGCTAAAATTAAGTCAGGAAGTCAAAGAACCTTTATCCAGCCAGATTTCTGCCATGTTTTTATATCAGATCACTAAGTACATGACAAAAATTTATAAATATCTATATCATCTTGAAAGAAAGCGTTTAAAAGTACCGAAGCAATATAAGTCAGTCCATATTTGAACAGACTTTTGGCTTTCTTCCCATGCTTCTTGACC
>JBAZGO010000071.1:0-22228 GCA_041652995.1 Prolixibacteraceae bacterium
GATACATGGTGCATTTACAGTTAATGGTACGCCAGTTTCTGGCACAAACGAAGACTGGACATTGAGTTGGACAATGTTTTTATAATGTACTTCTTCAAAAAGAACGTCAAGCAACACAAATTCTTCGTCTTTGCGGGTTTTATGAATTGGGGAATAGAAAAATTTATAATGCGCCTTGTCAATCTTCGAGTCAGCAATCCTATGTTGCATTTCCTTTCTCAGAAATCCCTGCTCTATTGCTAGATTGTCAAGAATCTCATCAAAATCTTCAGGTTTCTCCGGAACAATGATATCGATGTCAATGGATAGTCTCTTCGTTGAATTCAAATGAAGCATTAATGCCGTTCCACCCTTAAAAACAAATGGCACCTTTAGTTTTACAAGTCCTTCCAACAATAAAAGGGCACGAATAACCTTCTCAACCAATATTCTATCTGCATTTCGGTTTGCTTTGGATACTTTTTCTATCCAATCTAAGGTAATTTTTTCCTGATCTATCATATTCTAAAAATTGGCAGCAAATTAGTTTTGCTGCCGTAAATTTGATATCGAATTTAAATAATTCCGCAAACTTTCTTTCTTTCTTTTTCTATCAGCGTATCTTAACATGCGGTTCTCGTTCACTGAATATTTGCTCAATGCCTCAAGAAAAATTGTTTTCAGCTCAGAACCTTGCTGGGCAGAAAATATTAATTCATCGGAGAAAATATCAACCAACATCTTTTCAATCGTTACAGTATTTAATCCGGCAATCTTTTGCAAAGGTGCTTCCGTAACCAATGATTTTACAATTAGGTTCTCCTTTTCTTCCGAAAGATATTTTTCAAATATATCTTCCGTTGGGTCCACAAAAACAGGATACTTTTCTTCTTTTAAATAGAAAAAAACCGATTGGGTTGCTTCCTTCTCAACTTCAATGAGAATATAAAACCGACCAGGTTGATGTATCATGAACTCATTGAAAGAAGATGTATTCCAGATACAAATTTTGAGATAAGGAAACTCCTTTTTTAATTTTGAATGGATTGATTTTATTTTAGCTGAGATTTCAGGAAAATATATTTTACCTTCCCCTAAAGCAAGCTTGCCCCTTCCAACACGGTTTAAAATACCCCTTTGGACTAAATCATATATTCTCCAATTGACCGTGGCGATTTTAATTTGTGGCTCATCCTTCTCATAAAATCTGACAATATCTTTTGATTCAAAGGTTTCTTTACCTTTGAAATTTTCTTTTAACCGGTCAATATTTAGCTTATCTGTTGCGATAATAAAATGTGTTTGGATACAAAGATAATTAATTTCTATAAATTGGCAGCAAAATAAGAATGCTGCCGAAATTTTGATTTCGTTTTTAGATAAGCTTCCATCATAACCAATCCTATCTATTTCAGGAGAAATTTTTTATATCTCTGATTTCGCTGCTATAATTATCTTTTTGTCCTATTTTCTGTGATTTAAGTTGGTGCAAAATAATTATCACCGATTTTTCTTGGTTCTCTTGGAAAATTCTGATTTGTTTTTCTCAATCATTCTAAAAGATTTTTTTGTCAAATTTGGTACGCATTATACCCCAAAAATTTCAACTAAATACTACAGTATTTAGAGGCATCTGTTATGATTTTCGAAGAGCTATGAACCAGGAACCAGTGTCATCAAATCTTTTTCAAAAGAATATTACAATTATTCCAAATAGACTTTTCTACGTCGGAAACAGAGATGTTCCAAATTTTAGATAAAAATAGAATAGCAATTTGTACATCCCAAGGCATATAGGGATTCCCATTTTCACCTGTAAAAGGAGCATCCGTTTCGGTGATTAACCTATCCGGAGGAATGTTATGAATAATATTTAACCCATTTTTACTTTTAAACATTGCTGGATTAACGCTAAACCAACAGCCTAAATCCACCGCTCTCTTTAAATCTTTAATACTTCCTGAATACCAATGCAGTACGGGAATGCCTGCATGGGGGTGTTTTTCGATACAGTCCAGAACTGGGCTTACCGCTCTGCGACTGTGAATAGACATTATTCTTCCCCCTTCATTTTGGCAAGAATTCAAAATGTGATTAAAAACCCTTAATTGAGAATCCCAGGTTTCTTTCAATTCAGGTGAGCCATCCAGCCCGATTTCACCAACATATTTAACATTTCTAATCAGCTTATCAAATAATGGAAGTTCTTTTTCTCGTTCATAAGCTAGCTGAGGGTGCAACCCTAAAGCAGTTTTAATCCTTTCCGATCCCTTTCCTAACTCATTTGATTTTGTCCATGCGCTGGGAGTTGTTGTAACGGCTAATACGTACAATCCCTTATCCAAACAGATTTTCACAATTTCAGAAGGATTGGGAAATAAATCTAAATGACAATGAAAATCAATCATAGAATATTATAACCTTTCAGAAACTCTTCTAGTTCACCTAAGCCTGTTGCTATTGTATTTTTATAAATGGAAGTATCGCCCAATAAGGTTGTATTTAGATTGCTTCCCAACCAGGCGTCAAGCCCTTTTTCTCTGACTTCTACGATTGCCATTGCCGCTGACTTGACATCATCATAATTCGAGTATTCATCAGACTTAATGGATAAATCACCGTATTTATATATTGTTCCATCGGTAACTCCCCACTTCTTGAATGCAGCTCTGCGAACGAGGCATGGGATGCACCGGCCACAATGCTGATGTTTATGAACCCTGTACCTTCCACAACTTGTCGTTTTAGATGCATATGATTTTAAAATATCTTGATTAAGGCATTTCTCCAACATCTCTCCTTTGGTCTTGTCGTAATAAGGGTTCTCAATTGTAATCATGAGACCGGTATTATCTAATAACTGTTTAAAAAACTTCAAAAAAATAGGATGTGTCGTTCTGGTACTTAGACTTCCGATTCTTATGTTCGTCAAAGGTGGATTAAGTGAGATATAGCCATTTTCACACATGTACAAAGTTACAGGCTGCCCCTGTTTATGTTTTTCAAGACAACTGGCCATAAGGACACCATAGGCTAGAAAAATAATTGAACGCGCTCGTTGAGAAGGAGGAGATTCAGAGTCTGGAACGTTAACGTTATGATTAAGCTGGATAAGCGGGATTTGGGGTGAAAATAGGTTGACAATATCTCTTTGTTTTCTTGAATCGTCATTTACCATCTGGCTAACGGCATAAGGTTTTATGCCCTGTTCGATCAAATCAATAATTCCAATAAAGCTGTCTAAGCCACCTGATAGTAATGCAATTGAATCATTGATTGGATATTGTATCACCTCCTTTTTCTTGTATTGAGGAAGAAATCCACCTTCAACAAATGTTATACTCCAACGGTCAGTTGTTAAAAATCCAAGTTGTTTTGATAATAACGCAGACTGTTGGTTCCAGAAATCTTTATCATTAACAGCTACGGTTAATTCAAAAACTCGTGTCCAGCCATCGTGGCTCTTTCTTCGGTGTCCGGCATAGTCAGCAGCAATAACGGATAGTGCAATTGAAAGTAGATCCCAAGCTTTAGGCTCCGGGTTAAGCTTGTTTTTCCTTATTTCCGTCCAAATATTAGTCCCGGAATAACCATTCGCTTGAATTTTACTACTGCCAAAAAGAACTACTTTTAAGTCTGCATCAGTGACTGTCTGAGCATTTTCGTCGGGGGTACAAAATATTTTCATATCGCGTAACTTTCAAATACATGAAAAGCATCTTCCAACGTATCTTTGATAGCGGAAACTATTGTTTTGGAAGTAAAAGCTATTGTTTTATCAATCTTTTTAAAAGAGGAAGCAACTGTTTCTTTTATATAATCTTTCGCCTCTTTGAGTCTTGATAAAGCACTTGCATGTGATGAGGCATTTCTTCTTATATCTTTTCCCATATCTAAGTCGAATCGGGTAAAAACATCACCAGCGATAAATTTCTCAATAACAAAAAGTCGTTGTTCTTCCGAGAGGTTTAAAAGGTCTGCATTTTCATATTTCCCTAATAACTCAGAGAATGCATCTTTCATTGACTTTTGGCTGGCTTCCGAGTCAAGGTCTCCATCTATTGGCCGAATTGCTTCGATTAATGCATCCGTTATTTGGTCGAAGCTTTTACCACGTAAGGCATCAAAATCAATGTCAGGAGATGTTCCTGAAGACTGTCCTGATGAACTGTACGACAAAGCATTATATAAAGCTCCTGCAGTTGATATAGTTCGGCTGAGTCTTTGGGTTGCTGTTTGGGAACCACCATAGCCAGTCCTTACATAATGCCCGACGCCTCGCTTTAAGTACGTTTTGTCTCCATTACTCGCAAATTTGTTCAAGTTAATACGAGCACCAAAAAATCTTCTTCCTGGAGCAATTGGCAGGTTATTAGGATTTGTATTATCCGGATTACTCGGAGTAGTATCATTCGGATTACTATCTGGTGGATTTTGTGGTGTACCGTTGTCAGCCCAAGGCGGAACTATTGGTACGTTGGAAGGAGCTCCCTTGCTAGATTGAGATGTACCCATTATTTTTTCTTAAAATTATTGATTGCACTTTTTACTGGTTGACTAACTTCCAAGTTTTGCCATTTATCAAATACCTGTTTTGCCCAGCGCTCATCTCTTATTTTGGCGATAATGTTAGGTTTTATTTGAGAAGGCAAAATTCCCATCATAAAATTTGCTAATCGTTGAGCTTGAAGTTCATCAATTTGGGATACAGATAAACAAGCATTGAGTATTGGAGGAACGCCCCATTCTTGCTCTTGCTTCGCCCGTTCAAGCATTCTGTCCATGATTATTGAAAGCTCTGCTTTGGGTAAGAGAGCTAAATCATCCTTGATGCTGTCGGCCATGTCAGGTTGTTTCAATAGTGCGTCTAATATTTCTATCGCGACAGATGATAATCGATCTTCCGGCGTTATAATTGGGGCATGCTCTCGACTTACATATAATGCACCTCTTAAATCTTTATCAGATAATGTTGGGGATAGTTTAAGCCATTCTCGAACGAAGTCATCATTCCAATCATCTTTTAAATTAATACTTTTACCACTGGCAACATCAGATTCCCATTCAGCAAGAAACACTGGTTTCCCCTCACTGTGTTCATTTACCTCAGCCAACAATTTAGAATATGCGATAGGATTGCCACATCTTTCAAAGAGTAATAACTTCACTAGCACTGCCTCGTCTACGCCAACACCATGAGATTTTGAGATGGACATTCTTATGGCTAAAGTATTCAGGAATCTTTTTATTAATCTTGGATTGCCATTGATTTTTGATGAAGTTGTCATAATGTGAGCAAGACGTTCTGCGGTCTCGATTTTTGAATTGAGAGAACTAGGAAGAGCAATGCCAAGAGAATTCATAAAAGTTCTATCAACACGTTTTCCTTTCCAACTTTCGGACAGTTGAGTACAAACTTTTTCTCGTATTGTCTCTTTATGTTCATCTGTCAACTCACTTGCTTCAACAAATAATAAAATCAAATATGCTCTCACCTCTTGTGTACCCAGAGCAGGCACTCTGAGCGGAATCTGGATCAATTTGTCAAAATAGTTCGTTACAAGGTCATTATTTGAGGTTATTTCAAAATGTTTGCGCACAGCATGTTTTATCATTTCATCATCAGCTGCAATTACAAATGCGGTATTTTTTAAAAAGAGGAAGAGCCGGATAGCCTCAAGCGTTGATACGGTTGTGTCGGGCAAACATCTATCCAAGTCATCGATTAGAACAACCAAAGTAATCCCGATTTCTTTAAGTGTCTCTTCAAAGCAATTCCTTATGGCTTGAATTTCTTTTGGAGGAGTCTTCTCCTCCTTGGGCTTCAGGAAGCCTGAAAATTTTTCATACGCTTCCAGTGCTGTGTTTTCTGTATCTTGAAGAGTTTCTTTCGTTAATTCGCCAGATTGGAGTTTTTTTGCAATGCTCATCACCTCACTTATTAGTCCCGTTGGAGGTAATCCAAAAACAAGTGGTGCAGCTATGCTGACACCAGTCTTTACAACCCTTAACCAATTTACTCTTTTTAAAAACTCTTTGGCTTTGTCGATGCCTTTTTGCCTTGAATTTGCTTCCTCAGTAAGTGTATTTGCAATGACTTCCATAAGGGCAGCTCTCGCATCGTCGTAGCCTTGATAAAGCCATGCATTAAACTCAACAAAGACAAAGGAATTCCCGTCTTTAGCGTCTAATGACTTTTTAATAAGCTTAATCATTGATGATTTTCCGACACCCCATTGTCCTGAAACGCCAATTGTAACGGGATGGTTATTGGCCTGAATAATTAATTCAGCCACGGTGTCGGCTGTACAAGCAAAATTTAGAAAATCTTTATCTGTTTCGTTATCAGTCCACATAAGTCTATGGAGAATAGGTGATTTAAATGCTAGTTTTATGTAAAAATAAATAAATTTACACATTAAATGGAAAAGTAAACTTATTCTTTTTCATCTAACTGTATTTCATCGACATCTATTCGTATATATCAATAAAAAAGCTGTGAACCCTAAAGAATCCTTTATCAATTCAAAAAGGGACAAGACCTTTTTGAATTGTTTTAAACCAGCAAACATGTTGATTTAAACTTGAACGGAATTATTCAATGTACTGGAAATAAATGAAGTATGTTTAAAGCAAAACTCCGACGGTGAAGGAATTCATCGACAACTTAAAAGAAAAACAATTATCCACATCATTTCTGGGATATTTGGAAGGATATTAAGTCCGGAAATAAAGTATGATCAGGGTAAGACCTTGCGTAGTTTGAAGAAAACATCCTTCCTATAATTAGCTAATATGTAGCACTGTAAGTCATCACCATGAGATTAAACATGTGTGATAAAAAAATGCAAAATATAAAGAATCAAAAAAATTATTCTTTATAATCTTGAATTCAAATATTCATTATCTTTGATTCAGAATGATACGTTCTTCAATTTTTGATGCAGAGTATTTATCGAGGCCATGAAAAATTAAAGCTGATAATTACTTGAATATAAGCACACTACAAAACACAAAATGCCCTTGTTCTGGGCACGGATGGAAATATTAAAATGTATAAAAAGCGCTTAAATTAAACGATTTAAGCGCTTTTTCTTTTAGGGAATTTTTCAAAGAAAGCCCCCGGAAATCAAGTGAAAAGCGACAAAATCGAGACCAAACTCAAATTCACTTTTTCTGGTCGCGGAAAATCACGCAACGAATTGATTCAAAATATTTTATTTGACTCTTTTTGACTCATTTTTGCACTTTTTATTTAGTGCAAAATGAGGTATTTTAGATCGTCTGCGAGACCAGATTTTTGATTTTGTTAATTGTCGTACCATGAAAATAGTCACTAATTTTTTATTGCGAAAAAGTAGAAAAGCCGATGATGGTAAATCATCCGTTTGTGTAAGGATTACTTACCTTGGTAGCCGTATTGAACTTGCAACAGGAATTTATTCGTCAACTGATCATTGGGATAACTCCAGGCAGCGGATAAAAGATAAAGTCATTGGCGCAAGAGTGGATAATGAACGTCTTTATCGTATCAAAACCGAAATTCAGGACATTTTAAACCAGCTTCGTTCAACAAATAATGATTTCGATGCTAATACAATTAAACGTAAACTTTTGAATATCCAGGAGTCGAAAGGAATTCTTGCTGTATTTGATTATTATCTGGATAGTATTCTTGCCAAGCTAAACAAAGGGTATTCCATGGAAACCTATAAGCATTATAAATCTTCCCGAAAAAGGTTGACTGAATTTATAAATACTCAATTAAAGAAATCAGACGTTCCTATTCAATCCATCAATTATAAATTTCTGGATGCGTTCGATATTTATATCAAGAAGGATTTTAATAACCAGCAGAATACTGCATGGAATTATCACAAACACCTCCGCCGTGTATTAAATCTTGCGATTTCACTTGATTACATCGACAAAAATCCGTACTCTAAATTTAAAGTCGGACTAGATGAGACTCACAGGGAAATTCTTTCGATGGAAGAATTGAAACGGATGGAAGATAAAAACATCCAGATTGAACGACTAAGTGTTGTTCGTGATATCTTTATTTTTGCTTGCTATACTGGCATTTCATTTGCAGACATTGCTAAACTTGGCCGAATTCATCTTCAACACGGTGCCGACGGTAAAGAATGGATTATTCTTGACCGCTCAAAAACGAATAACCGATGTCGGATTCCAATTCTGTCAAAAGCCAGGGAAATATTGAAAAAATATGAAGATTATCCTAAAATATCGAATAAAGATATTCTGCTACCAGTATTGACCAATCAGAAAATGAATAGCTACCTGAAGGAACTCGGAGATATTTGTGACATCAATAAAAATATTACCATGCATGTTGCCAGACATAGGAATTATTCTTTCCGGCTGGAAACGAGCAAATTATAAGAATAAAATTTTTGCCAGATAACGATTTGGAAACGAGCAAATCTCTGTTCTTTACGTCATTTTGCACAAACTACAAAGAACGACTTTTTTCAAAACAAAGATAGTTAAATCTTCTGAATTATTATAATTATTCAATCTCTTTTCTTGACATAATACTCTAATTATCAAATATGGGAAAAAGGGACTAATCCTAATTTCCATTTTGTCCAGAAATAAATATTTTGGAGAATTGTTATATAAAGTTCTTTTAACAACCAAATTCGATATGATGACAGCAAGTTTGTATTCTAAACCTAAACCATGAAGAACTATTGGATAAACCTAGTAATTAATAAAACATGATTTGAGATTTCGACCACAAATGGAGCAGTAATCCCAATATTTAATGCTTATACTGTAAAAATAAGGAACAAGATGTTAAAAGACTGTATACATTTGCATCCTGATTTATGAAAGATATCGAAACCAAATTGGAAATCCGTAACATCAAATCAACCGCCATGCGCGAATTGGTTTTGAAGGTTTTAAGCGAACAAAAAGCCGCCATTAGCTTAGCCGATTTGGAACAAAAATTTGAAAAGGTGGACAAAGTTACCTTGTACCGCACACTCAAAACCTTTGAAGAAAACAAACTCATTCATAGCATTGATGATGGTACCGGCTCCATAAAATATGCTTTGTGCCGTGAAGCCTGTCAGTGCCACCCTAAAGACCTTCATGTTCATTTTTTTTGTGTAAAATGCAAACAAACGTATTGCCTGAACGACATCCCCGTTCCATCAGTGAATCTCCCTGTTCATTTTACTCTCGAAAATATTAACATGGTGGTGAAAGGTATTTGTTCAAATTGTCATAAATAACATTGCAACTCAGTTGCATAAACTTTTTATTACATTTGTCGTTGTTATTTTAGTCTTAAATGGATTTTTATGAATCGTGTTGTGAAAAATATGAGAATGGTGTTAATATTATTGGCTGGGCTGGTAATATTACTACATTCTATAGTTACTCATCATCACCATTCTGATTTATTTAGCGATCATTTTAGTAGTGTTCTTAACACAAACCCAATTCCAGGTGAATCTTCGGATGAAGCCAACAAGCATTGTCACGCTTTTAATAATATCATTACAGAAAAGGATGCTTCTAAGACTTTTAATATCAGAATCGAGTCAAACTTCAATTTGTTTTTTGTTTCGGTTTTTGGCACAGAACAAGTCAATAACAAGGTAGAACCAACCACTTTTTTTATCCAAAATATTGTTCTACTCAAACAATATTTTTCTACTGAACTATCCTTAAGGGGTCCTCCTGCCTTAGCTTAATTTCTTCTTACTATTTTATTTTCCCTGATAGAAATGTCAGGATTTTGTTAATGCTTTATATTCTAATCAAATGAATAAAAGGAAACTAACAAAGAAGGAATTGCAGGATAGGCAGATTATTGAAGATAAAAAATTCAACCGGACAATGCTGATAAGTTTTAGCATACTTGTAGCACTAATAATTTCGATTTTAACATTTTATACTTATTGGTGCGATACCAAATATGCCTACCGGCAATATGCCTTATACGGCAAGGAAATTCCACTCGACTTAGTTTGCATGAATGGGAACAATTTACAAATTCACGAAAGCTCAAAAGAAAGTTATCAAGGTAAAACTTACTACTTCTGTAGCCAAGACTGCTATAACCATCTTATTAAACACTTTCGACAGGATGCATTTATTCACGATTCATTTTCGGGTGATACAATTTGTAAGGCCGATGCTTTGATTGGATTAAAAACCAGGGGTAAACCTCAGGTCGTTTATTTCAAAAACAAAAAAACATTCAATCAATATTATGAGGCAAGAAGGTAAATTAAAGTTTGTGAAAAAGAGAAGAAAGAAAATCCAACTGATACAAGTAATAAAATGGTTTTTCATTATTCTGGCCTGTTCGGTCCTTGTTTTAGGGATTATTGCCAGGATTCATCACTTCTTAACTGTGCATGTAAAATAAATTTAAATAATATACTATGATAGATAAAATAATAGCTTATTCTATAAAGAATAAATTTATTGTAAGCCTGATCCTTTTTGCCCTGATAGGAGCTGGAATTTATTCTTTAAAAACAATTAATCTCGATTCGGTTCCGGATATTACCAACAATCAGGTGCAGGTGATTACAATTTCCCAGAATTTATCCACGGTAGATATCGAACAATTTGTTACCTATCCGGTAGAGCTGGCTATGGCAAATTTACCGGGTGTAATCGAATTGCGGTCAGTGTCCCGCTTTGGGTTATCTGTAGTTACCATTGTGTTTAAAGATGATATGGGCACTTATCTGCCAAGGCAGGTCGTACAGGAGAAACTCAATGCAGTAAAAGACCAAATCCCAAGTCAATTCGGCGAACCATTTATGGGGCCTATTACAACTGGTTTAGGGGAGATCTTCCAATACACGATAAAACCTAAACAAGGTTATGACACCACATATACTCCAATGGAATTGCGTACCATTCAGGACTGGATTGTAAAACGCCAAATGGCTTTAATCCCGGGTGTTGTAGAAGTAAATTCTTTCGGGGGGAATATTAAACAATATGAGATTGCCCTGAATCCCGATAAATTGAATGCCATGAATGTTTCAATGACCGAGGTTTTTGAAGCATTGGAAAACAACAATGTCAATACAGGCGGAGCATATATTGAGAAAAGCCACATGGCCAATTTTATCAGGGGCGAAGGTTTAGCCCGAACATTGGATGATATAAAGAATATCGTTATAAAAAACGACAATGGGATACCCATTTTGATTAGTGATGTAGCTGAAAAAGTTCATTTTGGCAGCCAGGTTCGTTATGGAGCTTTCACGCAGGAAGGGCATGAAGCAGTTGGGGGTATGATTTTGATGCTGAAAGGAGAAAATTCGAACGAAGTTATACAAAGTGTAAAAACCAGAATCGCCGAAGTACAAAAGACTTTGCCTAAAGGACTGGAAATAGCTCCTTTTCTCGACCGTTCCGATTTAATTGAACGTACAACCAGTACTGTTAGCCGGAATCTGATGGAAGGTGCACTCATCGTCATATTTGTTCTGGTTATTTTATTGGGAAGTTTACGCGGTGGGTTGGTTACTGCATCTGTTATCCCTCTTTCACTGCTGTTCGCGTTTATTTTAATGAAGGTTTTTGACGTGTGGGCAAACCTGATGAGCCTTGGGGCAATTGACTTTGGAATCATCGTTGACGGGGCGGTAATCATAGTTGAAGGGACTGTCCATGAAATTGAGAAAAGGATAAAGGCCGGGAAAAGTAAATTTGATCAAAACCAAATGGATGAGCTTACTTATCATGCCTCCAGTACCATGATGAATTCTGCATTTTTTGGCCAGTTAATTATCCTGATCGTTTTTGCCCCTATACTTTTTCTTACAGGCGTTGAAGGGAAAATGTTCCGCCCGATGGCATTCACGTTCGGTTTTGCCGTTATCGGAGCCATACTGCTCTGTCTCACCTACGTTCCTATGATATCTTCCGTAGTAATGAAACCAACGAAGAACAAAAACAGTTGGTTTGCACGTTTCGAGAATTTACTTGAAAGAATCAGCAATAGATTTTTAAATGCAATTTATGCCGCATACAAACCGGTTCTTTTTCTTGCACTTAAACGTAAAATATCTGTCCTTCTCATCGCTTTACTATTATTAGGAAGCGCTGTTTTTGTTTTTACCCGCATGGGAGGTGAATTTATCCCAAGCCTCAATGAAGGGGATATTGCTATGCAGGCTTTTCTCCGACCGGGAAGTTCGTTGTCGGAAACAGTAAAACGGGAATTGGAAGTTGAAAACATAATTATGGCAAACTTTCCGGAAGTTAAAACGGTTTGTGCCCGAATTGGCGTTGCCGATATACCCACCGACCCTATGGGATTTGATTATACTGATAGCTTTATTATCCTCGAAAAGGATTTAAACAAATGGGTATCTGCCAAAACTAAGGAAGAGTTGATCGAAAAAATTCGAGAAAAACTGTCGCAACTTCCTGGCCTTAATTTCACCTTTAGTCAACCTGTTGAGTTGCGTTTCAATGAACTTTTAACAGGAGTAAGGGAGGATGTTGCGGTGAAGTTATTTGGTGAAGATTTGGATGTACTCTCGCAAAAGGGAGAGAAAATGCTGGAAATAATAAGCAAGGTGCCTGGCGCAGAAGATGTAACCCTTGAAAGGACTGCCGGTTTACCACAAATGACCGTACAATATGACCGAAAAAAAATAGCGCAGTACGGACTGGATATCAGTAAACTTAACAGGTATGTCAGCGCAGCTTTTGCAGGAAGCAGTGCAGGGGTAATCTTCGAAGGAGAAAAACGTTTTGATATGGTTATCCGGCTTGATGAACAGCACCGTAAAAGCATTGAAGATTTACGCAACTTATATGTCGATTTGCCTAACGGTAAACAAGTGCCTATCAAAGAAGTAGCCGAGATAAATTTTCAACCCGGGGCAATGCAGATTTCAAGGGAAGGAACATTCAGGAGAATTTATGTAGGAGTAAATGTAAGGGGAAGGGATGTTGAATCAGTTGTGAATGAAATTCAACAGAAGCTTGATAAACAACTCAATTTACCGGCTGGTTATTACATCACTTACGGAGGTGAATTTGAAAACCTGCAACGGGCGAAAACCCGTTTGTCAATTGTTTTACCAATAGCATTGGCGCTGATTTTTATCCTGTTATACTTTGCCCTACACTCATTCCCGCAAACGGTTATGATATATATGGCTGTGCCATTAGCTGCAATTGGAGGTGTATATTTCTTATGGATTCGGGGCATGCCTTTCAGCATATCTGCCGGGGTTGGGTTTATCGTACTCTTTGGAGTTGCAGTTTTAAACGGGTTAGTCCTCATAAGTCGCTTTAATTCGCTTAAAATTGAGGGTGTCACCGATATCATGGAGCGGATTTCCATCGGGACACAAGAAAGATTGAGACCGATCCTTCTCACTGCCACTGCAGCCATGTTAGGATTTTTACCAATGGCTATTTCAGGTTCAGCCGGGGCAGAAGTGCAACGCCCTCTTGCTACTGTGGTAATCGGTGGGTTATTTAGCGCTACGTTCCTCACATTGGTTGTAATTCCAGTTTTGTATGCCTTGGTTGAATCATTAGCTGAAAGAAGAAGAGCACGCCGTATGATGATCACAACAAACACAACGTTGATTGTTTTCTTGTTTTTAAGTATGGGCTTATCTCTCATTTCTTCAACAACACAGGCCCAGGAAAAGGATTCCTTAACTCAAATGTCGCTTAATAACGCAATCAGCAGGGCAAAAAATAATTTTCCGTTGATAAAAGCTGCGCAACTTGATGTTAAGAATCAACAAGTTCTAAAAAAAACAGCCTGGGATATAGGTAATACCGAATTTTCAACCGGCGCTGAGGAACTTGGTAATTCGAATAACGGAATATATACAACCATTGACGTCAGACAGGATTTTGATGTTTTAAGTATTGGCGCTAAATCGAGGGTTCAAAACAAATTGTTGGCAATTTCTCAAACTGCCCTTAACCTGACAGAATTGGAAGTTGCCCGTGAAGTAAGTGTTGCCTGGGGAAACACGTACAGCTCAAAAAAAACTTACCAGTTGTACCTGCAACTTGATTCAATTTTCAAAGATTTTGAACGGGCTGCAAGAATGCGCTATGAAACCCAGGCTACTTCAAAGCTTGAGTACCTGTCGGCATCAAATCAGGCTAAGCAAATCAGTATTCAAAAAGAGAAATCGAAAAGAGATTATCTAATTTCCTTGCAAAGGTTAAATCTTTGGTTTGTAAGCGATACCGTTTTTACAGTTGATGATAATTCCATAAAGGGAATCGGCGTTTTGCAGTATTTGCCTTTAGATTCGATTTATCGGCATCCAGAATTACAACTTTACGAACAAAGGGTACAATTGGCCGATGCACGGGTTAAACTGGTAAAATCTGGTTACCTGCCCAAATTCACTGCCGAATATGGCAGCCAGAAGATTGGAACCCAATCTGGCTTTTATAAATATCAGTTTGGGTTAAGCATTCCGCTTATTTTCAATTCCCAATTAGGTAAGACCCAATCGGCTAAGCTGGAAGGCAACATTGCAAGGGAAAATTATTCTCAAAAAACATTGGAAGTAAGGGCAGGATATAGAATTCTTTACGATGAATATCAAAAATGGCTAACTACCTGGGAATATTACCGTGATGTGGCATTACCAGTTGCAAAAGAACAGAGAAATGGGGCAATTGTATCTTATCGCGAAGGGGCGATTGATTATATCAGTTTCCTGCAAAATGTGAAGGATGCTATACAAATTGAATTCGATTACTGGAACGCCTATGGAAACTACCTTGATTCCAGGTTTAAAGTTGATTATTTTATAAACTCCTCAAAATAAAAATACATGAAATTAGAAATAGTAAATAAAACAGCGATGAATATGAAAATAGCCATTATAGCAGGGATTTTTGTACTTGCCTTTGCAGCCTGCAACCAAAAACCGGCAGTAATTGCCGTCAAAGAAGTACCCGCAGAAAATATTCCTGAAGGTGGTCCAACCAGTGCGTTTTTGACTGGCCAACAGTTTACCGCCATTGGGGTTAAAGTAGATACGCTGTCAAAACAAAACTTCTCAAGTGTTGTTGTGGCCAACGGCCAACTTGAGGTACTGCCTCAGAATGAAGCCTCGGTTACGGCAATTATCGGTGCAAATGTTACTTCAATTGAAGTTTTTGAAGGTAAAGAGGTTAAACAGGGACAGATACTTGCTTATTTGAGCCATCCTGATTTGCTGAATTTACAGACCCGGTATCTGAATTCGTGGAACCAACTGCAATATGCTGAAAAAGACTTTCAAAGACAGAAAACGTTATACGAAGGACAAGTAGGGTCTGGTAAAGATTTTCAAAAAATTCAATCCGATTTTTATTCTCTTTCGGGTGAAGTGAAAAACCTTGAAGCTCAACTGAAATTGCTTAAACTCGACCCTCAAAAAATCAGCCAGGGTACTATTTATGAAAAAGTGCCGGTGGTTAGCCCTATTAACGGCTTCATTGAAAAAGTTGATGTAAAAATCGGACAATATGTAGATCCTCAGAAACAAATGTTTGAAGTGCTAAACAACGATCATATCCATGCAGATTTAATGGTTTATGAAAAAGACGTTTACAAGGTTAAAGAAGGACAGAAGGTCGCATTCACAATTGAATCCCTCTCCGGAGAAATTTTGTCGGCCACCATTTTTGCAGTGGGGAAATCTTTTGAACAAAACCCAAAAGCAGTGCATGTCCATGCCGAAATTGAGAACAAAAGAGGCTTGTTAATTTCCGGAATGTATATTACCGGCAGAATTTCCACAGGGAATGATTATGTATATGCATTGCCTGAAGGCGCTATTGTAAATGAAGATGGAAAATCATTTATTTTTATTTCAGAACAAGAAGGTGACAAATGGAAATTCAGCCCGCTAGAAATTATCACCGGACAGCAGGAAGACGGTTCTGTCGAAATAAAACTGCTTTCACCATTGAAGAAAGGTTCGTTGGTGGCTATGAACAATGCCTATTACCTGCTATCGGAAATGAAAAAAAGTGAGACCGGCGAAGAATAAACCGAATAAAATCAATGCCAATCAATTCAGTACTAGTATGAATAACAAAAAAAATAATTTAACATGAAAGCAATAAAAGCATTTGTAAAGCCTTTCAAGGTAAACGATATATTTCAGAACTTACTCGAAGCCGGTTTCCCAAATTTAACCGTTTCAATGGCTGAAGGCACCGGCAACCTTGGAAGTGCAGACGCTACAGTTTCAACCCGCTTTTCAATTACCGAAAGCAAGGTCGCTAAAATTGAAATTGTGTGCAATAAGAACGATGTAGATAAAATAGTTAAGATCATATCGAAACATGGCCGGACGGGTAATCACGGCGATGGCCTTATTTATATTTCCAATGTAGAGAAAGCATATCGTGTAAAAACGGGTGAAGAAATCCGACTGGACGAAAAGGTTTAGAAGCCATGGATGGTATTCTTGAAATGCGCGAAATAGCAATTGCCAAAGGAGGAAAGTGTTTATCACCTTCTTACACCAATAGTAAGGTGAAACTTCTCTGGCAATGCAATTGTGGCCATCAATGGCTTGCAACACCTTTTAGCATTAAAGTCAGGAATAGTTGGTGCCCTGTTTGTGCGGGCAACCAAGCTTTTGGGATGGATGCCATGCATATATTAGCTAAAGAGAATGAGGGAAAATGCCTCTCTGCTATGTATGGGAATTGTAAAACAAAAATGCTTTGGCAATGCCGGAACGGACACCAGTTTCAATCAACACCCGACAATATTAAGCAGGGAAAGTGGTGTCCCTATTGCCACGTTGCCAGTGTTTAATGGTTTAATTAGGACTGGTGGGGAATATAAAATCCCCGCCGGTTCTACCTTTTTTTATCAAATAATGTTTTCATCATGAAAAAATATTTCAATAATTTATTTATTTGGCAAGTAGCAGGAGGAGGACTATTTCTTCTTATTGTCTCACCACTCTTGTTGGCAGTTTACCAATACGAGTTCTCTGATCATCAAATTTCGCTTCAACAAAATTTATCTGACATATACAAAGTACTCTTACCACCCAGGGATATTGATATTTTTTTTCTAAATGTGGCTATTTCTGCAATTGGGGTGATTGCAGGTACAATCCTTTATCGGTATAAGAAAAGAAAACCAAAAAAGGAGCTTACTACCTCGGATGTTTTAACACTAATCGAAAAAGGTGAAAATGCTAAAGTAGAATTCAAATCATCACTTAGGCATGACTATCGCCAGATAAAAACAGATAAGAATCTAGAGAGTGCAATATTAAAATCAATTGCCGGATTTTTAAACAGTAATGGAGGTACTTTAATTATTGGAGTTGATGATGACGGTGGAATTTTAGGCCTTGAGAACGATTATTGGTCTTTAAAAAAGGAATCTAAAGATGGCTTTGAACAACGGTTAATGCTAATCGTATCAAACGAATTTGGAAAAGACATTTGCAGTAAAATACACGTGTCATTTCATAGAATCAGGGATAAGGAAATCTGTTCCTTATCGATTATTCCCTCTAAACGGCCTGTTTACTTTGAGGAAAATAATCAAACTGTTTTCTTCTTGCGTACAGGAAACGTAACCAAACCTCTTTCAACCAGTGAAACAGTGAAATATTTAGATTTAAAAAATACTTAAAGGGTCTTAGAATTACAAATTACTTAAAAATTAAAGTCATGAAAAAATTCAAATTTGTTTATTTGGTAGTTGCTATAGCTGTCTTACTAAGTAGTTGTGCCATTATCCGCCCTGGCGAAGTAGCATTAAAGGTGAAATATGGAAAAATACAACCCGGTATCCTGATGCCCGGCGCGCATGCACGAGGCATTTTTGGAACCAGAATAGAGCGTTTTGATACCCGTGTAACGGAATATTCCAAGAAACTTGGTTTTCATAGCATCGAAGGAATAGAAGTCACTTCTGAAATTACCCTGCTTTATCATTTAATACCGGATTCGGTACAAAGCATTTATAAGAGGTTCGATGGCTATTACCAGAATACCCTTATCATTAACAATCTAATCACAGCCTTGCGTCAGGAGGGGCTTAACCACAAAGCAATCGAACTCATTACCCAGCGGGTAGAGATAGAAAATTCCATTAAAGAAAAACTCATTACCACTATTGGCCAGTATGGCTTCTTTGTGGATTTAGTTCTTATGAAAGACATTGACCTGCCAGACGAAGTAACCAAATCAATCCAGTCAAAATTAACAGCCGAACAAGTTTCTAAAAAGACTGAAATAGATTTGGAAATACAAAGAAAAAACCTCGATTATCAAATTGAAAAAGAGAAAAAGGAAGCCGAACTGGAAGTTTCGAAACAGCGTATTGCGCTTGATTTTATCGTTGAGAAGCAAAAGAAAGAATCTGAACGTCTGGTTATAGAATCAGAAGCCATCAAGAAATCACAAGACATGCTGAATTCTTCCCTAACCGACAAGTTGATTCAATTCAAAGCGCTGGAGATAACCCGGGATTTAGTTCGGTCGCCAAATGCTAAAATCATCATTACCGATGGAAAATCTCCGGTGATACTGAATGATAAATAAAAAGATGCAAATAGAATCCGGTAGTAAAAACATTATTTAAAACCTTGGGGTATTTAAAATTGCGCACTATTTCTTTTTCATGTATAAATTGGGGTTTGATTTGTTTATCTGGTGCAAAATTTTAGATACCCCCTTAATTAAAAATGGAATAAAAAATAATTAATAAATTTAAAATTGATAGTATGAAAAAGTCAGTAATTCTCTTTTTTCTTCTTAATATAATTGGTTTAGGTTTATTTGCCCAGGAGAAGCAAAATTTAAAAAATGATTCTATCGTATTTGAGAAAACCGTGCATGATTACGGAACAATTATACAAGGAAGCGATGGAAATTGCGAGTTTAAGTTTACTAATAAAGGAAAAGGACCTTTAATTTTAAATGATGTGAAAACATCCTGTGGTTGCACTGTTCCAGAATGGCCTAAAGAGCCTATCCCCCCAGAAAAAACAGGCGTTATCAAAGTTAAATATGATACAAAAAGATTAGGCGCTTTTTCTAAAACTATTACGGTGAACTCCAATGCTAAAAACTCACTGGTAACCATTACAATTAAAGGAAATATAATAACCAAGCCGTAATAGCTTATAAGGGAAAGAATTAAATTATAATCTAAACAATAGGGGATTTAGGATTTCATTTCTACATGGAACTTTTTTGGTTTTAGTTGTTTGCCCGAAACATAATTCTAATCCCCTATTTTAAAATATATGGCATAAATGAAAATTTAAGTTGGAAACAATTACTACAATAAATAAATCGGGGAACATGAAAAAATACACGTTAAAAAATCTGGATTGCGCTTCGTGCGCTTCAAAGATTGAAGACAACCTGACAAAGCTGGGTGAAGTGAAATTTGTAAATGTGAATTTTGCAAATTCAACCATGACAATTGATACCGATAATCTTGAAAAAGTTAAAGCCCGTATTAAAGAGATAGAGCCGGAAGTGGAATTAGAAGACATTGATAAAGAGAAAGCAATAGTCTCAACGAGCGAACTTGCTGAAAACAAATGGACCATTATTAAAGCAGTTACCGGCATTCTGCTTCTAATTGCAGGAATGGTATTCGAAAAAGAAATTCACGATACACCTTTTCACATTGGCGAGTATCTGGTATTCGGAACTGGTTATCTGATTGTTGGTTGGAAAGTTATTTCATCGGCTGTAAAAAATATCATCAGGGGTCAGTTTTTTGACGAACAGTTTTTAATGACCATTGCTACTCTTGGAGCTTTCGCAATTGATCAAATGCCCGAAGCTATGGCTGTAATGCTGTTTTATGTGGTGGGCGAATTGTTTCAGGATATTGCAGTTAACCGTTCCCGAAAATCAATCAAAGCATTACTCGAAATAAAACCGGAATATGCCAATTTATTGACCGATGGAGAAACGGCCAAGGTTTCACCCGAAAGCATTAAGGTTGGCGATACAATTATTGTAAAAGCCGGAGAAAAAATTCCTCTTGATGGTGAAGTAATTGATGGCAGTTCTTTTGTTGATACATCTGCCTTGACCGGCGAAAGTGTGCCACGTAAATTGAAAGAAAAAGATATGGCTTTGTCCGGTACGATCAACCAAACAGGAGTGCTGACAATAAAGGTTACCAAAATATTCAGTGAATCTTCCGTTTCAAAAATTTTGGAACTGGTCGAAAACGCCTCCTCTAAAAAAGCAGAAACCGAAAAGTTCATTACCACGTTTGCCAAATACTATACGCCAATAGTGGTTATCGGCGCTTTGTTATTGGCTATTTTGCCACCTCTTTTGTATAGCGGACAAACATTCAGCGAATGGATATACAGGGCATTGGTCGTATTGGTTATTTCCTGCCCCTGTGCATTGGTTATAAGTATCCCGTTAGGATATTTCGGTGGCATTGGCAGCGCTTCAAGAAAAGGGATTCTGGTGAAAGGTTCCAACTTTCTGGATGCTTTAACACAGGTAAAAACTGTGGTGTTTGATAAAACAGGCACACTCACCAAAGGAGAATTTAAGGTTTCGGAGGTTGTTACTTCCAATGGCTTTTCGAAAGAAGAAATTTTGGAATATGCAGCGTATGCCGAAACCAATTCAAACCATCCGGTTGCTAAATCAATTTCAGATGCCTTTGGGAAAGACATAGAAAGTAAAAGAATTAAGCAGGTTGATGAAATTTCAGGACATGGCATTAAAGCTGTAATTGACGGGAAAACTGTGCTTGCCGGTAATGATAAGTTGCTGCATAAGGAAAGCATTGTCCACCCGGTTTGTAACGTGGAAGGAACTGTTGTGCATGTTGCTCTTGATACGGTTTATGCGGGGTACATAATTATTTCGGACACCTTGAAAGATGATGCCATTGAAGCAATCGAAAAACTAAAAGCAAAGAATATTCAAACAGTAATGCTTACCGGCGATAACCAATTTGCAGCAGCAGCCTTTGCCAAAAAATTAAATATCGACAAATACTTTTATGAACTGTTGCCAGAAGATAAGGTAAAACATATCGAAACCTTAATTCAGGAAAGCAAAGGGGGAAAAGTAGCTTTTGTGGGTGACGGTATAAATGATGCTCCGGTAATTGCCCGTGCCGATATTGGAATAGCAATGGGCGCTTTGGGTTCCGATGCAGCAATCGAGACTGCTGATGTGGTGCTGATGACAGATTCACCATCGAAAGTTTCCTTATCCATTAACGTTGCGAAAATAACGAGAAACATTGTTTGGCAAAATATTTATTTTGCCATGGGTGTAAAACTTATTTTCATTGTTCTTGGTGTATTTGGCATTGCCACCATGTGGGAAGCTGTTTTCGGGGATATGGGTGTTGCCCTGATTGCAATTTTTAATGCCCTAAGGATATTAAAAAAATAGGTTAACATGATAACTCTCAAAAATGATTGTATCATCTCTGTTTAAAATCAAAACTCGCTGGTATCTAGGTTGAATCCCAGATTCAACGCATGGGTTGTAAAATTAAATTGTAATCCATTGCTGTCCACTTAAAATAAATTGAGGGACAGTTGGTTACAATTTAGTTCTTTGACATCGTTGTTATCTATTTTGCTAAAGAGCTCTTTTATAGGAGTTTTATCAAGCAGAGATATTCCCAGAACTGTTAAAATTTCGTAGGTTGAATGATCAAGCTTGAGGTCATGGGACACAATTGCTACCATACAGTAGGTAATAATTGCTGAGTAAATCTGGATACGAACAGCATTCTCCGTGGTACCCCAGAATGACTTTATCTTGAGGTGTTGTTTAATCCATTTGAAGAATAGTTCGATCTGCCAACGATTCTTATAAAGCAACGCAATTTGCTCGGGTGGAAGTTCGAAGTTGTTGGAAAGGAAGATGAAAGTTCGGTCCATTTCTGCATCGTAAAAAACCACTTTTCTGAGCTTTTCCGGGTAATGCTTTAAGGTATAGAATCCGATAAGGACACCGACCTGGTCACTCATGACACCTGTACTTGCATTGACTGTCCTGTATTCAGAGCATTCAAATTGCATGTTCTTTTTTGATCTGATTACAAAGTAAGAGCCAAGTCGAGTTATTCTGTAAAGTCTTTCAAAATCGACATATCCACGGTCGAAAATGTAATAGGCACCGATCTCGTAGGCAATCAGGTCCATCGCCTTCACATCATGCACTCTTGCATCTGTAATGTGCACAAATGCTGGTATTTGAGTGGTGA
>JBAZGO010000072.1:0-21784 GCA_041652995.1 Prolixibacteraceae bacterium
CGTTTTGACAAGATTTTTGCTTCCTTTTCATCGATTGGAAAAGGAAGAGCCAGTCCGGCTTGAGGACAAAAACAGAAGCATCTTGATCGCTTTATTTTTGCTTCCCCACAAGAATTTGAATTGATCCGCATTTGCTACTTCATTATAAGGCATAAAAAAAAGGATGGCCCCAACCATCCTTTTCTACCTAACCAAACCTATTTCTATGAAAAAAAACTAATGTGTAGTACTTATCTCTAACTACGAATCAAAGATAATTCAGTGTTTCGTTAAGTTTTTTGAACGATCGTTAAGTAATGTTAAGATTTTGGGAAAATTAAACTTTCCAAAGTTTTTTTGCTTCATCTACGAATGTATATATTTGCATTCGACTGATGGAGAAAACAATTTTAGCAATTGTTCGTTTGTCTATGCGATTCATCTAAACTACATGAAAAAAATAAGTACTGAATATTCTGAAAAATTGAGTTACTTTTGTATGCATTTATCAACTAACTGACTACATATCAATAATCTATAAATTTACGCTTTATGACAAAGTACGTTTACAAGTTTGGAAATGGTGCAGCTGAAGGAAAAGCTGATATGAAAAATTTACTCGGAGGTAAAGGTGCAAACCTTGCAGAAATGAACCTGATCGGTGTTCCTGTTCCTCCCGGATTCACTATCACCACCGAAGTGTGCACCATTTACAACAAACTAGGTCGTGATCATGTCATCGAACTTCTGAAAACAGATGTTGAAGAAGCCATTGCCCAGGTTGAAAGTCAAACCGGTGGCAAATTCGGCGATGCAACAAATCCGCTTTTGGTTTCGGTGCGTTCGGGTGCACGTGCCTCGATGCCTGGTATGATGGACACTATTCTGAACCTCGGATTGAATGACACTGTGGTGGAAGGAATGGCTAAAAAAACCGGGAATCCCCGTTTTGTGTGGGACAGTTATCGCCGTTTCGTTCAAATGTATGGCGACGTTGTTCTCGACATGAAACCAACTTCCAAAACAGATATTGATCCGTTCGAAGAAATTCTGGAAGAAGTTAAACATGAAAAAGGTGTAATTAACGACAACGAGCTTTCGGTAGAAGCGCTGCAAGAGCTCGTAGCAAAATTTAAAGCTGCCGTTAAATCAAAAACAGGCCACGATTTTCCTGAAAGTTCTTACGAACAACTTTGGGGCGCCGTTTGTGCTGTATTCAACAGTTGGATGAACGACCGTGCTATTTACTATCGCCAGTTAAACCAGATTCCTGAAGAATGGGGAACTGCTGTAAACGTTCAGGCCATGGTATTCGGAAACATGGGACTGACTTCAGGAACAGGTGTTTGCTTCAGCCGCGATGCAGGAACGGGTGAAAATATTTTCAACGGCGAGTACCTGATCAATGCCCAGGGCGAAGATGTTGTAGCAGGTATCCGCACACCACAGCAAATTACGTTGGAAGGTTCAAAACGCTGGGCTGTTTTAGCCGGAGTTTCTGAAGCTGACCGTGCTGCCAAATATCCTTCTTTGGAAGAATCAATGCCTGAAATGTACAAAGCGCTGTTCGATATTCAGAACAACCTCGAAAAACATTACAGGGACATGCAGGACATGGAGTTCACCATTCAGGAAGGCAAAATGTGGATGCTGCAAACCCGTAGTGGAAAACGTACCGGAGCTGCCATGGTGCAAATTGCCATCGACATGCTGAAAGAAGGCCTGATTGATGAAAAAACAGCTCTGCTTCGCGTTGAACCAAATAAACTTGACGAGTTGCTGCACCCTGTATTCGATAAAAAAGCCATTAAAGCAGGCCGTGTGCTGGCCAAAGGATTACCTGCATCGCCAGGCGCTGCCACCGGACAAATTGTATTCTTTGCCGACGAAGCTACAGAATGGGTTGCCGAAGGTAAAAAAGTCGTGTTGGTTCGTATCGAAACTTCTCCGGAAGACCTTCGTGGTATGAACGTGGCCCAGGGTATTTTAACTGCCCGTGGCGGTATGACTTCGCACGCTGCCGTAGTTGCCCGCGGGATGGGTAAATGTTGTGTTTCAGGAGCCGGCGCACTAAAGATCGACTACAAAACCCGCACAATGGTTGTCGACGGAAAAACGTTCAAAGAAGGTGATTTCATTTCGCTGAACGGAACTACCGGCGAGGTTTACGATGGTAAAATTGCTACGATCGATCCTGAATTGAGCGGCTACTTTGGCGAATTAATGGAGATTGCCGATAAATATACCCGAATGAGTGTGCGCACCAATGCCGATACACCAAAAGATGCCCAAATTGCCCGTAACTTCGGTGCAAAAGGTATTGGGCTGACCCGTACAGAGCACATGTTCTTCGAAGGTGAACGCATTATTGCCATGCGCGAAATGATTTTGGCCGACGATGTTGCCGGACGCGAAAAAGCGCTGGAAAAACTTCTGCCTATGCAACGCAGCGACTTCGAAGGAATTTTTGAAGCGATGGCTGGCTATGGTGTAACCATTCGTTTGCTCGATCCACCGTTGCACGAATTTGTTCCTCACGAAGAAGCCAACCAGCTTGAAATGGCTAAGGAAATGGGTATTTCGGTTGAACAGATCAAAAACAAAGTGGATTCGCTGCACGAGTTTAACCCGATGTTGGGTCACCGTGGTTGCCGTTTGGGAATTACTTATCCTGAAATTACAGCCATGCAGGCACGCGCCATCATTGAAGCTGCCATGAACCTGAAAGCTAAAGGCATTGATGCCCGTCCTGAAATTATGGTACCCCTTGTTGGAACTGTTGCTGAGTTGAAAAACCAGACTGACATCATTCGCAGTGTGGCCGAAAAAGTGTTTGCCGAAAAAGGCGACCGCATCGACTACCAGGTAGGAACCATGATTGAAATCCCACGCGCTGCTTTAACAGCCGATCATATTGCTGCCGAAGCCGATTTCTTCTCATTCGGAACAAACGACTTAACCCAGATGACTTTGGGTTACTCGCGCGACGATGCCGGTAAATTCCTGCCCGATTACCTCAACCGTGGTATCCTGAAACAGGATCCGTTCCAGGTTTTGGATCAGAATGGCGTTGGATTGCTTGTTGAAATTGGTGTAACCCGCGGACGTTCAACTAAACCAAACCTGAAAATTGGTATTTGCGGCGAACATGGTGGCGAGCCAAGTTCGGTTGAATTCTGCGACAAAGTTGGAATGAACTATGTAAGCTGTTCGCCATACCGCGTGCCGATTGCCCGTTTGGCTGCCGCTCAGGCAAATATTAAACACGGGAAATAAAAAGTCGGGAGTCGGGAGACGGAAGTCGGGAGACGGAAGTCGGGAGACGGAAGTCGGGAGTCAGAAGACGGGAGTCCGAAGTCCGGTGTTAAAAATGAATAAGAAGGGAATGATCCGAAAGGGTTGTTCCCTTTTGCTTTTAATAGTGCAGGTAAACCAAATCCGTAATCATCAATGCACTAATTTATGAAGATCCGTCATTGCGAGAGCCTACCCAATTTTTTGGGCACAATGTGAAAATGACAGTTGACTGCACTGCGCTAAGCGGTTTCGTACCGCTAAGCGCATTTGACAAAACAGCTTCAATTTTTATCCTTTTGTTATTCATTACAATATAAAGTCTGCCATTGCGAACGGAATGAAATGTAGTGAAGCAATCTGTCATAAGTAGGAACGAAGCAATCTTTAAATCAATGGATTGCTTCACTTCGTTCGCTATGACGACGCTAAATAAACGATATTGAATAAAGAATTATTAGAATTGGGAGTTGGATTTTGAAACCTGAAGGGTTGAAACGATTATACAGAATGGTAAAATAAGTGATCTAAAACCACGAAGTGGTGACATAATTCTGTCATGCCTTCGGCATTTTTAGCTCTTTTCATTCCAATTTGCTATAATCCTATCATGCCTTCGGCATTGCACCCAATTTCTATTTCAACTATTGAGAAAGAGATGGAATCGTATTTGTAACAAATTTCGGCATTACACCCAATTTCTATTTCAACTATTGATTCGCATGAATTATTTGAATTATTTGATAAATACTTTGATGCATCTATTAAGTTATTTGATGTTCATGACCTGATAGAACTGAATAACGAACAGATAATCGGGCACGAGAAATAATTGAACAAACAAAACGCAGTTAATAGAAAGTCGGGAGTCAGAAGTCGGAAGTCGGGAGTTAAAAGATAACTAACCTGATAGAAAGGGAATGATCCGAAAGGGTTGTTCCCTTTTTTGTGCATTTGTATTCATTCAATTGTTGCGTCGATTAAAGACTGTTTAATTTTATTTAATGAGTTATTTTACCCTTAACTCACCCCGTCGCATCGTTGATGCTCCCGCCTCTCTCTACATGTAGAGAGGGGAAAAGCCCAATTTATTTATTGGGCTTGGGGTGAGTCAGAAATTGATAAAATCAAAGTCAAATAGTATTCTTTTTAATTTTAAACAGATTCTAAAGTTTTGCTTCTATTACACCACCCGGTTCCGCTTCTGACGATTTCACGCTTTACGTTTAGAGAATTGTAAACCAGAGACTTTGAGCCGGAGGTGCGTAAATGATAAAAAGCATAACTTTATTATTGAGTCTGCTCTGAAAAGTCAAAAACCCCTAAATCACCTGAAGGGGACTTTGACTTTTCGGAGTGGATTCATTCTTGCTATGCAATTTCTTGCCAGTTGATTTATATACTTCAAGCGCAAGAAAACCCGCTCTTTGGGAAATATTTCCCCTTCATGGTACTTCTGCCCATCCTTTATGAGATTTCATTTTCGGCAATTTAGAACGTGATGTCATAATTTTAATGCATCATTTTACTCTCACTTTTAACTAACACATAAAACTATGCTTATGAAGAAATTGTACTTTTCTTTTGTTGCTGTGCTTTTAATCAGCATTTCGTTTGCCTACGGGCAATTACCGGGTTCGCGGACCTATGATTTCAGGGACGGCACCCTAATTACTGCCGGACAAAGCGATGATGCTTCGCTAAAGTTAAGCGGAACATACAGCTTGCATGGCGCACAGTATGGTCTTAACATGAAAGTTGGCGGCGAAATTAAAATTACCGTGGCCGGAAGCAGTACTATTAAATTTCTCGGTTCGGCTTATTCTTCACTTAGTTTAACCGGGACTGCTTCAACCGAAGGTGATTTGGGTACCCAACTCACCAAAGTAACCAACGATTTAAGCGACACATTCGATTTTGTTTACTTTGGCGCTGCCGCAACACTTACCTTTAAAACTGTTGCACCTGGCTCTGATCTGTACTTGCCATTAGTTGAAGTTATTGCGGCACAGGCGGGCGGCGACGAAAGTCTGACTTCAGCCGCAAATAACATTATTTACTACTTCGACCTGCGCGACGGAAGCATTATTCCGAACGAAACAAGTTTAAATGGCAATTACACCATTGAGAAAGGCTTGTTTAAAGTAGAAAGCGGCCCAAGCAATGGTTACGGATACAATGGGACTCAGCACGGATCGATCCTGAAAACGGGCAATAAAATTACCCTGAAGGTTGGCGGAAATTCGACCATTAAAATTGGTGGAAGCATATACTCAAACGGAACAATTTCAGTTTCAAGCGCTACAGGCGATTTCGACATGGCTTCTCAGGCATCACAAACTACGGGCAATTTCGGGAACGATGGCTCAACTGTCGATTTTCTGTATGCCGGAACTGCCGGAACTGTTGTTCTTGATTTCACCGGAACAACCTACATCCCATACATAGTCGTTGTGCCGGTTCCTTATCCGGTTGTGTTAACTCCCTGGGTGAAAAAGTCAGGAACGATTACTGTAAATGGCATCGAAATTAACCTGACTTCAGGAGACACTTCAACCGACAATGCAACTGTAACAGTGAGCGACGGAACTGTTGTAAGCGCAACTGCTGAGCTGGCTTCGATCCGGATAAACCTGGGAGGCGCCGAACTGGCCAGCTACACTCCTGCCCTTTCCGGAGATATTGCCTCAGTAACTGTTAATCAGGACACGCTAAAGATTACTTATTCTGCTCCGGAATCGAATCCGCAAAGCTATGCGATTATCGTTGCGGATAACAGTACCATAATTCATGCAGAAGCTGGCAAAACCTACTCGTACAACCTTGCCGACGGAAGTGTACTTCCCCAGACCGGCTATGCTGCCCTTCGCTACACCACTTTCACCACAACTGATGGAATTGCTACTTTGAACAGCAACACCGACACCGAAAGTCTGCAATACGGATACCACGATGCGGCACACGGCGCTGTTTTCTTCCCCGGAAATTCGATTGACATGATTGTGGCCGGAAATGCAACTGTAACCTTTATAACCTGTACCTACGGTTCGGCTACTGATGCCGTGTTTGAATTTAAAAACTCAGAAGGGACTGTTCTGGGATCGACTTCGGCACAAAACATTGGACTGGCCGATGGCGGAGCAAGCAGTTTCACCTACACCGGACCTGAAGGCGTACTAACCGCAACGTTGAATAGTCCGGCGCATCCAACGGCTGAAATTTATATTCATGGCTTTTCGATTGAAAATGCTGCGGCTATTGATCCTTCGAACGGTTTGACGGATGTTTGGGATTTCGGCGCTGTTCAGCTCGACAATTCCATATATAACAACAATCTGACGGTTGATATTATTAATTCGTGGTATGCTCCAACAATTACAGTTGGCAGCTCCGGAAATGTGTTGCCGTCGTTTACGGCAGGCGTGCTAAGCTGGGTTGGCGGAGGCAACGACAGGCTTCGGACGACTAACACAGAAATTACCCGCTACGACCAGAACATTGCCAGTGCCGTGGATTACACAGGCCGTGTGTACGTGAATTCGAGTGCGGCTTCCGGTCGTTACATGAGTTTAACGTTGAGCGAAGACGATGAAGTTACAATTATCGCCCGAACGGATGCCGGTGGCAAAATCAATTTCCAGTATGTTGCCGATCCAACAGCACAAACCGATGTGTTTTCGGTAAGCGACCTTGATACCTTAAAATTTGTGGCCAAAGCTGCCGGAACCTATCACATTTTCGATACGCAGGGCAAACCCAGTTATTTCCGAATTTACCGGAAAGATGCCACATACGTTAATCTGGCAGGCGCTGTTGATGTAACCGAAGCTTCAGGAATACCCGATGGTTATGCCATTGCCTTTACCAACGAAGCCGGCAAAACATGGACTTCGACTATGGCGGGCGGAGGCTACACCGCTAAACTTCCGGCGGGATATACCTACAAATTAAGCCTGACCAATGCCAACGGATACATCATCAGCAACGGGTTCTCGTTCGAGGTGACTGAATCGACCACTACGCATGATGTGGTCATTAAAAAACTGGATTTGTACACGGTGAACGGATCAATTACCGGACTTGGCTCTAAAGTGGCTGATCTGTCGCTGGTATATACTCCCGATGCTTCAGCAAATAAAATATTTAAGCCCGAGCCGGTTGTTGATGCTGATGCCGGAACGTACACGGTTCAGCTTGAACCAAATTGCCTGTACACTATTTCTGCAATGGGCGTAAATGATTTTTACCTTTCGCAGAATACCATTACCATCGGAATGGCCAACGAAACTGCCGATCTGGCTTTTGAAGCGAAGTCAATGCACCAAATAAGCATTGATGCTCCGGGCCTGACGGCCGAACAACTCGCCAAACTGAATCTCACTTTTACCAATTTGAACGAAGCTGGTTATGCATACAGTTTTACTTCGGTTGATGCCATTTCTTTACGCGACGGAACGTATTCTGTTTCCGCTTCAGGATTGGATGATTATCCGCTGCAACTTGGTTTGACTTCGAACCTGAAGGTTGATGGTGCTGATGCAAGTAAAACGCTGGATTTTGGTCCTGTCACGAACTGGTCGTTCGAAGATAAAGCGATTCCGAACGGAACTGCTTCGTACAAGGGTTTGATGTTTACAGGAACTATCGCAAGTGAGCTGGCCAAAGGTCATTTAACTGCGAAACCTGATGCAACCATTCAGATTCCGGCGAATCCCGGTGATAAAATAAGGATTACGTACTATTACTCGGCCGATTTCAGCATTGATGGCGGCGCTGCAATTACAACGTCAAGCGGAAGTACAAGTACCCTGGAATATGCCAATTATTCTTACCCCGGAAATGCAGCAGGCTTTGTGACCATTACCGTGGGTTCGGGAGCCGGCACTACATACATTACCGACATTACTGAAACGGAAACGGTAGCCTTTAAATCGGTTATTACCGTTGGAACTGACAAGAATTACCAGACGATTAATGAAGCGCTGTTGGCCATCGGCAAAATGGAAAGGCCTGACAACGAACGGGTAACTGTAATGATTGATCCGGGTAACTATGAAGAAATGCTGGTTATCAATTCAGTAAACGTAACGTTGAAAAATGCTGCGGCAAGTCCAAGTATTGCCCTGATGAACAAAGGTATTGACATTGCTGAAGGCGCCGTCAGGATAACATCGTACTACGGACATGGCTACAATTATTACAGCATGGGCAGCAACCAGAAATGGAATGCCGACATCTTGCGCGTAAATAAGGAAAACAGTTACCTGTCGTACGAAAATAAGGGCGCCGGAACAACAAACGGTTCGTACTGGAATGCTACCGTTGTGGTGGCTGCAAACGGATTTGAAGCTGATGACATTATTTTCGAGAATTCGTACAACCAGTATATTTCGAAAAAAGAATCGGAAGATGTAATCGAAATGTGGGAATCGGGCAACAAAGGATTAAGGCCTACTGATTATGGCAATACAACCGTTCAGAACAAGAGCTTTATAGAAAGGGCGGCGGCGATTGCCATTACCAACAATACAGACCAAACTGTGTTGACGAGATGTCGCGTGGTTGGACGCCAGGATTCGTTCTTCGGAGGAAGTAATTGCCGCGTAGTAATTTACAAAGGATCGATGATGGGCGGAACGGATTACTTGTTCGGTGGCATGGTTGCCGTATTCTATAAATCGAAACTGGCCATGAATACCAGCGACGACAACAGCGACGTTTCGTATATCACCGCTGCACAACAAAGCAGCGGACGCGGCTACCTGATGTATGAATGTGTGGTAACTTCAGCGAATCCGGGTACTGAAACAGCATCTGCCTATCGCTCGAAACCCGGATATTTCGGTCGTCCGTGGCAGGCAACAACCAGCGAAGTTGTTTTCTACAATACGAAAATTGAAACTACTGATTTTACCGGAATGGAAGGCCAGTCGCTTATCGTTCCGATTGGCTGGCTTAACTCGCTGGGTGGCGAATCGAATAAGATGTACGAATATGGTACGATTGAGCTTTCAGGAGCCAACAATTCTTCAGCACGCGCAGGCTGGTCGACTTTGCTAAGTACTCCAAGCCTGACTGATGCTACTGAGATTACAACCTTTAACTTTACGAAAGGTACCGACAACTGGGATCCGATTCCGGACCTGATTGCCAACGATATTCCTGACGGGGTTTCTGTTGTTCAGCCTGAATCGGATGTCCATGTGTATGCCTTGAGAGACCGGATTTATGTTTCGGGCATACAATCGAAAACCAGGGTAAATGTTTACAGCATTACCGGCTCGCTGGTGAAAACGCTGGATACAACGACAGATACAAATTTCAATTTTATGAATGGCCTATGGATCGTGAAATTGAATTCGGCACAAGGTGAAAAGGCGGTTAAGGTGTTGATACGTTAATGTTTAGATTATGTTGAGAAAGGGAATGATCCGCAAGGGTTGTTCCCTTTTGTTTTTTAAGGTAGTTGGGGTTCGATCTTTTCAGAACGATCGGAACCCTGAAAAAAATGTGAATATCCGGTTGAATGCCTAAATAAATCAAAGAGGGGGCTTTGCCCCAAACCTTGGTAAGTTCTGTGTTTTTTCTCTTTTTGACTCACCCCGCGCCCGCAAGCGGCCGCCACCCCTCTCTTCGTGAAGAGAGGGGCAGAGCACCGCCGGTGCGATGGGGTGAGTCGGAAAACCTCGACAATGCATATATCTTTTATTTTATTCGTATTCGATACGCCCGGCATCTAATAATATTTGCTAAATGCCTAATTCAAAAACTTAAAATAATCAGTGTCAGTCTGAAATTATTTCAACAACTGAGAAGCTGTTTAAATTTATATGAATATCCGGTTGAAATGCCTAAATAAATCACAGAGGGGCTTTGCCTCTGTGACCCCAATTCCTTTTTTGTCTTCACACAAAAAAGGAATTAAAAAAGGTCAAGGCTGCGTCCGCATCGCCCGAAAAACCAGCGCTCGACGGCTAAAATCTTTTAAACTCGCCTGCGGCTCAAACAGAAAAGATTTTTTAATGCCGTCTTCACTTGTTTTTCGGCTCTCCGGACAAGGCCAGTCTGTACGCGAAGGGAAGTTTTTCATTTTGGGTAAAGTAACGGATACTCATAAAATTTATTAACCAATCTTTCAATAGAATATGAATATCCGGTTGAAATGCCTAAATAAATCACAGAGGGGCTTTGCCCCTGTGACCCCAATTCCTTTTTTGTCTTGACACAAAAAAGTAATCAAAAAAGGTCAAGGCTGCGTCCGCCTCGCTCGAAGGAAAGTTTTTCATTTGAGGTAAAGTACTACAACACTTTATCCGCTACGCGGAAGGTTCTCCGTAGGAGATTTAGTACTGTAGTAAAAATAAGCCCTCAAGAAAGACGTACCTCGTAGAGGTTCAACAAAACAAGGGCAAATAGGAGTTCCTAAATATTTTAGTCGGTCGCTAATGACTCATAAAGTAGAATTAAATATGGCGGCATTTTTTAATTATTCATGCGAATCAAGGGTTGAAATAGAAATTGGGTGTAATGCCGAAGGCATGACAGAATGATGTCACCACTTCGTGGTTTTAGAGCACTTATTTTACCATTCTCTATAATCATTTCAACTCTTCAGGTTTCAAAATACAACTCTTAATTCGCATTATTAATAAGGGAATGAGGTTGCTTTCCCACTGTTAGTCTTTCTCTTATATAACTTCATTTTTGAAGTCGGATGTAATTCCGTCCGAAAGAAGGGTTCGTACCTTGAAAAACGGTTTTGCACGGACGGTTTACTTTATCGTCTTCCTGTCCGTTGCCTGAAGGCGAACGGCAAAGAATACAGCGATACGGATTGTTTCAGAGATATTTTTTTGTGCTGTATTATATTTCGCCCATTCCGGGCTGAACCCCACCGACTCTGTTTCATCCAGTTATTCAATGTCGCATTTAAATTTACTCACCCCGCGCCCGCAATGAAGGAATTGTTCGATGAGAGTCGTCATCGCGAGGAACGAAGCGATCTTTGAACCAGCAGATTGCTTCACTTCGTTACTTATGACAGATTCTATAAAGAAATTCCTTTCGGCGGTTAAAAACCGCCGCACCCAAAAGGGTGACGCGATTTTCAATCGCGTTTTTTCTTTCTTCCCCCTGTCATCTTCGCATTATGCCCAAAAAATTGGGTGGGGACTCGCAATGACGTTCGCTAACTAAACGACATTGCCCTATTATTCATTTATGGACTGTATGCCAACATGCTGATGGACTCTTATGTAACTACTTTTTTGATCGCAAACCCAATTCCGTCCGAAAGAAGGGTTCATACCTTGAAAAACGGTTTTGCACGGACGGTTTTCTTTATTGTCTTCCTGTCCGTTGCCTGAAGGCGAACGGCAAAGAATACAGCAATACGGATTGTTTCAGAGATATTTTTTTTGTGCTGTATTATATTTCGCCCATTCCGGGCTGAACCCCACCGACTCTGTTTCATCCAGTTATTCAATGTCGCATATAAATTTACTCACCCCAAGCTCGCAGTGCTTGCTTTGCCCCTCTTCTATGTTGTAGAGTGGGGCAACGTCCGCTGACGGACGTGGGGTGAGTCAATGAAACAGAAGTGTTTCTATTTTATTTCGTTCATGTTTATCAATCACTTAACACCCTGGCTTGACGGCTATGGCGAAAGGGGAGTTTGTTTCAAAAGGATGTCGGGTGATGGAAGGTGGATTGACGGAATTTCTGTTGTTTCTGTCCTTTGGCCGGACGGGCACTTCCGTTTCCAATTGATGAAAAGGAAGCAAAAATCTAGTCAAAACAAACCCTCGTCCGGACGTTTTGACGCTCCACGCACTCGCTTTCAACAAGCAGGTACACGGTAGCCGACGCTAGGCTGGGAACTGGGAAACAAAATTTAAATAGTTTTATGGGGATTGGTATTGGTGAAGTATTTATCATTTCGTATATTTGGTAAAATCTTCACCCCTCATGGTTAAAATCAGGAAGATATATCACAGAGGCGCTTTCAGGATTGGTTTGTTTTTTGATTTTGATGATGAATTAATTAACAAGGCAAAAAGTATTGGCGCCCGATGGAGTAAGACACATACGTGTTGGTATGTGTTGTATAACAAGAAAAATTACAACCTGATTCTGCGTAATTTTGGTGAGGTTGAAATACTGAATGACGAAAACATTGAGCGGCAAACTGAACCTGCTTTAAACGAGCATGAAATTGTTCACATAGCTGAGTCAACCGGCGCAATTCGGCCCTTTACGGAAACCGAACATAAGGGCAATGTCCCTGAAACTGCCTGCAACTTTGTTTTCGATGGAACTTCAGGAAAATACTGGATTTTAAAGGTTCCCTATTCAGAAAGTCGGGCATCCAAACTTCTGGACATTAAAGGTGTTTTCTGGAACAAAACAGAGAAGGCTTATTTTGTGCTCAGGCACATCAATGTTAAATTGAAAGTGGAGGCTCTGCTGGGCGTTACGGATCTCTTTCCGGAGGAATATTTCAACCTCGAAACTGTTTTCAGAAACAAAAACACATCGATTGAACTGAACAGTTACCTTGAGGATAAACGATGGATGATATTGAGCTGCCCACCTATTCCGTATTTAATTGAGCAAGTAAAAAGATGGGAAGGAAGCAGGTACAGTAAGGCTAATAAGGCTTATTTACTGTGTGCAACTCCGGCCATGCTCGAAAACGTAAAAAACTTAGGGAACGAGCTAAGCATTCCGGTTTATACGAATTTACCCGATAAATACCTGAAGAAATACAACTCGACGAATAAAAAGGCTTCGGCTTTGAAAAATTTAAAGGAAAGCCTACTTCAGGAAGTTCCGGTTTCGGCACAAACTTACACGCTGGCGATGCTCGATTACCTGATGGCGCAGAATTACAGCGCCAATACCATCCGGAGTTATACGAAGGAGTTCAACTTGTTTCTGCGGATTAACCGGTACCGGAATCCGGATTTGTTAACGGAAATGCAGATTGTAAAGTACTTGTCGTGGATGACCGAAAAAGGTTTGTCGCCTTCGAGCCTGAATATGCAGGTAAATGCCCTGAAATATTATTTCCGCACGGTTTTGAAGCGTGACGGGTTTGAGATCAGAGTACCGAGACCGCGAAAGGAACATCATTTGCCCAGTGTGCTGACGATGGAAGAATGCATCCGGATTTTCAGTTTTGTGGATAACCCGAAACACAAGCTGCTGCTGTTGTTGGGGTATGGCGCGGGATTGCGGCGAAGTGAAATTGTTTCGCTGAAATGGAGCGATATTTTATTTGAGGAACACAAAATTCACATCAAACAGAGCAAAGGCAATAAGGACCGGATTGTGATGCTCCCCTACTCTATTGTTGCTTTCCTGAAGAATTACAGAGGTATTTACCCAAGCGACGACTGGGTTTTTACGGGTCAATACAGGGGCGAAGCATTGAGCGCTGGTACGGTGCAGGTTGTTATGCGACAGGCGGTTGCGAATGCGGGACTGGAAAAGAAAGCGACGGTACATACTTTGCGTCATTCGTTTGCCACACATTTGCTGGAGAGCGGAACCGATATTCGCTATATACAAGCCTTGCTTGGTCATTCTAGTGTAAATACCACAATGATTTACACGCATATTTCGCCCAAAGCTGCAAAAAATATTGTGAGTCCGCTCGATCAGTTGGTCGGTTCGCGGGAAATAAAAAGCTTAACTTAGTTTGATTGCAGAAAAATTTTTCTGAACCGGAGGTTTGTAATGACTCGTTATGACCAAAGAATCCATTTGCAAAAACCGAAACACCCTAAAAAATACATGAAGACATCGTTCGAAATACATGAAGACATAAAACAATTTTCACCGGTGATAAAAAAAATTATATGAATTAGGCACTTATTTAATACAGGTTACAATTAAAAGAACCAGCAGGTTGTATGTTTCGATAACCTGGAACCTTAATTGGTATAGCCGTCGAGTTAATTGAAAAATGCTTAAGACATAGTAAGTTCTGTATTTTTCCCCTTTTTGACTCACCCCGCGCCCGCAAGCGGCCGCCGCCCCTCTCTTCGTGAAGAGAGGGGCAGAGCACCGCCGGTGCGACGGGGTGAGTCAAAAGAACTGGACAATGCATATATCTTTTATTTTATTTGTATTCGATACGCCCGGCATCTGATAATATTTACTAAATGCCTAATTCAAAAAAAATATTGAATATCCGGTTGAATGCCTAGTTGTTCCGACCGATGGGGCTTTGCCCCACACCCTAATTACTTTTTTGTCTTGACACAAAAAAGTAATCAAAAAAAAGTCAAGGCTGCGTCCGCATCGCTCGAAAAACCAGCGCCCGACGGCTAAAATCTTTTAAACTCGCCTGCGGCTCAAACAGAAAAGATTTTTTAACGCCGTCTTCACTTGTTTTTCGGCTCTCCGGACGAGGCCAGTCTGTGCATGAAGGGAAGTTTTCCATTTTGGGTAAAGTAACGGATACTTATAAAATTTATTAAACAATCTTTCAATAGAATTAATTCTACTTTAACACATTTGAAATTGTTTCCTGAATTGAATCTGTTAAAGTAAAATATGAATATCCGGATTTATACCTAAAATCAAAGAGGGGCTTTGCCCCTGTGACCCCAATTCCTTTTTTGTCTTAACACAAAAAAAGGAATCAAAAAAAGTCAAGGCTGCGTCCGCATCGCTCGAAAAACCAGCGCCCGACGGCTAAAATCTTTTAAACTCGCCTGCGGCTCAAACAGAAAAGATTTTTTAACGCCGTCTTCACTTGTTTTTTGGCTCTCCGGACGAGGCCAGTCTGTGCACGAAGGAAAACTTTTCATTTGAGGTAAAGTAACGGATACTCATAAAAAGTTATTACCGGTGATAAAAAATTTATCAGCGGTGATAAAAAATTTATGAAAGGTGATTTTGATCGATAACAAAGGTGATAAAAAATTTATGAAAGGTGATTTTACCTCACAAGTGCGGTGATAAAAAATTCACGAGCGGTCGTTTCAATCAGCATATACGTTAAAAAAAAGTCCTAACCTTGAGAGCGGGTTATGCCCACAGTCCGGATGGGTTGTGCCCATAGTCCGGATGGGTTGTGCCTATAGTCCGGATGGGTTGTGCCTATAGTCCGGATGGGTTGTGCCTATAGTCCGGATGGGTTGTGCCCATAGTTCAGATGGGTTGTGCCTATGGTTTAGGTAGACTATGCCTTCACTGGTGTTGTAATTTAATGTCTTGACATTAGAAGTGTAATGTCCTGATATTAGAAGCGTAATGTCCTAAAACTAGCAGTGTAATGTCCTGATATTAGAAGTGTAATGTCTTGTTATTAGAAGTGTAATGTCTTGTTATTGAAGTTTTAGTTCACCAAACGCGAACGGATTGATTTAAAGTAAAAAAAATATTTTCTAATTATCAATAAAAATTAAAAAAAGTACCATATATTTACTCATATATACTAGTTAGCGGTCATGCTATTGGGCATCGCAACTTGAAACTTAACTTTGACAATGAAACGATTATAAACTAAAAACTAAAAAACCATGGACTTCAAAGACCTAATCAAACAAATCGGTGACAGAGTTTTAAAACTTAAAGACCAAATTCATACAGAGGAAGCGACAAAGAACGCTTTCATTATGCCTTTTTTACAAGCATTGGGTTATGATGTATTTAATCCACTCGAAGTTGTACCGGAATTTATTTCCGACATTGGCCTTAAAAAAGGAGAGAAAATCGATTACGCTATTTTCAAAGATGGTGCTCCGACAATCTTAATTGAGTGCAAACACTGGGCGCAAAATTTAAGCATTCACGATGGACAGCTTTTACGTTACTTTCATGTTTCTAAAGCAAAATTTGGATTGTTGACCAACGGAATTACTTACCGTTTTTATTCCGACTTGGTCGATGCAAACAAAATGGATGAAAAACCATTTTTGGAGTTTAATATTTCAGAGATCAAAGACACCCAAATTGAGGAGCTGAAAAAGTTTCACAAAACAGTATTTGACGCTGAAAGCATTGTAAACACTGCAAGTGAGTTAAAATTTATAAACGAGTTAAAACAGCTCTTCCAACAAGAGATAAATAATCCTTCACCAGAATTTGTAAAACATTTTGCACGTCAAGTTTACCCAAGTATTGTGACAGCCAAAGTTTTAGAGCAGTTCACAATTTTGACTAAAAGATCGGTTCAGCAACATATCAGTGACTTAATCACTGAACGACTAAAAACTGCATTAACAAAAGAAGACGAAGCAACTAAAGAGCAAGAAGCAATTCAAGCAGAACAGACAAAAGTTGATGAGAGCAAAGTTGTTACTACCGAAGACGAGTTAGAAGGTTTTATGATTGTAAAAACAATTTTGCGCCAAAAGATAAGCGTATCGCGGATTTCACACAGAGACGCGCAATCATATTTTGCAATTTTATTGGACGACAACAATCGCAAGACAATTTGTAGACTTTATCTAAATGGCAGCAAGAAATATTTGGCAATTCTCGACGACCAGAAAAAGGAAATTAAAAAGGAAATATTGACACTGGACGATATTTTCAACCATTCGGAAACACTACTGAAAATTGTTGAGAGCTACGATAAATTAAAGGAAAAAGTTTGACGAATCAGGAAGCACGAACCGCTAACTTCAGCTACCCGTCAAGTGCGGCAGCATTGGTTTTCGGTGTGCATCTTTCCGCTCAAACTGTTTTTCGGCTTGACAGGAAATCGCCCGCAGTCCGCCCCTGCGTGTAGCTTCCTACGTTGTAGGCCATATGTTCCGGGGCTTGAAACGTAGTGATTTTTAAACCAAATATTGGTTTCCGGTACCTGAAAGGGCATCAGAACCAGCATCGGGGAAGTTCCGTTTGAAAGGCGCCGAAAAGTTGTACCTGAAAAGACATCAGAACCAGCATCGGGGAAGTGCAGTGAGAAAGGTGCGGAAAAGGAGCTTTTTGAAACGGTTTCGCTGACAAGTTTGGAAACCGTTTTGATGAACAGGAATACGGCCAACAACAGCAAAATACCCGGCAAGTCGGGCAGCAGCGCTTCGTTGACAGGAAAGTAAAATTTTGGAATGCAAATCTTCGTAGGAAGTTCATCGGGCAACTCCCGCCCTGCGTGTATTTGCGAAACGTTAGCACCAATTGTAATTGACGCGATATGATACGAACAATTAAGTTATTTATACTAATTCTATTTTTATCAAGTTGTCGGAATGAGACGGTTACGAAGAAGCATTCAAGCAATTATGACATCTTGATTTTGTACAATTTTTATAAAACAGACAGCACAAATCGGAGAGATTACCTGGATAAGAAATATTTGCGAGATGGAAATTTATATTTGGTTTTTGAGAATAATTTTCATCAAGATACAGTTGATATCGAAATAAATGGAAAACAAAAAGTGACGGAAATTATCTCGACAGATCCATCGACAGGTGCAGCGAGATCGATTAAATTTGAAAATATTGAGACGATTAATAATGTTGGAATTAGAATAAATAACGGCAAAGAAGCTCTTTTGGAAATAGACACTATGAATTTCTTTTTGATAGAATTTTCGGATAAATTATTAAAGATTAGTGTACCTAAAAGTGTACCTTTTTATGATTAAAAAACAACTGGTGCTAACTTCAGCTACCCGTCAAGTGCGGGTTCGGTGGTTTTCGGTGGGCATCTTTCCGCTCGGGCTGCTTTTCGGCTTGACAGGAAATCGCCCGCAGTCCGCCCCTGCGTGTAGCTTCCTACGTTACCAGCAAATTTAAATGACACTACATATGGTTCCAATTTTTGAACAAGGACAAGGACAAGGCATCGGATATTCGTTTAACAGTTTTCTAAGACGCTTCATAGATATATGTGAAGAGCATTTAGAAACTGGACGAGCAAAAGCGTTTGCATTCCTACTTTATGACTTTCAAAACCAACACATAAAGGACATTTTAAAAAATAAAGGTGGTTTTGCGCAATTGGACAGGCTATCTGGTAATGACCTTTCATTATTTTATTTAGATTCTGACAATAGACGACTTGTTAAAGCATTTAATGAAATATTTTTAGGCGCTTTCGAAATCAAAAATGGATACCAACTTCCGTTTGTTTTATTTTTCACGGTGGCAGACAGAGAAGTAACAAATATTGAGATTGTAGAATTAGAACAAACAGATTTAATGTTCTCATTTAAGGAACTATACGACATTACAAACAACTATATTGCAAAGGTTAAAGACCGCAGCATTGAAAAAATAAGGCCAAAAGCGAATAAGATTACAGAGTATTTGCAAACAGTTAAAAAGATAGCTGTTGACAAATTAATTAAATGGATTATGGACAAAGGTGCAGAGAAAGCTAGTGAATATATCTAATCTATTTCATTATCAAGTTTATGACACAAAACAAAGTTGAAATCGGCAAGAATTTCACAGAGGATAACTTACTTATAATCTTTGAGAATTTAAGCAAATTGGAAACTGCATTCCTTAGCGAAGCTAAATTGTTTTTCCAAATAGGTGGTGAAAATGGACATATTCATACAATGGACTTATTTACTTCTGCAATTATCAATCGTTCCATTTCATTGATGAGAGGATTTGTAACATTGGCTAAAGAAAATAATTACATTTCGTCTGTACCACTTATTAGAATCCAACTTGACAATTGTCTTAGGTTTTTTGCAGCAACATTAGTGACCGACTATAATGACTTTTTTATAGAGTATCTAAAAGGGACACATATCAGAAATTTAAAAGACGCTTCTGGTGCAAAAATGACAGATACGCATTTGGTAACAAAACTTGACAAAGTATTTCCTGGAATCCATAACCTTTACATAAATTCATCAGGCCACATTCATTTTAGCAATGAACATTCTTTTCTTCAAACAACATTAGATGCTGACAAAGAAAGGACAATTGGGACACGAATAGGATATTATGACTTTTTCTCAATAGACAAAAAAGTTGATTTCGCCTTCAATATGTTTAAAGCAAGTGAAATACTATTGGATTTGACACGAAGTTGGACGGTTCAAAAGATTAAAGTGGAACAAACAATGATAAAATGAAATCTGCTGGTAACTTCAGCTACCCGTCAAGTGCGGCAGCAGTGGTTTTCGGTGGGCATCTTTCCGCTTGGGCTGCTTTTCGGCTTGACAGGAAATCACCCGCAATCCGCCCCTGCGTGTAGCTTCCTACGTTGTAGCCAATATTTCTGTCGTCACTTGAAACATTTTCGGTTATTGACAATTTTTCAATTTCGACTGGTTCCGGCAGATTTTTGAGAGTTTCTCGTTTTGACACGTTTTAGAGATTTAGGTTCCGGCGGCTTGAGAGATTTTCTCGATTTGACAGAGCCGAGCTGTTTGATAGGTTTTTGAAAAATTGGTTTTTAGGTCGGTTCTGTTTGACAATTTTTCGCTTTTCGAGAGTGATTTTCGACCAAAACGTTCATTTTCAGCTTGACAAAGTTTTGCTACTAGAAATGTTATCGCGGACACAGTTTGAATATTCGGCTTGACACATTTTGCAAGCTAGAAACGCATTCTCGGACAAGTTTTTAATATTTCGTGGACTCGTTGCCAGACAATTTGCAAATTGACACGAATTCGCTGATTGACAGCGATTTTTTTGAGAGAATCGTTTTTGTTAACAAATAATAATCGTTATTTCAAGTGACCAAAATACTGGCTACAACTTCAGCTACCCGTCAAGTGCGGCAGCAGTGGTTTTCGGTGGGCATCTTTCCGCTCAAGCTGCTTTTCGGCTTGACAAGAAATCGCCCGCAATCCGCCCCTGCGTGTAGCTTCCTACGTTACCACCCATTTAAAAAGGGTGACATATCGTGCAAGAATTATTGATATTGTTTTGTTTTCAGAATATTACAGACAAACATAAACTTACATGGACATTAGAACTAAGATTTGGAATTTTTTGAACGATTCAAAGACAAATGAATGTTTTGCATCTCTAATCTTAAAGCAGTATCAAAAATTTGATTTGATTCTAAATTTATTTTTAGTTTTTGCAACTACTTCTAGTGTCGCTGCTTGGGCTATTTGGAAAGAGTTTCCTTTACTTTGGGCATTTATTATAGCAGTTAGTCAACTTCTGACAATTTCAAAACCTTATTTCCTTTTTCCAAAATACATTAAGGTATTTCATGAGAAAAATATTCTTTGGCAACAACTCTCATTGGATTTAGAAGAATTATGGCATAAAATAAATTATTCAACTATTGATGAAACAGATGCAAGTAGTTTATATTTCGAATTAAGAAGAAAGTGCCTTGTTTTCGATAAAGTACCAGAAGACATTATATTTTTTGATTTCAATAGGTTTCAAGATGAGGCTGAAAGGCAATGTAATTTATATATCCAAAAAATTAATTAACCATGAGAAATGAGAATCCAACACCGAGACCGACACCGAGTCCGACACCGAGACCGACAACTCCTAATCCGGGAACAAAAAACTTTCCTGGACATACAAATCCACCACCACCACCACCACGACCTACTCCAAAAAAATAAAAACGTGTGGTAACTTCAGCTACCCGTCAAGTGCGGCAGCAGTGGTTTTCGGTGGGCATCTTTCCGCTCGTGCCGCTTTTCGGCTTGACAGGAAATCGCCCGCAATCCGCCCCTGCGTGTAGCTTCCTACGTTATGGCCAATTGTACCCGCAACTTGAAACGGTATCGGTTTTCGGTAAAATTTCAAGACTGACTGTTTGCCAACTTGAGAGATTTTCGGGGTTTGACAGGTTTTTAGAGATTTGGGTTTGGGCAGCTTGAGAGATTTTTTGGGGTGCGACTGGACTGGACTGTTTGGGAGATTTAAAAAATGGTTTTTAGGGTTTCTGGGTTCGACAGGTTCTCGCTTTTTGAGAGAATTTTGCAACTGGACACAGAATCCGCTGACTGATTTGGGTTTGACACATTTCTACAGTTGGACAATGATCTTGTAATTTGAAAACGAAATAATCATATTAAACCTAACAAAATGAATACTCTCGATAAAACGGAAAAATTAAAAAAAGCTAGAGTTGCTTTTTGGATTAATTTACCAATTTGTATCATATCGATGATTGTCCTTTTCAAATCTATTGACAGTCAGATTTTATGGAAGATTATTGCTTCTTCAATTGGATTTTTAGGTTTTCTAAGTATGACCCTTTTAGTATTTCGACAATTGTTTCGCTTGCAGAAAATGGATTGACTATTTGACTGGAACTAAAGTGGAGAAGCGTTACCGACATTGAACAAAAAAAATGAAAATTAAGGAAAAAGAACAACTCGGCCATAACTTCAGCTACCCGTCAAGTGCGGCAGCAGTGGTTTTCGGTGTGCGTCTTTCCGCTCGTGCTGTTTTTCGGCTTGACAGGAAATCGCCGGCAATCCGCACCTGCGTGTAGCTTCCTACGTTGTACGTAATGCTATCGCATAGCACGAGCGGACTACGGACTATTTAACTGTTAAATCCTAAAGATTTATAATATGATAGTTAATTTGAAATGTGGA
>JBAZGO010000073.1:0-21597 GCA_041652995.1 Prolixibacteraceae bacterium
CCATTTTTGGAAAAGCTATTGAAAGGCCCGAACTTTCGTGGATAAATTTCAGCGATGAAGATACGATTTCAGGAATGATACAGGCTGGAATTCCAGAGCATATAGCACAAAGTTATGCCGAAATGGGAGCTTCCATGCGAAGTGGCGAAATGCAATCGGATTATCAAAAGCATCGTCCGGCTGAATTTGGAAAAATAAAACTTGAAGCCTTTGCAAAGGTTTTTGCATCGGCCTACAGCCAAATGCAGCCCGCTGCTAAAACCAACATGTAAAGCGAAACAGAAATGGCGTGTCCTTCCCAGTCACGCCATTTCTGCTTTAAGGTATTGCTTGTTTATTTTGTATTCCAGTTAATCAGTTTCGAAGGATAAAAATTAATATCCATGGCTTTCAGTCGTTCACCCTGACTGGCCAGTCGTACTTTGTAATCGTCCCAGTTCCGCAGTTCCACCGGAGTCCAGCCAATTTCGGCATAACCCAGTAATCTTGGGAAAATCAGGTATTCAGCTTCCTGCCTGTTCGAAACAGTCTCTGACCAAAGAGGCGCTTCAATTCCTGCAATATCTTCCCGTTTGATGTCGGGTACCAGGTTGGCCGGATCCCAGTTGTAACCTTTGTCAACTTCGATGTAAGCAGCCCAATGCAAACCGAATGTACTTGTCGAATCATACTGCATATCGAGGTAGGCATTTTGCGCCGGCGACATCAGAACTTTTGCTCCTTGTGCAACTGCTTTTTGTGCATTTTCAGCTTTCGCCCAATATTGTGCAATGGTATTTGGATGCAGCGTCGTAAGCGCAATTTCGTCCCAGCCAATCACCTGTTTGCCATGTGCAATAACAATTTCCTGAACACGGTTTACAAACGGAATATAATCTTCAATTTTAGTCGAATGCGATTCATCGCCGCCAATATGTAAATACGGGCCAGGTGTTAACGTAGCCAACTCGCTTACCACATCGTCAATAAACTGGTAAGTAATTTCCTTATTCGTGCATAAACTACTAAAACCCACATCAATACCAGTATACAAATCGGTCGCTTTTCCGTTGCAATTTAGTTCAGGATACGAAGCCAGCGCAGCGTTTGTGTGACCCGGCATATCAATTTCAGGAATAATGGTGATGTAGTGCTTTTGTGCATAATTTACAATGTCGGTATATTGCTCCTGGGTATAAAAACCGCCATCGCCACCGCCAACTTCGGTACTTCCACCATGTTCTGTCAAATTCGGCCACTTTTTAATTTCAATTCGCCAGCCCTGATCGTCGGACAAATGCAAATGCAGCACATTCATTTTATAAAAGGCCATCTGATCGATAAAATGTTTGACATCGTCGGCGCTGAAAAAATGACGGGCCACGTCGAGCATCGAACCGCGGTAGCTGTATTCAGGATAATCGCGAAAAGTTCCGGTTGCCAGTTTCCACGGGCCTTTCTGAACCGAAGCCAATTCAACTTTGGCAGGCAAAATCTGGCGAATGGTCTGAATTCCGTAGAAAAGACCGGCCGGTTTATTGGCCACCAAACTGACCAGATTGTCGTTAATGGTCAATTCATACCCTTCGTTGCCCAATTCGGCATCGCCGCCCGAAAGCGAAAGAAAAATATTTCCTGAAGGCGGCGTTTCTGAGGTCGATTTTACCTCAATTCCAAATCCCGTAGAAGGATTTAGCTTTTCGGCCAAAAACTGGCCAATCTGCATCATCTCAGCCGATTCGCCCTGAATGTAAATATCAGTCTGCTCGGTTAAATTGAAAGATCCTCCGGAAGCAACAACTGAAATTGGCTTGGGAATCAGGCTTTCTTTCGAAAGATCGGTTGGTGTGCATGCCGTCTGACCTAAAATTACCGTGAGCAAAAGTCCGGCAAATGCCATGTTTTTCATTTTTGTTTGTGCCATGTTAATATAATTTAATTACGAATTTACCTGATGCAATTTAAGCTAAAAGATTCAAAAACTGAACGTTCAATTAAATTTATCACTCCACGAGTTTCAAAATCCGCGTCTTCTTTCCAATCCTGAAATTTATGATGACCAAAAGGAAACAAGAGGCCACAATGACAAAAGCGCCAACCATTTCAACCGAATTTAGCTGCTCCTGAAAAATAAGCCATCCGGAGATAAGATTAAAAACAGGAACCAGTGACTGAAGCAGCGACCCCGTTGCAACATTTACATAGCGGTAACCTTCGGTCATAAAAAGCTGGCCGATTGTTGCCACTACACCAACCAAAATCAGCAAAAGCAACTCGTTAAAATTGCCTTTCGCCTGTGTCGTTCCTGAAGGAATTAGAAACAACCAGAAACCAATGATACATTGTGAAAAGAAAATGGCGTACGAATTATCGCTGTCGTGAAGTTTCTTCACAAAAACAACAGCTAAACCGGTGGTTATTGATCCGGCAATGGCTATTAATTCGTAAAATCCCATACTGGAAAGAGTTGCTTTTCCCCCACCGACCGAAAGTAAAATCAAGCCCGCAAACGAAATAAAAATGACAACAAATTTAATCGGCTCCACCTTTTCTTTCAGGATAAGCATACTGAATAACGTTGCAAAAATTGGGTACGAATAAATGTAAACCGAACCTTTTCCAACCCCAAGTTTTAGTATAGCCAAATAAAATAAATAAACCGCAACTCCCCCAATGAGGCCGCGCCAGAACAGATTTTTCTTGTCGTTGAATTTTAGATTTATTACACCAAATTGCGCCAGCAGACTGATAATTCCCAATCCGATGGCAAACCTGAAAAAAGTGGTTTGGTAACTCGAAACATTGGGAATCGATTTCACCAGAACAGCCATTAAGGCAAAAAATACAACAGAACCCAAGGTCATGAAAATACCTTTTGAATGATCAGACATACGGCTGGTTTAAATATTGTTTCACAAAACTATCAATATTATCTGGTTCGTAAACTGACAAAAACAGGCTAAAACCAGGAGAAGTTATCCCGCAGGTGTCAACCAGCTATCTAAACTTTCAACCACTCATTTTGTTTGAACCAATATGCAGGCAATGAAAAAATGGTTCTTTGTTTCGCTCGTCTTTTTCCTATCAGATTGTCAATTTCAGGAACGAAAAACTATGGATACACACCGTTACACCAATGAATTGATTCACGAGAGTTCTCCTTATCTGTTACAACACGCGCACAATCCGGTGAACTGGCTGCCGTGGGGTGAAAAGACGTTTGAAAAAGCGCGAACCGAAAAAAAACTGCTGATCATCAGCATCGGCTATGCAGCATGTCACTGGTGCCATGTAATGGAACACGAGTCGTTCGAGGATACTGCGGTTGCCCGGATCATGAACGAAAATTTCGTGTGCATAAAAGTCGATCGCGAAGAAAGACCCGACGTGGACCAAATTTATATGACCGCAGTTCAGCTAATGACCCAACGCGGCGGCTGGCCGCTCAATGCGGTTGTATTACCTGATGGGCGTCCGTTTTGGGGCGGCACCTATTTTCAGAAGGAAATGTGGATGGATGCACTGACGCAAATCACCAATTATTACAAACAAAATCCTGAAAAGGTCGCGGAATATGCGGAACATTTGAGCCAGGGAATCCGCGAAAGCAATTTGCTACCGGTGAGCAAGGTCAACCAAAAATTGGAACCTGAAAATCTAAAGGAAGCTGTGACGAGATGGAAATCCTATTTCGATTTTGAGGAAGGAGGTAGCAAGGGCGCCCCCAAATTTATGATGCCAACTAATTTGCAGTTTTTGTTGCGCTGGGCACATCAGAAAAAAGACAAAGAAACGCTGACCTTTGTGGAAACTAGCCTCGATAAAATGGCGATGGGTGGCATTTACGATCAGGTTGGTGGCGGTTTTGCGCGCTACTCGACCGATTCGACATGGAAAGTTCCTCATTTCGAAAAAATGCTTTACGACAACGGCCAATTGCTAAGTGTATATTCGCAAGCCTTTCAGAAAACAAAAAAATCGTTGTACCGCGAAATCGTGGAGCAAACCATCGACTGGCTGAAACGCGAAATGAAATCGGAAGAAAATGGCTTTTATTCGTCGCTCGACGCTGATAGCGAAGGCGAAGAAGGTAAATTCTACGTCTGGAAAAAACAGGAACTGCAACAGTTAATTGGGTCAGATTTTGAACTTTTTGCCGACTATTTTCAGGTAAACGAATTGGGCTACTGGGAAGATGGCAATTATATTTTGCTCCGGAAACAAAGCGACGAGGCATTTGCGCAAAAACACCAGATCAAATTAGAGGATTTGCAAAATGAAGTAGCTTCGTGGCAGAAAACTCTTTTGGAAGCGCGCACCAAAAGAATTCGACCGCGCCTCGACGATAAAATACTGACTTCGTGGAATGCATTGGCCATTTCTGGGTTGGTCGATGCTTTCAAGGCTTTTGGTAATGCGGAATATCTGGAACTGGCCGAAAAGAATTCACTTTTCCTTCGCGTGAAACAAATTGATGCTGATGGCAGGGTCCGGCATTCCTATAAAAACGGAGAGAGTAAAATCAATGGTTTTCTTGAAGATTATGCCATGGTCATTCAGGCTGATATTTCGTTGTTTGAAGCAACCGGAAAACCTGAATATTTAAACGAAGCAGAACTCCTGACCCAAAAGACTCTTGAACAATTTTTTGATGACAAAAGGAATATCTTTTATTTCACACCGGCCAGTCAAACCGATTTGATTAACCGCAGTATTGAAGTGCACGACAATGTCATTGCAGCTTCCAATTCGGTAATGGCCAATAATTTATTTAAGCTTGGACATTTGCTGGGGAAAACGAAATACTTTGAAATTTCGGAAAGCATGCTGTCGAAGCTGGTCGGCGATTTCAGGATTCATCCTTCGGGATATTCAAACTGGATGCAGCTCATGCTGAATTTCACCGACAATTATTTCGAAGTCGCGATAGCTGGTCAGGATGCAGAGGAAAAGCTACACGCCATGCAAAAAAATTACCTGCCCAATTGCCTGTTCTGTTCCGATACAAAACCATCGGAAATCGAGCTTTTGCAAAACAGGTTCGTCAAAGGCAAAACACTAATTTATATTTGTCAAAATCAAACCTGTATGTTGCCTGAAGAAAACACAGAAACAGCTTTGAATTTTGTGAAATAAAAAATCCCCGCGATTGCGAGGATTTTATCTTAACTATTCTTCTACGATTACAATTTTTTCGATTTTATCTCCCTGGCGAATGGCATCAATCACTTCAAGGCCTTCGTAAACTTTACCAAAACAGGTATGTTTGCGGTCGAGATGCGACGTATTTCTACGGCTGTGACAGATAAAAAACTGTGAACCTCCGGTATTGCGTCCGGCATGTGCCATCGACAAAACGCCGCGGTCGTGATATTGGTTTTCGCCATCGGTTTCGCACTTAATGGTGTAACCCGGACCGCCTGCACCAGTTCCGTTGGGACATCCACCCTGAATCACGAAATCTGGAATTACACGATGAAATGTCAGCCCATCGTAAAAACCGCTTTTCGAAAGATTGTGAAAATTTTCAACTGTTCCGGGTGCATCTTCGTCGTAGAAGTTCACTTTCATAACTCCTTTACTGGTATAAATTTCTGCTTTGCTCATTACTTAAATTTTATATGATTGGGCACAAAAGTACAACATTTTGCCCAAATTGAAATTCAGTTAAGATCAGGTAAGAAATCAATTTAGATTTTTTCGCTCCCATTGAAATTTTCTACTATATTTGACCTACGCACAGCACAGTGCAGGACAGTGGATTTCAATTAAAATTATAGCATTGTAAAGAATAACTCAGATTCAGGATTCTTTCGCAAAACCTGCTTTTAAGGAGATGAAAATGTTCCTCAACATTTTTTCGACTATGCAAAGCTTTGCAAAACAGTAGATCTAATTTATGGTTTGGCAATTCCGGTTTGTTTAATGATTTTTGAAGGGCTATTTTTCAGTGAAGTGAAAGTATCCAGGTTTTCTGTCAGATAAAAGCGACTAAATACGACTAATAACTAAACAAAATCGATAAAATGGGAAAAACAAAAAAAGGCATCTTTACCACTGAAGACGGACGAAATCATACGTTCATTTTCTTCCTGGTTGCTCTTCTGTTTACTTTATGGGCAGTTGGTAACAGCCTGATAGATACCATGGATAAGCATTTTCAGGATTACTACCACCTGACAAAAGCTGACTCGGCCAATGTGCAGTTTTCGCATTACCTGGGTTATTTCTTTATGGCATTGCCTGCCGGATGGTTTATTCATAAATTGGGTTACAAATGGGGAATTGTTTTAGGCCTGACTTTAGCCGCACTCGGCTGTCTTTGGTTTTATCCTGCCACCAAAATTGATGGATTTTGGGCGGTCCTGTTGGGCGTTTGCCTGGTAGCCATGGGCTTTTCATTCCTCGAAACGGTTGCCAATCCTTACACCACTGTTCTAGGAAATCCAAAATATGCAGCTTCCCGTATTAACCTGGCACAGTCATTCAATGCAATTGGCTGGCCAATTGCCCCGTTTATTGGCGGAATCTATTTTTACCATACCGATGACACACTTACCGCACAGCAAAATGCTGAAATAGCCCATCAGACCATGTGGATACCTTATGTTGCGCTTGCTGTTATTATTGGGATTTTAATTATTGCATTTATTAAAAGCAAGATGCCAGATGTTACTGAAGATGACAACAATAGCCCTGAAAACGAAACTGCCAAAGTTGAAGTATTTGGTCAGCAAGGCAGATTGTCAACCATACTGTTATATGGTGTTGCCATTTTGTTCAGTTTTGCAATGGGTATGATCGTCCGCTTCTTTGTTCAATTGTTTTATATGGACAGGGCGACACTTGCCGATCCGGTGGCGATGACCGCTTTAAACCACACCTTAACCTGGGTATTTAATATTGTTACAGCAATTGCAGGTTTGACTTCCGTTATTTTTATCACGTTGAAAAGAGGGAAACTGATTCATGAGAACAGTATATGGTCAGCCCCGCATTTTACCGGCGCTACTATTGCGCAATTCCTTTATGTGGCAGCACAGGCAGGCATTTTCAGTTTCTTTATCAATTATATGGTTGAAGAAGTCCCTGCATTAGGCGAAAGCTTGAAATCGAACTTCTTTATTGGTGGCGAAAATGGCTCAATTCTTAGAGATGGATCATATTTTCTAACAGAAAAAGGAGCGACATCACTCATGTCGTGGATGGCTTTTCCACTATTCCTTCTTGGGCGATTTACCGGTTCGTTTATTTTAAGGGTTACCAAAGCCCATAACATGCTTGGTTTGTATTCTTTTATTAATGTCATCTTGATGTTTGTAATTGTTGCTAACTTAGGATGGATATCAGTAGCTGCCGTATTCCTAAGCTTTTTCTTCATGTCAATCATGTTTCCTACTATTTTTTCACTTGGAATTTTTGGATTGGGAGAAAAATCAAAATTGGCTTCATCGTTTATTGTAATGGCCATTATGGGTGGCGCTGTATTACCAAAAGTAATGGGGGCAATTGCTGACGCAGATGGAATGTCAGCAGGATATGTTGTTCCTGCTGTTTGCTTTATGGCTATTGCACTATATGGATTCTTCTGGACTAAACTCAGCGGTTCTGATGGAGTAAACCGAGTAAAATTTGGAGCCGGTCATTGATTTTAAAAACATAACAATGGAATACACTGAAACTCCCAAACTTGACGCTTTCAATCGCTATTGCAAGACTTTGTCGCTGAAAGACGATGCGCAATTAATTGAAGATTACAAAAAAGTACATGCTCCGGGTGCGGCCTGGCCCGAAATTACCCGGGGAATGCGTGAAGTTGGCATCGTCGACATGGAAATTTACATTTTCGGAACACGCTTGTTCATGATTATGGATACCGTTGCCGATTTCGATCACGATAAAGCAATGGCCGAACTTGCAAAAAAACCACGGCAAAGCGAATGGGAAGCTTATGTTTCCCGGTTTCAACAAAGTTCTGCCGATGCTACTGCCGACGAAAAATGGCAATTAATGGAGCGTATTTACAAATTGGATTAATCACTTTGGATTTCTTACCAAATAAAAATTCTTAAGATCCCGGAACTTTCACAGAATCTCCGGGATTTTTCATTATGGGTTATCGTTATTTCACCCCGCAGTCTCAGATCAAATTTCAGAACATTTGAATTACTGAAAAAACACAAGAAGCTCCAATTTAATTTGAAATTAAAACTTAAAGCCTAAAAATGATTTCAAACCAATCGGAATAGTGACTAAAGCATTCACAAATTGTAAGATTAGACACTGATTTTCAATGCAAAAGCTCATTTCACCATTATTATTCATTTCCCGACGGCCAAAAGAATGACGAAAGTCAACCAATGTTGTTAAACATTCAATTTCAAGATCATATCTATCTGTAATCCTGAATATTGACATCCATTTCGATTTTTTAAAATTAGAATAACCAACACGTGAAAATCATAACTTTGGCTATCGTTTTAAAAAACAAAATAAGATGAAAGCAGACATGAACGAATTTTTGGAAGCTTTGAATACACGCACTCCGGGAGAACGTGAATTTCATCAGGCTGTCCGTGAAGTCATAGAATCGATTTGGGATGTGTATCAAAAAAATCCAAGGTATCAAAAGGCAAAAATACTTGAGCGAATTGTCGAGCCTGAACGCACTATAATGTTCCGTGTTCCGTGGATTGACGATCGTGGCGAAGTCCAGGTGAACCGCGGATACCGTGTTGAATTTAATTCGGCTATCGGGCCATATAAAGGAGGTTTGAGGTTTCACCCAACTGTAACTTTGAGCGTGCTGAAGTTTTTGGGATTTGAACAAACATTTAAAAATAGCCTGACCACTTTACCAATGGGTGGCGGAAAAGGTGGTTCTGATTTCAGCCCGAAAGGAAAATCTGACAACGAAATTATGCATTTTTGCCAATCGTTTATGACTGAACTTTTCAGGCACATTGGCCCAAATACCGATGTTCCGGCAGGCGATATTGGTGTTGGCGGCCGCGAAATCGGATTTTTATTCGGACAATACAAAAGACTCCGGAACGAATTTACCGGCGTTTTAACCGGAAAAGGAATTGGCTGGGGTGGAAGTTTAATTCGTCCGGAAGCGACAGGGTTTGGGGCAGTATATTTCGTTCAGCACATGCTCACAAGACTTGAAAAAGAAATTCAGGGTCATACTTTTGCCGTTTCAGGCTTCGGAAATGTGGCTTGGGGAGCCATCACAAAAATCAATGAATTAGGTGGAAAAGTTGTTACAATCTCCGGGCCTGACGGATACATTTACGATCCTAAAGGAATTTCAGGTGAAAAAGTTGATTATTTGCTTGAACTTCGCGCATCAAACAACGACATCGTTCAACCCTATGCCGAAGAATTTGGTGCACAATTTATTCCGGGCAAAAAACCATGGGAATGCAAAGTAGACATTGCCATTCCGTGTGCTTATGAAAACGAATTGCACCTTGAAGATGCCAAAATGTTGGTTGCAAACGGCTGTTTCCTTTTGGCCGAAGCTTCGAATATGGGCTGTACCGCCGATGCAGTTGAATACCTGACCGATGCTATAACCTACGCTCCGGGGAAAGCAGTAAATGCCGGTGGAGTTGCCGTTTCCGGATTGGAAATGTCGCAAAACTCTCTCCGGATGAACTGGCCTAAAGAAGAAGTTGACATGTATTTGCACCGGATTATGAAAGACATTCATGAGACCTGCGTGAAATATGGCAAAAGAGGCAATAAGGTAAACTATGTGTTAGGCGCTAATGTGGGAGGTTTCGTAAAAGTGGCCGATGCCATGCTTGCCCAGGGAATCGTTTAAGGAGTTATTTCTGACAATCAGCTTTGTCCTGTTAATTTGTTCTCCGGAACAGCTTAACAGGACAATTTTTTATATCAAAACAATTTTCATCAATTTATCGAAATCGGTCGAAACTGAGAGTTTTCAACATGATTTCCCAATAAAATAATATTCGCTTCATATTCAGGTGCTTTATTTTTCCTTATTTTGGCCAAATTTTGTGGAAAATGTTGATTGATACACATTCTCATATTTATTCAACCGACTTCATTCATGACCTGGATGAAGTTATTCAGCGAGCATATTCAAATGATGTCAGGAAAATTATTCTTCCCAACATCGACAGTTCTTCAGTAAAAAATCTGTTGGATCTTGTTGATACCTACCCGCACATTTGCTTTCCGCTTATGGGTTTGCATCCCACATCGGTAAATCAGGATTATCAGGAAGAATTACAGGTAGTTGAATACTGGTTGAAAAAACGTAAATTTTACGGAATTGGAGAAATTGGTATCGATTTGTACTGGGATAAATCGTTTTTGGAAGAGCAAACTCATGCCTTTAGGTTTCAGATTGAACTTGCCAGACAATATAATTTACCGGTCGTTGTTCATGTTCGCGATTCGTTTGACGAAGTTTACCAGGTTTTGAAAGAAACCAAGGACGATAATCTGAAAGGCGTTTTCCACAGTTTCACCGGAACAATTGAACAGGCAAAGCTGATTACTGAACTGGGTTTTAAAATTGGTGTTGGCGGAATTGTTACGTTTAAAAAAAGTGGATTGGACGAGGTAATAAGCCAGGTTGATCCATCGAATTTAATTATTGAAACAGATTCACCGTACTTAACCCCGGTTCCATTCAGGGGAAAAAGAAACGAAAGTTCGTACCTTGTTTATATTGCGCAAAAAATTGCCGATCTTCACCAGATGTCGCTTGGTGATATCGCCAAAATCACTACTGATAACGCACGCAAGCTATTTGAGATATAAGCACTAGTATTCATCAGTAATTCTGTCAACAAGTGGAAAATCGGCCGTCGATTCTTATTATTTATACCGGTGGCACCATCGGGATGGTACAAAAGACGTCAAACGGTATCCTGGTTCCGGTAAAATTCGATCAGATTCAGGAAGAGGTTCCCGATCTTAACCGGCTTGGTGTAAATCTCCAGGTTATCACCTTCACTCCTCCAATCGATTCATCGAATATGACACCCGCCATTTGGGTGAAAATTGCCAAAACAATTGAGCGTCACTATAGCAAATTCGACGGATTTGTAATTCTTCACGGAACCGACACCATGGCTTACACCGCATCGGCGCTCAGCTACATGTTTGAAAACTTGGATAAACCAATTGTGCTTACAGGCTCTCAGCTTCCAATTGGCATTTTGCGAACCGACGGAAAAGAAAATCTCATTACCTCGATACAAATTGCTGCAGCAAAAATCAATGATCAGTCTATTGTCCCTGAAGTTTGTGTCTATTTCAATTCGAAACTTTTCAGGGGAAACCGGATTTCGAAGCGACATGCTGACGATTTTAGCGCTTTTTCGTCCATAAATTATCCGCCCCTGGCCACAGCCGGTGTCGAAATCAAATATTTTCACGAAAACATTCATCGATCTGTCAACAAGGAAATCCTGAAAGTTCGCACTCAATTGAACGAAAATGTGGTGATTTTGAAAATATTTCCTGGCATCGGGAAATTGGTTTTCGAAAATATCCTGAACATTCACGGACTTAAAGGTGTGGTACTCGAATCTTTTGGGTCAGGAAACATACCCATGTCGAGGTGGATGATTTCACAAATAAAAAATGCAATTAAACGAAAAATAATATTCCTGAATATTACCCAATGCCAGGGCGGATCGGTGAAGATGGGATTATACGAAACAAGTGCAGAACTCTTGCATGCCGGGGTTGTCAGCGGAAAAGACATGACAACTGAAGCTGCCATTACGAAGCTGATGTTTTTACTTGGACAGGGTTTGGAACTAGAGGAAATAAAGCTGCATTTGAATAAAAGTTTGATTGGGGAAATTAGTGAATAGCTTTTTTTTTTGTTACATTTTTTTTCGTAATTTGCAGCCCTGAAAAATTAAGTGCCAGTCATGGTATTGGGAGAGATGCAGGAGTGGCTGAACTGGCACGCCTGGAAAGCGTGTGTACCTCAAAAGGGTACCGAGGGTTCGAATCCCTCTCTCTCCGCTTTCAAAAAATCGTTCATTAAAATGTTGAATGTAATTTTCGCTTGAATGTTACTCGATATTTTAAACTTCGGCAATATATTTGTTGTTGTCTAAAAATCTGGAAATTAACAAAAATCAAACAAATAGAATAAATTTAAAAATTCAGGAGATTTACTAATTAAAATTTAAAACCAAGATGAAAAAACTATTTGCGTTAATAGCAGTTCTCGGTGTTTTGTTCGTTACAACATCAAACAACGTAGTTGCTCAGGACAATGCCGCTCCTGCTGCAACGACTGAAGTACAAAATGCTGCACCAGCAGATCAGAAAGCTGTAGCAGTTGATCCGGAAGAAAAAGCAGCGGCTCAGGCTGAAGGAGGGCAATCTTTGCATAGTGCTCTGAAACAGAAATTCATTGAAGGAGGTCCTGGATTCATGACTTCAATTCTTGTTGCTTTGATTTTAGGTCTTGCCCTTGCAATCGAAAGAGTTGTATACCTGAACCTTGCTACTACCAACAACAAAAAATTACTCGAAAAAATTGAGGAAGCGCTTAATTCAGGTGGTATCGAAGCTGCTAAAGAAGTTTGCCGTAACACCCGCGGACCAGTTGCCAGCATTTTCTATCAGGGTCTTGATCGTTCTCACGAAGGATTGGACATTGTTGAAAAAACAGTGGTGGCTTATGGTGGCGTTCAGGCTGGTTTACTTGAAAAAGGGTTGACATGGATCGCACTATTTATCGCAATGGGACCGATGCTCGGATTCTTGGGAACAGTAATTGGTATGATCGGTGCATTCGATGCTATCGAAGTAGCTGGTGACATCAGTCCTACTCTTGTAGCCGGTGGTATTAAAGTTGCGCTTATCACTACTGTGGGTGGACTTATCGTGGCCATGATTCTACAGGTTTTCTACAATTACTGCGTTTCTAAAATCGACAGCATTGTAAACAGCATGGAAGACGCTTCAATTTCTTTAATCGACATCTTAGTAAAATACAACACTAAAAAATAATTGACCCTATGAAATTTGCTAAAATAACAACAATAATGTTATGGGTATTTCTGGGCATTTCAATAGTTCTTGTAATTTCGCTGCTATCCAATCTGAATGAAAACACTTCAGATCCAAGAATGGATACATGGGTTAACGCGAATTTATACTGGTCGTATGTTTTGTTCGGAATATCCATTGCCGCTGCTTTAATACTGGAGTTTGCCTATCTTTTATCGGATAAAAAAGCTGCAAAAAGTGCACTGATTGCTATTGTATTTCTTGGTGTTGTCGTTGGTCTATCGTATATGTTTTCTGACAGTTCAATCCCAAAATTTTATGGTGTTCAAAAATTCATTGACGACGGAACCGTGACACCTACTGTTTCGAAATGGATTGGAACCGGTTTAATAGCAACCTATATTTTGAGTGCACTGTCAGTAATCGGGATTGTATGGTCTTCCATTTCTCGTATTTTTAAATAACCACTGGTTTTAAAAAACGCAGAAAAAAAAATAAAATGAGAAAAACACCAGAAATACCTTCTGCATCAATGGCCGACATCGCCTTCATGTTGCTTATCTTCTTCCTGGTTGCAACAACTATGGACGTAGATAGCGGGTTGGAGCGTGTTCTGCCTCAAATGCCTCCTGAAAAACAGGAAGAAACACCACCAATTAAAGAACGAAACGTATTTACCGTATTGTTGGATCAGTACAATCGTTTGATGGTTGAAGGTGAAATCATGCCTGTTGATCAACTCAGGGAAAAGGCGAAAGAATTCATGTTAAATGCGAACAACAGCGATAATTTACCTGAAACAAAGGAGACCGATATTCCGTTGATCGGAATGTATCCTGTTACCAAGGGTGTTATTTCGCTTCGCAACGATCAGGGGACGCAGTACGGCACGTACATTGCTGTACAAAACGAACTCGTCGCTGCTATTAATGAACTCAGGGATCAGTTGTCCAGTGAAAAATTTGGCAAAACGTATGCAAATTGTTCTGCAGAACAGCAAGAGGCTATCCGTGAGGCTATTCCTTCAAGAATCTCAGAAGCTGAACCAAAAACGATAGGAGGGAAGAAATAGTATGTCTAAATTTAGAAAAAGCAGCGCCAAAGAAACGCCGGCTGTATCAACAGCGTCGTTACCTGATATTGTCTTCATGCTACTTTTCTTCTTCATGGTTACAACTACAATGAGGGAAGTTTCGCTGAAAGTAAGAACGACTTTACCAACAGCAACAGAACTTTCCAAATTGGAGAAGAAGTCGCTTGTAAGCTATATCTACGTTGGTCCTCCTCAGAAACAATATACAAAAGTATTCGGTACTGAACCACGAATTCAGTTAAACGATGTATTTGCCAAAGTTTCTGATATTCCTGATTTTATTATTGCAGAACGTGCAGCCAGAGACGAATCTGAAATACCTTTTATGGTTACTTCTTTGAAAGTTGATGAATATACCAAAATGCAAATTGTTGGTGATATTAAACAAGAGCTGCGTAAAGCTGCTGCTTTGCACATCAACTATTCATCCCGTAAAGCTGTCGATAATAAGTAATTTTATTATTTCGCATAAGCAAGGGAAGTCAGAAATGGCTTCCCTTTTTTTTTCAAATATTGTCATGAAAAAATTCAGAATTGAGCTGAACCTTAAGATTCAGTTCTAAATTAGATGGCAAAAGAAAAAATAAAGCCATTCAGATTAAATTTGTGTTTCTTTGCAATTTCACAATTCATTTGTTCCATGAAATTTGACGATTACAGAATTACAGAAGACATAAAAGACAACCTGAAGAATCTCGGATTCCGTCGTCCAACAGATATTCAGTTCAAAGCAATTAATCCGATTTTAAAAGGAGATGATGTTTTGGCTATCGCACAAACCGGGACGGGGAAAACAGCGGCCTTTGTAATTCCAGTCATCGATCGCATCCACCATCAAAAAAAGAACAATCAAAGCGATTTTATTTCATGCCTGGTAATGGTTCCCACACGCGAACTTGCTTTGCAGATTACTGAAGTATTTCAGACCATTGCCCGGCATACTCGTGTAAAAACGGCCTGCGTTTTTGGAGGAGTAGATCAGGATCCTCAAATTTCTCAGTTGAAGAACGGAGTTGATGTCCTTGTTGCCACTCCGGGCCGTATGTTCGATCTGGTAAGTCAGGGACACATTGTTCTATCAAAAATTCAGATATTAATACTGGATGAAGCAGATCACATGCTCGCCCTTGGATTCATCAAAGATATCAGGCAATTGATACATTACCTGCCCAAAACCAGGCAAACGCTTTTCTTTTCGGCCACAATAAATCCTGAAATTAAGGACTTGGCATATTCGCTGGTTACGAATCCAATCCGGATAGAAATTTCGCCTAAAAATCCGGTTGCAAAAAATGTCACACATTCAGTAACCATGATTGAGATGGATGACAAACGCTTTTTTCTGGAGCGGCTAATCAATGAGAATCCTGACTCAAAGATTCTGGTTTTTGTTCGGACAAAGGTTCGTGCCGAACGGGTTTTTAAAGCCATGGAACGCGTTAATATAAAAACACTCACCATTCATGGCGATAAAGACCAGAAAGACAGACTTAAAGTAATGAATCTGTTCAAGTCGGGAGAAGCAAAAGTTTTGATTGCAACCGATGTCAGTGCGCGCGGAATAGATATTCCGGATATAGACTATGTCATCAATTACGATTTACCTGATGTGGCTGAGAATTATGTCCACCGTGTTGGCCGAACAGGAAGAGGAACAAAAAAAGGTCTGGCTGTTTCGTTTTGCAGTCAGGAAGAAAAATCCATGCTCGATGAAATTGAATCTTTTCTGGGACAAAAAATTAATATCATTACCATTGACAAGGAAAATTATACGGCAACAATAGATTTCTCGGCAGATAACCCAAACGACTGGAAATCGCTAATGAAAGAAGAAGAAATAAAATCTCAGCAAAAAAAGAAGAAAAAATAGCTGACACACGATATTATTTAGAACTTGGAATCCTTCTCCCTTATAAACTGGCGAAGGATTTCCTTTTTTACGAATATCCGGTTGCATGCCTAATTGTTCCAACAGATGGGGCTTTGCCCCAAACCCTGATTCCTTTTTTGTCTTAAGACAAAAAAGGAATCAAAAAAGGTCAAGGCTGCGTCCTCATCGCTCGAAAAACCAGCACCCGACGGCTAAAATCTTTTAAACTCGCCTGCGGCTCAAACAGAAAAGATTTTTTAACGCCGTATTCACTTGTTTTTCGGCTCTCCGGACGAGGCCAGTCTGTGCATGAAGGAAAACTTCTCATTTTAGGTAAAGTAACGGATACTCATATTCCGTTTTAATCCAAAACAATCTTCAGGGGCAAGGAGTAAAAAATGCTCATACCATTGAGTTACAGCTTTATCATTTTATGTTGAAATATTAGATCCTTTAATTTAACATCAGAGATTTCTCCGGAAATACAAAAAACGGCTTATTTGTTAAAAATCAAAATATGCACAAAATTGCATTATCAGCTTAATTTTATTACTTTTTGAGTTAATACCCTGATTTTTTTAAAGCTTTTTCTAAAATAATTGTAAAATTATTGTCAATCGCTTTAATTTTTACAACAACATTTCATTATTTATATATTTTTGCTATGCGTTTATCGCAACGCTAAGAAGGCATAAAAACAAAACATAAACTATTAAATTTTTTAAATTATGGCACAATTTAGATTTAAAGCGCTTGAAGAAGTTCTTAAAAGAAAACCGATTGAAGTGAAACGTGAAGAAAACCTGGTTTCAGACTTTTACGGCATGATGGTATTCGATCGGTTAAAGATGAAAAAATATCTTTCCAAAGAAGCTTTTAAGTCAGTAGCCGATGCAATTGACCATGGTACGGTGATCGACCGAAAAATGGCTGATCAGGTAGCCCAGGGCATGAAATCATGGGCTTTGGAAAGTGGTGCAACTCACATTACTCACTGGTTCCACCCGCTGACTGATGGCACGGCAGAAAAACACGATGCATTCGTGATTCACGGTGAAAACGGAACTGTGGTTGAATCGTTGACCGGATCGATGCTTGCTCAGCAAGAGCCTGATGCATCTTCATTCCCAAGCGGTGGTATCCGTCAGACATTTGAAGCCCGCGGTTATACGGCATGGGATCCATCTTCACCTGCTTTTATCGTTGACAACACATTGTGTATTCCTACCATTTTCATTTCATACACCGGAGAAGCTCTAGACTATAAAACACCACTTTTAAGAGCGATTGCTGCAGTCGACAAAGCTGCTACCGATGTTTGCCAGTTATTCGACAAAAATGTATCGAAAGTAAATGCCAACCTTGGATGGGAACAGGAATATTTCTTAATTGATGAAGCTTTATTCGCAGCTCGTCCTGATTTGGTTATGACTGGCAGAACTTTGATGGGACATTCTGCATCGAAAGATCAGCAGTTGGATGACCACTACTTTAGTTCAATTCCAACTCGGGTTTTCCGTTTCATGGAAGATTTGGAAAACGAAGCTTTCAAATTGGGAATCCCGGTTAAAACCCGTCACAATGAGGTTGCTCCAAACCAATTCGAACTTGCTCCAATTTACGAAGAGTTGAACCTGGCCAACGATCACAACCAGATGATCATGGATTTGATGAAGAAAATTGCTCGTCGTCATAATTTCATGGTTCTTTTCCACGAAAAACCTTTTGCCGGAATTAACGGTTCAGGAAAACACAACAACTGGTCACTTTCAACCGATACAGGCGTAAACCTATATTCACCCGGGAAAAACCCAAAATCAAATCTGCAGTTCCTTACATTTGTGATCAATACATTGAAAGCATTGCATGTAAATCAGGATTTGTTGCTCGCAAGTGTAATGACAGCCCCGAACACACATCGTTTAGGTGCAAATGAAGCTCCACCTGCCATCATTTCTGCTTTCCTGGGAACTGAAGTTAGCAAAATGTTAGACCTCATGGAAGAAGCGGTTGTGGACCGTAAAATGACTCCGGATGAAAAAACTGCATTGAAATTAAATATTGGTCGTATTCCGGAGATTATCCTGGATAATACCGACCGTAACCGTACTTCTCCATTTGCTTTCACCGGAAACCGTTTCGAATTCCGTGCTGTTGGTTCATCTGCAAACTGTGCATCAGCAATGATTGCTTTGAATACAGCAATTGCTGATCAGCTCGCGAAATTCAAAGTTGATGTTGATGCATTGATTGAATCAGGAGTAAAAAAAGATGAAGCAATTTTCCAGGTTCTCAAAAAATTAATCATTGAATCGAAAGACATCCGTTTTGACGGTAACGGATATAGCGAGGAGTGGAAAGCTGAAGCTGCACGTCGTGGACTGAAAAACATCACCAGCGTGCCAACTGCATTAGAAGCTCTTCACACGAAACGCGTGGTTGAAATGTATGGCAAAGCCGGCGTATTAAGCGAAAGAGAAATCGAAGGTCGTATTGAAGTTGAGCTCGAAAAATTCACCAAAAAAATTCAGATCGAAGCTCGTGTTCTTGGCGATTTGGCAATTAACCACATTGTTCCGGTAGCCATTGAATACCAGACAATGTTGCTTGAAAACGTTAAAAGCCTGAAACAGGTTTTCAGCGAAGAAGAATACATTTCTTTGGCTGCAGGTCGTCTTGAATTGATTCGTGAAATTGGCGGACACATCTCAGCGATCAAAACTAAAGTGAAAGAAATGATCGAAGCAAGAAAAGTTGCAAACGTAATTGAATCGGAAAAAGAAAAAGCTTATGCTTACGAAGGAAGTGTAAGACCTTATCTTGACGATATCCGTTACCACATCGACAAACTTGAGTTGATTGTTGACAATGAATTGTGGCCATTGCCAAAATACAGAGAATTACTTTTTGTACGATAGTTCATCAAGCAATTGAGATACAAAGCTCCCGGCATCTGTCGGGAGCTTTTTTAGTTTATACCGAAAACAGCCTCCAATTTGTCGATACAAATATTACTTTTTCTGAACTCACCTTCAGGAGAATAACTTTTAACTATTTTTATTTCTGCTGAATTTGTTTTTGCGCCTTCAAAATTCCCAATATTTATTACTTTCCGGCATACTTTAAATAAAGCTTGTCCGTTTTTAGAATGGATTTAAAATGGTTACTTTTACGGCCAAACGTTAATAGTTTAAATGAAGAACCCGGTTTCCCCCAAAATATTTCTCATCCTTCTGGTTGTTTTGCTAAGTGCATGTTCTGCGGGCAAATACATGAACTTAGGCAATAAATCCTACGAAATCGGAGAATATTATCAGGCAATCGAAAAATACAGAAAAGCCTACCGAAGCCAGAAACTTGGGAAGGAAAAGTCGGAAATGGCTTTCCGGATTGGCGAATCGTATTACAAACTAAGCGAATTCCCGAAGGCAACAATCTGGTTTAAAAATGCCATCAAACGCAATAACTCCGATCCGATGTGCATGTTGCATTATGCCGATTGCCTGAAAGCAACACAAAAATATGAAGACGCGATTCTTTGGTATCAAACATACCTGGGCGTAAAACCCGATGACCAATATGCCAAGAATGGGATGGAAGCCTGCAAATTCGCAAAAGACTGGCTCGATAACCCAAACAGGTATATCGTAAATCTGGTGAAAGAACTTAATTCGAAAGACAATGATTATTCACCTGCATTCGTTGGTGACCGCGACAATGAAATTATTTTTACTTCAACCCGCGAAACAGTAACCGGGAAGCGCAAAAGCAACATCACCGGAACTCGTTTTGGCGATTTGTACACCAGTAAATTTGGCGTTCAGAAACAAAAATGGGACAAACCAGTTTTGCTTGACGAAAATGAACTGATCAACACAATCAACGACGAAGGTGCAGCAACTCTTTCGGATAGAGGCGATCTGATGATTTTTACGCGCTGCCGCTATGATAAGGCAAAAGATCTGGGTGCCGAACTTTATTCGGCTAACCAATCTCGTGGCGACTGGTCTGAACCACAATTAATCGAACTTGTTGGCGATAGCCTGGTTGCTGCTCAGCCTTCGCTCAGCGCCGATGGCACAACACTTTACTTTGTTTCCGACCGGCCGGGTGGTTATGGCGGAAAAGACATTTGGATGGCCAAAGACAAAGGCGGAACATTTGATAAACCCGAAAATCTGGGTCCTGAAATTAATACTTCCGGCGACGAAATGTTTCCGTTCATCCGCGAAAACGGCGAACTGTATTTTTCATCGAATTATCATCCCGGAATTGGTGGGTTAGATATTTTTAAAGCCGTGAATGACGACAAGGGCAAATGGGTTGTTGAAAACATGAAAGCGCCGGTCAATTCACCAGGCGATGACTTTGGGATCGCTTTTATTAAAGGCGAGGTTGAAAAAGGACTGTTCTCGTCGAATCGCAAAGGCTCGCGAAGCGACGACATTTATTCTTTCTATTTGCCACCCAAAGTATTCACTGCTTCCGGAGATGTATTTAACAAGGAAACCAATCAGAAAATTGACGGAGCAATGATCAGGATTATTGGAACAGATGGTACCAACCTGAAAATGCGGGCCGATGGCGGACATTTTCAATACAAATTAAAGCCTGAAACAGATTATGTTTTCGCAGCATTTAAAGACGGCTACCTCAACGACAAAGTAAAAACGTCAACGATTGGCCTTTCCGACAGCAAGGATTTCAGGTATTTGTTTAAACTGTCTCCAACCGACCAACCGATTAAAGTTAACAACATCAATTACGCGACGAATAGTTACGAAATCACTGAGGCATCGAAAATTGCACTCGACACACTCGTGAATCTCCTGATTGTGAATCCAACCATCAAAATTGAACTTATGGCGCATACCGACTTTGTTGGCAGCGACCAGTTTAACTCCGAATTGTCGCAGAAACGTGCCCAATCTGTGGTTGATTATCTGATATCTAAAGGAATAACACCCGCCCGGTTGGTCGCCAAAGGATATGGCGAAACATGGCCTAAAAAAGTCACCAAAGAATTGGCCAAACAATACGATTTCCTGAAAAAAGGCGACGAACTAACGGAAGAATTTATCCTGAAACTTCCGCCTGATCAACAAGAAATTGCCAAGATGCTCGACCGGCGAACGGAATTCAGGGTACTGAGCAACGATTTTCACGAGTAGAAATTTTATCCGGAAACCTGGAATTCGGGCTTACCGGCATCATATCGGCCAGCCATAAAATTAAATGCGCATTTATTGCATGATGATGCTCAGTCTGCACTTCCGGGCACGTAATAAACACTTGATCATTCGCAGTCTGCACTTCCGGGCACGTGATAAACACTTGATCATTCGTAGCCTTTACTTCCAGTGATGTAATAAATACATATTCACACGCAACCTATACTTACCGACACATAATATACACTTGCAAATGTGTTGCCTGTACTTTAGTTAACGAGTTTAATGTTTAATAATGTGCAGTAAACACTTTTATTTTCCCAAAAAATGTAAATTTGGATTTAGTACATGACAAAAATATAAATAGCTGATAATCAGCGAAATAAATGTAGAAATATTTGGATAAAACTCTGAATGTCAGTATCTTACGAAAGATTACCACATCATTCAGTAAGAGATAT
>JBAZGO010000074.1:0-20497 GCA_041652995.1 Prolixibacteraceae bacterium
CAGCAATTAAAGATGCTGTCGATTTCGCAAAACTAAAAAGCATGCTGGGGAAATAGAAGGAATCTATTATTTTATGAAACTCAATTTTTATGAAAAACATATTTCTGATCATTGTTTTATTTCTTGCCGGATCAAGTTCGTATGCCCAATCCATCTCCCCGCAATCTATCCAGGACAGTGTTATTGGCTGGATGAAAGTCTATCACTTTAAAGGCATTATAGAATCTAAAAAGGTTGACGATAAAATTTATTCTCCAGCCCAGTTATCTCTTTGTGACACGTTTGCCAACTGGATGCAAGCCAGCTATATCCCAAAAGGTGGTTTGGGTGATGTGAAGAAATCGGTTTCCGAAAAATTGGGTCTGTATAATCAGCACACTGTTGCCAAGCCACAGAGTTATGGTGCTTATGCAAAAACTTACTCTTTTCTGAAGTACAACAACAGCCACAAAATGGTGCCTGAAAACAATCTTGGCGCCTATTGGGGCATATTTGCGAACCAGGTTCCGGGCTGGGCTATCCCATACCTCTGCACTCCCACTCAATATTATTTCACGCTGCCTTCTTATGAATCATCATTTGGCGGAGCTGAAGAAACGAGGCAAGTACATGATATGACCAATCTTCCAAACATTAAACCTTACATCAGTTTCTGGGTGAAGGACATTGAAGCAGGAGGTGGAACAGATTATGTTTTACTATGCAAAAACAATAAGTCACCATTTGTAAAAATCACCAAAGGAGAGTATTTGCAGGCATTGGAAACGACTATTCCAAAATATTATGCAGCAGAAAAGAAAAAAATAAGTGAAGCAGAACAAGGAGATCAACAAAGGATAGCGGTTTCTGTAAAATCATTGGATGAGAAAATCGGACGCATTAATGAAGGTTTAAAAAATAACAAAGAAAAATACAAGGATCGTCTTGACGAGTTGGCAACCTCAAAGCCTCAACCAAGCCTGATTGATTTGGGAAATGGAATGGATGTATTTAGCGGCCAGGGTTTATCGGACCCTGAATCAATTTCAGGAACAGTGCCGGTTTACAAAGTTGACCCGGAGATGGCCGGGCTATGTAAAAAAGATAAACCCCAGTGGATTTTGGTAAGCTGGTGGTGGAGCCCGCTGGATGCTGTTGAAAAATACATGCACGAATCGATTATCAACAATTTCAATTTTGAATATGTCTATAATTTTTTCTTTGATTCGGAGAAAGTAAAAGGACAACCTTATAAACCACTTCGTTCTCCTTCATACAAGGAGGAAATAGTAGTAACAGAAGCATCAGATGCCAACAAAAAGAACAGCGCTGATAAAAATGTATTCTTCTTTGAAGATTTTTCAACTACAGGTATTGGACAAAAACCAATCGGTTGGCGAATTCAATATGGTTTAAATGGAGGTGTAGTTGAAAATCCTGATGGGTTAACCGGTAACTGGGTTTTAATTACAGGCAATACTTTGATTCCAAATCAACTTAAAAAACCTTTACCACAAACCTTTACACTGACTTATGATCTGGTTGCTGCACAAAACTTTACCTGGGGAGCAAAAGGATTGATCTTTGAGTTATCGAAAGAAACATCGCCGGGCAATGCAGAATCATATTTAAAATTAAAATTACGACCGGGCTTTGATGGAAAAGATGGTGAAGCTACACTGGAAACAAGATTTCCTTCTCCTCCGGGCTATTCAAACGAAACCAAATGGTTGGTTGCTTCGGGTTTTTCAAACAACAAAAAGAACAATCGTATTACGGTTACCATTAAAAAGACAGGAGAAACGCTTCAGGTTTTTATCGACAAAAATAAAATTGCCGACTACGAAAAGGCGATACCCGCTGCTTTGTTATTCAACGCCATGTCCTTCTCCAGCGGTAACTCCGGAGAGAATGATAAATTCTACATCAGCAATATAAAAATTACGAAAGATTAAACCGTTTCAAAAACACGTGTATATGAAAATCCTTTTTCTGATTCTGATCCCGCTTCTTTATTCATCGGTCATATTGGCGCAAGTCCCTGCCGACAGTACTGCTTATTTTAAGAAAGTGGCTGATGATTACCGCAAAATAGGTTTTCCTGAAGAGGGTGTGCAAATGATGGTGCAAGCTGAACGAGAACGGCTATATCCTGATATTGCAAAGAAGGCCAAGGCAAAACGCGATGCCGAAGGTATTAAGCGAGCACGTGGAAACAGCGGTGATACCAAAACCGAAACCGAGGATGAAGATGCGGAAGCCCAAAAGATGATGGATGAAGCCATACGAAATATGGGGCAAAATCCGGATGAAGTGAATAAAAAAATGTCGGAAATATCTGATTCAAAACTCAATGAAATTCCAAAATTAAGTACTAAGCAAGTGGTGGTGACTCCTGCAAATGAGCCAGCTATGGCAGCCTACCTTGCAAAATTGCAGCAAAAAGCAGAAACAGCTATCAGCCCTGCGAAAAAAGCCAAAGCAACTCAGCATCTGGGCAAAGGCAGGGAAACAGGTTATGCCGCTGTGGCATTCTGGATAAACAAGGAGCATGACATGGCTCTTTACCTGATGCTGGAAGCCTGCCTTGAGGTACCAAACGATCAACTTCTGCTGAGTAATTTTGCGACCTGTTTAAGCATGAGCGGATTTCCCGAAAAAGCAATTCCGATTCTTGATTACGTTGTCGATAAACTTCCCGACAATGCCACCGTTTTAAATAACCTCGGTCAGGCCTGGCTGAGCATGGGCAATATTGACAAAGCACTTCCATTTCTCGAAAAAGCGGTTTTAAAGGACGATTTGAATCCTGAGGCCAATCGCAGTCTGGCCAGAATTGCAATAAAAAGAGGCAATACCGCGAAGGCTGTTAGCTGCCTCCAAAAAGGTTTGACCGGTGCCTTTGACAGTGAAACGTACAATCAATTGTCAAAACTGGCACCAGGGAAAGATGTATCATCGATAATTAGAGCCAATCACAAGCAATTTTACAAAGAAGTTCCGATCACAAAACGCTGGATACTGCCCATAATCCCATCCAATGTTCATGATGCACAGGCTCAGGAACAATATATTCAGCAGTTTTTTGCCGATCTCGATGCCACCCGTAACGACATGCCTGCTAAAATTGAAGAATTGAACAATGCAGCTTTCGAATGGCAAAACCAGCAATTTATGCAAATGCAGCAACAGTCTTCGAATATGAAATCGCTTGGCGATGTGCAAAAATACAAGAGCCAGTTTGGTAATATGTTTCATCCGTTCAAATTTCAGGCACAATTGATGCTCAATTCAATAAAGAGCAACGACTTTGCAACTTCCTATAATAAACGCATTGAACAAGCTGCTGCAAACAGGGAAGATAGACTCGAAGAGTTGAATCGTTCGCTTAAGTCTTCACGGGATCAAATCGGTAAGTTAAGAAAAGGAATGGATGGTCTTGAAGGAGGTGAAAACGGTGATGAAGAACTTAAAATTCAGGATTTACAAAAGCAAATCTGCCTGCTCAGCAAGAAAATTCAGGTGACGGAGTTAACCCAGCTCGCTGAAATCAATACGCAATACATGAAAATGGCCGAAGATATTTTAAATCAGCGCATGCAGGAAGAAATGTACTGGACGGCATTATTTGACATCCCAAAAGATCCTTCAGGCGATTTATACAGTTTATATGAAACTTACCTCAGTGATTTGTCTCAGTTTAGGAGCCTTTATCCTTTGCCAGCGCCAATGCAGGTTGAATGTGATGAAACGGAGGATAAACACAAAGCTGCTGCCGTAAATGGCAAATTGCAATTGTGGGAGGATAGCCATTGCCCTATCGACATCCATTACAATTTCATAATTGCTGAAGGTAAAATGAACTGTCGTGAAATTAGTATTTCGGGAAAATTCGATGGTGTTTCGATAGGATGGGACCGGAAAATAGACCCGGTAACCTGGGAAACTTTGGAACATAGTATTTCCATTTCCGGCGGAGTTGGAGAATTTGAAACTGAATTTACCGATCGGATTAAAGGGAAAATTGGAGTCGAAGGTAAGGTTACCGTTAAGCTGAATGGGGATTTGATTCCAACAGACATCATAGTTAAAGCAGGAGCCGGCGCAGAATTAAGCGGCCCAATGGGTGGCAAGGCAGGTGCCGATCTGGGAAATGTTGAAATCAGCGTTCAGGGAGGCATGAGGGGTGAAGGGCCGGTCCCTCAGTTGGTTGGTAAAATGTTTGGAAATTAAACTATTCATGATTTAAACCGGATTGAATTAACAACAATAATAATCAATATGAAAATGAAAAATCTTCGTCTGTCTCCGATTCTGATCGTTGTATTGTTCGTTTCTTTATCTCCAGGCACTTCTTATGCCCAAAGAACTGATCAGGAGATTGCCCGTGATACCATAACAAGCCGGATCTACTACAATAATGTATTGAAATCAAAAACATACAAACCGGTTACTGTAAACGGCTTTACCTATTCCGTTTGGCAACAGCAAATAACTGACTCCTTACAAAAATGGGTGCAGCAAAGCTATCTACCAAGAGCCGCTGCTTTCAGAATCGAAAAAGTAGTTGGTTCCGGCTATCAATCAACCGCTCCCTTTCAAACGTATGGAGTAACCTTTATGCTGTACCCGGTTTCATACTCTGGCATAACCAAAAAATTAGACGTGGGTGGGGAAGCAAGCGATGCTCTTGCTTTTATTGTGAATCAACCCATGGGCAAATATATTAAAGAATTTAACCCGGGCGGGACGCATTTTTTTTATGATAAATTATACCATAGCAATATTAAAATTACGAAAGACTAATTCTCAGTTTATGAAAAAAACAATACTTCTATCCATGTTTTGCCTGTTCATAGCACAGGCCGATTTTGCTCAGGATTGCGAAACAAGGGCAGCAAACAAGCCCTCCGAGTCGGTCAGGTTTCCGGACTCATTTAGTAATACTGGCTCCGGCCAAAAACCGGCCACCTGGAACATCACCAAAATGAAACCATATCAGGCCATTGCAGAAAGCTGGATAAAAAATATCCTGACAGGTTTTACCGGCGCTAAACTAGCTTATAGTAATGAATATTCTCTTGATCCACTTGATTTCAGAAATCTTCCGGAGGATGCGCTGAGTGGTTCATATGCCACACAGTTTTATCTGGCAACTGGTATTAAAGGATACTACGGTTGCAAAATGAGGTTTTATGCGTATTACTGCAACGACAACAGCGATAACGTAATAACAGAAGATGAGAGCGGATCCTTTGTTTACGTGAATTTTAATAATGTTTTTGCATCAGACCTTTGCCGGGATGTTGGTGTATTTACCATAAATGGGAAGCCTGCATTTAAAATATTCGAAAAAGACCATAGCGAAGGACGGATTGATTTCTATCAGCAGCGTGCGGTAATAAACGGCGATGAAACCTATGCTTCAAGACAGGACTATATCTTTATCCGCAACAGCGACAAACCCTTATTTATCCCTATTAGCCGGAAAGATTATTTGGAACAGATGCTAAAGGATTTAGAAACTTACCGGACAAAGCGGAAAGCTGAAATATCTGAAATATATTCCATGCAATTGAAGGGGTTTGAAGATGAAGTGAAAATCAAAAAACAATACGATAAAAATTATACCTCTGAAAAAGAAGCATTAGAACGAAAACGATTTGCTGAAGATCATGACTCTGAAAAACGGGACAAAGACATTCAAAAAATAGATTCCAATACAAATGGTGCAAAAGAGGTTATAATACAATATCAAGGCAAACCACAGGAATGGCTGAATCAAAGTTTCAACACATTCTATCCTTTTGACAATTATTCTGCGTCGGGGCTAACTCAATATCTTGATAAACTTGATGTCGGAACAGGCAGTAGCGAAGACGAAAGCAAAACGGAGATAGTTAAACTTAACCCGGATTATTTTAACAATAAGCTAAGCGTTGATGTGCCACAATTAATCTCAGTGCGTTTAGCCAATGGCGATTATCCGCATATGCTAAAAGTGGCAAAGCTTATAAAACAGCCAGGTGCTTTGGCTCCGCTGGAGGCAATCTTAAATCAGTAATATTGATATCATAAAAAAATTAAACAACATTTTTATCAATAAAGAAACATGAAAAAAGCACTTCTTTTCTTTGTCCTTGCAATAATTGTTTGCGGATTACAGGCACAAACACAAGTGAAAACTGTAGCTAAAACTGTTCCCGGAAGTTCATTGCTTAAAGGCATTTTATATGCCCCAACCAGTACAAGTATTACATTACAAAACAGTGGCAAAAACGACTTAATTGTTTCAATTCCAAAAGAACCCGGAAAAGTTTACGGCAGTAAAAACTTCAATTTTCCGACGCCGATTTTGGATAGCACTAAATTTAATGTTACTCTTAAAAAGGCTGCTGGCGGTCAAACCACCGTAATTTATAGCGGTGGAGAAGGAATTATGCCTCAAGGCGAAAATCTGACTTTAATTGGAAGTGATTTTACATACGACCATGTGAGCCGGAGTTCTGACGATAAAACATTCAGCACCTTTTATGAAACTTACGATCCTGCAATTGGCGGAGTACAGGAAGAAGGACGCTACATTGCTTTTGTTTCGGCCTCTTCAGGTTTCAGCGGAACAACTGGGAAACATCGCCAGATTTTTTGGCGCGACCGGAATACAGGTATGACCAAAATTATAAGCGCAGCATCGAACGGCGAAGAAGGAAATGGCGACAGTTATGCTCCTGCCATTTCCGGCGACGGCCTTTCTGTCGCATTCGAATCGTATTCAAGCAATCTGGTTCCGAACGATGGAAACGGCGTACGCGATATTTTTCTTTGGCATTCCGCAACAAATTCAATCGAAAGAGTAAGTGTGGGTGCAGGTGGCAAGGAGTCAAATGCCGACAGTTACGAAGCGTCTGTTTCCGGAGATGGAAATTTGGTTGCATTCACTTCAACAGCAAGTAATATTTCGGCTGTGGATAAAGGGATTTCAAATAACAATGTGTTTTTACGCGATTTACAATCGAAAACAACCACCATGATCAGTATAGATCCGAAAGCAAGAAAGGGTAGTAACGGCTCAAATGCATCCATTTCGTACGACGGTTCGCGCATTGCCTTTTATTCGCACACAGGTACTTTGGTGGCTAATGACAACAATGGTTTCTGGGACATTTTCTTGTGGGAGAAAGATAATCCGAAGCTAAAACGCATAAGTCTGACCGCAGATCACAAAGAACGCAATCAGGGTGAAGAAAGCGCCAACCGGATAGTGGTACCAACCATTTCAGGAGACGGAAATTTTATCACTTTCTCAACAACTGCCAATAACATGGCAACAGTTGATACCAATGTTTTTCAGGATGTGTTTGTTTACGATATCGCAAAAGATACCACAATTATTGCCAGCATCAGTTCGGACGGAAAGCAGGGTGATGGAGATAGTCCGATTGGTCAAGGCGAAAAAATCGCCATTTCATACGATGGTAAATGGGTGGCGTTTTCAACCAAAGCAACAAACCTGGGAGTTCCGGCCGCAAATATTGTGATGCGGAATATGCTGACCGGAAAGAATAAAATTGTGTCTTCAGTAGTAGGCAGTAATGTTGGTCGCCCATCCATATCGCAAACAGGTAGTTATGTGGTGTTTGGCATCGGTGGACAAATTGATGGCAGATTTCCGTCTTCAGGAATTTTTGCAAACTACACAGGTGTTGGTCCTTGTCGCTTTTTCCCAAAGTAATTTCTACTGAATAATTTTTCAAAATAAACTATGTATCCTATCCCAAATCGGGACAAGTTGTGGCTATGTGGTGAAAACATAAAATACATGAAAAAGATATTTATTCTGGTACTTATTCTTAGTTCTGCATTGATGTCGGTTGCCCAAAAAAAGCTGGTTCCGGTTACTGAATCGGCTTTCACAGGAATTGCCTTACCAGCAGGAAGTCTTCAGGATAAACGGATGCTAAGCGTGTCAGTTGCAAATGCTTTGATGGATGCGGAAAGTAAAAAGTCGGGCAAAACGGTTTCAAAAACTGAAGTATTTGTACTTCCGCCGGCCACTTCCAGCGGATTCGATGCAAATAAGGTTATTGACAATCTGACTGAAAAAGGCTGGGAGATATCGGTCAATGAAGACGATAACAAATATGCCTGGTTACAAAGGGGAAACCAGTCAGTAATTATGTATTTCTCTATGAATGCAAAGGAAACCAGCCTGTATTTTGCGTTGGATGCCACGAGTCCACAAAATATACAACAAAATAATACACCTGAAATACAAACTGCAACTACAGAAACCAGTCCGGATCAGCAACCCGCTGAATCAACATCAACCTATAAACCGGCTGATTTTTCGGGGCAGAAAGAGACTTTTGATCGTATTACTTACAGTCCACCATTGGATTGGAAAAAAGAAGTCAGCGAAAATATGATCAGCTTTAGCTTTGTAAATAATGTGGACAAAAGCTGGTGCAAGATCGGGATTGTAAAAAGCACAACCAGCAAAGGAAGCATCGGCGAGGATTTGGAAAGTGAATGGGAAGAACTGGCTGCAAAACCTTACAACATTACCGATCCACCCCATTTATCGGAGGTTACCGGGAGCGATGGGTGGCAGACTCAAACCGGCTCCGGTCAATTTATTTTCAATAATAACAAGGCCGCAGTCATTCTTACCACTTTCAGTGGTTATGGCAGATGCGTTAGTATTGTTTCCACAACCGGCAACCAACAATATTTAGATGATATCGAAAGTTTTATTCGTCACATTGAGCTGAATAGTCCCGCAGAGGTTCAGGCAATAAAGGAGGAAACAAACTTTATTCCTGTTCAGCAAAATTCGGCAAATGGCTTTGCGTTTACGACTACCAATTTCGATGATGGGTGGACAAGCACTGTTCAGGACGACTGGGTATTGGTGACCAAAGGAAATATCAAAGTTCTCATTCATTATCCGAATAAGCAGGCCGATGCATACAACTCAGTGTTGATGGACGGGCTGAAAAATGCCTGGAATGTTCTGGTCGCACCCAAATACAGTTCTGCATCCAATTTCGAATTTAAGCCACTTACCAATTGGGAGCCCATCGAATTTGCTGAGGCCGATATGGTCGAAAAATCATCAGGCCGTCGGGTTCATGTGGTGTTGTTTAAAAAAGATTACAATAACGGAGGTGGAAAATATGTAGAGTTTATAACTCCGGATAAGACATCATTTGAACAGGAATTTGGTGCTTATCACCAAGGTTCTTCAGGCTGGGAACGAATGGAAAAGATGGCTTCGTACAACAAATTTGCGGTTGCCGCCTCCGATCTTTCGGGCAAATGGACAAATGATTTTAGCGGCGCAATTCAATACGTAAATGCTTACACGGGTTTTGACGCGGGAATGGCTACTCAGGCATCTAGTGAAAATTTCCAGTTCGGTCAGGAACAAACTTACAATTGGGATCTTGGAGTCGCCAGTGGCGCTGTCGGAAACATCAAATTTCAAAGTGTAAAATCGGGTGGACACTTCTCAATGGCGGGCAACTGGCAGATCACTTTTTCGGATATCGAGGGAAAAGCGAGAACTTACGATACCTATTTTTCCTGCATCAAAGGATTACGAATACTATGGCTCGACAACAGGCCTTTTGCTAAAAGTCAATAGCCAATTTGCGATAACTATAATCCCTAAAAATTTTCAGATCAGTAAATCAAGTATAATTTAAAAACTATATCCTTATGAAAACAATTATTTTGCTTTTGCTTCTGTCTCCGTTTTTTTCTTTGCACAACTATCAACCAAAGTTCAAAAAAGCGCAGTGAAAAACAAACAAGTACAAACTCCGCCAAAAATTATCGGGACTGCGCCGGCAGCGCCCCAAAAGCTCACACCACCACCGCCTCCAATACAGAAAAGCACAGTTTCCGGAAGTACAAAAACTAGCATATATAATTTAATATCTGCCCGGGTGGATATCAGAACCGGAAGTAACAACAAGGAGTTTCCTTCCATGATTGGTGTGATGCTTGCAAGCTGGGGTAGTAATGGCGGGTGGATTATGCAACAATTGTCTGAAAATATGAGAAATGAAATGAAAAGCAATTCCAATACCGAATTTGGATTGGAGAAAATGACAAACAGAAAACCGAATTGTTCTATTTTGCCTGGTGCAGATGTACATCCATTTGAGGGAATGGAATATTGAGGCCTTCTTTTCCGAAAGTCTTGTAAATTTTCTCATTCATATCGAAAAATACGTCCCAGTAATCGGATGCAACAACCCAGGCACGCACCGCAAAATTTACTGAGCTGTCGCCTAATTCAGAAACAGCTACAAACAATTCCGGATCTTTTAAGATTCGTGAATCTTCATCAGCCAGCTTTTTAATCAGCGCCTTTGCTTTATCCGCATCATCGCCATAAGCAATACCAAATTTCCAGTCAACTCTCCTTTTTTCTTCTGTAGAATAATTGGTCATCGATGAATTTGACAAACCACCATTAGGGATAATTATTGTTTTATTGTCAACCGTTTTTAAAATGGTATGGAAAATCTGAATTTCATGTACTGTTCCCATATAACTTTGTGCATCAATAAAATCGCCAACTTTAAATGGCTTAAAAAATAAAATCATCACTCCACCTGCAAAATTTTGAAGCGTTCCCGACAACGCCATGCCAACAGCCAATCCAGCAGAAGCCAAAATGGCAATAAACGAAGTCATTTCAATGCCCACCATGCCTAAAACACTAATGGCGAGCAATACTTTAAGCAGAACATTTACTGTTCCCTTCAGGAAAGGGTGTAATGAATCAGATGTTTTTCGTCTGTCAAGTAATTTACCAAATGCCCTCGTGAAGGCTTTGATAATCCATAAACCGAATATGAGAACAACAATTGCCCCGATTAATCTAGGGCCATAGGTGACTGTCATTTCGCTTAGTTGGCTTACAATTTTTTCTGTATTCATATTGTTTTTATTTTTATAAAATGGCAACAGTTTATCATTGAGAAACTACCTTCTCAAAATTATTTTGTTGAACAATCTTTTCAAAGTAAAGGTTTTCAAAAATTCTAACCAGGAAATCATTCGTAAGGTAAACAATGAATAAAATTCCTTATTTCAGTTTCAAAAAATACACATCTTATCTGTTTTGGTTATAAATTAACACATTAATTCTAAATTTAATTTTAGATCGTTATTTTTACGGCAAATTTCAAAAAATTATGAAGGAAGCACAAGATTGCCGGAATATACAGGAGATCAGGGCTGGAATCGATGAAATTGATTACCAGATTCTGAAATCTTTCGGGAAACGGCTGGAATATGTAAAAGAAATTGTCAAATTTAAATCCGATCCTGATGGAATTGTAGCCAGAGACAGGCAATTGGAAGTTTATCAGAAACGCAGGGAATGGGCTGAGGAATTTGGACTTGATCCGGATCTGTTTGAAGAAATTTACACAACACTTATAAACTGGAATGTTCAAAAAGAGCTGGAAATTTTCAGAAATGAGGAAAATGCCAAAATTTAAAACTCAAATAAATAATTCAGGATGTATAAAAAAGACATTAAGGTACTCGATTGTACTGTCCGCGACGGCGGTTTGATGAACAAATGGCAGTTTAACGACGAATTTGTAAAAGGAGTTTACGATGCCTGCGTTGAAGCTGGTGTGGATTACATGGAAATTGGCTACATAAGCAGCGAAAAAGCTTTCGACCGCAAGGAAATGGGACCCTGGAAATTTTGCTCTGAAAAAGATTTGCGCCGGATTGTTGGCGAAAACAATACAAATCTGAAATTATCAGCGCTGGTTGACATTGGCCGTATCGATATGGCCGATATCCCGATGGCAGCCGACAGTGTGATTGATATGATGCGCGTGGCCTGCTACGTGCACCAAATGGATAAAGCCATTGAACTGGCTCATCATTGCCTGGACAAAGGTTACGAAGTGAGTGTAAACCTTATGGCTGTTTCGAAAGTAAATGAGCACGATCTGGATGAAGCGCTTTCTGATTTAGCCAGTTCGCGCGTTCCGATTGTTTATGTTGTCGATAGTTTTGGCAGCATGTACAGCGAAACCACCGAATATCTCCTGAAGAAATATCAGGCGGCCTTGCCCGGAAAAGAGATCGGAATTCACGCGCACAACAACATGCAACTGGCTATGTCGAATACAGTTACTGCCCTGATTGGCGGTGCAACTTATCTGGATGCCACATTGCTGGGCATGGGCCGCGGTGCAGGAAACTGCCCGATTGAAATCCTGATTGCCTTCCTGAAAAATCCAAAATACCGTTTGTTGCCACTACTGAAAGCTATTCAGGAACAAGTGTTGCCGTGGAACAGAAAAATTGACTGGGGCTACCATGTTCCGTACCTGATTACCGGCGCATTAAACGAACACCCACGCAGCGCCATGGCCTGGATGGATTCGGAACGAAAAGACGATTTTGTTTCGTTTATGAAAGAAATGCACGATTATGAATTGCTGGAGTAAAAACCATTCAAATATATTTTCTGCAAAAGGGAGGGCTTCGGTTCTCCTTTTTTTGCCTGAAGATTAAAACACAACTTTCAGGAATAAAACCGGTGTTAACGGAACTGAGCTCGAATAAACCCTGAAATCGCCCAATTCAGCAGTTAACTGGAAGTTTTTTAGGTTGGCATACCGCAGATTTTGCGTATCGAAAACATTGAGAACCGACAACCCGAGTTCACAATTAAATCGTTTGGGTGTGAATTTGTAGGTTGCCGCCACATCAACCCGGTTGTAAGCCAAATTGCCGCCCGAATCAGCAAAAACCTTTCGCAAAATCTCTAGACCAGAACCATAAACATAGTTTCCGGAGAGATAAAAATGATGGATACTGAATAGTCCGGCAACCTTAAATTCGTGCATTTGATTTTGCGGAGCCAGTGAATAAGCTGGCAGTGTTTGGTTTAGTGGAGCGAAACGTTCAACAGACTGGCTCAACGTGTACGAAGCCCAGATCGAATGTTTTCCAAAATCCTTTTTGGCATACAAATCAACTCCGTACGTTTTCGAATCGCCAAAGTATCCAAAATAACCCTCATCCCGACGGCCCTGCCGAATTCTTTGCTCATACACACGTTCGGTCAGATTTCCGGTTGATTTGTAATAGGCCTGCACATTTAGCGTCAAATCATTTTTAAAATAATTGAGCTCGCCAACCCAGTGCGTTGCATTAAGTAGCGGAATGGAATTGTTGTTGTTAGCCACCCACAAATACGAGTAATTCTGGCTTCTGTCGATATTGGCCGTTTTATAAATATATTGGTGGTATCGTCCCCAGGAGGCATTAATTTTGATCTGATCGTTTAACTTGAATGTGGCACTGATACGCGGTTCAACAACTGGATTTCCGCTGTTAAAAGTTTTGTTTAACCGAAGCCCGGTTTTCAGAATGAGCCGGTTCCCAATTGGTAAATTGTCGTGTACATAAGCAAATACACGACTGTTGCTGAAACGGTTCAATGTGTCAATCAACACATCGTTTGAAAGATTCGATTTAAGATCAATTGCGGCTTCATTGTTAAAAATACCCGTGCCAAATTCAATCTGGTGTCCGTTCAGGAGGGTAAGTATATTTTCAATCCTGAAAGAATTTTCAAGAGCAGTATTTTTTGTATCTACCTGATCGTTGCTGTAAAAAACCTGTGTTTGTGTATCTTCTGATGTGACATTATCTGACAGTTTCTTTGAGAATTCGGAATGGGCAAGAACGAATTTGGAAATTAGATTTGCCGACCATGTTTTGTGATAAAAGGCCGAGACTCCGAATTGCCTGTTTTTCTCGGTATCGAGTAAATTGATGGTCAGCGGAGTGGATTTCATCATGTTCGGATTCTGATCTGTTTCGCGCGTGGTGTTGGCATTTGCTGACAGGCTAAAGTAATCGCCACCGCCATACATGCTCACAAAAGCCTGATCGCCATTTTTGAAATTGAACGTATATTTCAGGTTCATGTCGCGAAACTGGTAATCGTCGGGATACACTTCCATATCGAAAGTTATGTTTTTGTGCTGAACCGGATTGCCGTGACTGTTTCCTACTTTTCGTGTTGGCGCAAATATATTGAAATCGCCGGCATTGTACAGATTGTAATACGTTTGCCGGTATGCCAGCAATAACGACGATCGTCCGAACATAGGTATTTCAACCATTCCGTTTAGTGTGGTGGGATTAATATTTGCGCTGAAAACCGGTTTGTGAATGTTCCCGTTTTTTGCTGTAATGTTTACAATTCCACCGACCCGGTTGCCAAATTTCGAATCGAACCCGCCTTTCAGGATTTCGATATTCTTAACCAAAAACGGGTTGACAACACTGATGTTATCGTTGTAATTTTTCAATCCGAAAAGTGTAAATTCATCAAAAGTCACCAGGTTTTGGCCTTCGTAACTTCCCCAGATCAGCAGGTCGCCCGACTGTTCGCCAGCGGCCTGAATACCGGGCATCAGCCGGATCAGGTTAAATACGGAATTATCGCCTTGTCCCGGAAGAAATCGCGCTATATTGTGGTTGATCGTAATTTTTCCGGCCTTTTCGCCGACCATTGTGGCCTTCTCAATTTTGTTGTCCTGAACAAGTACTTCAGGAAGAGTGAGTGTTGAGGGAATTAGTTTAAATTGCTGGTTTATTCCGGCATAAACCAACGTATCGTAAATGTAGTAGCCCAGATGCGAAATTCTGACGCGGTAAGAATCTTCGGCCGAAGCCATATAATTAAAATTTCCGGTGACATCGGTTATCATCGGATGGTTGTTTATTAGTACCTGCGAAAATGGCAAAGGCTCCGAAGAGCCAGCTTCCACAATTTGCCCTGTTATCTGAGTCTGATTTTTTTGGGGAACCTCCTTCGGGCCGGGCTTTTCAGGAATAATTACAAACACATCGCCCATTTTTTTGATTTCAAACGGCAACCCATCGAACAGGAATTTAAGCGCTTCGTCTTTTGTCGCAAAGGTTTTCGAAACGGTGATTTTATATTTTGAGAGCTGGCTTTCGCTGTACGAAAACTGGAAATCGTATTGTTCGCGTAAAAGGAACAGCACGCGGTTCAGAGGCATATCTTCTACCTCAATCCGAATACTCTTTGTTTGCGCCGATCCAACCGACAGCAGGAGAATTAGAAACAAATTTGATATGAATAGTTTTCTGATCATTCATTACCCGGGATAATTACATACTCACCGGCTGATTTTCGCGCAAACCGGAATCCCATAGCCGGGCAAACATATTCGAGTATTTCTTCAACGTTCTGATCCTTGGTAAAATTGCCCGTATACAGCGAGTTGTCATCCATTTCGATATCAATTTTTACTCCGTACTGGCGCTCAATCTCAGAAAATACTTCGCGCACAGGAGTTGCCGTAAACAGGAAAATATTTCTTCGCCACGAAATTTCAGGATAGGTTTCAATGTTGGTCAAAACATCGATCTGTCCATTGCTCTTAATTTCGGCTTTGCTGTTTGATTTGATGATGGCTTCATTGCCCTGTTTCGATTTTACCCGCACGGTTCCTGTAATGCAAACCACTTTGTAAATTTCCTCCCGTGCAAAAATATTGAAACTGGTACCAAGCACCTGGGTCAGCCCTTTCCGTGAAACAACAGTAAACTTTCGGCCCTTTTCAACTTTAAAAAATGCTTCGCCTTCAAATTTAACCTGACGGTTAATTTTCCACCAATACGGATGGTAGCTGATCGAACTTTCAGCGTTCAGTTTTACTTCCGACTGATCGGGCAACCTGGTTTCCAGATGCTGACCGGCAATCGCCTGAACGGTTACGGTATAAAAACGCATAAATCCCCCAATCGACAGAAGGATTGCAATGCCGGCAGCCACCAGCCATTTTGTATGCGAACTGTTTAAGAAAATAATTTTCGGCGCATTGCGATCAGAAAGACGTGCTTCAAGTTCGGCCCAAACATCTGCTTCGCTCTTTTTCCAAACGAACTTTCCTCCGGCGAAAAAAGCTTTACTTTTCTGGTCAATGTTTTTCAAATCAATATGTTCGCCTTCCTTTTTCACTTTCTTCTTTCAGTATTGACGCGGTTCAGGTATAATCCCGGAAAGAATAATATCAAACCTGATATTTTGTCTTTCAAATGTGTTTTCAAATGTTCGAGTGCCAGGCTCATCCGTTTTTCAATCGCTTTTACGCTCAGATCGAGTTGTTCGGCAATTTCCCTGTACTTCAGTTCGTCAATCCGGTTCATCAGGAAAACTGTTCGTTGTTTTTCCGGCATCGATTTTAAAGCTGCTTCATAGGCTCTCTGCAATTCCTGAAAATTAAGTTCGTCTTCAGGATTATTGTTGTTTTTGTTGGGTTGAAAAGTATTGAAGAAATTAAACCGAACCTGCTCCCTGCGATATTGAGAAACATATAAATCACCTGCAATTTTGAACAATAAACCTTTCGCTGTTTTCTGATCAACGGTCATTTGTTTTTCCCAAATCCTCATGAAAGTGTCCTGAGCGATATCAGTGGCAATTTCTTCGTTCCCCGAGCGGTAAAGAATGTATCTTCTGACATCCTCGAAATAGTCTCTGAATAAGGTTTTAAACTCTTCTTTCTTCAATGTCGTGCAGTTTTCATCAGTCATAAAGATAGATGAAACGCATGTCACCTGAAAATATTTTTCAGGCCTGAAGGAAATAAAATATGAATATCCACTTGAATGGCTAATTCCTCCGACAGATGGGGCTTTGCCCCAAACCCTAATTCCTTTTTTGACTTAACACAAAAAAGGAATCAAAAAAAGTCAAGGCTGCGTCCGCTTCGCTCGAAGGATAACTTTTCATTTTAGGTAAAGTAACGGATACTCATCTAATATATTTATAAACCTGTTTCTTACCCTCATTTTTTCAATGAACAGCGCTGCCTGGATTAATTTCCCCATACTTCTGCGATTAATTTCAAAAAGAGAGCCACGCAAGGCAGCTCCCTTTTCTAAAAATAAATCCAGATATTAATGTTTATGCATCCGTCCGTTATTGTCGCAAATCTGTGTGCCGTCGACGCTGGCCAGTGGCATTTTATGATCGCGCAATTCTATTTCAACCGTAGTTCCGTCGGTCGTAAGGTTGGCCAGGTTATCGCAATCACCTGTTCCGTAATCGAGTGTCGCCAAAACTGTGTCGCCTGAACGATACTCAACAATTCCCTGAACCGGATTGAAACAATCACCTAAACGAATCAGCGGATCAGTGATTTCGCGGGTATACGAATCGCCGGCAGAAGTTGTAACTTTCAGTATTCCGGTAATCTGTATCATGTCGTCACTGCGGTCGGTTGTGGTATCAATTCCCTGCAACCATTCACGAACATCACTTCCGGCGCGGGTTACAGTGCTTCCATCAGGCAAAGTAAAAGTTACATTACTGGTTGTTGTCAAAACGCGTGTACTCGAATTATCGCCGTTAAATGTTTCGCTTAACGTTCCGTTAATTCCGATCGAATCTACCGCGCAATTGGTAAATGTTACATTTCGCGTGCTTCCGTCGGTATCTTTGGGCCCCGTAATTTCAATTGTAACCAAACCGCTGATTACCCGGTCGTGATTGGTCACCGTGCTATCGCCATAGTCGATTGAAATTGTGATCGGATATCCTGTTGCAGCCGTATCAATCGAAACGGTTGGCAACATTCCTTCAACATAATGGAGGTGACCCCTTCCCATGAGCAAATTACGTCCATGTCCTTTTGTATGAGCAAGTTGACGAAGCATCTGTTCATATTCGGAATAGAAATAAGCTTCGTAACTTGCCTCTTCTGAAACACTTTCGACAGCTACATCACTCAAAGCAATCGAGGCAGATTTCAATTGTAAATCGGTCAAATCGGCACTTGTTGTCGAAACATCGTTTTTTTGGCAGGCGAAGAATGCAAAAGCGAGCATTGCCGCTGCGACTTTAGTTTTTGTTTTCATCATTTTCAGAAATTAATAAGCGTTAAACATTCAATGTCTTTTCCCTATATCCGAAAACATGAAACAACACCCTACTTTTAAATGTAATTTTTTTCCTGAAGATGATTATCCGTTTATTTACCTATTGGCTTTTTCATAACCTTCGGAACTATATGCAGTTGGGGATTGCAAGCGATTTCCTGTCAAGCCGAAAGACGGCCTGAGCGGAAAGATACACGCCGAAAACCAATGCCGCCGGATTTGCTGGTAGCTGATGTCAGCACCCGTACTTATTTATATCGAAAATAGTTTAATTTGTCAATGAGATTTGTTTGTCGTTAAAAATATTGTATTTAAATTTGCATACTATAAATAGCAAGATATGAGTGCAGGAAGAACAGTAAATTCACAAAGTCAAACATGGGGTACGCCAAAGAAATACGTTGATGCCGTAAGACGTTTCTTTAACGGAAGAATATCGCTCGACCCATGCTCTAATGAGTTTTCTATTGTTAATGCAATTACTGAATATACCTTGCCAGAGAAAGATGGATTGAAGGAAAGCTGGAATTATCCTACAATATATGTTAATCCACCTTATGGTGCTGACAGAGAGCGTGGTACAACAATAAAAAATTGGCTTGCAAAGTGCGCATTAAGTCATAAAAAATTTAATTCTGAAATTATCGCTCTTGTTCCTGTTGCAACGAATACTGGACATTGGAAGCAAAGTGTTTTTGGTGAAGCAACAGCATTATGCTTTTTGTATGATACAAGGTTGAAATTTTTGGAAAATGGGTTGGATAGTGGAAAAGGTGCACCAATGGCGTGCGCAATGATTTACTGGGGAGCAAATTATAACGCTTTTTATGACGAATTTATAAAATATGGAGCTGTAGTAGATATTAGAATATTACACAATGAACCGATTGAAAAAGAAAGAACAATGATGAAACTTGAACTGAAATAATTAAACTAAAGGTTTTAATCTAAGCTTATTTTTCCCATCTTGCGTATAATGTTCAAATTCCATAAATTGATTTGACCCCATCTCGAACAAAACTTTACCTTCAAAAAAATCAATTACGCCGTTTACAATACCTCTAACTTCTTCAGAATTCCTATATTTAGTTTTTGTAATCATATTTTGGTAATTGTATTGAAAAGCATTATCGAACTCCTTAAAAAGCTTTACCAAAACTGCATCGGGAATTATCAAATTAAAATCATTACATAATCTAACCATAGACCTACTCTTTTCTTCCCAATGAGATGCTTCTCCAATTACAAGTATCGAAATAAAAGAGTTGTCATCAGACTTATCAAAACGTCCAAGAACTTTTTTTCTAACATCCAATGAAACAAATGAAGCTTGTTTTGCCTTTTCCGGTGTTTGTGGGCCAGGTAAAGAGTCATTAACATGAATTGATTTTACCTTGCCATCAATAATGGATTTAATTTGTATTACAATACATTTTTTCAATGATGCCTCAATTTCTGACAAGATTTGATTTGGACCTAAAACAAATAATTCATCATTCATATCCTGAACAATTAGAATTTGATTGTTCACAGAACAATTAAATCTGAATTCTGATTGATCCGTAATTTCACCTTCGATGACTTTTTCAACAATTACAGCTAAATTGTTTGGAACAACATTAGAGGTAGTTACAGAAATAGACCATTTAAAGTTTGTGTTGGATGGTGAAATTGTAAAAGAGTAACCATTAGTTAAGTAAAAATCTCTCTTGTTAGCAGTAACAGCTTGCCAAGTTTTAAAATTCTGCTTTACAGTTTGCTCTACACCTACTTTTTTACACTCAATTATGCCAAATAGATTTTCAGAATTTCTATTGTGTAGGTTTCTTGCATTTAGATTATAAAAAGCAAACTCTACTTTGTGTTTAGCAGAAGTAGCTCCTTCGACACCATCTTCAATGACAAGAAAAGTTGAAAGTGCAGGCTCTCTAGCTATCATAGCAAATGTTACAAGTTCAATTGCATCACCTACTTTTCTTCCTATTTGATGTCCTTTTTGACCTAATCCCTGCGTAAATTTGAATACGTCTGACAAATGAATTTCACTCATTAAATAACTCTTTTATATCAACATCAAGTGCTAACGCAATTTTCTCAATGTTGATAAGAGTTATGTTCTTTTCAGCTCTTTCAATCATTCCTATATAGGTGCGATGCAAGTCAGCTTTGAAAGAAAGATCCTCCTGTGAAAGATTTTTTCCTTTCCTGATTTCTCTTACACGCTGTCCAAATTTTATGAGAATTTCTCTGTTCTCCATTGAGTTAAATTTCAATGGTCAAAGCTATCTATAGTATGCAAACTGTGCCACATACTAAAGTTAGCATTTTGATTTTGGAGTTATGTCAAATTTGAAATTTATCAATAGAGTTTTGTTATTAGCTCGCAATTATTGACTGCTTGCTGTGTTCCTTTTGGTATGGGTGGTAACGTGAGTTCGTGCAAAAACTCTAATTTTTAGAGTTGCACCGATAAATATAGCTTTACAAAATCATTTTCAAGGGTGTATGAGGGGAGAATTTCTTTGTCCTGATCAATTTGCATTTT
>JBAZGO010000075.1:0-17980 GCA_041652995.1 Prolixibacteraceae bacterium
CGGCGTTAAAAAATCTTTTCTGTTTGAGCCGCAGGCGAGTTTAAAAGATTTTAGGTGTCGAGCGCTGGTTTTTCGAGCGAAGCGGACGCAGCCTTGACTTTTTTTGATTACTTTTTTGTGTTAAGACAAAAAAGTAATTAGGGTTTGGGGCAAAGCCCCATCTGTCGGAACAATTAGGCATGCAACCGGATGTTCATATAATGTTTTGTAAATAAGGTAATAAGGTTGTCGTGTTGGAATTTTTAATCTCTACTCAGGTTAAAAAGTGAAAAATAAGGTTTTAAAGCTTAGTAGAAAGGTAAGCACCCGTCCGTATTACCTTATTAATTAATTGTATTTCAGCTATTATCTATTCAATTTAATAATAGATTAGTTCCACTAACTGGGTTCTCACTAAACAATACTCTTACCTTCTTTTATTTTTTCCATTCTCAATCCTGCCTGAATGTCTTTGATTCGGATGATCCGGTCGTTTCTGCCCAAACATTTCAGAATACTATAATGTAAAACATTGATAATTGATGCTGCACTCAATTCGTGTTGGTCGGCCAAATGTTCGATATCCACATCTTTATCGTAGTTGAAATCGTCGGTTTTCGATTTTTTCCACAAGATCGATCTTTGGTTAGCATCCGGCATTTCAAAGTCGAGTACCAACTGGAATCTTCTGAAAAATGCGTCGTCGATGTTTTTCCTGAAATTCGTGCTTAAAATAACAAGTCCATCAAAATCTTCCATACGCTGAAGTAAAAACGATACTTCCTGATTGGCGTACCGGTCGCGCGAATCATTCGTTTCACTTCTTTTTCCGAACAACGCGTCGGCTTCATCGAAAAAGAGAATCCAGTTTTTGTTTTCGGCCATATTAAAAACTCCTGACAGATTTTTTTCGGTCTCGCCAATGTATTTTGAAACGACCATCGACAAATCGACCCGATAAACATCCATAGTGCAATATTTACCCAAAAGACTCGCGGTTAACGTTTTCCCTGTTCCTGGCGGTCCGGTAAACAAAACTTTAAATCCGGGTTTGATTTTTTTTCCAAACTGAAAATCATTTTTCAGTTTTCGGCCGTGAAGGATGTAATCTTTAATTTCTTCAAGGCTTTGACGCAAATGATCTGTCACAATCAGGTCGTCCCATTCCTGTGTTGTGCGAATTCGTTTGGCCGGAAAATATTCACTGAAATCAGGTTTGAAAACCTGCCCGATGGTAAACAGCGACAAATATTCCTGCGAAACGGAAAGCTGGCCGTACAGAAGTGGTTCATTGATCGAAGTTCTTTCGAGCGAAAGAATTCCTTCGCGGTGAAAGAAATGTTCTTCGCTGAACAACCGCAGCAATTCAAACCGTTTTTCAAGATTGGCGCCGGCCAGCAAAAAAATGGCAGTTTCGCCGGTGGGTAAATACCCTTTGTGCTTGTCGTACCGTATTCCGCCAAATTCGGTAAATGGAATATCGTACAGCTCATTTTTCATGTTCAGCAAATCGAGTAACGATGGCTTCACATGCGGAATCAAAGCCAAAATCAAAACCAACCGTTCTTCAGAACTCATTTCGTGATTTTTGATCAATCCGGCATAAGGCGATTGCTGATTTTCGACGGAAGGTGCGGGCAAATTCAGGATTTCCGATTCAGGCAACGACTGTTCGAAGGTAATTTTGCCCCGCAGCAGAATAAGCTTCTGAAACCAATCCAGTTCCCGTTCGATGGTTTGGGCATTGGCTGAATTAATATTCATAATCGACTGTTTTGGATTTGTACAACTGATATAAGCGCAGAGACACCAGAATGTTCAAAATGATATGTTGGTTTTTTCGTATCTGTATGATTTTACAAGATTTTCCATGCAAATTTTAAGTTAAACAAAAAGGATCAAACTGAAATAAATCAGTCTGATCCTTTTACCTGAGTCAATAGCAACAATTTTCAGGATTTGGTGGTATTTGTCCTGTTATTTTTTCTTCTGTTTTTGTTCCAGCATTTTTATGAAATACCCACCAACAACCGATCGTGCCTGAAATCCAACCTGTTTGGCATCGGTGGTTTCGTACCAGTCGGTCATCGGCACCCGGCTTGGTGTTTCGTTGAAGGTTTTGTGCAGCGGATCAATGAATTTATGGAATGTTCCAACATTGTCGGCCAACGTTGCAGTCCAAACAATCCAATCCGATTTGGTATATGTGCGGCGGTTGTCCAAAGGCAATCCGTAGGCGTTTTGTTTGGTCAGGTAAAAAGCTATTTCCTTTTTGGCCACTTCCGGATCGAAAATATTCAGGTCTAAAATTTTGTCCCAAACCAGGTTGTATTTCTGGCTCCATGTTCCGGGCTGGTCAAAAGTTAAGCGGAAATGATCTCCGTCGTTAGCCATTTCAACCCATTTTGTCGCCATTTCTTTGGCTTGCGATGTGTATTTTTCCGCAATTTCAGTTTTACCCAGCATGGCAGCCAGTTTTCCATAACCGGCAATTCCCATAATGGCTTTAATCGACAGGTTTGTGTTGTGGGCAAAGTGGCCTGCAAAATCGTCGGTACACAATTGGTTTTCAGGATTTAACCCATTTTGCAACAGGTAATCGGCCCAAACCGACAGAACGTCCCAGTGCTTTTCGGCATAGGCTGCATTGCCCTCTGCTACTGCAATTGCTGTCGTCAGAATCAGCATATTTCCACATTCTTCCACCGGCATATCGCCGCCGTATGTTTGCCCGTTGGCCAACGGATAGGTGCCCACATCATGTGCCGCAAAAGGTTTGGTCCATTTCCCGCTCTCCGAATAATAGAAAATCGGGGTCAGCATTCCTTTCAGCAAATCGGGATTGTAAACGAGGAAGAGTGGGGCAGAAGGATAGGTAACATCAACCGTTCCAATCGATCCGTTGCTGAAATTTTCTTTCGAAAGGAAAATCGTGTTGCCTTCGGAGTCTTTAATCAGCTTGTGTGCTGCAATCGACTGGCGAAAAGCAAGGGCACAGAGTTCTGCATAGTTTTCACCACCTGCTTTTACGGCATCGTTCCACAACTTATTGTCGAATTGGGCGCAGGTTTCTCTGAGCTGATCAAATTCTGTATAGGCAGCTTTGAGCGCATCGTCCATGGTAACCTGTCCATCTTTTTTCCACCAGGCCATTCGGTTTTCGCCAAAATATTGGATGGCATACAAGTCATCGTAGCCAAGCATTATTTTTCCTGAAACAGGTTCTGCGGAAACTTCTCCGAGTTGTTCAGAACAAGCCATTACGGGCATTTCCGTGGCCATGTTTGCCGTTATTTTTTGTTCTCCTGAAGATTCCAGAATTCCGGTAGCCGAGAAACCTTGCTTAATCGTGTTAAAGTTTCCGAGTGCATACGACATTTCCGGAGTATTTGCCCCGCACAGGTAGAAATATCCCCAGTCAATTCTTCGGTCGTCGCCTTTCTTCACAAGTATGGGCTGTGCTGTAGTTCCTGCTTTATAATAAGTCAATCCATCAGTCTGGCCTTTTTCAACCGACACTTCCTGCGAAATCTGATCGACAGCCCATTCAGGAGTTGCCTCAAAATAAATCTGAACATTGTGTTTCTGCTGATCGGTCGATTGAACGTTGTAGCTTATGTAGCTTACCGGTCGCGAAAGTACGTCAGGATTTTCAGGCAAAAGCGGCGTCAGAAAAGTCAGGTTCAGTTCAACAGGGCCGCAGGCAAACACATACTGCGTTTGAGTGGCTGACAATGAAACCGATTTTTGAACTGCAGTTTGCGCAAAGGCATCAACGTTTTCGGTGTCCTGATATATTCCGAAATCGACCAGGCCACCACCTGTTTTGTTGTGACAATGTGCTGCAATTACATTTTTACCATTTATTTTCAGGAGCTGACGAAGATTACCGTCAAGAGGAAGAACCACATTGTTTTTCCATGCGTAACCGGTGTCAACCAGTTTTTCGCCATTCAGATAAAGTTCAAAATTGTCGTCGTGCGAATAAATCAGGTAAAGCGGTGCATCAGTCAACGTTGAATCCAACGTGAATTCGCGCCGTACCCAAATATCCTGGGTTTCCCACGGTGTAGCCAAATCGGGCATTCCTGAAGTCCCGAAAGCGCCTTTGCCAGCTTTCCATGCCGATGAATTGAAATCAGGTTTTTCCCAGTCTGATGCAGGTTTAGTCAGCACAAAGCTGCAATCCCAGGGTCCTTGCGCAGCCATTGGCAAAATTGCCTGACGGGGCAATTCTTCTTTACCCATAAAACGATAAATCTGACCGTCGACGCGAAGTGCGCCAATCAGACCATCTCGCTTTCCGGTCCAATGACGAACGGCATCATCGTACAGATTATCGGTTTCCGACCAGGCGCTGAAATACGGATCGACTGTAACTAACGGATAAGCCGGTGCACGTAGATTTTTGGTAAAAATTACCGGAGTTGTTTTTTTTGTTTCGGCGCATGAAGCAAGCAGAAACAAAGACGAAAAGAGCAAATAATATAACTTTTTGCGCATGAACATGTGTTGAATTCTTCGATTCATAGTTGGTTTTATATAGTTTGAATTTGTAAAAATGCCATCCTGATATGGATAGATATCAAGATGGCAATATACTAAATCGTAACACCAATTACTAAAGGTTAACTTTTACAACAGGTGAAAAGATCATGTCTTCAACTCCGGAAATTTTTAGTCCGATGCGGGCAAAAACATAGTTCTGAGTAGGCGTTATTATTGGATTGATTACTGCATTCAGCGTGATTGTACTTCCCACGATAACCAAGGCTCCATCAAGTACCGATGGGTCAACTTCTCCTTCTTCCTGGTTATATGTCTTATTTACGTTTGAGCGAAAATCAACAAACTGAGTTTTGTTTACATACAAATTTACCCGTTCGATGTCTTTTGCATTTGTTCCTGAAATGATTTGTTCAACCTTAAATGTTCCGGTAACATTCACTCCTGAAGCGGTAAACTGAGGCGTGCGGATCATGTAGTATGGTTCAACTTCTATGTCCATCACTTTGCTGCCATCCAGTTTTACCAGGATAGTATCCGAACCTGTTTCAGTATTTGTTTTGCTCCTGAAAGGTCCCTGGTTCGACGGAATAATCAGTTTATACGTCGAGTTAAAAAGCATGGCACCGAATGTTCCATCCTGGTTTACCGAAACAGTTATTTCTCCTTTTGTTTGCCATCCAGGTTCCCAAAGCTGCATAGTTACATCGTTGTAGCTTACATTGATTGCTTCACCGTTGTACACCAGTTTGCCTTCGAGTTTAGATCCCGGTTCATCAAAGTTATCTTTCCCGCACGAGGCAAGGAAAGCTCCTATGACGCTTATTGCTATGATTAATTTTAATTTCATATCTGTAGAAATTTTTGAATTTTGAAAATCGGTTGACCTGAATTAATCCTGATTTGGATTTTTCACGATCAATGGATTATTGCTCAAAATTGTGTTGTTAATGTTCGAATAATAATTTCCTAAACGGAAGCGGTGTGCATTGGTAACCTGGCTTGGTATTACTTTTTTGAATATATACTTACCATCGTTAGGATCGCCCGGATTGTAATATTTGTAAGGCCACATTCCGAAAACCCGTGTGCTGACTTCTGTTGCAACTCCCGGGTTACTGGTTAACTCTGTTGCCTGTCCATTCCAGATGATGTGTGCCAGTCTCCAGCGTTTCATATCCCAAAGTTCGTGTCCTTCGAAAGCTAGCTCAACTTTACGTTCGTGAACAATACGGTCGAAAGTAATGTCTTCGGCAATCAACGGAATGCTAAGCCCGGCACGTTCGCGAATTGTGTTCATATAACCAGCGGCTTTTTCTTTATCGCCCAGTTCGAAAGCAGCTTCAGCGGCATTCAGGTAAGTTTCGCCCAACCGGTAACGAATCCACCACACTTCGCTGTTCACACCACGCTGACCTGAACCTACAGCTAAATCCATGTATTTACGAACATAAAATCCTGACTGTGCGCTGAATTCAAGATTATCGATAGGGCCATCCCATCCAACAACATATTCAGGAGCATCTTTTCCAGGAAGGGTTTTGCGGGCTCCGAAATTGTCGCCTTTAATCACGGTTCCGTCAGCCAGCAGGAATCCGGCCCAGATGTCGAGTTGTTTTCCTTTGTAAATAGAACCCGGAAGCATGACAGTTCCGGCCAGACGTGCATCACGGCCGGCAAACATGTCCAGCGGACTGTCGAAATAAACATAGTCACCGTTTTCCTGGTTGGTCGTAAATGTATCGTAAGTATTGTCGAGTTTTTCGAACGACTGAACCAAATTCAACGATGGATTGGTTCTTCCACCTTCCAAATCTTCCGCTTGCGACCATGGCTGATTGACCAAAGTCCAAGCTTCAACTTTACCACTTTTCAGTTTAAAGTCTCTTACGAAAATTGCTTCAGGATTATTTCCCTTGTCGATAAACAGGTTCGAGAAGTTTTCAGAAAGATTTTCTTTCTTCTTATACAATGAATAGGTTCCGCTGCCGATTAATTCTTCGGCTGCTGCAAGTGATTTCTGATAATAACCCTGAGCCAGGTTTGCCGGAATTCCAACCTCGCCTCCGGGCAAAGTTACCGATGGAGTTGTTGCACCATATTTTGCAATTGAGGCTGCGTAGAGGCAAACGCGCGATTTCATAGCGAGAACCAGACCTTGAGTTGCGCGCGATTTTATGTCAGCATCGTTTGGTAAATCAGCTTTAATTTCATCGAGTTCTTTAATGATGAAATCGTAAACTTCAACTTCTTTGGCACGAGGTTTTTGAAGATAAGTGGGATCGCCGCTAAAATCATAAGTCATTGGTTCAGTAATCAGCGGAACACCACCCATGCGTTTAACCAGCTCGAAATAAATGTTGGCACGGATGAAACGGCCTTCAGCCAGAAAACGTGCTTTTACAGCAGCATCAAGCTTATCTGCAGTTCCACATTTCAGGATAAAGAGGTTTACTTCACGGATTAAACCGTAATCCCAGTTCGACCATTCGCCGTAGCCATAATCCTGGTTCTTGTGACGCCAATAGTCGCCACCGTTTGAAGCAAAAGCTTCGTCGAAACTTGCAAAGTCCCACCAGCCGGTTATGGTCTGGTATTCGGGAACACGGTCGTACAAATCGGCAACAACAGAAAGCACAAGACTTTGGTCGCTCCATATCTGGTTGTCGAGCAGAATGTTTGTTGGTTGTTTGTCCAGGAATGCCTCGTCGTTACAACCCCAGCCGAGGGCGACGAGCATGAGGGACATAATAATATATTTTTTCATAATACGATATTTTTACGGTTAGAAACTAAGGTTAACTCCAAGATTTACCAATCTGTTCTGAGGATATTGCAAACCATTTTCGTCCATAATCTCAGGTTCAACACCTAGTTTTTTCAGCTTATCAAACGAGAATAAGTTATAGGTATTTACATAGAAGCGTGCTTTATTGATTTTGGCCTTGTCGGTCAGAGCTTTTGGTAAGGTGTACCCAATTTCCATTGTTCTCATTCGTAGGTAACTCATGTTGGTCAGCCAGAAAGTTGAATTCTTGTTGTAGTTGTTGTGGCCGCCATCGTTAAAACGAAGCGCGGGATATGTTCCGGCAATCCACGGACTGTTTAAATCCAGCGGATCTTCACGGTGCCACCTGTCGTCGTAGAACACTTTCAGCAAGTTACCGGTATTCTGATATGGATTACGCATTTCCCAGTTCTGGTTGTACGAATACATGGCGCCTCCGGAGAAATCGGCTTTGAAATCGAAATTTTTGTATTGAGCGCTCAGGTTAAAACCGAAGTTCAGGATTGGGTTTCGGTCTCTTGGGAAACCAATCGGGCGTTGGTCATAACCGTTGATAACTCCATCGCCGTTTTGGTCCTTGTACATCAAATCGCCGGGTAGCATGGTTTTATTTCCCTGTCCGTCGTTGTTCACGGTATAGCTGTTAATTTCGTCAATCGACTGGAACTGTCCCACAACTTCATATCCCCAGTAAATTCCGGTCCAGCGTCCTTCACTCGAATTGCGGTAATTGTCCCATGAATTGCTGAAGCGAGGTTTGTATGAAGCGAGGAATTTCTCGCGGGCATACGAAATGTTGCCACCAACCTGGAAATTAACTTTTCCGATTTTGCCATCGTAGTTAATCGAAGTTTCAGCGCCCATTACGGCATCGCTGTTCAGGTTTTCAGCAGGTAAGTTGTAGCCGATTTCACTTGGTACCAGAACGTCGTATTTGTTTGCAGGCAATCCTGTGCGTTTGCGGTAGAAATAATCGACAGCGCCATTTACCTTGCCATTCAGGAATGAATAATCGACACCAATATCGGTAATGCGGCTTACAAACCATGAAATTGAAGTGATAGGTACTCCACGGTCTCTTGAACCCTTGACAACCGAACCATCCATAATGACTGTTGATGTTCCGTAATTATATCCTGAAATATAATCGAATGCTCCGATACCTACATTGTCGTCTCCAAGTTCACCGTAAGAACCACGAAGTTTTATGTCTAAACTGCTAGAGCCTAAAATTGCTTTCGCAAATTTCTCTTCAGTAATTCTCCATCCGGCCGACATTGACGGGAAAAATCCCCAGCGTTTGCTTGCAATAAATTTCCAGGCTGCATCTTCACGACCCGATATTTCTAAATAATATTTGTTGGCATAGTTGTAATTGAAACGGCCAATGTAACCGATACGAGCTTCTTCCCAATCCTGATCATTGTAAGTATCCATATCGGCAAACTGAAGGATTGGAAGTGCATTGGTTTTTGGAACCGAGTGTACCCAAACGTCCAGTTCGTGACGGTTGATCCGTTCAGCAACAAATGTTCCGTGGAAATTGTGTTTGCCCACTTCTTTCTGGTAATTTAACTGTCCCTGAAGTACGGTTTCGAATACTTTATGCGTTCCGCGTTCCCTCCACGGATTGAGGTTGGCAAAAGTAACTTTGTATTCGTCGGTCTCCGGAAAATAACTGTACGCATCGTACGTATATTCATGACCGTTCATCAGTTTGTCGGCAATGTAATACGAGTAAGTTCCTTTGGCCGACAAGCCTTTAATCGGTGTTTCGTATTCGCCAATTAAGTTGGTTTGCAATACGCGCCAGTCTTCGTGCCAGTATCCTGAATTTGCCTTGGTTAACAATCCCCAGTTTTCGGCCATGTGACCTATGTTGTTGATGTATTCCGGATTATCGTTGGCAAATGGCCTTTCAGTCGGGCGGTTGCGGAACAAGGCGAAACGTGGCGCCCAGTAATCATCGCCTCCCGGAACTCCCGGATTGTCGCGTGTTTCCTGGCGACCGTTAATCTGAACTCCAACTTTCAGACGATCAGTGATTTTAGCGTCGATATTCGATTGAATGTTGGTACGACCGAAGGTAAACTCGCGTCCTAATACTGAATTTTGATCGACCCGGGTAACCGACAGGTAATAGTTGATTTTATCGGAACCTCCGGTAGTATTTACGTTGATCGAAGTTTGAGGTGAATTTGGTTGAATAATAAAGTCGTACCAGTTGAAACTTTTGTATCCGGGTTCTGTTCCTGCTTTCCATTTGGCAAGTTCGTCGGCGGTGATGTCTGTCCTGCCAAACTGATTCATTTCAGCATCAGCTTTACCATTCATCCATTGGTAAGCGTCAACCGTACTCGGGAAACGCGACCAGTTTTGCCAGCCGGTATACGCATCAACATTGATTGTATTTTTAGAATTCAGCTTACCACGTTTGGTTGTTACCACCACAACACCGTTTGCCGCACGCACTCCGTAAATGGCTGCCGAAGCATCTTTCAGGATGTTGATACTTTCGATATCGTTTGGCGAAATGTTGTTGAACTGGCCCGCATCTTTCTGAATCCCATCGATAACATACAATGGATTACCCATGTTACGAATCTGGATATTTGCCGAAGATCCCGGACGACCGTCAGCCATACGGAAAGAAACCCCGGCCAGTTTACCCGCAAGAGTCGAACTGACTGTGGTTGCATGTACGCGTTCCATGTCGTCGGAATTTACTCCTGAAATTGCGCCGGTGAGTGATTCTTTTTTCTGAACGCCGTACCCAATAGCCACAACTTCTTCGATACCAATCGTGCTTTCGGTCATTGTAACTTCAATTACCGATTGATTGCCAACGACAACTTCCTTGGTGAGGAGGCCAACAAACGAAAATACGAGCGTTTTCGATTTTTCAGGAACGATTAAGCTAAACGTTCCGTCGTTGCCGGTAATTGTTCCTCCTGAAGTTCCTTTAAAAAACACAGTAACTCCCGCCAATGGAAGGCCGCCCGTGTCGACCACCTTTCCTGAAATGGTTTTACCCTGAACAAGAATCGTGGCATTTGGATTTTGGCTGGTAGTTAAAACAATTAAATCGTTTGGCAAAACTTTGTAACTAATGTTCGAATTCACAAATAGCTGATCGAGAATTGCTTCAACACTTACATCTTTTACATCCAGATCTACTTTTTCGTCGATGAGTTTGAAATCATCATTGAAAAAAAAGCGAAAATGGCTTTGATCTTCAATCATGTTAAAGACTTCGCGAACAGTTTTGCCTTTAAAATCCATACTGAACTTTGTGCTTTGCGAGTAAACCGAAGCACTGATTTGCATGGTAACTGCCAGAATTAGTACAGTTGTTAGTTTCATAATTAAGAAAAGTTTTTTCAGTTTTCCCCTTCCAGGGAAAATCAATCCGATTAGATTTTTTTTCATACATTTGAAATGTTAGATGTTTGACTTTCGGTGACGATGTTCTTTGCGGGAATTGTCACTGATATTTGTTAGACACTATTACAATTCAGGGGATAGATTCGGCAAAAATCTACTCCCTGTTTTTTTTATTTTATTGCTGTTTATAAAGTTTTTTAAATTCCTGTGTCCGGTTTTCATTGCGTTCAATTATCACAGTTTTGCCCACAATTTCATAGTCAATCGGCGACGAAAGTTTAATCACATTCATCACTTGCTGCAGCGTTTCATCTTCCAGTGTTCCGGAGAAACTGATATTTTTTATGTCTTCGGATTTAAATTCAAAATTGAAATTGTATTTCCGGCCAAGGATTTCGGCCAATGTGCCCAGTTGTTCGCGTTCAATGATTAAGCGGTGCTCTTTCCACGAAATAATCGATTTGGGATCGATGTTTGGAGTAATGACCAAACGAAGCTCCGGAATGTAATTTAACTCTTTTTTCTCCTGAATTTTCCTGATCAATTCTATGGTAATGTTTTCTTTCTTTTTGTAGAACGTTGCCTTCTGGTTCGGAATCAGGTAAACACTGTTCATTTTTTTTACGGAAGTATGCATCAGGTTTACCTTTCCTTCAACCAAAGTAGTCTCAATGGTTTCGTCTGTTTTGTATGCTTTTACGTTGAATTCGGTTCCAACCGCTTTTACCTCAAAACCATCGGCATCGACCACAAACGGCACTTTTTTGTTTTTAGCCACTTTAAAATAGCCTTCACCTTCAAGGTATAGCAACCTGTTTTTTTTGTTGAAATTGGTAGAATACCTGATTTTACTTCCGGCATTGAGCCAGACACTTGAATGATCGGGCAATAGAACCTGGGAAGTTGAACCCATTGGTGAAGTCACTTCGCAAAACGATTCAGCGGTTCTCATTCCGGAGCTAAACAGAAAATAAGACAAAGTTCCGCCAATAATGAATGCAAGCACAATTAAAGACGCAACCCGCATCAGGTTAAATTGTATATTTAGTGTTCGTGTACGGGCTTGTTTCTGACGCGATGAAATCACTTTTTTAATTTCGTCGAACATGAGGTTATAATCTGCCTGCACTTCAGAACGATCGTTTTCAAACTCGCTGATTTCTGCTGTCATAGCGGTTTTTAGAAGTTCTGCAGTCTGAAAATCGGATACCATTTCAGTCAGCCGGGCCAGTTCTTCCTGACTGCATTTACCCGTTTCATATTTGCTTAACAGGGTTTTAAATTCCGTATGTACGAATTCTGAGTTTTTCATTTCAAGTGTTATACAAGTTGAATGGAGTCAATACTCACACGATTAATAAAAAAATTGTAAAAATTTCGATTTTTATTTCAGGATAACTATATCTTGAAGATAATCAGTAAAATAAGTAAAGGATAATTGTCGTTTAAATGAAGTTTTATAAACCTGGCTGCACGATAAATCTGGTTTTCGACTGTGCGTACCGAAAGTCCTAGCTGTTCGGCAATCTCCGAATTCGATAAGCCTTTCCAGCGACTCATGATAAAAATGTTGCGTTGCTGCTCCGGAAGTTCAGAGAGCAATCGTTCAACTTTGCTGTTCAGTTCATTAAATTGTATCGCTGTTTCGGGCGTTTCGCTGGTTGCGTGTTCCTGTCGCATGGCGTGCTGCTCAAATTTTTGGCGGACAACCCGGTGCTTGAGTTCGTTGAAGACCTTATTGACGGCAATTCGGTACAGGTAACTTTTAAACGATTTTTTTGGATCAACTTCCAAACGCTTTTCCCAAACTTTCAGAAATACATCCTGAACGATTTCCTCAGCCTCGAAGGAGTCTTTCAGGTAGGAATAAGTAAACCGGTACAATGGATCGCAGAAAGTATCGTAGATATTCCGAAATGCCTCAATGTCACCGTTTTTAAATTGCAGGATCAGCTTTTCGTTGATATGTTCATTCCCAGCCGGCAAGTTGTAATATTTAGTTAATTCCTAATTTTTCCTGAAAGCTCAAATATAGTTTTTATTCATTCAGCATAGAATGCGCATCATAAAATGAATATGGGTTTTCCATAAAGTTGTGAAGCGAAGATGCCCGGCAATCAGTTTCTTGTATAAAAAAGTGCTGATTGACGGGCAATTCAGTGAGCCGGTTTATTTAGCTTCCTGGAATATTGAAATGAAATATTTTTCGAAATTTGACTTTATTTTGATTTCTTTTTTGTGTTAACACAAAAAAGAAATCAGGGTTTGGGGTAAAGCTCCATCAGTCGGAACAATTAGGCATGCAACCGGATATTCGTTTTTGATTTTTACCTGACGACCGGAAATGCTACGATCCGCACTTTGGTGAACCCAATCGGAACAAGGGTCAGTTGCTCGGTTGTTTCCGAAACTTTTCCCATGTAAACACCATCGCGGGCAGTTACAGGCTGCGAGGCCACACCATCAACGGCAATCCATCCGGGAATTTGTTTCCCCGGGGCTGTAATTTCAATAGGTGCATGAGCCAGGTTCCATACAAAATCTCCGGAAACCGGCTTTACAACTGAAACTTTGAGATTTCCGGCAGGATTTTTTATCACATCCTGAAGTATTCCATAATTCCATGCCGATTCAGGAAATACCGAGAAATAATCGCCTTCACTTTCCTCAATTCCTTTTTCCCATCGCTCATTGAGTTTAAGCGCGTAAACCAGCGGGCCGCGTTCAATAGCCCGCGAATTTTTGCCCCAGTTGCTGGTCGTCATTTTCATCGGAAATTTAACTTCCAATTTGTCATTATTGGCCCAAACTCGGTTGATGCTCGCGATTTGCCCACCTTTTTCAATGCTTAATTTTTTGCCGTTTACCGATATCTGGGCTTCATTACACCAGGCCGGAATCCTGATTTCGAATGGAAATTCAACCGGATTTGTCAACCGGATTTCGAAATTGATTTTTTCATCGAAAGGGTAGTTGGTGCTTTCAATTACTTCGATGTTTTCATTGTTTTCACCAACTGTTGTTTTTAACGTATTGGGGCTGAAAACCAAGGCTGCAATTCCATTCTTTGCATTTTTGTACCAAAGGTGAGTTGCAAATTTGGTCCAACCCTGGTGCATATTGGCCAGGCAGCAGGTGTATCCGCTGCGCATGCCCAGCACATTGTTCATTTCGCGGCTGAACGGAAGCGAAAAGTTGAAAACGCCGCGCGAAATCTGCACCTGATTGGCTACCTGGAAATATTGTTTGTTGTTGTAATCGTCGGTGGTTTGTGAGGGAAGTGCATTGAAAGCCATGCGCTCCAGCGCGTCGAGATAAAACGGATCGCCTGTAATTCCGGCAATTTCTTCGAGTGAGAACATCGATTCTACAATGGCGCACAACTCAACACCCTGGGTCGGGTCGTTGCCATGTAAATCTTCGTCAGCCGAAAAAACGCCAATGGGCAATCCATGCAAAGTCATTAAATCGGTAAAACCTGTTTTTAGTTCTTTCAGGTATTTTTCGTCTCCTGTGCGCTGGTAATTAATTGCTGGAGATTTCAGCGCCATGCCCACATTTACACCGTGGCGATGCATCCAACGGTCGTCGTTTTGGTAGGTGGCCGCCCAAATTACCCAGTCGCGGTTTCCCAGCCAGTCGCTCCATTGAAACGACTGTGATTCAATCAGGTCGGCCAGTTCAATCAGCGATTTGTTGCCGGTAATCCGGTAAAGCCACTGAGCCATCATTACATTGTCGGTGCCACGCGAAGTCGCCCATTCTGTCCAATGGCCAAGTGGCGCATTTTTCAGCGCTTCCAGTTGAAACCGAAAATACTTTTGCATGAAATCAATTACACGTTGATCTCCGGTTGCTTCGTAGTACTGTTTCATAACTTTCAGCATTACCATTTTAGGCCACCAATCGTCACCGGCTTTGGCCATATTTTCTACCGTTACCTGGGTCTCATTTTCGCGCTCGTATTTGGTAATTCCTCCAAAATATCCAGATGGGCGCTGGTTCTCAATCGTCCAGTTGATGTACTTTTTTACTTTATTCTGAAGGGTAACATCATCGAGCAAATAGGCCAGCGGAACAGCGCCGTCGAGCCAATAAGGTGTTTCTTCCCAGGCATCGCCCGTTCCGCCCAGCCAGCCATTGTCTTTTTTAATTTTGTTGTGTACTTCGTCGAGGTGCCCGGTTGTTCCGTCGCGCATAATTTCGAGCTGATGCTTAATCCATCCTTGTGGTTTTATGGAACCAAGAGGAATTTCACGATAAACCGGCTGAACAAAATTATCTGATGAAACAGTAGTTTGTGCTGCCAGAAAACCGGCAAACACAACAAAAAAGAAAAGTGGGAATATGATTTTCATTTTCAGGATTTAATAGGTTGTTTAAGTTTTGAATTGTTTTACGAATATCGCAAAATCAGTTTAAATACAACAAATACTCCGGAATCACTCATTGCAAGATTAAACCTGTCAAAAAACTGGTTTTCGGTGTGAGCAAAAAACGCACTGAAAATGTATTAGACGTATATTTATACAGTGAATTTAAATTCGTTTATTCTATTAACTAAACAACCAGCTAAAAATGAAACAGTTATTTGCATTGCTTTTGTGTGTTGCCGTCCTTCAGTCATTTGGGCAGTGGAAACCTGCCGGTGATAAAATCAAAACTCCCTGGGCCGAAAAAATTGATGTCAATCGTGTTCTTCCTGAATATCCCCGCCCAATAATGGAACGCGCCGATTGGCTAAACCTGAATGGTTTGTGGAATTATTCTATTCTGAAAGCCGGAATGGCCGAGCCAACAACTTTCGACGGGCAAATTCTGGTACCATTTCCTGTTGAATCAAGTCTTTCAGGAGTGATGAAACCGATTGGAGGTGAAAATGAAGTCTGGTACAAACGAACGTTTGAAGTTCCGGCGAAATGGAAAGGCAAATCATTGCTGCTGCACTTCGGAGCCGTTGATTGGAAAGCCGACGTTTGGGTGAACGACATAAAAATTGGATCGCATACCGGTGGCTACACGCCATTTTCATTCGACATTACTCCGTTCCTGACTAAAAATGCGCAGCAGAAACTGGTCGTCAGGGTTTGGGACGGAACCGATAAGGGATTTCAGCCGCGCGGCAAACAAACCAGCGAACCTCGTGGAATCTGGTACACCCCGGTTACCGGAATCTGGCAAACAGTCTGGATGGAACCTGTGGCCGGCAAACACATCGAAAACATCCGCACCGTTCCTGATATCGATAAAGGAAACGTAGCCATTTCTGTTGATGCCTGCGGTTCATTATATGGCGATGTGGTTGAAGTGAAAATATTTGATGGAAACAACGAAATTGCTTCGTCGAAATCGGCAATTAGCGAAAAGCTTGAGATTACTGTTCCTGAAGCTAAATTGTGGAGCCCTGAATCGCCGTTTTTGTATACCCTGAAAGTAAGCCTGATCAGTAATGGCGCAGTTTCCGACCAGGTGAACAGTTATTTCGCGATGCGAAAAGTTTCGACCAGACGCGATCAAAACGGAATTGTGCGTCTCGAACTGAATAACAAACCTTATTTCCAGTTTGGTCCACTCGATCAGGGCTGGTGGCCCGATGGTTTATACACTGCACCAACCGACGAAGCGCTGAAATACGACTTGCAAAAAACCAAGGATTTCGGCTTTAACATGATTCGTAAACACGTGAAAGTGGAACCAGCCCGCTGGTACACACATTGCGATCAGTTGGGAATTTTGGTTTGGCAGGACATGCCGAGCGGAGACCGTTCGCCACAATGGCAAAACCACAACTATTTCAACGGAAACGAATTTATGCGAAGCGCCGCATCAGAAGCCAATTACCGCAAAGAATGGAAAGAAATAATGGATTATTTGTATTCCAATCCGTGTGTGGTAACCTGGGTTCCCTTTAACGAAGCCTGGGGGCAGTTTAAAACTGCTGAAATTGCTGAGTGGACAAAAACTTACGACCCAAGCCGACTCGTGAATCCGGCGAGCGGCGGTAACCATTATCCGGTTGGCGACATGCTCGATTTGCACAATTATCCGGGTCCGGATATGTATTTGTTCGACGGCCAGCGGGCAACAGTTTTGGGCGAATACGGCGGAATTGGTCTGGCGCTTGAAGGTCATTTGTGGAATGCCGACAAAAACTGGGGATATGTTCAGTTTAAAAGCTCGAAGGAAGTGACTGATGAATACGTAAAATACGCTGAATCACTCCTGAAGTTTATCAAGTCGGGATTTACGGCTGCCGTTTACACCCAGACCACAGATGTTGAAGGAGAAGTTAATGGCCTGATGACCTACGACCGAAAAGTGATTAAAATTGAAGAACCTCGCGTTCGTGAAATCAATCGGAGGATTTGTAATTCGCTGAACGAATAAAAATATGGTAAAATGATCGGATGAACTCAGTTCATCCAATCATTTTACTTAATGTTTACCTCGACCTTCTAAACCGCTGTTTGTTTTCAGCCGTCATTTTTTCGCAGGCGTATTGAAAGATCAGTCGGGGAGCGATTTCTTTATACTTCAGGAGGAAAAATTCCACTTCTGCCGGATTGATCTTCCAGGCTTCACGCAAAAACCAACCCATTCCCTGGTGGACTTCTCTTTCAGGATCACTCATCAGTTTCTCAACAAAACGGATGGATAGCATTACCTCTTTGGTTTTCTTGATGTGTTTAATCAAAGTGACCGGCACACACCGCCGCTGAAATTTGTAGGAAGATTCGAGCCATGAGCTGAAATCAGTCGTCCTAATAATCTTCTTATCCATAAATTTTGGCAAAATGAGCATACCCAGTGTATCGGCATGCGCCCAGTTGTGTATGCTGAAAGTGAACCAATTTCCGATGGTTTGAAAAGTTTCCGGAGTGAAATGCTTCCAAAGTTCGCCGGTAAGCAGTAGCCCAAACGTAATTTCTTCGTACATTTTACTTTCCATAAACCGGAGTGTAGCTTCCAAAACCGTTGGCAGATCCAATTCCTGAATTTTCAATTCCCTCACTTTGGCATAAATCTGCGGAGCCATCAGTCCGTAGCCGACAAATTCTTCCTTAAAATATCGTTGCGATTTCTGAACTCTTTCTGCATCTGCATTTTCGGTGCAATAGGTTCTTATTTCCTGAACTAATTCTGCTGCATTCATGGTTTATTATTTTTGATCGGGTTTCTTTTTGAATTCCCAAAATTAAGAGACTGTTTAAATTTGATTTATTCAATATGTATTAAAGTTCAACCCCTTCAGGGTTGCCGGATTTTATCATTCATTTTCCGTGGGTTAACACCCACGGTTATTAAAATCACACCCTTTCAGGG
>JBAZGO010000076.1:0-17861 GCA_041652995.1 Prolixibacteraceae bacterium
GGAAATGATACTGAGATACGTTCGTCATCAAGAGAAGGAAGAACGCAAAAGAGAATAGCGTTAATGTAGTCCCCCTTTTAGGGGAAACTGAAATTAAAGCCACCTCCTTTGGGGGTGGTAGTTTACTAAGCCCTCTGCAAAATGCTATTTTTTTGCAGGGGGCTCAGTATTTACCTCAGTCAAATCTGGAATTGGCCAGTTCTTTTACTCTTTCCCAGACACCGTCGTCAACCGGAATCCCAAGTTCCATATTTTCACGACGTGTTTTCAGCGACTGTTCGCCCGGATAATATATCTGACCGCCTTCGTTGTCAGGTTCCGACGATTTTAGTTGCTGAATAGTTTCTTCAAGAGCTTTATCGATGAATTCCTGTGTGTTTATTTTCAGCGGATTGATAGCGATGAAAACCTGGCAGCAGCTTCCGCAGCTTCCAAAACCGGCATGGTCGATCCCGGCTGTTGTTAATCCACCTGAAAGCAAAGCTGAAATAATATCGAGCAAAATGGCAAAACCCGAACCTTTCCAGTAACCCATGGGCAGAATGCGTCGTGTTTCTTCAATGGCTCTGGGATTATCGGTCAAATTTCCATCGTGATCGAATCCGCCTGGGTATGGGAGTTTTGCATTTTTCAGGCGTGTAACCTGAAGTTTTCCGTAGGAATACTGCGACATGGCCATATCCAGAACAATGTGACCCTCTTTGCGCGGAACAGCCATGATGAACGGATTATTTCCGATTCCCTCAGATTTGGCGCCCCACGTTGGCATGCACGATTCGGTGTTGGTCCAGCAAATGCCAATAAAACCTTTTTCGGCAGCTTGCCATCCGTAAGCGCCACCGCGCATCCAGTGCGTTGTATTGTTCAGGCTTACCAAACCCAACCCGTTTTGATCGGCAATTTCGGTGGCTCGGTTCATGGCAAATGTGGCATTTGTAATTCCGGGGCCCAAATTGCCGTTGTAAATTTCCATGTTGCCCAAACTGGCTTCCAACGATGGTTCTGAATGAACATCGACCCAACCTTTTCCAATATAATCCACAAACCGTTCCACACGGTTTAATCCGTGCGAATAAACACCGTCGCGGCTCGATTCGGTATGAATTTGCGCACAAAAATCGGCTTTGTCTTCAGGCATTCCTGCAATCAGAAAAGCCGATTTTATGGTAGCCTTCATTTCTTCAAATTTGATCCTGGTCATTTTTCTTCCTTTTAAGTTTTGGTTGAATAGAAATGTTTGATTTGTAAAGACTTGCTTCCGGATAAAGGACAATCTGTTCAAGTAAAATGTTTTGCCTGAAATCAGATTGCACGAAGTTCCGGATTCATATTTTGATTCAGTTCCGGTTAAAGTTTTGCCATGTCTCTTTTTGCAACTCCTTCTTTTGTAATTACCACAGGCTTTATAGTTCCGTCTGCATTAAAATACATGCGATCGATGCAAACCACGCGGTGATCGCGACCTTCGTTCGGAATGGGTCGGCGGTGGTAAACAATGTACCAATCGTCGGTATTTGGAATATTAACCACCGAATGGTGGCCTGCTCCGGTTGCAATTTCAGGATTTGTTTCTAAAATGGTTGCTTGCTTTTTAAACGGTCCAAATGGTGAATCCGCAATTGCGTATGCCACTTTATACGATTCATCCGTCCAGTTTCCTTCCGACCACATCAGGTAATATTTGCCATCGCGCACAAACATAACAGGCCCTTCAACATAACCTTCCGGTGTAATTTCCTTCACGGTGTCACCTTCGGCAAATGGAACAAGCGCCGTAAAATCGCTGTTTAACCGGCCAATGTTGCAATGCCCCCAACCGCCGTAAATAATATAATACTGGCCATCGGTATCTTTAAATACAAACTGATCGATGGGTTGCGCCTTGTTGTAAAATTCCTGAATGAGCGGTTTGCCAAGGTAATCTTTAAATGGCCCATCAGGCTTCGACGAAATGGCAATTCCAATGCCGCCAATTGTATTGTCTTCTGCCACATAACCATTTCTGAAAGGCGCCTGAATATCGTTTGCCGAAAAGAAGAGGAAATAATTGGCATCTTTTTTTGCGATGCATGGCGCCCATATTGCTTTATGCGCCCATTTTACGGCTGAAGTATCGATAATGTGCGGATGCTTTAGCCATGTGATCATGTTGCTTGAAGAAAAGGCATCCAAAAAAACCTGGTCCTCGTATTTTGCCGAAAACGTTGGATAAATCCAAAACTGATTGTCGAATATGGCCCCTTCAGGATCGGCATACCAGCCTTCTACGACCGGGTTTCCCGAAGTTGGTTTTTTCCGTTGTGTTGAAATAAAGTAGGCCAGAAGCAGTAAACTGATGGCTACTGATAATAAGAGCCGGACTTTTGCCATGTTGAATATTTTATTTTGGGTTTTAATTAACTCCTTTAATTAACTCCTTTAACATTCATTTTCAGCGTGTAAACCGAGGTTCGTGCTGTAATGAAAAGAATGTTGCGTTTTTTTCCGCCAAAACAAACGTTCGAAGGTTGTTCCGGGACTTCAATTTTTGCGATGTTTTTGCCTTCCGGATTAAAAACCGACACGGTTTTGTTGGTCAGGTATACATTTCCTTCGTTGTCGATGGTCATTCCGTCCGATCCTTCAGGAGCAAAAAAAGTTTTGTTGGATAAACTTCCGTCGGGCTGAATGGAATATTTCCAGATCTTGCCATCGTTAATGTCGCTAACGTACAGCGTTTTACCATCAGGGGTGCCAATCAATCCGTTTGGCTGTTTAACACCACTTACTACGCGAGTGAGTTTTCCTTCAGGCGACAGATAGTAGAATCCACGCGCATCCTGAACTTCCTGATGTCCGGGTTCCCAATAATCGCGAAAATAATAGGGGTCGGAAAAGTAAATCCCTCCATTTGGCGCTATCCACAAATCGTTTGGCCCGTTGAGGTGTTTGCCGTCAAAATTTTCGACAAGAGTTTGTTCTTTTTTGTCCGGAGAAAAAACCATGAGTTTGTTGTGCAAATCGGCACAAACCACCAGTTCTCCTTTCTGATTGAAATACGTTCCGTTGGCGCGCTCACAGGCATTTAAAAAAGTGATGATTGTTCCGTCTTCTTTCCAGACATAAATTTTGTCATTGGGTTGGTCGGTAAAAAAAACGCGCCCATCCTGAGCAACTGAAGGCCCTTCAGTAAAAGTATAGCCGCCCTGAACTTTGGTAACGGTAGCGTCTTTTGCGATTAGTTGCTGATTTTTCTTCATTTCCTGACTATGCCCCGTTACAAAACAGGTGGTAAGCCATGCGAAGAGTAATAATTTCGTCATGTTTTTGGTTATTTTGAGTTGGTTGATGAATAAAATTAAACTGAATTAGATTAAAATGTATTTTTGTCGTTCAGGTGTTAAAGGTATAATTCAGTTATCAATTATTTTAATTGTTGAATGAAGAAAATAGAATTTATACTCATCTTGTTTTTTACAGGCTTATGTTTTAATGGATTTGGGCAGCTCGGGGGAGAAGGCTCTTATTTCTGGAATTCGACAAGTGTTACATACGCCATAAACGGCAAAACCGAAATTACTCTTTCCCATAAAGATCAATACAGCAATCAGATTGACCACCTGGAATTTTTTTATTTCGACCTGGCTGCATACCATAAAATTTTCAATAGTTTCTCGTTAGGACTGGGTTTACGGCAAAATGCATCGTACAAATCGGGTGACTGGAATCCCGGAAATACTTACCTTTTTTATGGAGTGTATTATATCCCTAATGGGAATTTCAAGATCAGGTTTTCGAACCGAATTGCAATCCGGACATATAAAATCTCGGATACTCAATACACTTTCGACAATAATACAACTTTTGATTTTTTTGCCAAATCAAAGTCTAAAATTCCAAAACCATATTTGCAGGACGAAATTTTCACGAACCTAAATGTCTGGAAAGTACAAACCGTACGTGTTTACGTTGGATTGCATGTGTTTAAAAGACCGCACTGGGCTCTCGATATTTATTATTGTTTACAGGAAACGCGGCCTTCATGGGTTTGGAAATCGTACGACACCTATGGTTTGAGTACCAAATTTTACATTTGATTTCCAGTTTTCTTTATGCCTCCTGGCTTGCTCCGGGTCAGGTCATTTTTAATGACAGCGCTAAAACAAATACCTCAGGCTGACCATCGATTTGAAGTTTCGGGGCAAACCCGGATAATAAAAGCGTGGTGAATTATTTCCTGTTGCAACGGCATTGATCAGAATCATGGAAGCATAATGTTCGTCGAACAAATTCTGAATTCCGGACGACAGGCTAACGGTAAGTTTTTGAAAGGTTCTTTCGTATCCAGTCATCAAATTACCCAGTTGGTAAGCAGTGGAAAACAACGAATTATCATCAAGCATCGGCATTTTACCCACAGTCTGGAAGTGCAGGTTCAGGAAAAAACCAGTTGCATGTGTTGCTTCGAGCATCCAGTTGGTAACGGACGACGGAGTCCCGGTGAGTTTATTTCCGGAGTAATCGGTTCCGTTATCCACAAAATCGGCAAACCGGTATCGGGTCATGTTTGCATTCATCCTGAAAAAAGCAATCCACTGTGGCCGGTCAATGAATTTGTAATCGAGCTTAAATTCCAATCCGGGATGATTGGTCGCCCCGGCATTTATTCCCATGTATTCGTCTTCGCCGGTGCGACGTGCCACCAGCAGATTTTTAATTTTCATGTAGTAAGCCGATCCTTCGATGTAAAGTGATTTTGAAACCGACATTTTCATGCCGAGTTCGTAGTTCCATCCTGTTTCGGGTTTTATGGCCAGGTTTCGCTGCCCGCCCGGCATCAGCGTTTCTTCAAGGGTGGGAGGGGAGAATCCCTGACTCACAACCGAATAAAACCTGAATCTTTCAGACAGTACCCAGGTGGCTGCCAGGCGAGGCGAAACAACCGGACTGAAGCGGTGATTTCCTCCCTGATCGCCATCCACCAAGAAATGGTCGGCATAATTGTAATGGGTCTGGTTGTAATTCAGGCTGGCCGAAACCAGGAATTTGTCCTGAAAGTTCAGGTCAGTCAGCAGAAAAAAGTTGTTGTACCACCGTCGTTCCACATTGTCCGAAAGCAAATTTCCGGCCGTACGATTGTTGTTTTGCAGCGTTTGCCACAGGTAATTCTCCGTAAAAAACTCGTTGCCAACCATGATTCTACTCGTTGCTATTTTCGAAACATATTTTTTTTCGAGTACCGACCGCATACCGAAATAGTGGTTATTTTCCTGAAGGATGTTAAATGGCCGTAGTTCATTGTTTTTATTGTAGTGACCAAATCCGCTGACACTTGCCAACCAATTCTTACTGAATTTTTGCTGAACAGAAGCGCCTCCGAAGATTGTGGTGTAATCTTCGTAACCCTTTGCTGCAGCCCAGTTTGCCGCAGCCTTTTGTGGTGTTTCGGTGTATGTTTTCAGGTCGATTGAACTGGGTATGTAGGCGTCCATTTTCACGAACGAGGCCAGCAAATCAATTTTTGTTTGGTTCTTTTCAACCGAGCTGGTCCAGGTGAGGTTGTGGCGGTTGCCGGTATTGTTTTCACGGTAACCATCGGTATGAAACCGCGAGTAAACCAGTGAACTTCCGGAGTTTTTTCCGGCTAAAGTGAGCTTGGCCGTGTATTTGACGGTTGCGAACGAACCCACCGAAACCTGCTGCAAAACCTGGCTCGCCGTTGGCTTTGCGGGATTGAACAGCAGAACTCCGCCAAGTCCGGAGCCGTAAAAACCCGACGACGGACCTTTGATAATTTCGATATCAGCAATTTGTTCCAGGTCCAGGTCTTCGAGAGTTGTTTCTCCCACGCCGTTGGTCAGGGGAATCTCGCCATAATAAGCCCGTATTTTATTGCTTCCATAAGGCGAACGCGTGCCAATGCCGCGAATGGTAAGCCGGTTGGTATTTATCGATCCGCTTTGCATCCATACCCCCGGAATCTTATTCACCGAAGGAGCTAAAGTAAAAGTTGGTTCTTCAATCAGTTGCCGGTTGGTAATCAAATCGATGGCTCCCGGCGTATCGTTCAGCCGTTTGTACGAATGAAATGCTTTTACCGTAACTTCCTGAATGTTTACGTTTTCAGGAATTAAATGAAGTGTAAGTTTTGATTTTATATGGTTTACGGTGTAGCTTAACGAGTAATATCCGGGGGCTTTTACTACCAACTGCACGGGTATTTGTTTGCCTGAAAGCTGGAACGATCCGTCCTGAAAGTGAAAGTCAGCGGAATCGGAGCGAATGGTGAACGAGTTGATGGGCTGGTTGGTTCCGGCTTCCAGAACCTGTCCCGTAATTTTAATTTGTGCCTGAACAGAAAATGAAATCAGGACGAAAAGTAGTGAAGGTACCAGGAGGATAAAAGATTTGTATTTTATTATTCTCATTTTATCTTTTTTCAATCATTCAATCCCTCAGTCCCTCAGAAATTAATCGTATAAGTAATAAAAAATCACTAAATGTCGCATTGAGAATGTTCTAAAATAATGACTCGCCCCATCGCATCTGCGATGCTTTGCCCCACTCTTCATGTTGAGAGGGGAGAAAGACCAAATAGTTGGTTTTTGGGGTGAGTGAATTAAAATACGACATTATTTTAGTCTTTTATTTTCTTCGGTTTACAAACTTTGTCCTCTTTTTTTGCGGTTCGGTGGCAGCGTTTGCAAACATATTTTGCGTCATCTTTTTCCTTGTAGTCGTCGTTTTTGCACTGAGTTTTTGACATTTTCTAAATTTTATCCTGTTCTTTGTGCTGAAGAACAACCGTAACAGGATAATTGTTTTTTAAATATTCGGCCATTTTCTCGGCCGCGTATACTGAACGGTGCTGCCCGCCTGTGCACCCAAAATTTACACTCAAATGTGAAAATCCACGCGAAATGTACACTTCAACCGACTGCGAAACCATGCTGAAAACAAGCGAAAGAAATTCGGGCATTCTCGATTTTTCTTCCAGAAATTCCTGAACCTGCTGATCTTTTCCGGTGAGGTGCTTGTATTCGAGGTATTTTCCCGGATTGTGAATAGCGCGGCAATCAAACACAAATCCACCGCCATTTCCTGAAGGGTCGGAAGGAATACCTTTTTTGTACGAGAAACTGCTAACCCGAACAGTGAGCCGGTCGTCCGACGGACTAATCGATTTCAGAAAAGTCGATTCGGTAACCACTTTCAAAACTTTCATCAACTCCGGAACTTTAACCTGGATGGTATTTTTGGCCAGCAAAGTTTCCATATTTTTCAGGGCAAACGGAATGCTTTTCAGGAAATGTTCCTTCTTTTCGTAAAAGCCCCTGAACCCGTAAGCACCCATGGCCTGCATGATTCGGATCAGCACATACCCGCCAAACAACGACTTGAATTTTTCGCGGTCGGTGTGTTTGTACTGGTTTAGTTCGTCGAGGTAAAACTCCAGCAATTCTTCGCGTTCAGCTTCAGGAATATTGGCTTTTGCATCGTATAAAAGCGATGCCAGATCGTATTGTAGCGCCCCTTTTCGTCCGCCCTGGTAGTCGATAAAATACACTTTGTCGTCTTTCAGCATCACATTGCGCGACTGAAAATCGCGGTACAGGAAGGCGTTGTTGTCAACGGCCAGTAAATAATCGCTGAAGTTCTGAAAATCGTCTTCCAAAGCTTGTTCGTCGAACGGAATTTTGGCCAGCTTCAGGAAATAGTATTTGAAATAATTGAGGTCCCACATCATCGATTGCTTGTCGAAAGCCTCGCGCGGATAGCAAACTGTGTAATCGATGTCTTTGCCAGCCACCAACTGGATGCGCGGTAATTCGCGGAGTACTTTTTTGTATTCGTCAACAATCTTCGATGAAAAGCCTTCTGTTTCGCGCGTTTGACTGATGAAATCGAACAAAGTTGTGTTGCCTAAATCTTCCTGAAGGTAGCAATCCATCTCGGTATTTACCGTATAAATGTGCGGCACCGGAATATTTTTGTTCCTGAAATGAGCCGAAAACTCCAGAAAAGCCTGGTTTTCCTTTATATCCTGATTGTGCGCGCCAATAACCTGATAACCTGCACTTTTCATGCGGGCATACTCGCGGTAAGAACCCGAAGCAGGCAACTGCTCGAAAAAAGTAACTTCTTCTTTAAAATGAGACTCGAACAAGCTGATGAGCTGATCTTTAATTTTTAGTTCCACATGCAGGTTTTAATAGTGAGCGGGTGACTCAAAGTCACCCGCTCACTTTATAGTTTCAAATTAATTATTTCTGTTATCCAGCGCTTCTTTTATACGTTTCAACTGATCTTTCGGATATTTTTCGTTTGGCTTCATGCCGAGCGCCTTGTTGTAGTTAAAACGTGCAATGCTGTAGTTTTCGGCCTGAAGCGCCTGATCGCCTTCGTCGATAAGCTTTTGGTATTCCTGATTTTTCTGATCTTCAGCATCCTGATCAATCAGTTTTTGAATATCTTTTAGTTTAATCCGGGGATAATTTTCGTCTTTTTTGATCGCAATAGCCTTGTAATAATAAAAGCGTGCCACAGCAATGTCTTTATCGAAATAGGCTTCGTCGGCTTTGGCAATAATGTCGCGATACTCTTTTTCTTCCCGCTCCGAAAGCAACGAATTTGTCAGCGCCAGAATTTCGTCAATCCGGTCTTTCGGATATTGTTCCCATGATTTAATGTCCAATGCTTTGTAGTAAAAGAATTTGGCAACCGTGTAATTTTGATTTGAAAAAGCCTTGTCAGCTTTGTCAATTGCCTGATCATAGTCAGAGAGATCGCCAGAAGATAATTGAGAATCAATCAGTTTTCGGATTTTTTCGATCTGATCTTTTGGATATACTTCATTTGGCCTTATGTCGGATGCTTTGTAATAATAGAACCGTGCAACCGCATAATCTTTTATTCCGAACGATTCGTCTGCTTTTTTTACTGCTTCATCAAAATCGGTGACAACGGCAAAATTCTGTGCACGGCTTTCAGTGACTTCCGGAGCTTCCGAAGTATTTAAGGCTGGTTTGGCAACTGGCTTAACTGTTTCAATTTCAGGAAGCTTCAAGGCGTACGTTTCAACCGGTTTTTCTTCTTTCATCAGTTTGTCAATCAAAGCCATCTGGTTCTTTGGGTACGATTCTTCAGGCTTGATTAAAAGCGCTTGTTTGTACTGAAGTTTGGCAATGCTGTATGATTTTTCGCGGAACGAATTATCGGCCAGCGAAAGCGCCAGGTTGTATTTTTCGTCGAGTTCGCGCTGGGCGCTGGCTAAGCGGTCTTTGTTGCGCTGATCGAGTAATTTATCAATCTCTGCTATCTTTTCAGCCGGAACTTTTTCATCAGGTTTCATCGTTTGCGCAACCTGAAATTGCATGCGTGCCGTAGAAAGCTGATCATTTTTCAAGGCCTGTTCTCCTTTTTCCAGCGCTTCACGGTAAGCCTGGTTCTCAGCCGAATTACTGGCCGCAGCAAGATTTGCATCGGCAATTTTCTGGTTTACTTCTTTCAGCCTGTTTGCCGGATAAACTTCGTCGGGTTTAACACCCAATGCTTCGGTATACGAAGTTTTGGCATTTGCCCAGTCTGCGGCATCGAAAGCTTTATCAGCTTTTGCAATTGCATCGTTGTAATTCTTGTCGCGGGCAGCAAGTAAAGCCTGTATTTCACTTATTTTCGACTTTGGATATGCTTCTTCAGGTTTGATTTTCGATGCGTCAGCATATTGAGAAAGTGCATCGGTCAGTTTCGATTGGGAGTATGAACCGTCGGCCAAATCGATTAAGCGTTTGTAGTCGGCGTCCTGCCTGGCCATTAACTGCAGCTTATCTTCAATTTCAAGAATAAATTTCCGGACATTCGGTTTCTGGTCGGGTTTGATACCAATGGCTTCGTTGTATTTCTGAATGGCTTCATTGTATTGCTCGTTCTGACTGAGTTCTTTGGCCGAATTCATAGCTACATCAAATAACCCGTCTTTGACCTTTTGCAATGAATCCTGCCGTGCTTTTTGCAAGGCAATTTCGCGATCCATTTCATCCTGAGTCATCAACTCTTTGCATTTGTCAATCTGATCTTTTGGGTATTTTTCGCCGGGCAAAGCGGTTAATGCTTCGTTGTAATGAAGAATGGCAACCGTATATACTTTATCGGCAAAAGCTTTATCTCCTTCAGCTACGGCATTGTTGTATGCCAGACGGTCAGCTTTTTCTTTTGCAAGCCTTTGTGCTTCTTCCTGGGCAGCGAGTCGGGCCAGTTCATCCTGTTTGGCAATCATCGCATCAATTTGTGCAATTCGCATTGGAGGCACAGGTTCGAATGGTTTCAGATTGTACCCTTTCTGATACAAGTCACGGGCTTCCTTCAGCATCTTGTCGTTGAATGCGGCTTCGGCATCTTTTAAATACTTTTCGTACTGCTGATTAAGTTCCTCAGCTTTCGTTAGTTCGCCAAGCAACTGATTTATTTTGGCTATCTGATCTTTTGGGTAAACTTCGTCGGGTTTTAAACCCAACGCATTTTGGTATTTATCTTTGGCATCCTGATATTGTTTGTTCCTGAAATCGCTGTTTGCTGCTGCAAGAATAGCGTTGTACTGGTCGTCGAGTTTCTTCAGGCGTTCTTTCTCCGCTGCAATTTCAGCTTGCTTTCTTACGATTTCCTTCAGTCTGTCGGTGGCGTACTTATCTTCTTTCCTGATTTTCAGTGCATCATTGTATGATTTCGTAGCCTCGTCGAACGAATTGGTGTCAAAAGCATTGTCAGCTTTTGCAATGGCCGTTTTGTAATTCTGATCGTCTTGCTCTTTCAGGAGTTTCTCAATCAGGGCGAGTTGGTCAACCGGATATTTTTCGTTGGGCAAAATCATCAGGGCTTCGTTATAAACCAATCGTGCCGAACTGTATTCTTTGTTTCCAAAATGTGTATCGGCTCTCAGAATTACCTTTTGATAGGCTTCCTGATTGGCTTTTAATTCAGATTCTTTTTGAGCCTGATCGGCCAGCAAAGTATTGATCTCGCTGATTCTTTTCGGTGGAACAGGTTCCGAAGGAATCAGGTTGTAGGCCTTCATAAATGCATCTTTCGCCTTTGCAAGTTCCTTGTTTTTCAGGAGCGATTCACCTTCAGCAAGCGCCTGAGCAAAATCCTGTTGGGTTTTTAATTCAGCAGCCTGTTGTGCCAGCAATTCATCAATCCTGGTAATCTGATTTTTGGGATATTCTTCGCCAGGCAGATATTGAAGCGCTTCCTGGTATTTTTCTTTTGCTTCAGTATAATGTTTGTCTGTCAATTGCTTGTTCGCCGCTGCAATTGCCGTATTGTAGGCCTGGTTCATTTTGGCAAGCTGCGCAAGTTTTGCATCCGTTTGCCCCAGTTTCGACTTCGCCTGGGCATCGTCGGGTTTGATATTCAGTGCAGCCTCATACCCGGATTTTGCCGAATTGAAATCATTTGCATCAAAAGCTTTGTCGGCATCAGCCATCGCCCGGTTGAAATCCTGATCGATTTTCGCCTGCTGTGCCCGCAGATCTTCTTCAGCTTTTCGTTTGTTATCCGCAAGAGCCTGGTCTATTTTACTGATTTGATCTTTCGGATAAACCTCGTCAGATTTTATGGTCAGAGCTTTGCTGTATTCGCTTTTGGCATTGGTTAAATCCTGCTTTTCGAACAATTTATCAGCTTGGGCAATAACCGACTGGTATTCTTTATCCTGACGTGCTTTGTCTTTGGCCAAACCGTCGAGTATCGACTCAATTTCCTTTATTCTCTTTTTGGGATAGGCTTCTGATGCTTTCATATTCGAAGCCTCCTGATATTTCGTCAACGATTCGGTATAGCTTTTTGAATCGAACAACTGGTCGGCATTTTTAATGGCTTCATCGTAAGCCAGTAATTGAGCTTTAGCCTGTTCTTCCTGCTGTTTCCGGGCATCCAAGATTTTATTGATTTCGCTTACTTTTCCTGAGGCATACGAATCTGCTGGAATAGAAGCCAAGGCCGACTGGTAATTTTGTTTCGCTATGTCATAATCGGAAGAGTTGAAACTTTTGTCAGCTTTTTTAATCAGCGATTGATATGACACAATTTTCTGAAGTTGTTCTTTCGGGTAGGCTTCCGATTTCTTGATTTGAAGCGCTTTATTGTATCCGGTGACGGCATTGTCGTATTGTCCGTCGGTAAACGATTTGTCGGCCAGTGCAATTAAATCAGTATAATCCTTGTCGGTTTGCTGTTGTTTTTTCAGGTTCTGAATGTCGGCAATTCGTTTAATTACCTGTGTATCCTGAGGTTTAAGGGCAAGCGCCTGGTTAAATTCATTGAGTGCCGCATCAAAGTTGGCCGCAGTAAAATCTTTTTCCGCTTTGGCTACCAGGTTGTTAAACTCAATTTCGTTGGCTTCAGCCGTTTTAATTTCAGCAAGTTTACTATTCGGATATGGCTCGTTTGCTTTTATATTCAGTGCCTGCTGATAGTTCAGTTTTGCCTTTTCAAAATCGCTGGCAGCGAAAGCCTGGTCGGCAAGTTGGATGGCCTGCTGATACTTTTTGTCGGTTTCCACAGCGACCATCGTCTGTTCTGTTTCAGTAATTTTATCTTTAGCCAGTTTGCTGTCGGGTTTTAGTTCAAGCGCTTTTTTGTAGGTTGCCAAAGCGTCTAAATAATCTTTTTGCTGCACTTTGGTATCGCCGGTTTGTATGGCCTGGGTGAAGTCCCTTTCAAGCTGTTCTTGTTTAGTCTGTGCCTGACGCTCCTGGTTGATCAAAGCAATTTGGCTATCGGCATACTGATCTTCAGGAACAGTAGATTTGGCTTGATTGTACAAGGTGATGGCCTGATCGTATTTCTTCGATTTGTAATTGTCGTCAGCCTGCGCAATCAAATCTTTGTATTGCTTTTGTTTTTCCAGAAGCGCCAGCAACTGATCGATTTCGTTGATCCGGCCGTTGGCAAAAACATCGCCTGGCTTGTATTGAAGCGCTTCTTCGTAAACCGGACGTGCGTCAGGATAACTTTTTCTGTCGAAAAATCCGTTGGCCCGTGCAATAGCGTCCTGGTATTTTTTCTCCAGATCAGCCTTCTGTTTTTCGGTTATTTCGAGCGCTTTCACCAAATCCTGAAGCTCGGCTACACGATCGTTCGGATAAGCTTTTTCAGGAAAAAGTTTGTGAGCCTCCAGGTATTTCATCAAAGCCATCTGGTATTCTCCGCGCTGATAGTGTGTATCAGCTTCCTTGATTAACTGATCAAAATTTTTCTGCCTGGCGGCCAAATCCTGGGCATTCTCTTTCGAAATAGATTGTGCTTCCTTGTTAACCTGATTGGCCTGAGCTTTAGCCGACGTAACTTGTTCGAGAATCTGCAGATCAGACATGTAACTTTCCTTTTCGAAATTATCTATGTCCTTGCCGTAAAATATTCTTCCTGATGCCTTTAGCGTAAAACTCTTGTCTATCCCCTCAATTTCTTTATACAATTGAACAATCATTGGGAAAGGCGGAAAGTCATTGTCGCGTTCCCAAACTTCCTGGGGAATTTCGGTGGAGACGTTTATGATTTTATTGAAATGACCGGGGTACTTAAAGTTGAGGCTATATTCGTTAAAAAATTCAAGTTCGAACCTGAACCTGCCGTTTTTTGGAATTTGAATGGTAGAAGTTTCTTTGTTGTTTTTTGTGACTTCAATTGTGCCTGTTCCGGTACTCTCAGCTTCCGGTACAATTTTGCCGGTAATGACAAAGTATTTTTTGCTTTGCGCCTGAGTTGAGAACGGGAACAAAAACAGAATAATCATAAAAAGACACATTCCTATCCTGCCAATCTTTTGCATATGTGTTTAGTTTCAGAAAAATACATTAATCGAATAATTGCTAAATCATTAACTCCAATGGATAAGCCCGTAAAAATAACCAAATGAATGAAAACACGAGCATTTGTCGGTAAGATTCTTAGGAAATAACGTATTTGAAATACTTTATATTTCAATTCGAGTGAGGAAAGGAAGGCGTTTGGTTTTTTGAGAATAAAAAAACAAAACCACATTGCTGTCAACAATGTGGTTTTGTTTAAAAGGTCTGGTAAACCTGAATTTTCGATTTATCGGCCTCGATTTGCGTTGCCCTGGCCTGTTTGGTAATTTCCTTCTCAACATACCCGGCTTCGTACACTGTGGGTACTCTCGAAAAGCAGTTTTGAAGTCTGGAATAACTTATTTGTTCAGTCTGATTCCCAAAGTAAAGGTTTGCAGGATCCTGATTTTCCTGATATAGTTTTACGCCCATCAGGAAGCGTGGTAAATTGCTCTCATTATCCAAAATTTCCGAAGGAACTTCAGTATTTACAATAATCTTTTTTTCCAGGTAACCTTTTTGGTTGAATATTAACAGATATTCGGTATTGTATTCGAGTTCGAGCCTGAATCTGCCATGATCCGGAATTTCTGACAAAACAATAGATTTACTATTTTTTACTATCTGGATTGAACGAGTATCAAATCCAGTTGCGGTGGAAATAAATTTTCCATTAATAATAAAATACTTACGGTTTTGGGATTGGGAAGAAAAATGTAGAACAACAAGTAAAAAAAAGATTACACTAATCTTAAAGAGACCATTTTTTCTCATTCTCATGAAATGGGTAGTGAATTTGGTTTTTGTTTTTGGTATTTTAGTTTCGCAAAAAACTACTCTATATTCCGAAATTTGCTGAAAGGTAACCCTCCTGTTTCAATTATTTGTAATTTATTATTTCCTTTAAGCCTTATTTGACAGGGGAGTCAGATTAGAAATATGGCTTTTAAAGCTGTCGAATGGTCTGTTCAATAGTCATCTTACTTTATTTTTATCGAAAAATTACGACACGGTGAAGTTCGAAAATCTCTTACGAAAGAAGTCTGTTTCAAGCATTTTAAGTGATGCTGATTCTTTGGAAAAAAATAACGGAGGGATGAAACGTAATCTGCGCGTTCTCGATCTCACTGCCTTGGGCGTAGCGGCAATAGTTGGTGCAGGAATTTTTAGTACAATTGGTAATGCTGCAGCCAGCGGCGGACCTGCAGTTTCGCTTCTTTTTGTATTTACGGCTATTGCCTGTGGGTTATCTGCGATGTGTTACGCCGAGTTTGCATCGTCGATTCCAGTTAGCGGAAGCGCCTATACTTATGCTTATGTAAGTTTTGGCGAATTAATTGCCTGGATTATTGGCTGGGACCTGATTATGGAATATGCCATCGGAAATATTGCTGTGGCCATTTCGTGGTCGGGCTATTTTACCGGATTAATGGCTGGGATTGGACTGCCTATTCCGAGCTACCTTTCAACCGATTTTCTCAGCGCTTCGCGTGGGTATCATGCCGCAATTGAAGCCATGAATTCCGGAACACCACTTGCAAAATTAAGTCCTGCACTCAGCGATGCTTATTCGGCCTGGATCAATGCCCCCCAAATTGGAAACTTTCATTTGGTGGCCGACATCCCTGCACTTTTTATCGTGGTTGTCATTACCTGGATTTGTTACATTGGTATTCGGGAATCACGAATTGCAAACGATTTTTTTGTTCTCCTGAAGGTGACTATACTATTGGTCGTTATTGGAGTGGGCGCTTTTTACGTGAAACCTGAAAACTGGAGCCCGTTTGCGCCAAATGGAATAGGGGGTGTTTTGAAAGGTGTTTCGGGTGTGTTTTTTGCCTACATTGGATTCGATGCCATTTCGACTACGGCTGAAGAATGCAAGAATCCGAGGCGCGATTTGCCTTTGTCGATGTTTTATGCGCTGCTAATAACTACCGTACTTTATGTCATGATAAGTCTGGTTTTAACCGGAATGGTTTCATACAACGAGTTGGGCGTTTCCGATCCGATGGCTTATGTGTTTACCAAATTGCACCTGACCAAACTTTCAGGAATTATTGCTGCTGGCGCTGTAATTGCAATGGCCAGTGTTTTGTTGGTTTTCCAGCTCGGGCAGCCACGCATTTGGATGAGTATGAGCCGCGACGGCCTGCTCCCGCCTATTTTTGCACGACTTCATCCCAAATACCGGACTCCGGCTTTTTCAACCATTTTAACTGGTTTTGTTGTGGCTATTCCTTCACTTTTCCTGAACCTGACTGAAGTAACCGATCTGACAAGCATTGGAACGTTGTTCGCTTTTATTTTGGTATCCGGAGGTATACTTGTAATGAATCCGACCGGACAGCAAAAGCACGACGGGAAAGGTTTCCGTGTGCCGTATTTCGATAGCAGGAAATTTCTTCTGCCAATCTGGGCTGTAATTTTAATTATCGTTTGGAGATCGGGATTCGAAAACTCAATTTTTGCCTCTGATGTTTCCGGCGGATCCAGCTTGTTTGGAGTTGTCCGGAATCATTTCCCATTCCTGATATTTTGCGTGGTTTCGCTGGTGATCTCCTTTCAGGCTGTGGTTAAAAGATGGTCGCTGATTCCGGTTATGGGGCTGCTTACCAACCTTTACCTGATGAGCGAGCTTGGCGTAACCAACTGGTTTCGTTTCGGTATCTGGCTGGTTATTGGCCTGGTCCTGTATTTTATGTATGGCTCAAAGCATAGCCGGATAAAGGATATTGCACAACAGTAAATCAGGTTCTCATCTTTTCACAATTCTGACGGTTTAGTGATTCTCAAAAATTTCCATCAAGGAGAAAATTTAATTCCATCAAGGAGAAAATTTATCTCTTTCTTAAGTACTAAGTAATGAGAATGAAATAATGTCGCATTTTCTAATTGAATTTTCACTTGAGTCTCACGCCCGCTTGCGGAAGTGAGACGAGTGATTTATAGAATACGACAATAAATTGTACCGATTGCTAGAATCTGTTTAAAATTATGTTGAACTAAATCTGGAGTTCCTGTATTGTTTATTTCACATACCCCCGGTAAAGAGAATCGGAACCGGGGGTTATTCATATTCAAGTCCTTCGGACTTGCGCGTGCAGAAAACCCAGAATGGGTTTAATCTGAATAACCGTGGGTGTTAACCCACTGAAGATGAGTCGTATAGTTCGCAACGCTAAAAGGGTTGAATTTCTATACATATTGAATGAATGAATTATGAAAAAAAACATTTTTCGATTGAATTACCTGATATTTATTGGGTGTTGCGATTTTTAATCACGACTTTAACGGAGATTAAAAATCTCCACACTCCGCGAAGGAGTTGCCAAGCATGAATTGTTAGAGTTGAGTTTATTCTGCAATTTCGTGGCTCAGGCAATGCAGCGTTCCCAGTCCCCAAACCAAATCAACAGCATTAATTCCAATCACATCACGATCCGGAAATAAATCAGTTAGAATTTCGAGCGCTTTATAGTCGTTTTTGTCGTTGAAAGTTGGCATCAAAACGCAGCCGTTTGTCATCAGGAAATTCACGTAGCTGGCCGGAAGTCGCAGGTCCTCGAAATCGAGCCTTGAAGGCATAGGCATGGTAACAACGTTTAACTTTTCGCCATTTTCGAGTTTCGCATGCCGGAGTATTTCCAGGTTCGCTTGCAGCTTGTGGTGATTCGGATCAGTTGTATTTGTTTCCTGAACGGCCACGACAGTATTGCGGTTTACAAACCGACAAATGTCGTCCACGTGTCCATGCGTGTCGTCTCCATCAATGCCTTCGCCAAGCCATATCGTGTTGGTCACGCCCAGGTATTCGCGGAAAACATTTTCGTAATCTTCTTTCTTAAAGCCTTTATTTCGGATTTGTTTAACCGGATCCATCAAACATTCTTCTGTAGTGATGAGTGCTCCGGAACCATTCACGTCAATTGATCCGCCTTCAAGCACAACCAGTTTATCCTGATAAATGGCTTGGGTCAATGGAATTCCCAAATGACTGGCAACCGTTGCAGGAATTCCCTGGTCCTTTTTGTG
>JBAZGO010000077.1:0-4615 GCA_041652995.1 Prolixibacteraceae bacterium
GCTTCTTCGCTCGCAAAAGTTGGCGAAGAATACGGTTCATACTACATCAACCCATGGTTGCGAAACGATAAAGGCGAATTGGTTGTTGACCAATCAAATGGAGTTTATCTGTTTGATAAAGAACATACCAAGAAAGTAGGAAAGATGCTTCCTGATGTTACCGGAGGTTTAAGTACCAGCATAGATTATAAAGGTTTCTTTTTGAGTGCGGATTTAGATTTTCAGTTTGGAGGAACATTAATTTCTCAGACTAATATGTATCTCAGAGGTAACGGAACTGGTGAAGAATCATTAAAATATCGCGACGAAGCCAGAGGTGGAAGTCCATACTATATCACAACTGGTGGAGATTTGAAACTATTGGATTCACATCAGGCTGCTGCGCCGGCTGATTCTAAATATAGCTGGATTTTTCACGATGGAATAATTCTTCCTGGTGTTGATCCAGACGGTGCAAAAAACACCAAACTGATTAATGCCCAGCAATATTACGAAAGAACTTACTGGCAAGGTGGCATGGATATCACTGAAGATGCAATCTACAAGAGTGATTATATCTCGTTCCGACGGATTACATTCGGCTATGAAGTACCCAAAAAGTTTGTAAACAAAACATTCTTTAACCGTGCCCGCATTTCGGTATTCGGAACAAACATTGCTTACATCTATAAAGATGCACCGAACGTAACTCCTGAGTCATTTGCCGGCACCAACGAATTTACGGAATATGCAGGTTTGCCTGGAGTTCGCAGCCTTGGATTTGAATTAAAATTTGGTTTCTAATCATTAGAAAATTATGACTATGAAAAAATATATGAAACTGACGAGCGTTTATATTTTGCTTATTTCCGGATTACTTCTTGGGATGACGGCATGTGAAAGCAAGCTTGAAGATGAATTTTACAATCCGGAAAAACAAACTGAACCAAGTTTCGAAATGTTGTTTACCGGAGCTTTACAGCCTACCGAATTATTCCGTTTGGAATATGGACCGGGCTACCACCAGTCAAGAGCATTTAACCGTTTGCTGGGCTTGGGTACATTCCCTTACGATGCATATAATAATTCGGCGTCTGGATCTGCAACTCTTTGGACTGGTTGGTCTGGAGTAACTTTACGTGAAACCCAGTTCAATAAAACTTATGTTGATTTCAATAAGAACATTCCTGTAATGAACTTATTGCTGAACAACTTGCCTGAGGCTGATAAAGCGAACTATGCAATCTATGTTGACTGTATCAATATTGTCAAAGCCTTTATGTTTCAACGGCTTACTGATATTTATGATGATGTACCATTCTCTGAGGCAAATGGCGCGTATCAGAATAAATTTTGGGCTAAATATGATACGCAGCAGTCTATTTATCACACTCTTTTGGATGAGCTAAAGCAAATCGAGACAAAACTTTCAGGATATACATTGAATACATCAGCTCCTCATTCAAATTTTAAAGTGGCTGATATTTTAAATGATGGCGACGTTCTAAAATGGAGGAAGTTCGCCAATTCAATGCGTTTACGAATGGCGCTTCGCTTGATCAATGTTGAGCCGGACAACGCAAAATCAATTATTCAGGATATTGTATCCAACAATTTACCTGTTGTTTCAGAACCCGAAGATTTAATTGGAATGGCTGAAAAGGACATGGCTCACGTAATGGAATATTACTGGCCGCGTGCTATGAGTGAAATGTATTATAATTTCACAGCACCTCGTTTTATGCTTCGCAATATCTTCGGATATGAAGGTCCGGGTACCGCTGCCGAAAAAATTGACCCGAGGTTGTATGTTGTATTTCAGCCAAATACTTTTGGCGACTATGTTGGATGTGATTTTTGGAGTAACGTGCAATTCGCGCATGTTGAAGAGGACATGAAGGCTTTGGGTTACAGTGATGATCGCATAAAAACAGCAAAAGATTGGAATTATGACGACCATCTGGAACCTTATTTCTCGATGTATAACAAGATGACCTATTTCAATTACAATATGAAATATCCGGCATTTACCCCGAGTGAAACAAACCTGTTGCTGGCAGAAGCAGCAATCCGTTATCCGGAAGTCTCCGGAAGTCTCGATGCAGCTCAGCTATACCGCAAGGCTATCCAAGAGTCAATTGACTGGTATTATTCAATAAATGCAGCCAATAAATTTACTGAAACCAGTGCTCCACCAATTCCACGCACTATTATTTCTGGCTCGCAACCTGATAAACCAAATGCAACTGCAATCAATGCATTCCTTGATCAAAAAGTTGCAGCGTTTAATGCATTGGGTACCAATGATAAGATTAAAGAAATCTATTATCAGAAGTTTGCTCATCTTAATGTATTGAACTATTGGGAAGTTTGGAGCGACACTCGGAGATTACAGAAAGAATTTGGGAATTTGGCTCCGGCATCGAATGTTTTTGTTTGGATGGAACGATTCTATTATCCATCAACCGAAGCAACTTCGAACCCTGATAATTTCGCAAAAGTTGCCGGTAAAAATGATGCTATTACACCTGTTTGGTGGACTGGTCGTACAAAATAATCGATTTGTTTGTTTGCAAAACGCAGTTAAAGACAAATTGATATTATGCAATTTTTTGAAACCGTTTCAAGTGAATTGAGACGGTTTCTTTTCTTGCAATAATATATGGCCATGAAGTTTTTAACTTTTCTTTTCATAATATGGATTAATAATTAATTCTACTTTAACAGATTAAAAAAAAGCGATTAAATCATTGATTTTATTTAGTTTGTATTTGTTTTAGTTGTTGATTATTAGTATTTAGCAATACAGATTTCCGGAAGGCCTGTTTCCTGAATTTTTTAACTTGTGTGGCATTTGTCAGCTTAATTTGTATTGTTGAGATATTTTTACACCACAGATAACACAGATTCTCACAGATATAGGAATCCGTTGAATTTTTTATCTGTGTTTATCTGAGTAATCTGTGGTAAAATTTACGCCTTTATTCAAAATAATCCGTAGTTTTGCCTCTGGAAATGGTTCCAAAGTTGGCCAATGCCAACACGGACTAACATGGGAATCCGGTGTGAAACCGGAGCTGTACCCGCAGCTGTAAGCCTTAATGCAAACTTTTTGAAACTCCTGCCACTGTCCCGAGTACTCGGGATGGGAAGGCCTCAAAAAGCAAGGTGAGCCAGAAGACCTACCAATTCCTTATCGTCAATCATAGCTTTCGGGATAAAAGCAATGGGGTGATCAATTTCATCTAGTTTATCCATTTGTTCCTTTTTTGTCAGCCCGGAATATATACATCGGGGAACATACTGAAAGTTTATGGTCGGCATTTCCTAAATGTTTAACCATAAGAAATGAGCAGGTTTTTCTTTTTTGCAGTCTTTTTTATTCTCACCTATTCTGGCTTGATGGCCCAGCAAGAAAGTGTAATGGATTCGGTTCTGCTCGATGAGGTCACAGCAACGGCAGATGCAAAAAAATACCAGGCAGGATCAAAAATTGAATCCATCCCGGCTGATCAGATACAGGCCAGCCAGGAAGGGGGAATTGATCAGATTTTGATGCGGTTCACAGCTATTTACTTAAAATCCAATGCAGGAGGCCTTTCTTCCATTCGTTTTCGCGGAACCTCAGCCAATCACACTTCGGTAAATTTTGGCGCCATCAATGTAAACTCCCTCACTTTGGGCAGTGCCGACATGTCAGCCATCCCATCGTATTTATTTGATGGGATTGATATTCAGTATGGAAGTTCGTCGGCAGTAAACGGTTCGGGGGCAATTGGCGGTTCGCTGTCGCTGGGGCTGCAAAGCAACTGGACCGATGGGTTAAAAATTAGCGCCAAAATTTCTCAGGGTTCGTTTGGCGAACAGTTCTACGGAACAAAGGTTTTTGCCGGAAATGGCAAATGGGAATCGGTTTCGCGCCTGTATTATTTCTACAAAAAGAATGACTTTCCATTTAAAAATCCTTACACCGGGAATGTCGAAAACCGCGACCCGGTTGACGACCGCCAGCATGGGGCCAACATCGAAAACATGGGCTTGATCCAGGAATTGAATTACCGGTTTAGCAAGGAGGAGCAGATTAAATCGGCCATTTGGCTCGAACACGACTGGCATCAGGTTCAGCCCAACATGCAAACAAACCTCAATTTCGTCAAAACGGAAGAACTCGACAACAAGAATATCCGTTTTTGGTCTGAATATCAAAACAATAAGCACGGAATGAAATACCGTGGAGGTTTGGGATATGTACACGACATGCAGGTTTACGACAACGATCAGTTGCAAAAAATTGAGACTGACCGGATCATTTTAGAGGCGGAGGTCAATCAGGATATTTCGGGAAGCTTTGGTTATAAAGCAGGGGCGAAGTACCAATATCTTGTACCGAACGTGTATGCCTACTCCGATTCCATGATCGATTCGGAACAACATATCGAAAGCTATCTTTCGTCTTTCCTGAAAATCTGGAACCGTTTGAAGCTGACACTCAACCTGAGGCAGGTGTATGTTACCAATTTCTCGGTGCCTTTTACTCCGTCGGTTGGCGCGGAATACCATTTATTTTCGTCAGAAAGTACCGCGCTGAAACTGACTTCGAACATTGCCAGCAGCTACCGTGTGCCAACATTTAACG
>JBAZGO010000077.1:4625-15729 GCA_041652995.1 Prolixibacteraceae bacterium
GCTATTGGGGGGCACAGGGCAACCCTAACCTGAAACCTGAAGACGGAATCAATTACGAACTGGGTGTAAAATATTTGTTAGCAAAAAAAGATTTTAAAGTTGATATCAAGCTGAACGCATTTTACATGGACGTGAAGAATTGGATCGAATGGCGAAATTTCGGAGTATGGCAAGCCCAAAACGTAAAGGAAGTGGTGAGCAAAGGGATTGAATTTCAGTCGAGTACTGACTTTTCGTTGGGCAGAACGCGGCTCAATTTCCGGCTCAATTATAACTACAACCCGGTAAAGGCGGTTGAAGATGTTTCAGAGACGGGAGTGGTGGGGAGGCAGTTGATTTACACGCCCAAACAGATGGCCAATACCTATTTAATGGCAACGTACTGCAACTGGCAAATTTATATCGATGGGAGTTATACCGGAACTCGGTTTGCGGACGATTTTGGTGACCAACTTGATCCGTATTTCCTTGCCAACTGTGGGGTTTCACGCAAAATCGAATACAAAAAGCAGCGTTTCAACTTATCGCTTTCGGTAAACAATTTATTCAACTCCGATTATCAGAACGAAAAGTATTACGCGATGCCGGGAAGAAGTTTCCGCATCAGCCTGTCAACAAATTTAAATGTCAACTAGGTATTTACTATTTGATTATTTACCATTTACTATTTTGTAATTTGCAGATTATTAATACATTAAAATAAAAAATTGTTTTATGAAAAAGTTCCTGAAGTATTTTACGCTTTTGTTTTTTGCACTTGCAGTGCTTGGTTCCTGTGATAAAAATGATGAGCCGGATCCATATCCAAGCGATCAGGTAAAAGGTTGCTATGTGGTGAACTACGGAAGTTTTGGAAAAGGTGGTGCAAGCATTTCGAAATACAACTACACGTCCGCAACAATGACAAACTCTTATTACGAAACACAAAACAGTAATATGGAAATACTCTCGAACATCCAGTATGCATACCACATCAACGACGATGTATTCCTGTTGGGCAATAGCCCCGACCAGGTAATTACTGTTGACCCACTTTTTGTTCAGGCAAAAAACGGAGTAACCGATCAGATTGCCAAACCACGAGCCTGTGTTGCCAATGGCGATTACCTCTATATTTCCTGTTGGGGAACAAATCCTGATTGGTCGGTAATGCCGGATACGTACATCGCCAAATACAACATGAAAACCCGTACGGTTGAAAAGATGATAAGTTTGCCTGGTGGTCCCGAAGGAGTTGAAATCGCGAACGGTAAATTGTACGCTGCATTGAATTACAAAAAAGAGGTTGCAGTTGTTAACCTGAGTACTGACGCGATATCATACATCACTACTCCAGCGGTTTCTTCTTACTTATTAAAAGATAAAAGCAACAACCTGTATGTTTCTTTTGTCAGCACTTACTCAAGCCCTTCTCAATCAACCGGTTTAGGATATATCAATACTTCCTCCGATAAATTGGAAACAACTTACACTTTGGCTAATGTAAGTACTGAGTATGCATCTGTCATAGCTGCCAACAACGACAAATCGAAAATATACGTGATCACTTCGGAATATGATGCCAGTTGGAACCTCACCGGGGCTGTTTTTGTTTTCGATGTTGCCTCCAAAACCTTTTCAGCGCAAAGTCTGATCAGCAATATTTCAGGGCCAAAAGGTATTACAGTGAACCCGGAGGACGGAAACATATATCTGTTTACCGGAGAAAGCGTTACCGGTGCCGGCCTCATGAAAATATACAAGCCTTCAGGTGAATTCGTAAAACAGGAATCGGTTGGGTCTTCTCCTTCTATGGCTATTTTTCTTGAATAGGAATATACTGTGTTAAAAAATCAGAAGATCGGGTAGCCTTCGCGTTATCCGGTCTTTTCTAATTTCGAAAAATACATGGCTCAAATCACATTCATTACAGGAGGCGTCCGGTCAGGGAAAAGTCGATTTGCCCAGCAAATGGCCGAATCTGCCAGCGCAAATCCGGTTTATTTGGCCACGTCCAGGGTGTGGGACGAAGATTTTCGCCGCCGCATCGAACGGCATCAGCGTGATCGTGGCCCGCACTGGATTAACATCGAGGAAGAAAAGCAACTTTCATCAGCTTGCAAAGTAGAGGGTCAAACCGTTTTGCTCGACTGCATTACCCTGTGGCTAACCAACATCTTCTCCGATAATCAGTTCGATGCCGATCGTTCGCTCAAAGAAGCCAAATCCGAATGGAACCGATTTGTGCAGAAGGACATGAACCTGATTGTGGTAAGCAACGAACTGGGCATGGGCGTTCACCCGGTAGAAGAATCGGCCCGCCAGTTTGCCGACCTGCAAGGTTGGATGAACCAACACATCGCCCAACAAGCCAGTGAAGTTTTCCTGATGATTTCCGGCATTCCGGTAAAAATCAAGTGATCAGTCACAGTTTTCAGATGATAACCACAGTAGGCACATCGGTCACATAGAAAAAACCGCGGTTAATGGTTTTAATTAGTCAGGGCTTCACTTTGAGTGAAACCCTGACTATGATCAACAACAATTACAACAACGACTACATTTTAATTCATCAACGCATGACCCTCGAACAACAACTTAAACACAAAATCGATTTCAAGACCAAACCCCTTGGTTCGCTTGGACTGCTCGAAGATTTGGCTTTGCAAATCGGCCTGATCCAAAACACGCTGACTCCTGAAATTAAAAATCCGGCGTTGCTGGTTTTTGCTGCCGACCATGGCCTTACTGCCGAAGGGATCAGCTCATTCCCGAAAGAGGTGACCTGGCAAATGGTGATGAATTTTGTTGCCGGAGGTGCTGCCATCAATGTGTTCTGCCGCCAGAATGGCTTAACCTTGAAAGTCGTCGATGCAGGAGTGGATTTCGACTTTTCGGCTGATGCTCCAATTATCGATGCCAAAGTTGCCCGCGGATCGCGAAACATGTACCACGAACCGGCTATGACTGCCGAAGAATGTGCCGGAGCCATTCAAAAAGGCCGTGAACTGGTTCAGGCTGAAGTAGCCAACGGGTGCAACATCATCGGTTTTGGCGAGATGGGCATTGGCAATACTTCCGCTTCGTCGCTGCTGATGCACCGGTTTCTGGGCATTCCGGTAGAAGAATGTACCGGTTCGGGTACGGGGATGTACGGTGACCAGTTGTCACACAAAGTAAAAATCCTGAAAGAAGTGGCTGAAAAATACGATCCGAAAACACCGGCGGAAACTTTGGCTACCTTTGGCGGGTTAGAAATTGCCATGATGGTTGGTGCTATGCTCGAAGCGACCGAACACCGCATGATTCTGCTGATCGATGGCTTTATAGCCACCGCAGCGGTATTGACAGCCATTCAAATTAACCCGGAGGTGCGCGCCAATTGTGTGTTTTGCCATTCGTCAGACGAGCGTGGCCACAAGCTGATGCTCGAAAAGCTGAACGCACGGCCCATGCTTCAGCTCGATTTGCGGTTGGGCGAAGGAACCGGAGCCGCTTTAGCTTTACCGCTGGTGCAGGCTGCCGTTAATTTTCTGAACGAAATGGCCAGTTTCGACGATGCCGGAGTAGCGAATAAAGAATAGTTCCAAGTTCCAGGTTTCATGTTCCAGGTTCGCTGCGAACAATATCTCCTGAACTTGATGTTTTTGTTCAATATTCGATATTGAAAATTGGGTATTGGATAATATTTTCTTTGTGACTTGGGGTCTTTGTGGCAATTTTTAAACAACACTTATGAGAAAACAATTGTACATATTCCTGAATGCCATCATGTTTTACACGCGCATCCCGGTGCCGAAAAACCTGCCGTATTCCGATGAGATGCTGAATCGTTCGACCCGTTTCTTCCCTTTTATCGGTTGGATCGTCGGCGGAATCGGAGCTGGTGTTTTTTATGGTTTGCAGTTTGTTTTTCTTCCTGAACTGGCCATTTTGCTGAGTATGCTGGTTACGATTTTTGTCACCGGCGCTTTTCATGAGGACGGTTTTGCTGATTTCTGCGATGGTTTTGGTGGTGGATACACCAAAGAGAAAATCCTCACCATCATGAAAGACAGCCGCATTGGCACTTACGGAAGCGTCGGCCTGATTGGGATGCTGGCAACCAAGTTTATGGGTTTGCATGCCATTGATGCCGCAACGGTACCACTGGTGTTGGTTGCCGCCCACGCGTTGAGCCGGTTGATGCCGGTACTGGTTATTTTCACTTCGGAATATACCCGTGCCGACCTCGAAAGCAAAAGCAAACCCATTGGCCAGAAAGGGAAAACTATCGATTTGTTTGTGGCGGTTTTCTTTGGTTTGGCAATTCTGGCTTTTGTCCCGCTGACCTTTTCCATCGTAATTATTCCTGTTATGCTGATCACTACCTTTTTTTTCAGGAATTATATCGTTGGAAAACTGGGTGGCTACACCGGCGATTGTCTGGGCGCTTTGCAGCAAATTTCGGAGGTTCTTTTTTATTTGGCTTGGGTGGCCTTTCAAAATCTGACGGTATGATCATTACAGCAATCCGGCATACTTCGGTTGATGTTCCTTCAGGAATTTGTTACGGAACGACGGATGTCCCTTTATCCAAAACCTTTGGTGATGAGGCAACCCTCATTTTACGGCAATTGAAAAATCAGCACTTCGACAGGATATTTTCAAGTCCTGTGAGCCGATGTACAACGCTGGCTTCGCGAATTTTTCCTGAAAGGGAAGTTATTTCGGACCAACGGCTGGTTGAGCTAAATTTTGGCGACTGGGAAATGCAACAATGGGAAACGATTTTCAATTCGCCGGAAGGGAAGGCTTGGTTCGCAAATTACACGCTAGCCAGTTGTCCCAACGGAGAATCGTTTGCCGATTTAATTTCGAGAGTGAACATCTTTTTGGATCAAATGGAAACAACGGAAGATCACCAAATTATCATGGTCACCCATGCGGGTGTTATTCGGACGTTGATGTGTCTGCTTCAGCATAAAACTCCTGAGGAAGCATTTCATACGCCGCTGAAATTCGGGGAAATCCTAAATTTCAATTATGCAGACCCGCAACCCGCAACAATTTAACAACCCAATAGAATGACCCAATATCTTCGGCCCATCATGTTTGTCGGAACCGGTTCCGATGTAGGAAAAAGTATCATCAACGCCGGATTCTGCCGTATTTTTAAACAGGACGGTTATTCACCTGCCCCGTTTAAGGCGCAGAACATGTCGCTCAACTCGTTTGCAGGCATCGACGGGTTGGAGCTGGGCCGTGCGCAGGCTGTTCAGGCAGAGGCTTGCGGCATTGAACCGTGCAGCGAGATGAACCCCATTTTGCTGAAACCCACCAGCAATCAAAACGCTCAGGTGGTGCTGAATGGCAAACCCATTGGCAACCAGAGTGCCAAAGAATATTTCCTGGGGACCGACCGCGACGCCCTGTTTGCCGCGGCCATGAAAGCCTACCAAAAGCTGGCCAATCAATACAATCCAATGGTGATTGAGGGGGCAGGAAGCATCTCGGAAATCAACCTGCGCGACAAAGACATTACCAATATGCGGGTGGCACTGGAGGTGGATGCGGCTGTCATTTTGGTAGCCGATATCGACCGGGGTGGCGTACTCGGAAGTGTTCACGGTACGCTCGAATTGCTTCCTCCTGAAGAACGTGCGCTGGTGAAAGGCATCCTGATCAACAAATTCAGGGGCGATATCGACTTGTTTACCGAAGGGCGGCAATTGCTGGAACAACTGACCGGGGTTCCTGTTGTGGGCGTGATTCCTTATTTTCGGGATATACACATCGACGACGAAGACTCGGTGGTGATTGACCACAAATCAGGAAAAACCCAGGTCGGCCTCGTGAATGTGGCTGTGGTGCTGTTGCGGCACATGTCGAATTTTACCGATTTTAATGTATTGGAACGTGTGCCTGAAATCAACCTGTTTTACACCGCCAATCCCGAAGAAATTGAAAAGGCCGATGTGGTGATTATTCCCGGATCGAAAAACACGATGGCCGACCTCGAAAACCTTCGGAAAAGTGGCCTGGCAAAGGCTATCCTGAACAGTCACCAAAAAGGAAATGCGGTTTACGGCATTTGTGGAGGCTACCAGATGATGGGTCGCGAAATTTACGACCCGGAAAATATGGAAGGCGAAATTTCGTACATGCCCGGACTGGGAATTTTGTCGGTTGTAACCACACTGACAGCCGAAAAGCGGACGGTTCAGAGCGCATTTACCTTCAGGAATGAACCGGAAAACTGCAAGGGCTACGAAATCCATGTTGGACTAACCGAATTGCTGGGCGGTTCGGCGCTGGCAACCTTGGGCGACGGATCGGCTGACGGATGTTTCCTGAACGAAAAAACATGGGGAACATACCTGCACGGCATTTTCGACAACCTGCCTGTCATCCAGTCGATCCTGAAAAGCTGCGGAAAAGAAAGTCGGCTTCAGGAGTTTAACTATCAGGATTATAAAAACGAACAATACAACAAGCTGGCCGGGCATATCCGCCAAAGCTGCGATATGGGATACGTTTACAGGATATTAGGGAATCTTTAATTAATTCTACTTTAACACATTTAAATTCATAGATACGAGTTATTTATATCTTGTTGTCTGATCAGATGGCGGTCATACATTCTATCAAAGAATTGTTCTTCTGTCATTTCCTTGTACAGTTTAAAAACAAACCATTCTTTTGTATCCCTTGCAGAAAGCAGTGGCAAATCGTCAAAACAGTGCAGTTTTTCTTTCAGGATAAACGACGACACTAAAAAATTCAAAGCCACCTGGTGTTGCCAGGCCAGCCACTTGTGTGTCTGAAATTAGTCTATGCCCAATATTTGCTTGAATTCTTTGATGCAATGTTCTACAAAGAACCGCTGGGCCTGCATATAGGCCAATGCCAGATGTGTGTATTGTTCCAGATTGGCATTGGTGAACGAATATTTTATTGTAACGGTATTTTTTGCTAACATTGTTTTTCGAATAACCAGCATCCGGGGTTCTATTTGGTTGATGCTTTTATTCCAGATAAATACACGAACAAAGTGATACTCACCTGTAAGTTTCCCTTTGGTTGTATTGCGCACCTGGTGGTGTATTGTTCCGTTTTATCAAAAAATTTTTTGGTGCTATTGCAAAATACATGCTTATAAGGGGTAAGGTGATCACTTAGCCGCTGGGTCACAGAGGCCAGTGTTTTTCCATATCGATTTTCTTTTTTAAGTTGTATTAAACATTGCTCTGAACGATAAATTTGTTCTTCTCTGACACTTCTAGAATACTAATAGTCAACAACTAAAACAAATGCAAACTAAAGAAAATCAATGATTTAATCTGTTAAAGTAAAAATAATATATCCTCATATATGAAACTAATATTGACAACAATTGGACTGATTTTAATGACTTTAATTAATACAAATGCGCAGAATCTGGAATTAGGTTTTAAGACTGGATTAGGCCTAGCAAACATACACATAACAAATCTTCCTGATTCTGAGAACAATTCTGATCTATTTTCCCAGACCCCATCGTATAGTCTAAATGGAACCTTGAACTTTAAAAGTGAAGGATTTTGGGGATTTTCTTTTGAACCAGGATTTATTAAAAAAGGTTGGATTTCAAACAAAGGAAATAATAATGAAAACAAAATTCAACTGCAATATCTTCAATTACCTATTCTTTCTGACTTTTATTTATCCGACAAATTATATTTTTCCATCGGACCTGAAGTAAATTATTTGCTAAATGCAAAAAATAAATCAGACTATGGTACTCAAGAAATAACTGACTTAAATAAAAAATTCGAATTATCAGGAGCGATAGGTGGTGCATATAAAATTTTCAACAATCTGGATATTGGGATTAGATATAGTCATGGGCTAACACAAATATCTGACAAAGTACTCTGGGTGATTAATGAGTTTAATGAAAATTCAATGGAAATGAAAGATTATAATCAATATTTCCAATTCTTTATAAGGCTGAAAATAAAAAATTTGCGGTAATAAAATCCCATATTGCATAGCGGTGTCGGTGGTTTGCCGGCCGATTTTCGCAGCACCGTTCGGTCCTACCGGACATGAACTCGCTACGAAATCCGCTCCACAACATGGTGTGCCGAGAAGCAGAACATCAGCTTAATTATTATTCTGCATGCCCGTGTCTATTTTACCACTGGCAGACAGGCATAACTGGTTGAAACGTTATAGATTAACAAGAATCGTATGATGGGAGATTGTTAAGTCGGGTCCCCGTCTGACCATCCGGACAGGTGTCAGAGACTCAGGGTGAAACACCCTTTGGGTACTTGACAAGGTGACTGCTGGCAGTTTCTGAAACTAAATTTTGAATAGCATAAACAAATAGTCAAAATAACGGTTTGATGTAAATGCGAACGGAATTTCAGGGAACGTTACAATTTAGGAATTCGGAGTATTGTTTTTATATTGCTTAAATTTTATGAAGCATTTAAACAAAGGTCAGTTTTACGGAGAGGTAAATGAAATAACAAAACTGGAAGGAGTAATCCTGACTGACACCGAATATACTCACAGAAAAGTAGACTGGCATTATCACGAAACACCTTATTTTACTTTTATCTTGCAGGGTGGATTAATTGAGGAGAATAAAAAGGAGATTTACCAATGTTCTACAGGTGATTTACTATTCCATAACTGGCAGGAAGCGCATTATAATATTAAACCCGAAGGATTTGCAAGAGGATTTCATATTGAACTGGATCAGAATTGGATCGACAGTTTTAGTTTGGATATGAAAAAGTTACAGGGCAGTATTTGTATAACCAACCCCGCGATAAAACTGCTTTTATATCAGATTTTCAGGGAGACCAAGATCAATGACAATACGACCGGTTTATCCATCCAAAATTTGTTGCTTAGTACATTCGTCCAGATGGAAGGCAGTGAGGAAATTAATTATAAAGAGAGGCCCCGCTGGGTATATGAAATTCAGGAAATCTTGCATGAATATTGTTGCGAAAGCCTTTCTCTAACAGGTCTGTCAAATCTGCTGAATCTTCATCCTGCACATATTTCCAGGTATTTTCCTAAATATTTCAGGTGTTCCCTCGGGGAATATCTTCGAAAATTAAAAGTTGAACGATCGCTTTCATTAATGAGCAATAAAAAACTATCCTTAACGCAGATCGCATTTGAATGCGGCTTTTCCGATCAAAGTCATTTCATTCGTTGTTTCAGGGAAATAACAGGCACAAATCCCTCGGTGTACCGAAAGCTGCTCCTTGGTTAATTTTTCTCATGTTAATTTCATTCTATTTCCGGATAAACTTTGAAGGTAATTTTACCAAACAATTCTTAAAAATTATTCATAATGAAATATGCGATCATATTGTGTAGTTGCTTGTTCCTGCTCTCGTTGTCCTTGTACGGACAGGATAACGACATCGTGAAGACTGAAGGCGTTAAATCAATGTTGCAAAGAAATAACACCGGTAAGATTTTTTTTACGGATAAATCCTTTCGGACACAGTCATTACGAAATGTTGATTTCCTGAGAACATTCACCATGACCAATAAAAGCGATTTGTTTTTTATCGCTTTTTTTGACGACTCAATGACCAATTACTTGCATCGCTTATCGCCCCAATTGACTCGCGATTCACTTAACAAGACCGGCAATTATCAGTTTACACTATTTGTAGATGGCAAACAGATATACCGAAGCAACCTGCTTCCCGGAGCCCCTTATGCCAGCTTTCAGGATACCGCCACAATGCTTAATCGTCCATTTATCGACAACCAAAACGGAACCGGGTCATGGAGCGAATCATTCTGGAACAGATTTATGTACCATGGCGGTGACAGCATTTTAACTGATGGAAAGCATATCCTGAAAATGGAAATACGCCCATACATCAAATCCGACAAAATATATTCAGGCGAGTTGATTGCATCAGGGGAAATATCTCTTGAAGTAAACAGACACCCTAAAATTGACATATCTGGAATCCAGATCAACAAACCTGAGACCTACAATGGATTTGAAGTTTCCCGGGAACGTTTTGATACAAACAAGATAAAGGAACTGATAGGGAATATTGAAGAAGGCGCTTTTAAAAAGATCAGCAGCATTATAGTTATCCGAAACGGGAAACTACTTATTGAAGAATATTTCAATGGAGAAGGCCGGAATACGTTGCATGATCCCCGTTCAGTCGGTAAATCTTTTGCCTCCACTTTGATGGGTATCGCTATTCATGACGGTTATATTACAAGCGAAACCCAACGACTGAAAGATTTTTATGACCTCAGGAGTTTCAAGAACTATAGTGCGGGAAAAGAAAATGCAAGTATCCTCGAGTTGCTTACCATGAGTTCCGGCTTCGATGGTAATGATGAAGACCCAAACTCGCCAGGCTCCGAAGATAATATGTATCCTACAGCCAATTGGGTGAAATTCGCACTGGATTTACCTTTCAATGACAATCTCAGGGGCAGTTGGCACTATTTTACTGCAGGGGTGGTCGTTTTGGGTGATATTCTAAATAAAACAGTAAACGGCGGGCTTGAAGGCTATGCTGATGAAAAATTATTTAAGCCTTTGGGTGTTACCAGTTATAAATGGGAATATACGCCTCAACATGTACCCAACACCGCAGGTGGCCTGCGAATGAATGCCCTGGATTTTGCCAAGTACGGGCAGTTGTACAAAAACAGCGGAATATGGAACGGCAAACAAATAATTGATAAAGCATGGATAAACAAGACATTCACAAAACAAAAAGAGATATCAAGCCGGAAAAATGAATTTTATGGTTATTTGTTTTGGAACAAAAGCTTTAAGGTAAACGATAAATCTTGTGAGGCATATTATTGTGCCGGAAATGGGGGAAATTATATTTTAATCTTTAAGGATCAACCCCTGGTAATTGTGATAACTGCCACTGCATACGGACAACCCTATGCACATAGCCAGGTGACCAGAATGTTAACCGATTATATTTTGCCGGCAGTAACCAAATAGAACACGAATGACATTCAATACTTCGTTAAATTTTAAGCGGCAATTTTGCCGTAATCCAATAGTTCTTTGACAATTTTTTTATTTTTTGGCGTGTTTGGGTTTATAGCAAACATGCACATAAATCGTTCGAGC
>JBAZGO010000078.1:0-15575 GCA_041652995.1 Prolixibacteraceae bacterium
CGAGCGAAGTGCGGATTCTTTTCGCCAGGTTTTCGGCCAGGTCTTTTTCATCAATTCGACCAATATTTATTTCCAGTTTCGACAATTCAATTACCACGCCATCAGGAATTTTAGCAGCAATGGCCTTTTCGAGTTCTGGCAGAATTTGTGAGTTAAAAATTGACTCAATCAGTCCATTTCCTCTTGCAGCAGAAGCTTTACTCTCGTACTCGAAATTGAATGTAGAGGCATGAATGATATGTTGAGTCTCGCTCACTTTACTGGTTTGTTATTTAGTTCTTTAAGCGACTGATAAACTTCGAAAGCTGCTTTTTTCAGACTTTCCGTTGATGTGTAAGAATTTTCCAGGTTCAATTTTACATTTTCCCAAGCGGTATACTTTTCTTCAAAAACCTTCATTTCGTTAACATTAACCCAAATAATTTCGGTTCGGATGTGAGCGGGCGTTCGCTCATAAATGAGGTTGGTCAGGTAATCTTTGAACTGATCTTCCTGAAATCGGGCAGGCCAGTCGGGCAACACGACCGAAATTTTCAGGTTAAAAAAATCTTCGTCGATAATTTCACTGCTTTTTAGTTTTCGCCTGAAAATAAGCTGGCGTTGTCCTTTTACATTTGCGACGCCACCCAGCCGAATTTTTTCCATCTCTTCAAATCTCAGTCTGCCATTCATTTCATCGGTTCCGCTGAAAAGCCGAATCAGATTTTGAGTTTGATTGCAAAGTTCCTGAAGCTCATCTTCAGGCGACAACAAGCTTTGTGAGGCCGGCTGATAAGTTGCCAGCGTATTGCCCTCTGCATCTTTCAGATTCCATTTCCCGTTTTCCGATTTATAATTGCCTGAATTTTGGCCTAATTCGTAAAATTTAGCCAGACAATTTGCCCGGTCTACTTCTGTCGCACACCATGATTTGTCTTCAAATGTCTGAAAAAGAGTATTTCCGATTTCGTCGAGGAAACAAAATCCAAACGTGCTGCCTTCCAAAAAATCGCTCAATAAAATGTGGTCAACAATATAGATTCCTTCCGATTTTAAGTTTTTTTCAATGAAAAAGTCGATTAACTCGCTGATGTTGCGAACGGCTTCTCCTTCTCCGGTGCTTTCAAATAAGCCAACCCAAACGTTCGGCTCTTTCTGGAATATGACTTTAACTTTATCTTTTTCAGGGTTTTGTGAAATTGACAACCTATAATTCTTGAAATTTAGTGTTTCCCTGAAAAGTGTTTTCAACCCGATTTTTCCAAAAAAAACATTCGGTATTTCTGCAATTCTGACTTGAGCGAATTTGATAATTTCGCCGGTACGCAATGGCCGGTACTTTTCGTTTAACTCTTTACCGCTTTTGTAATCTTCTTCGCGGTAGTTGAATGTATGGGTTTTCAGTGCATGCAGATCAGGAATTAACGATTGATTTGTACGTTGCGGAATACCTGTTTTCATCAGTATAATTTGCTCCAGACCCGAAGGTTCGCGGCTGTTTTTGTGAGTTTGGCCGATACGAAACGCCTCGCCTTTCATTCGGCTGTAACTCAATTTTTCGAGTTGTTGCAGAAATTCGGACTTTTGGTTTAGCAAAATTCGGTTGAATTCATCTTCAGTTTTAACCAGGTTTAAGCGCCGGGCAACACGCCACGGAAGTTCGTTCAAATCCTCGCCAAAACGCGCCAGCAGATGATTGTATGTCCTGTTTTTCCGGTCAAAGAAAACACGGTCGGGTTCGGAAAGCGACAAATCTGCATTTTTTTTGACCAGTTTTTCAACCTCCGGAACTGACGTCATTTTCTGAGAAAAATAGCTTGTGGTTTTTCTATTGTCAAAATTGATGTTGAAAAACTCGTTCAGATTGCTGAGTTGTGCCAGGTGATTGGCCATGTGTTGTTCGAACAACATCAGATATCCTTTTAGCTGCATCGCTTTTGCCCGTGGTTCAATGTGTTCTTTTTCAACGGGTTCTTCGTGTAGTACGCTTTCAAGTCCAATTTTGTAAATAAGCGGAAAATGCCGTTGGATGGAATGGTATTCGCCGGGGTTCCGGAATACGCCGTTAAGTTTGTTCCGGAAAAAATCGTCCTGTTGTCCCAGTGAATATCCACGGTGCTTTTTCGACCAAATTTCGAAAAACAGATTGTTGATGATTTGTTTGTTTATTGCCGGAATTTTTTTGTAGTTGAGGAACTCATTCATGCTTGAATAAAGGCTTTCGAAGCGTTTATCCATCATTTTCCCGTTTGTTTTGTCATCCAGCAGATGTAAGAATTTTCCGGGTTCGGCATTAAGCAATTTATACGCAATGCCATTGTAAATAATATTTCTGACATCACATTTATCAACGCCTTTTACTTTCGAGAATAACTTCTGTAGTTCGTCCACCTGAATGTATTTCAGGCGTTTGCCGGGTATATTGTCTTTTAAAAAGCCTTTGGTCAGAAGCGGCCCCGAAAAGATTTCAGCCATACTGAGATAGGATTCAGTCATTTCGCTAAAACTGTAGTGTTGAACAGGTGAATAAACGAATTCGAACAACTTTAGAAAAACGTTTGCCAACGTTTCTTCTGTATCGAAACTCTCGTTGATGTAAATGTCAAAATCGAGTTCAATGGGCTGTGGTTCAAGCAAACAGACGTCTGCAAATTTTTCGCCCAGATTGCGGTTGTTGGCTAAGAATTGGTTGACATCGGCCAGAAAATTGCTCTTTTTATTGGAATCAGTCTTTATCGCGTTCAGGAAATTTAATTTGGGCAATATTTCTATCCGGTTAATTCCGTTCAGTTCTTCCTGATATCCTGAATTCTCATTGGTAAAAATCCATGCATTTTGTATTTCTTCGAACCGATCAATAATCATTTTCCGAACATCAATGGCTGTAACCGGATGCGAACTGAAAATCGTGGATGGTGAAAAAAAAGCATTATTCTGTGCAATTAACGGTAGCCCCTTCGCCGGAGTCAAAAGGTCTTCAACAGGCAATGAGGTGCGGAATGCAACATCGGTGAGGGCATAGCACAATTGTTCGAGAATGGTAACGCCCGGATCGTGCGAATTGTAATCGGTCCAGACTTCGCCACAAAGTTCCTGAACATATTCCAGACCTTTTTCGCGCAGCTCCGAAAAATTCAGGCTGGCAGGTTCAATTTCATTTCTGGAAAAGCTGTCAGATTCTTTCATATCTTGTTCTTAATCTGTTGTTTTCTGATTTAAATTCGGGTTCCACAACAACGAAACTTTATAAACGATCTTTCTCTTCTTCCCGTAATTACTTTTTGTCTTCAATTGCAAATTATACCTGAAGGTGTCTTTTGCTTCCCACAGCGAAGTGATTTTGCCCGACAGTTTGGCAAGCGCCGATTTTTTTTCATCGTTCTCGTCAATTCTGGATGGTCTGGACTCCCAGCGGATGGCAATTTTATTCCACCATTTGCCATGATGGGCGGTTGTCCTCGAAATTTTAGGTTTTGAATTGCCAAAAGTGCTGATGGCAATGGCATGCATCAGCGAATATTTCCCATCTCCCGGATCACCTTCGGCATAAGCCATAATTTCGAATGCATTGCAGCCATTCAAACCTTCAGTACTAAAAACATTGTGCCATTCGCCATCGGCATCCAATTCTCCTTCCAGAAAATTTCCGGAGCGTCCTTCTGATGCAATTACGCCTTTAACATCAAGTTTTGCTTTGGGAAGATTGGTGCCAAGTCCAACATTCTCGGTATCTTTTTGGATGAAAAATGCCGGAGATGTTTCATTTTCCTCGTCAGGGGCAACATCAAAATCGGACTCCCTGATTTTGCGGATGTAAATTCCGCCGTCATCTTTTTTCGAGATAAACATGGCCCATGTGGCTTCAGCATCATCTTTGTCTTCAAAAAAACTAAACAGTTTTTCCTTTCCATTATCCGAAGGATAAATCATCAAACCATCTTCATTGATGTCAAGCTTGTCGTCAGCTTTGTTAAAAGTTGAGTCAATCAACTTTTCAAAAGCGCTCGAATTCGGAAGACTGCCTTTGCTGAAAAATGATTTAAGTTGTTTCCTGTCTGTAATGTTCTTTTGATTCTTCATTACTGTATTTTAAATGTATTTTCCATCAGCATCGCTGATAATAAAATCTGATTCTATCCCAAGATCACCAATGCCTGAAATTTGAGATGGTTCCGGTTCATTGCCGTGAATAATTTCGATTTGGTGTTCGGGCGCAGAAGTTAGAATGGCGTAAGCTGAAATTGTTCTCAAATCGTTAATCTTCTGTATTTTGGCCGTATCAATTATTTTGTATTTTCCTTGCACTTCGACCAACTGAAGCACAGAGAATTCGGTTACAAAATCGACATACGGCCGGCTTTCGATGAAATTCAGTATTTCTGTTTTTGAAATGGATTCGTCAAATCCTTTTTCAATGAATTCGTTTTCAATATCAGGAGATAAGTAACTGATTAAATCGTTGTTCAGGACATTCTTAAAATATCCTTCCTTCTGAATGTTTTTAAACTTAACGCAACACCTGACTTTTAGCCTTTCGTAAACCGGATTTGAAACTTCAACTTTTACAAAAGGCGAAACAAATCTTGAAATGTATTTTTTTACTTCTTTTAGGGTGGCGTAGTCAACATTTGTGCTTCGTCTCCGGGTTCCGTCAATCAAATTGTTCCTGGGAATCAGTACAATTTGCAAACTACTTCCTTTCACTAACTCGTTGGGGTGGCTGTTGCGTCCGTACACTCTTACTTTTTCTATCTGGTCAAATTTGTCGAGAATAATGCGTTCGACATCCCAATTTGAAACGACCCTGTTTTTGTGCCTTAGTTGTTCGCTTACGCGTGAATAAAATGAATCATCATTTTCAACCGAATCTGTCAACTCAAGAGCAAATGGCCCCATGATTTTGTCAATGCCTTTTTTGTCCGGAATGCTGATATTCTGCACTTTACTGGCATTTGTGAGATGCGGTTGAGAAACGTTAAGCTGATCGTCGGAAACCAGTGAAACGGCTTGGGTGAATATGTTTTTAATTTTCGAATTCAAATCTTCTTTTTCATCATAAGCTGCCCGTATCCAAAATTTTCCCTGCGGAAGTCTGGTGTTGTCAAACTGTAGTATTTTGGGTGTGCTAATTTTTACGATTCCACTCCGGATCAAGCCGTCAGTGCTGTCTTCGAGTATGAGCCTGTGAAGCGGTTCCCATTCGTTGTTCGAAAGATATTCCCAGTTGATTTTTGGTGCACGAATAACCGTATGCATGTAAACTGCCGGTACCAATTCGAATCCTAAAGAAATGGTGTCGCCCGGTTTTAAATTTCGTAACCCGATGAATAAATTTCCTTTGTTTGCGACTTGCGGCAAAAGGAAACTCTGTGATTTAATCGGACCTGGAAAAACCTGCACTTGCCCGAACGGATAAATGTGCACTAATTTTATGTCGCCAACATTGTTGTCAACTTTTCGAAGCATTATTTCGCGGGCAATATTGCTGTATTTTACTTCCAGACGTTCAATAACCGGCGTGTATGGCTGATTTGGCAAAGCGATAGATTCTTTTCGGAACCTGCTGCTTTTCAGCGCGGCTTCAGCATAAATTTCAGTAAAAACCGGATGGCCAAACGCAAATTCAGGACTGGTTAAAACAATGAAAAGTGAACTTGAATTATCTTTTGTTGCTGTCTTCGTGAGATTTATCTGCGTATTGAAATTAAGACTGTCAATTTTTACTTCTATCTTTTTTTCATTCGACAAATACTCGCCGTTCATTTCAAACAAGTCGAACTGTTGCGGAGCTTGTTTTCCGGGGGCGCTGGCGCTATTTCGGGTTTGCGCGATGGTTGCCTTAAAATTACTTGTTTCTATCGCACCCGGATAACTGCGGTAATAACCGGCAAACCCACTTCTGATTTGCGGGAGACCAGCCCAGCTTATGTGAAGTTCCAGGCTGTTGAGATTTTTTTGCAGAATTAACGGATTTTGAATCCGTAAATAATTACTTACCACAGGCGTGGGGCCAAATGGAGTAAATGGCACTGAACTATCCAGATTGCCGATTGAATTTGACAAGGTTAAATTCGTAACTTCAGAGACATCGGCTGTAACTGTGATGTCTTCAATAACCATCGTTTTCAATATTTTGTACGGATGATACTGGGCATCGTTGTTTAGAATTATTTTAATGCAGGGCCATTCTGTATCGAAATTTCCTTCGTGAATTTTAGTGTCAAATGAAACAAGGCTGCCAATGTGTTCATTTAACTCCAGTGTGAAGTTCAGGGTTTGATCGTCAGCATTTATGCGTGTTTTGCAATGTTCTATCCGTTTCCAGCCAACCGGGTCGGTGATGGATATGATAAATGCATCGTTAAAGAATCTGGAGACAATTCTTTTCCGCAGTTTTTCCTTGTCCGACGTACTGTTTTGCTGCTCAATTTCCTCGTACAACAAACCGTTAAACAAAGCCCGCGATTCTAAATACGAATCCGGCGTAATTTTGAAAGTCAGGTTTATTTCCTGCTGGCCTTTTTCAAGAATCAGAGCCGGAGAACTGATAAGAATCCCGATTTCGCTCAGGTTGATGTTGTCGTCGGGGTCGTCATCGTCGAGTTCAGCTTCGCCGAGTGTGGCGGAAAACGTTGCACTTTTTTTGATTTCAGGACTTGATTTGACATCGGCATTCATAATTTCAGCTTCGTACAGGATATTTATGGAGAAATCGTCGATGCTATTTTTTTTGCCAAACGGGAAATAGTCGCTTTGGTAAAGCGTTTTGATCTGGGCAATTTCGGCGCGGTTTAGTTGAGTTGCCGAAGTGGCTTTAAACGCATATTGGTGATTTCCCTCAAAAATCAGATCAACCTGATCGCCTTCGTTCATATCGAGTTCTTCAATACCTTGCTGCAATTGAAGCGCAACGATGGCCGTATGTGATTTTAATTTTTTCTTTTGTTGCTGAAGCAATGTCAGGAAGTAAAAATCCAGGTGCTTTTTGGTCAGCGAATTGATGTCTGTTTGTACATTTTCGAATAGTTTGAAAAAAGTGATCAGCAAGCCAATGTGTGGATGATGATGACCTGAACTTTCCAGTTCCTCTTTAAACCATCTCGAAGTTTTTCCCTGGATAAAAACCAGGTTCCCGTAAACTGTTTCGTATGTTTCCTTCATCACTTCCGTATCTGTATTCTTTTCAGGAATGAAACCTTCCTGATTAACTGATTGCAAAAGTTTATCAAATTCTTTCAGCAATGAACCTTTGTAGTTTGAATTGTTTAACAAATCAGCCCAATACCAAATGAGATCAAGCATTTTCAGGGTAGTTTCCTTCAAAAGATCAAACTCCTTTGTTTGGCTGGAATTGCCATCAACATCATCACGATCAATTTTGTACACACTGATATCGGTTGAGAAAATTACCGCAATGATAAACGTGGGGTCATTCATTAAAAAAGACCTCCAGGAATTCATCACCCGATTATCAGGACCATAGAAATTGATGTTTTGAGAAAAGCCAAGGGTAATTAGTACCCTATCAAGCATCGACCGCTCATCGAGTGAAATGTAGTCGCCACTGAGCGCTTCATTTTTCCTTGATTTTTGACTGGTTCCCTTATTCATAGTGTGAACTGATTAAAGATTGGTTCCCTCTTTTAGATAGAAAGGGAACACCATGTTGCTTCTTGTATTCGTGATTATTACGGTGTAAGTCAGATGTATGTGGATCAATCCGGATACCGCTGTTTCATATCCCGATATCGGTTTATTCTCTTTATATCCCTGCGTATAATCTATGATTTCAATTTTTTCAATTTTTATGCGTGGTTCATAGTAAAGCAGAGCATCGTAAATGGCATCTTTCAACATACTGATCTGCGTCGGGTCGTTCGATTCAAATACAAACTTTCGGATGCCGCAACCAAACGCCGGAAACATCATTCGCTCGCCTGGAATGGTTTCAATGATTATCCGAATACTTTCATGGATGTCTTTTTCATCTTCAACCAGTTCTGTTGTTCCCCGGTCGAAGTTGAACGCTGGTGGAAAAGCCCAGCCTCTGCCTAAAAATGAATCACTTTTTCCCTTCATGCGTTTATCCTCCAATCATTACGGTTGGATATCCCAAAACTATACTGCCACCGTGAGCCGTTGTGTCGCCCATTCTGGCTGCGGGTTTGCCGGTTATCATGACCGTTCCTGAACCTTTCACAATCGAATCGGGCGGGCCAACACAAACCAGGTTGTCGCCCATTACTGCTGCCGGAAGTCCACCGATCAGAACTGTTGGAGCACCGGGGCCGATTATTGGTCCGCCAACGTGCGGTATTGGAGGCAAACCCGGCGTTTGCATCGGGCAGGTGTGCATGTCTGTAAGTCTGGCTGCTGGAGGCATATTCTTTCGTTTTAGTTAATCATTACTATTCCACCTTTCACGGTCGTTTGTCCTGAAGCCGAAATTTCGGCTGTTGCATTTCCTTTTGCTGTCAATCCGGTCTTTGCTGTTAAAGCCACATTCATTCCGTCAACTTTTGTGTCGCCGGTTGCATTGAGCGAAATGTTTGATGTGGCCGTTATGTCCACATTTCCTTTCGCATTCAGTTTAATATCTTTGGGGCTTTCCATCGAAATTCCTGCATCACTCATGGTCAGCTTATTTTTATTTAAATCTTCCACGATGATGTTTTTATTTTTATCGTCCATGGTAAACGAATGTCCGCCGGGAGTTTTAATGGTCAGAATCTTGTCTTCGTCATCAAATCTGATATTAATTCCCGATTTGGTATAAATGGATTTGAATTGATTTTTAGCATCAGGAGTTTCCTTGGGTTTATTCTTTGTACTGTACAGAGCGCCTGTGATTATTGGGTATCTGGGGTCGTCATTGATAAAAGTTACCAATACTTCGTCGCCAATTTCAGGAAAGAAAAAAAAGCCTGCATCAGCCGATGCGTACGGAAAAACGATTCGTGCCCAGATGCCATTGTCCTGCCCGGTTCCCGTAAAAGCAGGCAGAATAATCTGAACACGATAACTTCCGTCGGGATCCTGATCGATTTTTTTCACGGTGGCTATTTGGGAGCCGTTTACCGGCGGTAATAATCCGGACGCATTTTGGTCTGCAACTTCAGGTAAAGCGGCGTGCCATTGCGGGTACTTGCCAACATACAAAGTTGTCAGCCAATTTCCATCCTGAACAGAATGGCCGACCTTGGTAATGTATGCATTCCCGTTAAATCTGGCACTGAAGCCGGAAAGCACAACAATATCGCCTGCTTTTATGCCTGAAACTCCCGGAATAGTTATTTTGCCTTGAATTTTACTAAGAACAGCTTTGCTTGCGAGCGAGTCGCCCCACAATTTCAATTCATCAGTGGTAAGCCGGGCCGACGAAAAGCGGTTAATATTTCCGGAGTGAATAGCTTGCGAAAGTTTACTGGCTGCAATATTCCCCAGGCTGAGATCGCTGGATATACTTACCGAACTGACAGTTGCTTGTTGTGTTTTATCATCCCACGAAGTGAGTTCATAATCACTGGCCACATTTTCACTATCCAGACTGAGATCGATATCAATTACAACTTGTGTTGCATTGATTTCAAAATTAGCGGTGTCGCTAAAGTTTATTTTTTTAACAACCAGACTGTTGCTGTCGGTTAAAACAATCATGTTCGAGAGTTCGGCCCGGGTGACCACAAAATCCCAGTCGCTGCAATTGTACTGCGCTAATGCCGGGTGCTGAACAGTGGTTGCGTCAACAGTCGCCGAAAGTCCGTGCAATCCCGCGATACTTGAAATAGCGTCGGAATCTTTCTTGTCCTGAAAGATGCTGTTGAAACGTCCTTTAGTCATTTTTACGGCTTTGTCTTTGCAGGTGATAGTTAGCTGTGACTTGTCGCTTTTGACTGTCAGATTTTGAGCGGTAATAATTCCTTTAAAAACATCTGTAGTTTTTGAATCGTAGCCCAGCGAGATGGTAATCTCATTTCCGGGAATAAAATCGTTTCCTTCGCTGTTCGAAAAAGGATCGTTTCCCAGACCAATGGCCGGTCCTCCATCGCCTATTACCACAATGGCCGATGAAATCCGGTTAATCTCCATCTGCAGGGAGATTTCGTAAACTTCTACTTCATCTTTAATTTTTGCGCCATTGATAAGAATATCAAAGGACACAACACCATCAGTTGGTTTTAAATTGGTTGGCATATTGATTAAATAATTGGCGGAAATGTGATCGTGTCACCGGGTTTAATAGCTCTGAAATCTGTTAACTCATTGTACCGCGCCACTTTGATGTAAAAGCTGCTGTCGCCGTAAATCCGGTAACACATCAACGGTAGGTTGTCACCATCCAAAACAGTTCGGACATGCGTCAGGTCAGAAGAATTTTTCTTTTCCTCGAGGGCTTTTTTCCTGGCGCTTACCGATGCCAGCAAAACGACTGTAACTTCTGCCCGCATTGGAGTTCCATCCATGTCGAGCATCGTATAGTTTACGTCCCACGATTTTAACCTACCCTGAAACAAGGATTGAGTTCCCCAGTAAACCCGCAGGTAGTTGGGCTCGTGAATGTTGCCATTGTACGAATAAATCAAATCCTTCACATTCCTGATCTGGTCGTCAACTTTCTCTGCTGTAATGATTCCTGTACCATCGAAAAACAAAATGAGTTCGAACGATCCGGCTTTTCCTCCCTTGTATTTTGCCGTTTGTACGCTCGATCCGTTTGTGGTATCAGCAGTTGAGTATTGCTGCTCATTTTTTACTTTGTAGTTTTCAGGATTTACCAGCACGTTGTATTCTCCAAGCTGGCTCGAGAAATCCGGATCAGAATAGGCAACAATTTTCAATTTAGTTAGTGTTCCCATAGCATATTCATCTGATTGTTCTGGTCTCTAACTTTTGTATTACTTTTTCAATACATTCTTTTTCAATTTCTTTTTTCAACTGCTCCAGTTGTTGCGACAGGTTTTCGTTATCGGCCGAAGATTCTCCAATGACCGAATGATCGCTGGATACAATTCCTCTGACAATAAGCTCTTTAATTATTAGTGTCATAGATTGTCTTTTCTAAAAAGTCTGTATTTTAAAGTCAGTGACTCAATGGCTAATTTGTTGGTGGTACTGTTTAATGTCGACAGTTCCCATGAAATCGGGTATGCATGAACGATTGACCACGAGGCTAAAATAGTTCCATCGGCGCCTAAAAGCGCCAGTTGAATATCCTTTGGATCAAACTTGAAATCTTCGAGCGCATCTCTGCACCATTGATCTAGTCTCGAATTATACAGCAGGCACCGTTTTAAGATCAGGTCGTCATAAACCGGCGGAGTGGGAAGGTGATAGACAAAATTATTGTCACCACCTTCTTTTTTCTCTACCGTTCCAATAGTTACTTTCAAGCCTGAAACTTCCTGAAAGCTGCTATCCATGTCGTCAAGACCATCAAATTTTACTGAAAAATAAAAGGCCGTTGGCGGAGCATAATCAGGCTTAAAAAAACTATCGCTTCCCATATCGATCAGCCATTAGCGATGGTTAAACCTTCGTGCATAATTTCTATGCTTTCAACGGCAACTTCGTTGGCATCCGATTTCAAATCGGTTGAGCTGATCTTCGTGGGCCATGCATTATTCAGTGTCCAGGTCATTGTCGGATTGCCTCCTTCATCCAACAGTTTGATCACTACATTCTGGCGCTCAATGGTATTCATCTTGATTTTGTTGTACCAGTCCCAGAAGCTGTTGTCGTTGGCAAATACACCTTTTTTCATGGTGACATTACTGTTCTTCACTATTCCCGGCATGTTAATTTCCGAGAATACCGGGCTGTTGCCATGCCGGTAGGTTAAAGGCTGTGCTTCAATTTCCAAACCGCTAACTTCCTGGAAAGGGATGTTTGTTGTACTTCCCCAATCGACCATGAAGTAAAATTTTGGTAGTGGCCAGTTTTTATCTTGTTTTTCTCCTGCCATGATATTTAATTTTTAATGGATTAATACTGTTAGAATGAATTATGATTTTTGCATTTGCTGTTCGAAGGTCACGACAATGAATTCGGCTGGTCTAACGATGGCAAGTTTTACTGAAACCAACATTTTACCTTCCAGAATATCCAAGCCAGTCATGGTCGCGCCGAGTCCAACCTGAACATCGAATGCATCTGCGGGAGAAGCGCCTGCCAGGGCACCCTGTTTCCATTTTTCGGTCAGGAAATTGATAATCATACTTTTTACTGAAATCCAGGTATTCGCATCATTCGGTTCGAAAACATACGACCGCAAAGCCAGTTTTATCGACTGTTCGAGCATGATCATTGTACGACGAACATTGATGTATTTCCAGTCGAGGCTGTTGCCGTCGAGCGTGCGTCCACCCCAAACCAAAGTTCCGACTCCCGGGAAAGTCCGGATGGCATTGATTGATTTACCCGAAACTGCATCGACATTCAGATTCTCCTGCTCGTCGTGTGTAATGTTTACAGCCGGTTTAATTACGCTGTTGAGACTGATGTTTGCCGGCGATTTCCACACCCCTCTGCTGTTGTCGACCATGGTATAAATACCTGCCATGGCAGCAGATGCGGGACGAACATTAATCATCGCCCTGATTTCATTCAGGAGATTAACGTAGGTTGGGCTTGTGGCTACAAGACCTAAATGATAGTTACGTTTTTTGTTGGCAATGTAATTGTCCAGTAACCTTTGGGTTTCTGCCGTACCGCTGGCCAACAAAGTAGTTAAATCACCGGCAGAAAAACCATCAATCAATTTACCGTCAGTTCCTACTGCGGCGTCAAGTCCAGCCGGATTGTCTTTTTTTAGTGCGGCAGCTAAATCATCTGGCTTATCTTTTATTAAAGCAGTTTTAAATGCATCCGGGGTAGCAGGATAATTAGCGATTACATTTTGGGCAGCAGGTTCCAGTAATAATGTGCTCAGATCAACAGATGAATCCAGATTTTCAAACGTGATATCTCCATTCTGGACCAGACTGGTATTTAACCAGGGATAATATGCTGCTGCATAATTCAGGTATTCAGAGCCAATTTTTTCTCTGAATTTGGCAATAATATCTCCGGGAGCATTTCCAACCTGGCGTACTTCGTCACCATCATAAAGATCCAGTATGGCCACTCTGCTTTGCATTTTAGCGCAATGGGCCAGCACTTTTTTGTACAAGTCGTAGCAGCCGTCATCAATTTTCAATTTAACAGCGTCCGGGATGACAATCATGGTTGGTTCCTGTTCCTTGAGCAAGGTATCTAAACCTGCTTCAAGTTCATCTTTGTCAACTGCTACAACCTTGTCGTTTCCCTGGTCATCTTTTCCTCCATACGTGCCAACCGAAACGATGTAGCAGGTGCCGCCGCCATTGTCAAAAAAGAACTTAATTCCATAAAACATATACGAATCATGGTCAGTCAAATAATTAATGGCTTTTGTCACACCATTAATCGTAAATAGATGTTTTGCTGAATCACCGGGAGGATCAAGCTTGAATTTAGGAAAGAAAGCTCCTCCAAAAAGAAGGGAATACTCCTGAAAAGAAGTGATTCTTGTGGGTTGATTGACTAGAGATTTACCATTTCTCGAAGCTTTTTCGGTGTACCCAATAAAAGCCGGTACTGCTGTTGCTACCTCCACGACTGAGCCGGGGAAAGCATTTACCTCCTCGATGTAAACACCTGGAGTCATTAATTTTTGTGCCATAATCTTTCTCAGTTAATTGTTTATATATAAATGTGTGAATAGACGGCATCATTCGATTTCGTTTCATCACGATACAATTGCACTGGAGAAGCTTTAGGTAAATTTTTAAGAACGATCTTTCCGGATCTATTCGCCAAATCGAAGTTTTCTACCATTTGGTAGGTCTCTTCAGAAATTTCTGAAAGCGGAATTTTGTTTTTTGACTCAAATACCAAAGCATCCGTGTTTTCCAGAACAGGCTGTTTTTTTGGAGCGCTAAAAATCTGTTCCTTTCCTTTGTTAATAATGCTCAAATTATTGAACTTTTGATAAACAGAACTAACAAGGAAATACTTCCAGATCGTTTGTCGGTTGCCAAACTTTACAGCATATTCGATTTTCCCTTTTTCACGAAAATGCTTCAATAGTGTACTGGTGTAAATCTCTAAAATACCAAACGGTTTTTTCCATACTGCCTGCGGGTAATAGTAAATTCTTTCGACTTCTTCCTGACCGGCACGAACGATAACAAGTCCTTGCGACAAATTTGACAGCATAAACCCGCCCGAGTTATTTGCTGATTTTTTGATGCATTGCGGAGGTAACTCGTTGCCAAGCGAATCGGTAAATTGATATTCCTGATCAGGATTGAATTTGGGAATTGATATTTCCCTCTGGCTTATTTGTACTATTTCTGCCTGACCAACAAATTCTTCTTTCTGTAATCTGAATCCATTGCCCTGCTGATTTGCTGTGGCCGATAAATTATTGAAATATAGAATTTTGTCTGTCAGACTGTATGTTGGTAATTCGGTATAATTGACGTATTGCGGGTCTTTGCAATAAAGCAGAAATCGTAATGGAATGTCATTGGTTTGTGTGTCTAAAAGTTCAGCGTCTGATGCCAATAAATGCCATCCACCTGGAAATACTTTTACGATCAGGCCCAAATTTGTCATAAACTTAGCCATACCTTCGGCGTAAGTTAGCTCAATTTGTCTGAACAGTTCATCCCTAAAATACTTGTGTTCAAAAGTAAAAGTTAACAAATGACTATACGTCTGCTGCATTTTCGGAATTGTATTGACTTTATGTTTCTTTAATTGCCGGAATTATTCTTTCAATAGGTGCATCATCAAATACCAACATCCCAACTTTGTACAACACCGAGGGCATAAGCTTGCTGCCTATGGCCGACCACAAATGACTCAACTGGGCATAATCCAGCTTGCACAACTCAAAACTTAACTTGTTTATGTTACCCGAATTCGAACCTTCAAGCGATAACTTTCTGTTTACCTGAAAAAAACGAATAAGCGCAGACAAGTAGCTCAACCCCTCGATATACACACTGCTATCGAAATTAGCACAGAACAAAATTTGCATGTTCAAATGAAGGGTGGGGGTTTTTTGTGCAAATGAGCCGTTTACCTGACTTGAAAACCGGTTCAGATTATTTTTTAAAGTCGCCTCCTCGTCGAGACTAACCAGGAAAAAAACAATTTTCCCATCAACGTTTTGGGCGTTTGAGCCATCAGCTTTGACTATATTTGAAAGAACAACCTTATTTTCCGAAATCGAAAATTCATTTTTGAAATTTTCATTTAATATATCCCGTATATATGTCAGTGCAGTATGAATCATAACCAACTACCTTAACACGAAAAAATTAGCCAATGAGTCAACTTAAAGATTCTTTCAATGTTAATATTCATAGTTCATGTCTTTAAGTGTTTATTTCGTTCAAGCAAAGAGATTAGAACTCACAACACAATAGCATCATAAAAGTTTTGATAAAAATATAAAAAGATCTAAATATCTTAATTCTACTTTAACAGATTAAAAAAAAGTATATAAATCATTGATATTCATTTAATTATACTTGCATACGTAATTATTTTTTAGTATTTTAGCAGTG
>JBAZGO010000079.1:0-15527 GCA_041652995.1 Prolixibacteraceae bacterium
TGAATGATGTGGTAATCTTTCGTAAGATACTGACATTCAGAGTTTTATCCAAATATTTCTACATTTATTTCGCTGATTATCAGCTATTTATATTTTTGTCATGTACTAAATAGCAAAATATTAGTTTATAATCTTCAGGAATAAATGACCAATGACCGTTTATTTTTTTGTTTCTAAATCAGTACCAGCGACAATAACCCAATAACTGCAAACGAAACCAGGCTTAAAATAACGGTTGGAACCGAATAATAGCGAAGAGTTTCGGCTGAGGTCATGCCAGAAAATTTACTGATAACCCAAAAGAAACTGTCGTTGGCGTGCGAGACCATCATGGAACCTGCACCCATCGCCAGAATGGCCAACGTTTTGCCCCATTCGCCCGACAAGCCCAGATTATCCAAAAGCGGCGCGGCAATTGAAGCGGCAGTGATTATGGCAATCGTTGATGAGCCCTGGGAAGTTTTCAGGATGACCGCAATGATATACGGAATAAACAACCCGAGGCCGAGCGCTGCAACCTGTTGTCCCAGATTAGTTACTATGCCCGATTCTTTGATCACCGCGCCAAAAGTTCCTCCGGCAGCCGTCACAATCAGGATTGGTCCGGCTTTTTCAATGGCCGAATCGAGCAATTTATTCCATTGGCTGACATTAAACTTCCGGAGCAAAGGAAAAGCGGCAAAACAACCGAATAATAAAGCAATAACCGGATCGCCGGTAAAACCGATTACTATTTTCATGAATGAATCTTCAGGTAATCCGGAAGTCATAAAAAACACGGACTTCAGCGTAATCAGGGCCAGAGGGACAAGAATGGGTAAAAATGCAAGCGAAGCAACAGGCATTGGCACTGAAGTTTGATCGTTGGAATCGTTGGCCGATACATCGAAAGAAACTTTTCGGGAGCGGAATCGGATAAAATAATAGGCTGCAATAATTCCGGGAATAGCAACAAGGGTTCCGAGCAAAATAACAGAGCCAATGGGTGCGCCAATTATGCTGGTTGCGGCCGTTGCTCCCGGATGCGGCGGAACCAGACAATGCACGCCATATAAAGAAATGGCCAAAACAGGCGCCATCACGGTGATTGCAGTTTTTGAACTTTGAGCCAGCGACCGACAAATTCCACTTAAAACAATAAATCCGGAGTCGCAGAAAATGGGAAGTCCTGTCATAAACCCGGTAATTGACATGGCTGCCGGGGCGTTCTTTTCTCCGGTTCGTTTCAGGAAAAAACGGGCAATACTCAACGCTGCTCCACTTTGATCGAGCACAATTCCAATAATGGTTCCCAGAATAATGATCAGCCCAATCGATTCGAGTGTTCCGCCAAAGCCTTTTTTTAATACCGGCACAATGGATGCTGTGGGCAAAGTCATCAAAGCCATTAAAAGGCTCACCAGCAATAACGAAAGAAAGGTATTGAATTTAAAGACCGAAGTCAGAAGAATAATAGAAAGAATTCCCCCAAAGAGAATCAGAATAGCAAAAACAATATCCATTTTTGCTTTAAATGTATTTATTTTTTAGCAATTCCGATTACGGTAAAACGGACATTAATTCGATTCGGATTTCATTGTTTCATAAACGTGAAGTTTAATCCGGCGCCTCAGTAGAATGAAATGAAGTTTTGTTTTTTTTATACCTTTGAAGCGTTCTAAATAGCAAAAAATCCATCTGAAAAATCAACTAAAAACAACATAAAATGGCATTGATTAACGAAAATTACCTGAAACTTCAGGCGGGATATTTGTTCCCTGAAATTGGAAGACGAGTTCGCGAATTTGCAGCCGCCAATCCGGAGAAAAAAGTAATCCGTATGGGCATCGGCGATGTGACCCAACCGCTGGTTCCCGCTGTTATAAAAGCTTTTCACGAGGGAGTTGACGATATGGCCAAGGCCGATTCGTTTAAAGGATACGGACCGGAACAAGGCTATGATTTCCTGCGTGAAGCCATTGCGTTGAATGATTACAAAAACCGGGGTGTGGATATTTCGCCAGACGATATCTTTGTTTCTGACGGTTCGAAATGCGATACCGGAAACATTCAGGAAATTTTTGGCGCCGGAAATAAAATTGCCATCTGCGATCCGGTTTACCCGGTGTACGCCGACACCACTGTGATGTCAGGAAAAACCGGGAACATCCAGTCCAATGGTTATTTCGAAGGAATTATTTACATGCCATGCAACGAAGCCAACGGTTTTATTCCTGAATTGCCAACCGAGAGGCCCGATCTGATTTTCCTTTGTTTCCCGAATAACCCAACCGGAACAGTCGCTTCGAAAGAAGAACTGACCAAATGGGTAAATTATGCCCGCGCCAACAAATGCGTTATTCTGTATGATGCAGCTTACGAAGCTTTCATTACCGACGAATCCATTCCGCATTCGATTTTCGAAATTGAAGGCGCCAAAGAAGTCGCACTTGAATTCCGCAGTTTTTCTAAGACAGCCGGATTTACCGGTACACGCTGCGCGTTCACGGTTATTCCTTCAGAATTAAAAGCATACGACAGCGAAGGAAAAGCACATCCTGTAAAACCATTATGGAACCGCCGACACACCACCAAGTTCAACGGAGTATCTTACCCGGTGCAGAAAGCAGCAGCAGCCATTTATACCAAAGAAGGCAAAAAACAGGTAAAAGATGTGATCAATTATTACCTCGAAAATGCACGGATTTTGCGCGAAAGCCTGAAAGAAACCGGCTTTACGGTATTCGGTGGAGTAAATGCGCCTTATGTTTGGGTAAAGACTCCCGACAACATGAAATCGTGGGATTTTTTCGATAAATTACTGAATGAAGCGAATGTGGTCGGAACGCCCGGATCAGGGTTCGGACCTTCAGGCGAAGGCTATTTCCGTTTCTCAGCATTTGCCGATAGAGACAATGTGCTGGAAGCAATGGAAAGAATCAAAAATCTGAAATAGAAAGTTCAATTTCATTGATATTTAGTCAGGGTTTCACTCGAAGTGAAGCCCTGACTTGTTTTTAGCTTATTGGATAGCCGAAATAATATCTCCCAGCAAAGCGTCGAAATTCATGACATGATCGGGTTTGGGCGAATAACCCAGCAAAACAACAATCAGGTCTTTCGACGGGATCATAAATATTTGCTGGCCGTCGTGCCCGTCACACGAATACATATCTTCAGGCGCAGAAGGGAATTCATGCGATTTATTCAGCCAAAACAGCGATCCATACTGACCATCGCTGTCGACCGCCGGAGTTGTTGTGTATTTTACCCAACCTTCAGGCAAAATGCGCTCTCCGTTAAATACTCCATCCTGAAGATAAAGCAATCCAAACCGGGCATAATCGCGGGCGGTGGCATACAAATACGACGAACCAACAAAGGTCCCGCTGGCATCGGGTTCAAGAACGGCATCGGGCATGCCGATTTTATCGAACAACTGTGTTTTGGGGAATTGGAAATATTCCTGATCGTCGTTCAGTGTTTTGCGCATCATGTAACTAACTACATTGGCCGAGCCTGAAGAATAATACCATTTGGTTCCAATCGGAAATTCCAACGACTGATCGTAAGCAAACGCGGCAAAATTGTTTTCGCAATAAAGCATCACCGTCACATCAGAGCGGTTGCCGTAATCTTCGTTCCAGTGCAGGCCGCTTTGCATCTGCATCAGGTTATTTACAGTAATAAATTTTCGGTCATCATTCATCCAATCGGGCAATTCATAGGGCGTATTTACATCCCATTTCGCCTGATAAACCATGATTCCAGCCAAGGCATTGGTAAAACTCTTGGCCATCGACCAACTCAGGAAACGGGTTTTCGAATTGAATTGCGGCTGGTAGGCTTCAGCAACCGGAATCCCTTTATGAACAACCATAAAAGCAAAAGCATGTCCGTTATATCCGTCGTCCTTCATCAGTTTGTCGGTAACAGAAGCCAGCTTTGTTTTGTCCACTTCAGGAATGGAATCGGGTAAAACATTGCCCAAAGGCCAGGAAATGGTGTCCTGATTGTATTTTGCCTGAACGGAAGGGAATTTAATTTGGCGCAATTCGTCAGCAGTAACTCCACGAAGCAAAGTGGCGCCAAATCCTTTGCGGTAAATGGCTGTCGACTTTCCCCATAAAAATGAACTTGTCACACTCGAATCCTGAAAATCGATCTCATTTTTGGTGTATTTGATGAACGAAAAATGCAGGTCCATCGCTTCAACTTCGGCCTGTTCTCTTCCGGAAACAAATACCGCAGAACAGAGATATTTAGCCGGATATCCGGTGATGATAGGAAGCAGGGAATTGACAGAATACACTCCGTAAGCTACAGCAGCCAGGACCAAAATTAAAATTGACCACAGAATTCTTTTTCCTGTTCGTTTTCCGGATTTTGTTGCCATTTTATCAATTTTTTGTTGTGATTTGAAACCAGATTTTGATTCGGTAAGTTAATTATTCCGGAACAATTATCAGCTAGCCTCATATCAAATTTATATTGCCTGACAGCTCACCCGAAACTTCCTGCACACTGGCCTGGCAATCGGGGCTTCAGGGTTTCATTGCGGAGAGATACTGCCATAAAATTCAGCATAATGATGCGGCACGAGTTCGTTGACTTGACAAGAGTCAAGTGCGCTATATTGTATAACTCTGTTAAATCCAGTTAACGAATGTTATGTATAAGCGGATTTTGTCGGTATTTTTTTACTTTTGTCTGATTGCCATGATAAACCAATGAAACAGAGAAACCTAGTGTCAGAAGAAAAGTCAAAAGTTAAAAATAAAAAGTCAAAAGTCACTTTTTTCAGGCGTTTTGGAAACACTTCAGTTCGCAATTCCATGGCAATAACCATTTTAACTTTGATGGTTTCCCAATTTTCAGGAATAACAAAACTTTACGCACAAAACGCCGACGACATTATTGACCCTATGCCCATCAGGCTTAAAGCGCAGGTTTTGAGTTTGGGCGACGAATCGCCTGTGCCTTTTGCTTATGTATTGAACTTCAGAACTCATGGTGGCGTTACAACCGACGAACAGGGCCGGTTTACCATGGACATGCTAAACGTTGACAGTCTTTCCATTTCTTCGATTGGGTTCACCAAAACCACCGTTCACATTCCGGCTAATTACAACGAGATGAACGTATTGATTCTGTACGCAAAACCCGTCAGGTTTGAACTTCCGCAGGTTGATGTTTCGGGCGAACAGAAAAAAGTAAATATGGAAGGTGTTCCGATAGGCAAAAAAATGAACATTGATCCGGAATTACGTGGTGATGCCTACAACAAAAAACCTCCGGTAATAGCTGCAGTAGTTAGCCCCGCAAGCTTTCTGCAGTATCATCTCAGCAAAAGTGAACGCGAAAAGCGCGAAGCCAGGAAAGCCATAGTTACCGAGAAACAATGGGAAGTTCTTTCGCAATATTATACCAAAGACCTGGTCATTCGACTCACCGGGCTGGGCGACTCTGCCGCTGATGATTTTATGATGTACATAAATTCAAAGGGATTATTGAGCTACATGTCAACCGAGTACGATATCCGAAATGCGATCAAGGAGCAATTTAAAATCTATCGGTCTGAAGGACATTGATAAAATCTTCGCTAAAATTTACGACATTTGCCGTTCAAGGTCGCAGTCAAAAATTTTCAGTAAACAATTTCGCATTGAAAGAATTTCCAAAAAAGAGAATTGTCCTTAAAACGAAGGAACAGCCGCAGTCGGAACCTTCCGGAGACGGATTAATCCGGCTAAACAAATACATTTCGAACGCAGGAGTTTGTTCAAGGCGGGAAGCTGATAAAATAATCGGCGAAGGTTTGGTTACTGTTAACGGCAAAGTAGTAACAGAACTTGGCCATAAAGTTTCGCTCGACGATGAAGTTCGTTTCGATGGGAAACTCCTGAATCCGGAGCGAAAAGTTTATTTGTTGCTGAATAAACCCAGAGGCTTTGTAACAACGCTCGACGACCCGCATGCCGAACGAACAGTGATGCAACTGGTTCAGAATGCCTGCAAAGAAAGAATTTACCCCGTTGGAAGGCTCGACATGCAAACTACCGGCGTTCTGTTGTTTACAAACGATGGAGAACTGGCCAAAAAACTGACTCATCCGAGTTACGAAAAAATGAAAGTTTATCATGTTCAGCTCGACAAGGATTTTCTACCGGAAGATTTGGAGAAAATCAGGAAAGGAATTGAACTTGAAGATGGGTTTATTGCTGCCGACGACATTCAAATGATCGATCCGAATGACGCCTGCCAGGTTGGTATTGAAATTCATTCAGGAAAAAACAGGATTGTCAGGCGCATTTTCAATCACCTTGACTACCAGGTGACCAAACTCGACCGGGTTGTTTTTGCCGGCCTTACCAAAAAAGATTTGCCACGCGGCCGTTACCGGTTTCTAACTGAAAGGGAAATCAATTTTTTGAAAATGAGTTGATGTAATTAAATTCACTTTCACAGACTAATAGCTACGCACGTTGGAAAAAGAGTTTTTACAAATAATTACCGATAATCAGGGAATCATTCACAAGGTTTGTTCCATCTACTGCGATTTGGAAGAGGACCGCCGTGATTTGTTTCAGGAAATTATCGTGCAATTGTGGAAATCGTATCCTTCGTTCAGGAGCGAATCAAAATTTTCGACCTGGATGTACCGTGTAGCTTTAAATACAGCAATAACGAGCTTTAAAAAAGACAAACGGCAACCGGACAAATCGGGAATTTCGTACGAGAACCTGCAACTAGCCGAAGAAATGTACGACACGCGTACAGAAGAACAAATCAGGATGCTTAACCACGCAGTTTCTCAGTTAAGCGGAATTGAAAAATCGATTATCCTGTTGTTTCTTGAAGATAAAAAATACGAGGAGATTGCTGAAATTACCGGAATCACCCAGAATTACGTGCGGGTAAAAATGAACCGCATCAAGAAAAGATTGAAGTTGTTAATGAATTTGGACGAGTAGATGGACTTAAAGGATTTAAAATCGGCGTGGAATAAATATTCTTCTCAGGAGATGGACAAACATCGGCTTGGAAAGGAGAACATTCATGAGCTTTTGAAAAACAGGACTCAAACTCTTGTTGAACGCATCGATCGGAACATCAGAATTGGGATGTCAGTGTTGTTGCTTTTTATTGTGTACGTTATTATTGATTCATTATTCCTGACAAAACTGCCAGAAGCGATTGTTCATCAAGCCGTTGAATATCCGAAATGGCTTATTCCCATTGATTTATTCTCTACAGCGCTCATTGTTACCACCTACCTTTTCTTTGCAATCCGTTACTTTAATATTAAACGGAGTTTCTCCATCGACCTTCAAATCAAAGAACTGCTAAAAGGTATAAAGGAAACACTGATTACTTACCGCCGGATGTTTTATCTTGCAGTTATTATACTGCTGATTAACATTGTAGTAAGTTTTATCGCTGGCGCTTATGTAGGCCTGAAGTTAAAAACCGATTCCATGAACATTGGCATCGAAAGCCTTCCGGTTTCCAAAATACTGACGATTGCAGGTATCGCCCTTGCAGCATTAATTCCGCTGGTTACGTTAACTTTTTTCCTGCTGCGCTGGGGCTTTAACAAATTGTACGGCCGGTACCTCGGAAAGCTTGACGAAACACTTCAGGAACTTGAAGAATCGGAAGAGTCGGATTAAAAATTTCTGAGAAAAGTATTCCGTCTTAATTTTTAACATTCTGACATCACATTCAATTGAATACCTGTGCGCTAACATGTATTCTCAGACTTTAAAATCACAACTTTGAAATACATTTTTATTTTCTTATTCTACCACCTCCTTTAAAATCAATTCTACGGCATTTTCCTTTCATGTACCATTCCAGCAATTGCAAAAGTCAGTTTATATTCTAAATACCAATCAATTGGTAAATCAATCCTGAACAAAACTATTTTACAGGTTTTAAACCTCTACAACCAGAAAGTTGATTTCACAAAGATTTTTCTGAACCTATGGGCAACACTGCTTTTGAATGACCCAATTTGAACAAAGCTGAAATACAGATTGTTGAATGATTTTATCCTGTTTTAATTCACAATTATGCAGTTAAAAACCGAAACAGTTGATGAATACATTCAAATGATTCCTGAAAATCAACGGGAATCTGTAGCAAGACTGCGCGAAGAAATTTTGAAAAACATACCACCTGGTTTTTCCGAAGAAATGAGTTACGGAATGATTGGCTACGTTGTTCCACATAGCCTTTATCCCAAAGGATACCACGCAAATCCGAAGCTGCCGCTGCCGTTTTTGAATGTTGCCGCGCAAAAAAACTTCATCGCGGTTTATCATATCGGACTCTATGCCTCATCGGGTTTACTCCAATGGTTTATTGACGAATATGCGAAATATTCGGGCAAAAAACCTGACATGGGGAAAGGCTGTATCCGGTTTAAGAATTATACCGAAATACCCTTTTCACTGATCGGAGAACTTGCGTCCAAACTAGAAGTTTCGCAATGGATTACGCACTATGAACTGAACAGAGAAGCAAAAAAATAGCTATTTCCAATTAAATAACCTCAAAAACAACACAAATGAAAGCGTTGAAAATTATCGGACTTACACTGATTGGCATCATTACCCTGGTCCTGATTACCGGATTATTTGTAAACGGCAAATATGACGTTGAACGGGAGGTGACCATCGACAAACCCAAACAGGAAGTTTTCGACTATGTGAAACTGCTTAAAAATCAGGACAACTTTAGTGTTTGGGCTCAAAAAGATCCATCCATGAAAAAAGAGTTCACCGGCCAAGATGGAACGGTTGGCTGCATGTCGTCGTGGGAAAGTACCGATCCTGATGTGGGAGCAGGCGAACAGAAGATAATTAAGATCGACGAAGGAAACCGGATTGATTATGAATTGCATTTCATCGAACCATTCGAATCAACCGATTATGCCTTTCTGTCAACCGTGGCCTTAAATGATTCGGTAACTTCTGTAAAATGGGGATTCAATGGCAAAATGAAATACCCCATGAACCTGATGATGCTGTTTATGGATATGGAGAAAATGCTCGCCCCTGACTTGCAAAACGGATTAAATAATTTAAAAGCCATTCTTGAAAAATAAATTCAGGATAAAAATGTAACTTAAGCAATAAGAACAATTTGTTGTCTTATTCTAAAAACGACTCTCCCCACGTCCTCTTGCGGCAGTTTCCTTTCTCTTCAAGAAGAGTGGCCAGAGCATCGTAGATGCGACGTCCGCCTTCCGGCGAGCCTGGGAGGCGAGTCAAAATTAAGGAACAAATAAAAATGCTACATGTTATTATTCTCATTATTTTACAATACCATTTAAATTAAAAGATTTACTATGAAAAAATTAACTGCTGAGTTTATCGGAACCTTTTGGCTGGTTCTCGGAGGCTGCGGAAGCGCTGTTCTGGCTGCTGCTTTTCCTCAGGTTGGAATCGGATTGGTTGGCGTTTCGCTGGCCTTCGGACTAACTGTTTTAACGGGAGTTTATGCCTTGGGGCACATTTCAGGTGGCCATTTTAATCCGGCCGTTTCTATCGGTTTATGGATTGGAGGGCGCTTTAGTTCAAAAGAACTTTTGTCCTACATTGCCGCTCAAATACTTGGTGGGATTGCTGCTGCGGCTGTACTTTATATCATCGCAACCGGAAACGGCAGCGCCATTGGTAATTTTGCGGCCAACGGCTACGGCGAACATTCGCCCGGCGGGTACAGTCTGCTTGCGGCTCTTGTATCAGAAATTGTCATGACTTTTATGTTCCTGATTGTAATTCTGGGAGCAACCGACAAAAAGGCTCCGGCTGGTTTTGCGGGGCTTGCCATTGGCTTAGCTTTGACGCTGATTCACCTCATCAGCATTCCTGTCACCAACACCTCGGTAAATCCGGCGCGAAGCATCAGTCAGGCAATCTTTGTGGGAGGTTGGGCTGTTGAACAACTCTGGCTTTTTATTCTGGCTCCGATTGTTGGCGCTGCTTTAGCCGGACTGGTTTATAATTATTTGGGGTCAGACAAAAAATAATTTTCCAAATTATATATCAATGTCGTTTAGATAACGGACGTCATCGAACAATTTCTTAACTGAACGACATTGATATAACAATTAATAAATCATGCAACTCAGGAGTTGAAAAATAATAAAATCATAACGCCGAAGGCATGAGAGGTCTATAGCAAATTCAGGATGAAAGAAGAGTTAAAATGCAGAAGGCCTGACAGATTTATGGCACCACTTCGTGGTTTAAAAGAACTTTATTCAACATTTTCTACAATCATTACAACCCTCCGGTTTTAAAAATCCAACCCTTGATTCGCATAAATCTTATTCCCTGGTAAAGACCCCAAATTCTGCCCATCTGTCAGTGAAAATCGTTTGGATTATTTTTTGATGATCTTCGCTTTTTGTATCTTTTGATTTTCAACAGCTATGACAAATAAAAACCTCAATATAAAGTATACCGAAATTTGCACCAATCTGGCAGAACGGAAACTAAAACCGGCTTTTGATCAGTTGAAGAGCCTCATGTCAGAAAACGGATTGGGAGCTTTTAACGACGAATGGCTCGAACTGGATCAAACCTACCATTACATGCTTCAGTATACCATTGAAGGCACCCGCGATCCGGAGCGAAAGAAAGTGTACCGCAAATTAATTGTTTCGGCGTACGAACTTGCCGACAAAGTAAACGAAGCCATTCGTTTAAAATATTCATCATCCGTTGAATACGAAAGAAAAAGAACATTCGGGCACCAGTTTATTTCCGATTTTGAAACTTTTCAGGCCGGATTGGAAGAATTTTATTTGCACAGCGAATTACAATCGATGGCTGATAATGAAAAGATTGTTACATCAAGGAATCAGGCTGAAGAGGCCAATCACCGGCAACAACTCTTCCGGCTGTTTTATCATGTTTGGTTTCGCGATCAGCTAAGTTCCGACGAAATTAATTTCCTGAAACAATTTTTTGAGAAGCCATCCATCCGGGTAGCCTACAAATCGTTAATCGTTTCGGCCCTGACACTGAGTCTGCAGCGCTATTTCGACGAAACAAAATTCAGTTTGCTTTTCGATGTTTATGGAATGGAAGAAGCAACCATTAATCAGCGTGCTTTGGTTGGCTTACTCATTACTCTTTACCAATACGATTCACGGTTGCCTTATTTTTCGGAAATCACCGGACGATTGAAAATTCTGAACGAGGATCAGGAATTCAGGCAAAACCTGGAACGCATTCTGATCCAGTTAATCCGAAGTAAAGAAACAGAAAAGCTACAGCAAAGGATCCGCGATGAACTGATTCCTGAAATGATTAAAATCAGTCCGACCCTGAAAGACAAAATCAACCTCGACAGTTTGATGGAGAAAGGACTTTCGGACGATAAGAATCCTGAATGGCAGGAAATATTTGGCGATTCGCCGGGGCTGATAAACAAGATGGAAGAATTCTCCGAACTGCAAATGGAAGGGGCCGACGTGTTTGTCGGTTCGTTTTCCATGCTGAAATCCTTTCCGTTTTTCAATGAAATGGGCAACTGGTTCGTCCCGTTTTTTACTGAAGACCCTGAAATACAAAAAGTCATCGACATCTCGGATCCTGCTACCCGGAGTTTTATTGAAACCATTGGCGGCGCGCCTATTTTGTGCGATTCAGACAAATATTCGTTTTGTTTCAGTATGCGCCAACTGCCCAAAGAGAATCTCGAATTTATAGCCGAAGGCCTGAAAGCTGAAATGGATCAGTTCAAGGAAATTGAAAATGACGAAGAACTGACTGCCCCAGGCCGAAAAGCTGGGTTTATTTCCAACCAGTACATTCAGGATTTGTACCGCTTTTACAAGCTTCATCCACGGAAAAACGATTTTGAGGATATTTTTAACTGGCGTTTCGATTTTCACAACAAGCTGACCCTTGGCGACATATTAAAAGAAGATAGTAAGATCCTCCGGAATATATCGGAATACTATTTTCTGAAAAACTATTTTGAAGAAGCTTCCACCATTTTTGAATACCTGCTAAGCGTTGAAAAGGATGGGGAATTGTATCAAAAGGTGGCTTTCTGTTACCAAAAAACGGGCAACTTCGAAAAAGCTTTGGAGTCGTATCAGAAGGCCGAGTTGTACGATTTAAACCGCTTGTGGACACTGAAAAAGATTGCCCTTTGTTACCGTAACCTCAAACAACCAGCCAAGGCGCTGGAATATTACCAGGCAGCAGAAAAACTCAATCCCAACGATTTAAATAACCAGTTGAATGTGGGGCATTGTTTGCTCGAACTCGATCAGTTTGAAGAAGCGCTGAAATGTTATTTCAAGGTAGAGTATCTCGATCAAGTGAATAAAAAGGTATGGCGACCGATTGGTTGGTGTTCATTCCTGACCGGGAAAAAGGATCAGGCTGAAAAATATTTTCTGAAGCTTTTGGAAGAAGATCCCAGCAAACATGATTTGATGAATATGGGGCATGTTCAGTGGAGTTTGGGCAACCGAAAAGCGGCGCTCGACTTTTACAAAAAATCCATTTCCAAAACCGGGTTTTCTGAGGCCGAATTTATGGAAGTGTTCGAAGAAGATTTGCCCCAACTGCTCCAACAGGGCGTCGACAAAGACGATGTGCCCATCATGCTCGATCAGTTGAGGTATTTTGTGGAAGAATAAAAGTGAGGAAAGTTTAAGAATCTGTTTAAAATTAAAAAGAAAACTATTTGAAGTTGATTTTATCAGTTTTCGACTCACCCCAAGCCCGATAAATCGGACTTCTCCCCGCTCTACAAATAGCTACTCTTTATACATATCATTTAGTTGTGTGCAAGTGTGAGTGCGATACGCAACCATTAATTTTCAATAGACATCTATATTCTGACAGGACCAGTTTATAAAAAACCAAAAAATGAGCAAATGACACTTTACTGTAAAATGACTCGCCGTCTTTTTTTAAATACCGTCAAATCAAAAGTAATTGGATTATTACTAATCATTTTGACAATGTATGGATGTGAGAAGATTAATGAGACTGACAAGGGAAATATTAGCTTTGGAGTGAATACGCATATTATCAACTGCATTGCAACTGGAGAGGTATTTATTGACAGTAAATCAATTGGAATTATACCTGGTTTTTGTGATTCAATTGTTGATTGTGAATCAGGGAGTAATTTAAATAAAGAAATATCGGTCGGGAAACATTCATATAAAATAGAAGTAAAAGGACAATCTGGTACTTGCTATAAGGTAAAGGAAGGCGATTTTGAATTAGGTAAAGGAGAATGCATTAAAATTTTCTTGGATTTGAGAGAATGAAAGGAAAAATTAACACCAGCGCCCAACAGCAAGCTACCCGGCAAGTCGGGTTTCGGTGCTTCGTTGACAGGAAATTATTAAATTGGAATGCAGTTCTTCGTAGGAAATTTATCGGTTCACTCCCGCCATTCGTGTAGCTGCGAAATGTTAGCAAACATTTAAATGACAAATACTGTAGCAATGTCGTTTAGTCAAGATCCTAATTTATGAAGATCCGTCATTGCGAGTCCCCACCAAAAAAAAAGGGATACAATGTGATAATGACAGTAATCCGGCAAATCGCCACGCTACGCTCGCGATGACGGTACTTGATGATCAACGACGAAGCTAACTAAACGACATTGAATACTGTAGTATAATATATTGGCAAGATTTTATAAAATATTAAACCCTAATGTTTTGACGCAACCAAATTTCAAATAAGTTCATCTTTTATGAAAACTTTAACCATGAAAAAATATACTTTTTTATTTCTGACCTTGATTGGACTTATTAGTTGCAGTAATGATAACACCGACGAAATAGTCAAAGAATCCAAGAATCAATCAGAAAATTATAATTTTATTTATACTGTGCTGAGTAAAGATAATAGTAAAGATTCTGTATACAGGCAAGCATATTTTATTGACAATGGGAGAGTTATAACTGAGAAGTATACCAACTACAACAATTCGGGATACAATCATTTAAGCACATTCGAGTATGATAATAAGGGACGAATAATAAAAGAAGTTAGAGATAATCAAATATTCGCTAAAATATCTTGGGTTAATAATGCCGCCAAGGTTGTTAATAAAAATAATCATTAGTAACCGAGATAAATTTTGAATAACAGGTTGGTCCACCGAAGCCGACCAACCTGTACCTTTACTGTGTAAACTAGCAATTTATACAGCATGAGCGAAAATACAAATAAAAACTTAGTCGGTCAGCCGATCCTGACACAAGTTTTAGCGTTGGTGAGTAAAGTTATATTTCGGGGATTGGTAAAAGAGCACAAATCAGACAGGTATTATAAGAAGTTCAACACATGGACACACTTTGTAAGCCTGATGTTCGGTATATTCAGCCGTTGTGACTCGGTGACCGAAATCGTTGAAGGAATGATCGGTTGTGTTGGTAAACTGGGCCATTTTGGTTTGTCGGAAGTCCCGCCCAAGAGTACCATAACCGATGGGAACCGTGAACGGGACAGTGCGTTCTTTGAATCGTTGTATTTCAGTTTAGTAAAACGTTACTCAACATTTTTGTCGTCCAGCCGAACCATTGGGCTTAACATCAAAGAGCTTTTCATTGTTGATTCTACCACTATCCAGCTTTTTAGCAGTCTGGTATTTAAAGGTGTTGGCCGAAACCCCAAGGATGGCGGCAAGAAAAAAGGGGGATTAAAAGTCCACATGCTCATTGATGCTTTGCAAGATGTTGGGAAGTTCGTAAAAGTAACGGCAGCCAAAGTCCACGACAGCAAATTTCTGAACGATCTGGTACTTAATCCACATAGCATGGTAGTGTTTGACAAGGCTTACAACCATTATAAACTCTTTGCTAAATGGACGGAAAAACAAATTTGGTTTGTTACCCGGATGAAGGATAATGCCCTGTTTGAAGTTATCAAGACCATCAGCGAAACCACTTTAACGGAAGGGGAAGCCGGTGTTTTAAAAGAAGAACATATTCACTTGTGTTATAAGGAAAACAAACAGGACAAAGAATCGAAGAAACTACTGTTACGTAGGATTAGCTATCAAGATGAAAAGGGGCGCAAGTATGTTTTTATCACCAATAACATGGCACTTACTGCACAAGATATTGCCGATATTTACAAACAACGATGGCAAATTGAACTGTTGTTTAAAAAAATGAAGCAAAATTTTCAATTGCACTGCTTTTATGGAGAAAGTGAAAATGCAATACGCATACAAATATGGTGTACGCTCATTGCACAGTTATTACTGACCGTTTTGCAACGTAAAACTGAAACAAAAAAGGCATTCTCAACAATCGCCAGTTTAGTAAGGCAACATTTGATAAGCTATCTTAATTTGGATGAATTGTTGAAAAACTCTAAACGCTTCTACGAGAAGTACCGAAAAACAACAGATTACAGTCATAGCCTGTTCCCTCTTTCGGGTTAAACAGGGGGCTTGATTTTAAAACGAAAAATATAAATATTGAATATCAATACATTAACTCTAACTTTTATCGACTTTAAATTTTAGTCGGTTTACAATGA
>JBAZGO010000080.1:0-13563 GCA_041652995.1 Prolixibacteraceae bacterium
TGAATGATGTGGTAATCTTTCGTAAGATACTGACATTCAGAGTTTTATCCAAATATTTCTACATTTATTTCGCTGATTATCAGCTATTTATATTTTTGTCATGTACTAAATTTGATAACAGTAAATGAACAGGCATTGTTTTTTCTGCTTATGAATTATACTGAAAAAAAGAAATTTTTATTCATTTTGATCCTGATTTGAGCAGCGGTGAAATATTTCTTTTATCTGTAATTCTTGTGATAAAGATAACTGAGATTGGAGCCGAGTGATTTAAGAAACAATACCAGGGTAGAACTGTTAAATTGGGTGGCAATGCGTGTACACGTTCAACTATTTTATCGATGCGAAAAAGCTTTAAGATATTGCTTTTGCTCTGTTTCTTTAACTTCTTTTCGGCTGTTGGATTATCAGCACAATCCTGGACATTTGTGAAAGAAAAAGAAGGGATAAAAGTGTATACCCGACAAGAATCAAATAATTCATGGAAATCGTTTAAAGGCGATGTAACTTTTGAGGCATCGTTCGAAAAAGTTAATTCGCTGCTTGGCAATGCTCAAAATATTGACTGGTGGGACAAAGCAATTACAGAGGTTAAAGTGCTGGGATTTGAGGAGAATAAATATATTCAGTATTACCTTGTTTATGCCTTGCCATGGCCTTTTAAGAATCGTGATTTAGTTACCGAAACGATCATTTCAACCGATACATTATCAGGAGTTCGAACGTATATGGCCAGGCCTTTACCAGATAGAGTTCCAGAGAATCCAAACATCATACGTATTAAAGATTTCTGGCAAATCTGGACCGTGGAACCGGTGGGTAAAGGATTTGTTCATGTAACGTTGGAAGGATCGGTTAATCCCGGCGGAAATATTCCGGCTTGGTTATTTAACATGGTTATCACGGAGACTCCTTTGAAAATGTTACAATCTCTTCGTGCTGAATCGCCATCAGGCAAATCGGTAAATAATTAATATGAGTATTCGTTACTTTACCTAAAATAAAAAGTTTTCCTTCATGCACAGACTGTCCTCGTTCGGAGAGCTGAAAAACAAGTGAAGACGGCATTAAAAAATCTTCACTGTTTAAGCCGGAGGCGAGTTTAAAAGATTTTAGCCGTCGGGCGCTGGTTTTTCGAGCGATTTGGACGCAGCCTTGACTTTTTTTTGATTACTTTTTTTGTGTTAAGACAAAAAAGTAATTCGGGTTTGGGGCAAAGCCCCATCTGTCGGAACAATTAGGCATTCAACCGGACATCATAATAATTAATTATGGAATGTTCGCCCGCGAAAAGGAGCAAAAGAGTATCTTGTCTGGCAAAGTTATTTTATCCGAGTTGAAATACATTCATCTTGTACATAGAACCTGCGAATCCTGATGCAGGTAGCTTGCTGTGGTCACCAGGTTCCTGATTACACCAATTATTTTAATTCATTAAACGCTGTAAATTTTGTATATTTAGTTGGCTTCGGATTTACCGGCAACCAGACAACTATTATCCACGGGAGCTTGTTGCTATACGAAAGGATGTATGTCAATTGCCGGGCGTAATTAACCCTTGAAGATACAGTTCATGTATCGAGTGGGATTCGTTGGTCAGTTGCGATCATATCTTCGGGTTACATTGCTTAAGTTAGGTTCCGTTTTGTGGTTCAATAAATTTCAGATAATTCGATGGTTTTGATTCATGCACTATATCGTAAATTTATTGCTGCACTTAGTTGGTTGGCCGGTGGATTTTATGTCTGTGTAATTGGGTCAGCATTTTCGCCCTTACCTACATCAGCGCAATCAGGTAAACTTATGCTCTATTCCTATTTTACGGTTATTTACATCGGAAATGGAGTTGACCACATGAACATTAACCTTGTAAACCTGAGACTGACGGGTTTGAGCGTTGGCGACGAAATTGGCGTGTTCGACGGATTGAATTGTGTGGGCGCTCAGGTCATTCTCGATCAGGATATGCAGGACAACGGCCTTAGCATACCGGCATCGGCCAACGACACGGTCGAAACTTCCCCAAACGGGTTTATCGATGGTCATAAAATAACGCTCAAAGTGTATCACGACGGAGTAGTTTATCCGCTGGATTTTCAAACGGTGAACAATAGTTTCGATGTTTTTCGCCGCAGAGAGTCTGTGTTCGTACTGGTCGATTTTCCAGTTTCTTCTCGCCAGATCCTGACTTCAGAAAACTTTAAGATATATCCCAACCCTTTTAATGTTAACGTAAATATTGAGATCGACTTGCCTTTGGGCCAGACTTTTCACTGTGAAATAATTGATGTAAACGGCCGGCAGATCAGAAGCCTTTGCAATGGTAAGGTTTTGGAAAGGATTCAATTGATTTGGGATGGCCGGGACAGCAACAATCAACCGGTTCCTTCCGGAATTTATTTTTGCAGGTTTAACGGCAATTCTTCAGAAATCATCGTTAAGCAAAACAGCTTTTAGCTAATCACTGCAAATACCGGCACACAAGATACAATTTTGGGGAAACGTTTGCGCCATACTGTTAAAACAACTGATTATTAGCTTTTAATAATCCGGTACTTTGGTAAAGTGAATAAATTTCTCAAAAAATTATCGTTTCTTTAACGCGTAGTTATGAACACAACACCGGAATGACTGTTTGGAGATTTTTTGGAGTGGTTGTTGATTGTAATACAGAATGTTAGATTTGTGATGAGTTAAAAAACAAACATCAATTAATGAAACGAACTGCCATCGTTATACTGTTTATCCTGATATATGTCTCTGGTTTTGCGCAGGGCCATTTTGTAGTTGATTACACCGGCTTGGGGCAGGATCACATGAATATTGATGTTGTTACGGCAACACTTGATGGTGTAAGTTTGAAAGCAGGCGACGAAATTGCTGTTTTCGATGGCACCATTTGCTGTGGAAAAACCATACTTACGGCCCCGATTGTTTTCTCAGATCCGTCTACTCATGTAATTATCTCTGCATCGAAAGCTGATGCGGGTGAAGCAAATGGGTTCACCGATGGACATCCGATTTTGTATAAATACTGGGATTCGGCACAACAACTTGAAATGTCAGGAATAACTGCTGACTATTTACTTACGAATGGTCAGCCGGCGCCAGCTCCGGGTTTTATTGCGAGCGGTTCAGCCATAGTGAAGTTATCGTATCTGTTGCATATAAACGAGGCGCCAACTGCAAATGCGGGAACCGATCAAACCGTAAATGAGGGCGTAAATGTTGTGTTGGACGGAAGCGCTTCTTCCGATCCTGAAGATGGTCAGCTCACTTATACCTGGACTGCACCTTCAGGAATTACACTGGTAAATCCGGGTACGGCGCATCCATCGTTTGTTGCGCCTGAAGTTCAGGTTGATAAAGATTTTCTGTTCACACTCGTGGTAAACGATGGTCAGCTCAATTCCATTGCTAACGAAGTAAAGGTAACCGTGAAGCAAGTGAATAAGGCGCCAAATGCCAATGCCGGCCTTGACAAGGCAATTAATCAGAATAGTTTGGGAACACTCGACGGCTCTGCTTCATCTGATCCGGATGGAGATGCACTGACCTACAAATGGACTGCGCCCTCAGGAATAACGCTTAGTTCGACAACAGCAGTTACACCAACATTTACTTCACCAAATGTTGCCTCAAATACCGATTATACATTTACCCTGGTCGTTAACGACGGGAAGGTAAATTCTTTGCCTGATGCGGTAATTATAACCGTCAGGCACGTAAACATTGCACCTGTTGTAAATGCAGGTCCTGACCAAACGGTAAACGAATCAACAGTGGTTACGCTGGATGGATCAGGGTCATCCGATCCGGATGGAAACGCGTTGGTTTATAACTGGACTGCGCCTTCAGGAATTATTTTAAGTTCGACCAGTGTGCCCAATCCAACTTTTACCGCGCCTGAAGTTACAACTGATACCAATTTTACGTTCTCATTAACCGTCAACGATGGTACGGTCACTTCGCCCATCGATCAGGTTACAATAAAGGTCATGCAAGTTGACAAAGTTCCCCTGGCCAATGCCGGAAGTAACCAAACTTTAAACGAGGGAAGTCAGGTTACATTAGACGGAACTTTATCCACCGATCCGGAGAATGATCCCATCACATACCTGTGGCAGCCTCCGGTTGGAATTACCTTAAATTCAAACACAGCTTCAAAGCCGGTATTTACTGCTCCTGAAGTTCAGGCCGATCAGGTTTTTGTTATTAAATTAGTTGTAAATGACGGACAATTGAATTCATTGCCCGACGAAGTACTGATTACGGTGAAACAGGTAAATAAATCGCCCGTGGCCAACGCCGGAGCCGATCAGTCAGTCATCGAAAGCAGCCAATACGTTCTCGATGGCTCTGCTTCGGCAGACCCCGATAATGATGCATTGACCTACAAATGGACTGCTCCGCCCGGAATAACACTAAGTTCAAATACGGCAGTTAAACCCTCGTTTACCACACCCAGTTTGAATGTAAATACCAATTTTACATTTACTCTTGTTGTAAATGATGGGAAAGTGGATTCGCAGGAAGATCAGGTGACCATAACGGTTAAACAGGTGAACAAAGCGCCGGTCGTAAATGCCGGAAGCGATCAGGCAGTGTATGAAGGAATTTTGGTTACACTCGATGGCTCGTCCTCAACCGATCCCGATGGAGATAATCTGGTCTATACATGGACTGCTCCTGAAGGAATAATACTGAGTTCGAAAACCGCTCAAAAACCAACGTTTACCGCTCCTGAAGTTAGCGCCGATACCGATTATACGTTTTCTTTAACGGTGAACGATGGAACCGTCATATCTTCAGCCGACGAAGTAAAAGTTACGGTCAGACAAGTAAATAAAGCGCCGGTAGCCAATGCCGGAACCGATCAGTTGGTTGACGAGGGCAGTTTAATTACGCTTGACGGAAGTTTATCGTCGGATGCTGATGGTTCTAGTCTGACCTATTTGTGGCAAGCTCCCGCCGGAATTGTGTTAAGTTCGAATACAACTGCGAAGCCCACTTTTACAGCTCCTGAAGTTCAGACTGATCGGGAATTGATTTTTAAACTGGTTGTCAGCGATGGGTTGCTTAATTCAGTTGCCGATGAAGTGAAAATAACCATAAAAGAAGTCAATCAGCCGCCAACGGCCGATGCAGGTACCGATCAGGTGATAAGCGAAGGCAGCCTGGTTACTTTAAACGGTTCAGGATCAAGTGATCCCGAAGGAAGTACCCTGATCTACGAATGGATTGCTCCACAGGGAATTGTATTGAGTTCAGCCAATGTTGTCAAACCAACCTTCACAGCTCCTGAAGTTCAGGCGGATAAGGAATATGTATTTTCGCTGACAGTTAGCGACGGTAATGCAAAATCAGCCGTATCGCTGGTGAAAGTGCTGGTGAAACAAATCAACAAAGTACCGGTGGCTTATGCCGGTCCCGATCAGTCGGTAAATACAGGCAGCGTTTATATTCTCGATGGCTCGTATTCGTACGATACCGATGGAAATCCGCTCACGTTTAATTGGACTGCTCCAAATGGCATAACACTGAGCTCAAATTCGGCGGTAAAACCAACATTTACAGCGCCCAATGTTTCAGTAAATACGAAATATACTTTCAGCCTGGTTGTGAGTGACGGGTTTGTTAATTCTTCGCCCGATTATGTAACAATTACGGTGAAACAGGAGAATACGGCTCCAACGGCTAATGCGGGCGCCGATATTACCGTGCCGGAAGGTAGTTTAATTACGCTCGATGGTGCTGGTTCTTCCGATCCCGATAATGATGCATTAAAATATGAATGGACTGCACCTTCAGGAATTATTCTGAATAACCCCACCTCGGCAAAATCAACATTCACGGCTCCTGAAGTAACTGTTGATACTTATTTTACCATTTTGCTGATAGTAAATGACGGAACGGTGACTTCGGCTCCTGATGAGGTGACCGTAATTGTCAAACAGGTTAACAAAGCCCCCAAATTTAATTCGGCCAAATCGTTTAATGTGGTGGCCGATTTACCCTTCCAAATCGTTCTCGAAGGTTCTGATCCCGACGAAGACCCGCTAAGTTTTTCAATTGCTGATTTACCTTCGGGTTTTATCCTGGCTAAACTTTCAGATACTTCAGCTAAACTTTCAGGAGTACTTACCAATGTTTCTGCCGGTAACAACACCTTGAATTTAACACTGACTGATGGCAAGGTGAACGTTTTTGAAACGTTAACCATCAATGTTACGGCAGTCGACCATCCGCCTTATATTATTAATCCCATACCAACCATTACGGTTGATAAGGATTCTCCTGAAAAGACAATAGATTTAAGTACTGTTTTTGCTGATGATGATCCCGGAAGTGTACTGACTTATGCCGTAACGTCGAATACAAATGAATTGGTTGTTAAGGCAAGCATAACCGGTTCGGTTCTCACACTCAGTTTCTCGTCGCAGAATGTCGGAATTTCAGAAATTACACTTACCGTAAATTCGAATGGGAAAGTTGTGCAGGCAAAGTTTAATGTCGACGTTCAGATTCCAACGGCTATTGATGGGGTAAACGAAATCCCGTTGGTGAAGATTTTTCCCAATCCAACTCAGGGATTGGTGAACATTAATTTCGGAACTGTTCCTGAAAACGGAACCAGTATAACTGTTTACAATGCAACCGGTACAATGATATCGCGTGTGTTTGCCACACAAAGTATTGAAAATATGGATTTAAATGGAAATGCGCCGGGATTGTATATAATCACATTCGGTCTGAAAAATTTACAGACATACAAAGTGATTTTGGAATAAGGTCAACCCATTTTAATCAAACAGCAACATTTCGAACGTTGAATTTTCGGGTAAATTTCAGGTAGAATATTTACGAGCCAGGAATACAAAAATCAAAACTCCGGCAAAAACACCAATGCTGTTGGCAAGCATATCGAAAAGCGAAAAAGAACGTCCGCGATGCATTTCCAGTTGCATAGCTTCCATTAAAATTCCCCAACCTATTGTAACCGGAATAATGAAAAATAGCCGGGTATAGTTCATTTCTGCCTTAAGCGCCCAGCAAAAAACCATGGAGAAGAAAAAGTACATGGTCATGTGTATGATCTTGTCGGCTCCCCGAAAAAGTGGAATCGGAGGGAGGTCGCTTGTTGGCAGCAGCGACAAAGCCATAATGATTCCGACATAAAGAATGACCAGTATAAACCGGACTGGCTGACGAACTGTTAAAAGGTATGTTAGCATATCAAAAAATTCTGATTTATAATTGAAATTCCTTTGTAATTTTATTACGATCAGGAATTTATCTATTCAAATATCGGCACTTTCAGCCAAATAAAAACTCTTCTGTTTCAGAATTAACTAATCGTTAAAGTGGCAGATGTTTTCAGTTTCTGAAATCTGAACTATGTTTAAGGTGATTGAAGCGATACACGATCAATTTTTAAGATGTTACTAATCCGAATCAAAAGCAATCCACAGAAACAAATGCGATAACATACAACGAACTAATTTGTAGCTTGTTGTTTTGTTAACGCATAACTTTTGGTCTTCGAAATAGTAAAACAAACTTTGGGCGAATCGGTTTTCCCGAAATTGAATTTCTTTTAATGAGTATCAGTTACTTTACCTTGAATGGAAAACTTTCTCTTTGTATACAGACGAGCGATGCTGGCGCAGTCTTGACTTTTTTGATTCCTTTTTTGTGTTCAGGCAAAAAAGGAATTACGGTTTGGGGCAAAACCCCATCGGTCGGAACAATTAGGTATTCAACCGGATATTCATATTCTTTTTTCACTTCATAATTTCCGAAGCCGTTAACTTGAACGGTTGGTAACATTCAGGCATTACCGGCTGATGCAATTCCTGTGTTTTTTTTAGAAAGCAAATGTCTGATTTACACGTGCCTGATTTAACGCATTTGTGCCTGAAGAAAGTTATACGAGTTTAACACAAAAAATAAATGCTAACGAACTGAACTGCACTGACTTTAAGATTTATACATGACAAAAATTATTAAATCTTTTAAATTCACGGTGAAACCTGCTGTTCAAATTTCAAAATCGTCTTTATCTTTTCTGAAAAAGTCCTTTATCTTTTACGGAAAAGAAACTTAAGTGAGTGAAACAATTAAATGTCGTATTATTTTCTTTGACTCTCACCCCACGTCCGCCGACGGGAACATCAATGAAGCGACGGGGTGAGCTAAGGGCAAAATAACTTATTAAATAAAACTTAAACAGTCAGTCTCTGAGAATTTTAAGTTTAATTCAACACAGGAAATTCATTTGCCGGGGGATTGTCGTCAATCTGTCAATGCCTTATTCTATTTGGCTGTTTCTTTGTATTTAGACTGTTTTACAACAATTCGGGTATTTTGAACCCGATAAAAATGAGCTTGCAATACAATAATTATTAAGTTCGGCTTTCACAATTTGGTCACCCGTTAAACGAAAAAATACCACGAATAAAATGAACATGCAGATCGATTTATCAGACATTAAAATTCGGGAGGTCGGATCCGACGAAGTTGAAATGCTGACAACTTACCGAATGGCCTACCTTGCTGAAATGCAGGGAGAACGAAGCATTGAATACCAGGAAAAATTGAGAATAGAGTTAACCCGATACTTTGCTGAAGCTCTTGCTGAAAATCGCCTTTTCGCTTTTTTAGCCGAATTGAATGGCGAAGCACTAAGCTTTGGCGCCATGGTCCTGAAAAAAATTCCGGGCGATTTCAACCAGTCCTCTTACCTCGAAGGTGATATTCTGAATATGTATACCGTTCCTTTTGCACGCCGGAAAGGCATTTCAGCCCTGATTCTTCAACAACTGATTACAGAGGCCCGCTACCGGGGCGTAACTAAAGTTTCTCTTCACACATCGAAGGACGGCGAAAAATTATATCGTAAATTTGGATTCGCAGAACCAATATTTCCGGTTCTCGAAATTTGCCTGTAAATTCCGAAAGTATGAACGAACCACAATTGCGCATTGGCATTATGTACGATCCTGAAATTACCTTCAGGCTAAACCAGAAATATTTGCTGGAACCCAACGGAATTCCTTTCGAAGGAGTTCAAAACGTAAGCTATCGCCACGGAAAAATCTGGTTGAATGAGAAATCTGTTGATGAAGATATCCTTGTTTTTCAGCCGGTTCGCTATGCAGATGCTTCATTTGAACTGAATGATGTGACCATCGGAATTCAGTTTCACTGGGAACGGAAAGAAGATCAGCGATTTAAGGGAGCGCTCGAAATCAGGATTGAAAACGAAAAGCTCACGGCAATTAATATTTTGTCGCTCGAAGATTACCTGGTGAGTGTCATTTCGTCGGAAATGAGTGCCACAAGCAGCCTTGAACTTTTGAAAGCACATGCCATTATCTCTCGTTCGTGGCTGGTGGCTCAAACCGAAAAAAGCAAGTCGCTGAAGGAGGCACAGCAAAAATACCAAAGCATAACCGAAACTCCGGAACAATACATCCGCTGGTACGACCGCGAAGACCACCTGAATTTTGATGTGTGTGCCGACGACCATTGCCAGCGTTACCAGGGAATTACACGGCAGTCGACACCGCTGGTTGAGCAGGCCATTGCAGAAACACACGGAATGATGCTGACGAATGGCGGAAAAATTTGCGATGCCCGTTTTTCAAAAAGCTGCGGTGGAGTTAGCGAAACTTTTGACAATGTATGGGAACCTGAAGAACACCCGTATTTGCAGTCGATTGTTGATAACCCGGTTTCTCCAGAAGGTTTTGAGATTGATTTGACTGAAGAACAATCAGCCGGAAAATGGATCAGAAATTCTCCGGAAGCTTTTTGCAACACACACGATGCAAAAGTTCTTTCGCAGGTGCTGAACGATTACGATCAGGAAACAACCGATTTTTACCGATGGAAAGTCAGCTATTCGCAAGCTGTTTTGGCCGAGCTTATTCAACGGAAATCCGGACGGGAGTTTGGTCATATTCTTGATCTCATTCCGGTTGAACGGGGCAAATCGGGCCGATTGACCAAACTGAAAATTGTTGGATCAAAACGTACGCTCACCATTGGAAAAGAACTTGAGATACGCAAAACTTTATCCGAATCGCATTTGTACAGTTCGGCTTTTGTGGTCGATAAACAAGATATTGTTGATGGAGTTCCGGGTGAATTTATTCTGACCGGGGCAGGCTGGGGGCATGGTGTAGGACTTTGCCAGATTGGCGCTGCGATGATGGGCGCAAAAGGATATACATACGACGAAATCTTGCTGCACTATTTCCGTGGGGCCAGCATCGAAAAAGTATACTGATAGTGAAGTACATGTTGTTGAACCCGCTTCGGGATTCATAGTATACTGTTCTGCACTTCGTACGGGGTTATTCATAGTAAACCACATTCGTGGTTTCGTTCAATAAAATCCTGAAGTGATTTAATTTGAATAACCGCGGGTGTAAACCTGTGGACGATAAAACAAAAAAAAACCCCCGAAGTGGGTTCAATAATCCATAATTCAGACCATTATAAGCGGAATAAATGAATAACTATAAAGACCAAACACAACTCATGAAAGATAAGATCAGGAATCCCACACAACGCAATCCATGGGCTTGGATTCCAACGCTTTATTTTGCTGAAGGAATTCCATACATTGTTGTGATGTCGGTGGCAGTTATCCTGTTTAAACGTTTAGGAATCTCGAATACCGACATTGCGCTTTATACCAGTTGGTTGTATTTGCCCTGGGTTATCAAGCCGCTTTGGAGCCCTGTTGTCGATCTGCTGAAAACCAAACGCTGGTGGATTGTGATTATGCAGTTGCTCATTGGAGCGGGTTTGGGAGGAGTTGCTTTGGCCATTCCATTGCCCGGTTTTTTCAAATTTACGATGATCTTTTTATGGCTTCTGGCTTTCAGTTCGGCGACTCACGACATTTCAGCCGATGGGTTTTACATGCTCGGGCTCGACAGCCATCAACAGGCTTATTTTGTTGGAATCCGCAGCACATTTTACCGTGTTGCCATGATTACGGGTCAAGGTTTGCTCATTATTCTGGCCGGGTTCTTCGAAACTTCTACCGGACTTCAGCCCATCGAAGTCAACCTGGCGGCAAATCCGGAGTTCGTAAATGAATTTAAATTGCCCGAGGTTTCCCGTCGAATTGACACTGAGAATGGCCAGACTTTTTTTGCTGTTTTTCCTGAAAAGGCTGAGATTTCAACGCAAACGATTCCAACTGAAAGGGCAGATTCCATTCGCAAAATGGTCACAGCTTACAATCAGGAAAATGGATTTGCAATTGCGCCGGAAGGTTCAGGAAGCAACGTTGGGGCCGTCAAAAAAGAAAGCCGGTGGACCCGTTACGTTTCCTCGCCGCTGAAGAATTTGCTCAAAACTTCATTTGGAGCCAAAGCGAATTCAGCATCGGTAAGTTCCTTTGCCGGGAATTTAGCGGTTGTTGCTGTAAAATTGTCGGCAAAACCTGAAAAAAACAAGGAAATGGTATTGAATGTCAAATTCAGGAACGGCGACAACAGTATCAGGCTTATAGAAGGAGAACGGCTGACTTTTACGGCTGTCAATCAGGATAAACCTGCCTATTTGCTTTTTCAGTGCGATCCCAAATTAATTCGCCCGGCTACTGCTGTGTTTAAAGGAACTTCAGGAAACATTCATTTGGCATGGAGCATCACATTTCTGATTTTGGCAGGCATGTTTGTGCTCTTTTCGTTTTATCACCGGTTTATTTTGCCTTATCCAAAATCCGATCAACCGGCTGTCGCGAACGATCAAAATTTCCTGAACGAATTCTTTAAAACTTTTGTCTCCTTTTTCCTGAGAAAAGATATTGGAGTAATCATTGCTTTTTTAATGCTTTATCGCGTTGGTGAGGCGCAGTTAATTAAAATGGCTTCACCGTTTATGCTCGATCCGCGGCAAAGCGGTGGATTAGGTTTAACCACCGGAGAAGTTGGGCTTCTTTACGGAACTTTCGGTATTCTGGCGCTCACCATCGGAGGCATTCTTGGTGGAATTGCTGCATCAACCAAGGGATTCAGATACTGGCTCTGGTGGATGGTTCTGGCTATAAATATCCCGCATCTGGCATACGTCTATCTTTCTTTTGCCCAACCCGAAAATCAGTTTGTTATTGGTCTTTGTGTTACTCTTGAGCAGTTTAGTTACGGTTTTGGCTTTACGGCATACATGCTCTACATGATTTACATTTCGGAAGGCAAAAGCAAAACGGCGCATTTTGCCATTGCAACCGGTTTTATGGCGTTGGGAATGATGCTTCCCGGAATGTTTTCAGGCTGGCTTCAGGAAATAATCGGGTATCAGAATTTCTTTGTCTGGGTAATGTTGTGTATGATTCCGGGCATGATTCCGGTATTTTTCGTCAGGGTAAATCCTGAATTTGGAATCAAAAAGAAGGAAGAAAAGACGACTTGAAATTTAGATCACAAAAATGGATATCCGCAAATTTACCTGCGGTTCATGAATAGTCATTTGGTTGTCCTGAAACGATAAATGACAACCGAATGACTATGATGACAACGATTGACTGTTGTGTCGCATGCTTAGAGACACACTACAAACAATAAAGCAAAAATTGTAAAGACAACAAAGCCATGATAGATTATAAAATAAAAGAAATTAGGGAATTTTGTGAGACCAACTCCGACCCTGAAATAGTAAAAAAGTTCCAAAAATATTTCAAAGAAGGCTATGATGGTTATGGAATTGACAAAAATGTGGCTGAAAACCAGATAGAAAATTGGATTGAGCAATGGAGGGATGAAATGACAATTGAGAACTATCTTTTATTGGGTGATGAATTAATGAGAAATGGTAGATATGATGAAAAAAATCTTGCCATAACTTTTTTAAAGACCAAAAGAGAGGATTTTTCAAAAGATACGTTTAACCGGATTGGAAAATGGTTTGATTACGGAATAAATAACTGGGCAACAACCGATGTGCTGTGTTGGTTTTTATTGTCAAGTTTATTAGTCGATAAAGTAATTGACTTTGATGATTTAAAGTCGTGGAATGATTCTGATTCTGAGTGGAAACGAAGAGCAGTTCCTGTTGCTTTGGTTGAGTTTAATAAAGTAGAGAAGAAACTAAAACCAGATGAAGTTATCGAAATAATTGAGCCATTAATGCTTGATGAATCTGAATATGTTCAGAAAGGAATAGGTACTTTGTTGCGTGAATTATGGAAGAAATATCCTGCTCAAATTGAGGATTTTCTTATAAAATGGAAAGACAAGTGTGGTAGATTGATCGTTCAATACGCAACTGAGAAAATGAATAAGGATTATAGGACGAAATTTAGAAAGAGTAAATAAAGCACGACAGCACAACATCAGCTACCCGCAAATCCGGCGGCATTGGTTTGCGGTGTGTATCTTTCCACTCAGTCAGCTTACCGGCTTGACAGGAAATCGCCCGCAATGCGCTTCTCGTGTAGCTTTCAACGTCAGACTGTGCAAAAACTCTCCTAATTGTTAATATCTTAACTGCTTGATATTATAGCATTAAGCAGGTTTTTGGTATCTTCAAGGTGTAATCAAA
>JBAZGO010000081.1:0-13432 GCA_041652995.1 Prolixibacteraceae bacterium
CCCCCGGAGGGGGAGGACTGGGAGCCTTGAATTTCTTCGCGGTTCTTTGTGGTATTCCTTTGCGTTCTTTGCGGTTAATTTTTTAACTCGAAGAACACAGAAGGTGAAGAGTATTTTGTTATCAAATGGATGAGAGGACTAGATTGGTGAGTTCTGTTGTTTTACAAAACCAAAAACCTCTATTTGATTGTTATGAATTAATTCTACTTTAACACATTTGAAAAATCAACCTTTTTTACCCTGAATCCCAAAAGGGAAAGGTTGATTTTTCAGCTTTCTCCCTTAAGGGACGGGGTGAAAAGGCTGAAAAATTGTTCCCTGAATTGAATCTGTTAAAGTAGAATTAGGATTTCAGAATAGCTATTTATACTTTCAGAATTGAGTTTAAACCGGTTTGGCCATTTCTATTGGTATTCGATTTATGCCTAATGAATTCGGTTTACCAAGTAAGAAGTCATCTGCAATCTGGCCCAGTATGGTATGGGTAGTTTCGAGATTAAGCGGTGTATTTAACCAGTTGACGTTATCTAACCATTCAAGCGGAAAAGAAACTAAACGTTGTTCTATATCCAATTCATTAATTACAGCCTTTTGCTTGGCATGTTCAAAGATATCGGGCCAGTTGAATGAGTAGTTCAACGATAGATGTATGATATCGAAAATGTCTTTTGGTTCGTCGCGGCCTACAATAGCGGTAAGCTTATTTGATAGTATGTTTAAGGGAGTATCGATTTTGCCATACTTATAAGCTGCGGGCTTGCCAGGGTAATAATCTACATCATTAACCAATTCGATTTTAAGGAATATATCTTCATCAGTAATAAAAAAACGGGTGAAGTCTTCGCTGAAAAGTGATTGTTGTATATTGACCGTAAACCGGGATGTAATTTTGTTTTTTAATTCTGCAATGTAATGTGAATACTGAGAGTCGGCATTGATAAAGAAATCAAGGTCTTCACTTAACCGATGATTGAGATAAAAACGTCCAAGCGCTGTTCCACCTGTCAGATAAAAAGGAAGGCCAAGGGTAACCCACCAGGCGAGAAAATTATCCTGTAACAGGTATAATTTGTTGTAATCTTTTTTTGACAAATTCATATTTCTGACGTAATGATGGTGATCTTAACTTACTGATAGTTCGACTAGTCAATAAAATTTGTATCTCGTTTGGGGTAAACAATTGTATGATCGTGAACCAGGAGTAGGTTTCAATCATTTTTTGGAACAACATCTCCCGTGTATAATGCCCTGCCCGTTCTTTTTCACCATTTAATACGGCTTCAATTTCTTCGGCGGAGATGTCATAATCCCAAAGGATTTGATTCAGAATTTTATTTTTTTCAATTGAATCCATAAATTTTGTTTGAAAATAGATCAGACAAATGTAGTGATAAATATATTATTTCACTCCAACGTCTGGTTAACCCGCAGATGATGCGGATTTGGATGAGTAACAAGATACTGGAAACTGTTTAAAATTTGAAATAAGTTCTAGGCATGATTAAATGTCGTATTTGTAATTTATTATTCTTTGACTCCCCCCTCGCTCGCAATGCTCGCTCTTCCCCTACAAGTAGAGAGGGGAGAAGTCGCCTTCAGGTGGCTTGGGGGGAGTGAACTTTAAAATGCGACAATAAATTGTTCTTATTACTTAGTTCTACTTTAACACATTTGAAAAATCAACCTTTTTTACCCTGAATCCCTTAAGGGAAAGGTTGATTTTTCAGCTTTCTCCCTTAACGGACGGAGTAAAAAAGCTGAAAAATTGTTCCCTGAATTGAATCAGTTAAAGTAGAATTAGTACATAAAAATCAAAAAAATATGAAATTTAAACAGTTTTTAAATTTAGGGATTTATTGTATTCAAGATGGTTTGGCTGGAATCTAAATCCAGAGCTTAAAAGTGCCAATTGCAAATCGGCAGGGTTATTTTTTCGAGATAACCTGTAAAAATTAAATGGAATATACCGATGATCCGGATTAAATGGTAAATAGTAATTGGTTTACTGGTCGATGATGAGTTGGCTTTCCTCATCTTCTCCAGTGTTAAAAGAGATAGAATCGCTGAAGTGCCGAGTTTAAGTGATATTAGTTTCGTTGTTTTTCCGAAGCAGTTCCGCTATTATGTTTTCAGAAATTCTAAAATTGGTTGCCTGTAACTTTTCAATGATTGGTTTTATATTTTCAATCGCACCAATTTGCTTTGCCTTGTGTATAACTCCAAGAGTTCCGGTGACCTTTAAATTTAATTTCAGCGCTAGTTTTCTTGCTTTTAAATCATCGAGCAAAAGAACCGGAGCTTCCTTTTCTTTTGCCAAAGCAAGGGCACTTGCTTCTCCCCAATCAATTTGCGTTTCAAGGAATTCCTGATATTTTTTATCTTTTACTTCTTCAATACAAATCCAATCAGGTAATTGATACCCGAATTCCTCTGCAACTTCAGGGGTGGTGGTCACAGAATCATATACTTTTCGAAGGATATCTAATTCTCCGATTTTATGAAACAGAATCAGGCAACTTGTATCGGAGATGATCATACTATGCATTGGCAATATCTGATTCGAGATCGGAAAGTGATGTGCTAAATACAGAAACGCCGTACCTTCCTAGTAATTCGATAAAGGTTCGTTTTGATAGACCCGCAACCTTTGCTGCTTGTCCAGATGATAATTTTCCATCTTCATACAATTTTGACGCTATTATCATGGAAAAATCATAATCTTTCCAATCGACATCATCAGGTATTTGTAATTGTATTGTTCTCATAGTGCAAAATTTTACATCAAAAATAAGAAAACTATTCGTCTTTTTGGGTTTTATAACCCCATAGATTTAAGCGTAGATTCAAGGCGCCAATGCACCAAATTCCACCAGGCTGGTGCGGATTTGCAATCTGCACCTTTTAGCAGAGGATCTGTGATCCGAACCGGAGCCCCCTCTAACTCCCCCAAGGGGGAGGACTGGGAGCCTTGATCAGCTTTACAGGCGACCATCGATGGCTTCAGGGCGACGCTTTGCATTTGTATTCGCCTGTAGGGTCACGATACATCGTGACCGAAAATGAGCTTATATCGCCGTGCCACCGTGTTTAAAAAATGAATGATGTATGGTTAATTGTTAATCTTAGTGCCTTTGTGTCTTAGTGGCAAAAGATGAATGGTTAAAGGTTGAGATTGCCTCGGTTGTTCCTCCCTACTTATGACAGATTGCTTCACTACATTTCATTCCGTTCGCAATGGCAGACTTTATATTGTACTGAATAGCAAAAGGATAAAAATTGAAGCTCTTTTGTCGAATGCGCTTAGCGGTCCGAAACCGCTTAGCGCAGTGCAGTCAACTGTCATTTTCACATTGTGCCCAAAAAATTAGGTAGGCTCTCGCAATGACGCTCTGATCATCGCGTACCGTTATCGCGGGTGTAGGGTGGCGATCTGTTGAAAGCTGATTGGTCAATTGTATCTAGTCAATGGCCAAATTGTAAATCGTTGAGACTGTGGCGCATTGGATGCAATAGTTCAACGAATTGACAATGATGTGTTTGTAAACTGGCTTCGAAAAAGCATCAATCCATTCCTCTATCGTTAAAGTAAGGTAGTAGGCGTAGCCCGCCGATATTTTATTGTTGATCCCCATAGTACTATAATTTAGGGATTTATTGTATTCAAGATGGTTTGGCTGGAATCTAAATCCTGAACTTAAAAGTGTCAATTGCAAATCGGCACTAGCTTGGGAATTCAGAATGAAGGAACCGGGATTCTATCTCTACTTTGAAAGATGGAATCCCTGCTAAGCTTAATTTTCCTCAAAGTTTGAAGCAACTTGTGTTTCAGGCACCGGTTTTCCGTTTCGCCGTACCTGTTTCATTAGTTGGGAGAAATTAAAAATTTGAAAAGGTTTTCAATTATTTAGGCGATGCCTAATCCAATAATTCGATCGAAATGTTTCGTGTTTAAAGTTTTTACAGGCAGGTTATTTACTATGCAAGTTGCGGCAATAAAAATGTCCCTGAACTCAATCATTTTATTTAGTTTTCTCAATTGATGATAAATTTCTGCAGCTTTATTTGCAACGTCTTCGTTAAACGGTAAAACAGCAATTTCTTCAGTAAGCATCTTGATGTCAGTTAATTTATCAGGAGTAATAGCCCCCATCAACAATTCATATAATGTAACTGATGAAATAAAGATTTGTGCATCATCAGGGATCAGGAATAAAGATGTTTTTGTTTTGTCACCGGCTCTTAAAAATTCAATAAATATGCTTGTGTCGACTACCATTCCTGACTTTTCCATTGATTTAATAATTTTTGGTTTTCTTCAAATATTTTTAAATCAGAATCGCTCCATGTAGTGATTTTGAGGATCTTATTTTTATATGTTGTCAATAAATTGGGTCTATTGGATTTTTGCTTGCTTAATAAAAAATCCATAAAATCATTCACTTCTTTTCTGGCAGTTTTACTTAACCTGTTATATTTTACTAGTATATCGCTCATTTTTTTTCTTGTAAAAATAATAAATATCAATAGTTTTTTTGGATAAAAGTAACAGATAGAGTTTAAAAAAATGTGTATCGAAATTCAATAATACTTAAAAATTATACTACTCCCAATTGTTCGGACAATAAATGCAGCGAGTTAAGATATTTTTCATGCTGCAAATTGTGTTATAAATGTTGCTTCGTTGTACCTCCTACTTATGACAGATTCTATAAAGAAATTCCTTTCGGCGGTTAAAAACCGCCGAACCCAAAAGGGTGACGCGATTTTCAATCGCGTTTTTTCTTTCTTCCCCCTGTCATCTTCCCATTGTACCCAAAAAATTGGGTAGGCTATTCGCAATGACGTTAAGCACTTTTTTTCTTTTTCTTCGGGCCAAAAAATTTTTTAAAGCCTTTCGTTTTCTTTTCATCGTGATAATAGCCTTCGGCGTAATTGGCATATTTGTAATTGTAGTAATAATTTTGTCCGTAACCGAATCCGGGGCCGTGAATGTCGTTGACAATGAGCATGAGGTTGTTCAATATCTTGTTCTCGGCTATCTGGTTGATGAAGCTCAACTGATCGGTTTTCGATACGCCATACCGGAGGATAAAGATATTGAGACTGGCAAGGCGACCGGCTAAAAAACCATCGGTAACTATTGAAGAAGGTGCATTGTCGATGATTACATAATCGTAAGTCGAAGCAAGTTCATCCAACAAGATAGCCATTGCTGGTTTATCAATCAACTCCGAAGGATTTGGAGGGATTGGTCCTGCCGGAATGACCAACAGGTTATTTATCCTCGATTCAAAAATAACTTCTTCCAGTTGATCCTGGTTGCTCAGGTAGGTGCTTAGGCCATGTTCGTTAGTAATTCCGAATATTTTGTGCAGGCGTCCTTTTCGCATGTCAGCTCCGATCAAAACAACCCGTTTGTCGTTCATGGCCATAATGGTAGCCAGGTTTACCGAAGTAAACGATTTACCTTCACCCGGGTTGGTTGAATGAATGGCTACAATCTTTTTCTTGTTGTCGTTCAGTACAAAATTCAGATTGGTTCGCATGGCACGGTACGATTCTGCAATTCCCGAACGGGGATTGTCGTATACCGGAGTGTCGGAATTAGTTTTGCTGTGAATGACATTTCCGAGAATGGGCAGCTTGGTGTTGTGCTCAATGTCTTCCTGCGATTGAATGGTATTGGAAAAGAAGTTGACGAGTAATAAAAAAACAGCCGGAAGCCCAAGCCCCATCATGAGTCCCAACGCAATTTTCATTCTTGGCGCCAATCCAACCAGACTTGTCGTTTCCATGCAGGCGTGATCGATGACCTGAACATCCGGAGTGGTTCCGGCCAATGAAATGTTCAATTCAGCCCTTTTCTGCAGCAGAAATGTATACACCTCGTTGGTGAGTTCGTACCGCCTTTGGTAATTAATCATGTCCTGTTCTTTCGCCGGAAGTTTGTTTAGCTGCGTTTTGATGTTGTCTTTCTGACCTTGGAGTGAAGCATTAACGGCCTCGGCATTGCTGACCAGATTTTTTACATTCTCCAGCAATCGCGAATTCAACTGCGAAATTTCTTTATCGATTACCAGGATTGTTGGACTGTTTTCTTTGGCGCTGATGGCCATCACCTGCCTCTTGCTATACAATTCGCTTAACTTTACGACCATCGCATTGAGTGAATTATCGTCGATGCCTACTACTGACGGAGCAATGAGTTGTTGCAAATCATCCGATTTTTTCAGGTATTCCAGAAGGTTCCTGAAATAGTCGAGTTGCATCTGGTTCTTATTCTTTTCAGATTCAATTTCCTTGAGGGTTTCCATAACCTGGGTGCCCTGCTCGCTGATATTCACAATCTGGTTTTTTGATTTGAATTGCGAATAATTCGTACTGGCCAGGTTTAACGAGTCAGTAATTCCTGAAAGTTGCTGGTCGATAAACTGAAGCGATTTTTTCTGTGTTTCGGTTTGAAAATTCTTTTTATTCTGCATGTAAACCGAAATCAATTCGTTGAGGTAATCAATTTCCTGTTGTGGCTGATTGCCGCGAAGCTGAAGCTTAATAATGTCAGACTCCTCGGCATTACCGACCACAGTGAGTTTTTCCCAATAACTTCTGGCAATGTCGTTCGAGTTGTTGAATACCAAACAATATTCCTCGCCCTCGTAATCTTCGAATTTCTGTTTGGGCGTAATGCTGAAATGGAAGTAATCGCTTTCAAAAACCTTCCCGTAATTCTCGATGGATTTATGGCTCAGATCTTTTATCTGGCCGCCATTGGTAAAATCACCTTTAATGGTTAGCTGATATTGACTCGAAGAAATGGGAAGTATAAATATCTGTACCCCCGATGCATTAATTTTTCCCTCTATTTCCTGAACATGAAAGGGTTCTTCTTTGTATAATGCTACCCAGTTAAAAACATTTTTAGCCTTAATTAAGTTGTCCCAGTTCAACTGATCTTTTTTATACCAGGTTATTCCCCAGCCCAGACGTTGAACGACTTGCTTGTTCAGGTTGAATGACTTAATAAATTCGGTCTGTGTATTAATTTCTGCGGCAGCGCCAAACTGTTGCTTGGCCACCATATTGTACAGGCCATCGATCAGGCTCGCCGGATTTGGAGTGATGTTGATGCTTGTATACACCTCGTAAGAAGGCTGTGAAAACCGGCTGTACAGAAAGCCGCCGCTTATTCCCAAAACTCCGCAGATGGCGAAAAGGTACCAGTTCTTCAGCGCGATAAGCGTGATCTTACGAAGATTTAATTTCTCTTCCTGAGCAAAAATCTGAATGGGGTCAGTGTTGTTTTGCATAATATGGTGATATGTGTTTAATTTTTGGTCTTTTAAAAATAAATCGAATTAGTTCAAAAAATAAATATAATTACATGAACGAACAGGATCAAATGAAAGTGAAAAATTGTAGACGCAGGAAATATCAAGGCCGAACGGTCCCTTCATTTAAAATTTCGATAGTTGACAATTTGGGGTTGCTGGCATTATCGACAGGCTGAAAATGCGGTAAATCATTGAATGCGAAATGCGCAAAACAGAAACATAAAATTGTTGTTATTTGCCTGATAATAAGGATGAAAGAGTAGATTATTTGTTCACGACTTTGTATGGCTTCGCCAACTCTGTCACAGGTTGATCTACCTGAAGAATTTTTCACAAACCAAGTTAACCACCTGCATCGAACATTTATTCACATGAAACATACGGATGCTTCTTAATAAATTTAACCCCGGCGCGGGTATTAAATGCTATTCACAAAATGTTATTGTCAATAATTGGATAGGGCTAAAATAAGAATTATTTTATTCTAAAATGAACTTTTTTTTCCAACTATTGTTATCATCCGGCTCTGTATATTTCAATCCTGAAGAATGGGCTGTATGCATTAAACGGTTGATAAGGATAGTTTCCGGCTCTTGAAATCAAGGTGAATTATTTCATTCACAAACATCAGATCAGTTTAGACTATTGTTTTCAGTCTTCATCTGATGTAAGTTATTTTGTTGTATTTTAAACAATTATAAAGCTTAGCATACGAACTTATTTTCCCGTATTGACTTTTTGTCACAACGTGAAGAGGATAATTATTTTCTTCTCCTTTTTCCGAAGCAGACAAACTTAATATTCTAAATTATAGCTGGATTTTATAATTTTCAAATCATTTTAACCCCTTTAATTTATATTGATTATAAATAATTAAAATGAGTATCCGTTACTTTACCTGAAATGAAAAACTTCCCTTCGTATACAGACTGGCCTCGTCCGGAGAGCCGAAAAACAAGTGAAGACGGCGTTAAAAAATCTTTTCTGTTTGAGCCGCAGCCGAGTTTATCCCGATTAACTAGCGATTTTTCAGGTGCTTTTCATTTTAGTATATCCTGCATAATTTACTCATTTAGAATTTGTTAATCTGTTTCTCGCTAGAATTAAATATGGCGGCGTCTTTTTTCATTATTAATAAGGGAATAAGGTTGCTTTTTCCCCTGTTCATCTTTCTACTTAGGTTTGATGAGAAAAATAAGTTTTTTTTAGATTATAAAAACCTTATTTTCAATTTGTTAACCTTGGTATAAAAGTTTCACATTTGATTTTCACCTTATTACCTTATCTGTCGCAGCTAAAATATCCAATGAGTAACAAAAATGAATACCTCCATTTTTATAGTGAGCGAATATATCGTTAACTCATTCATTTATTGTTATTTAATACTCAATGCTATAAAACAGACATGCTCAATAAAATCGCTGATTAAACGGGAAGCCGTCGAGCTCTGGTTTTCGAGCGATGCCGACGCAACCTTGACTTTTTTTAGAGATGGGGTGAAAAAGCTGAAAAATTGTTCACTGAATTGGTTCTGTAAAATAGAATTAAAACAATTGCAAAACTTTATTTTGTTTTACATTCGCTACATCATGCCACATTGGACGCAATGATTCTTATTGTGAAATAGATATGTTCTTTTAATCATATTCCAATAATTTTGGCGAATTTTGGAGCGACCTGTAATTGCCCTTGCTAATTCATATTTATGAGCAAAAAACCAAAAGTGGACTGTTTGACGCGAAGGATCATTCGAAAGTTATCCTTCTTCCTTGTCGTTTGGTTAATTCTTGGCAATCAGCTATATGCTCAGAAATACAATCAATTAATTCGTGGAACCGTTTCCGATTCGGAGAGTTCCAAACCTCTTTCAGGAGTATCTGTTTTATGCCAGACATGTCAACCGGAATTGGGTTGCGTTTCCGATTCGCTTGGAAGATTTTATTTGCCAATTCCTGAAGGCAGTCATTCTTTTTCGTTCAGCCGTGTTGGTTATTATACAAAGCAGCTCAAAAACATTCAAATTGGTATGGGTAACGATGTATTGCTGAATGTTTCGTTGATTAACCGGGTGTATCAGATTGACGAGGTTGAAGTAAAAACCAACAGAAATGAAAAAATAAACCCGATGGCAACCGTCAGCGCCCATTCAGTCAGCCATCCGGAATTTAACCGGTTTGTTGCCGGTTCATTCGACGCATCGAGGATTGTTGGCAATTTTGCGGGAGTGATTTCAGGAATGGGAGATGATAAAAATGAAATTATTGTTCGGGGAAACTCGCCACGAGGTCTTTTGTGGCATCTGGAAGGAATTGAAATACCAAACCCCAATCATTTCTCGCTGGGAAAAGGAAATACCGGTGGCAGATATTCCGTGCTTAACACCAGTGTATTTTCGTCTTTTGATTTTTTTATTGGCTCCTTTCCGGCTGAATATGGGAATGCTTATTCAGGAGTTATGGATTTGAACCTAAGGTCGGGAAATCCGGAGAAACACGAATTCTCGGTTGATGTGAGTACCCTTGGACTTGAAGGTTCGGCAGAAGGGCCAATCGCCAAAAAGAAAGGTCTTTCGTACCTGGTTAACTACCGGTATTCGGATTACAGTTATCTGACAAAAATGGGTTTTCTTGAGACAAATAGTTACCCGATCATTCCTCTGAGTTCTGATTTTGTTTTCAAGACCACCTATAAATCTGAAAAATCCGGAACATTTGATTTATTCGCAATTGGGGGGTCATCCAAAATTGGTCTTCTGGAAATGTCGGATGAACCAATTCTCGGAAGCCAAAGCAATATGGAAGAAATTTATGTCTGGCAACGAATGGCCGTGTCGGGAATAAAGCATGCCATTCAGTTGGCTGACGGCAAAACAGTAATTAAAAGCACGGCGGCAGTTACCTATGAATATAATTCGATGGAAGGACGTCCTGCTGATACTACTTCAGAACAAAAGACTGTTTACAACGACCATTTTGGCTATCCTGTATTTCGCCTGGCGACCCAAATCAACTACAGGCACAATGAGAAACATTCGTTGAGATTGGGCGCTACGTACAATCACATCTGGGGTCAAATGTTTACCGAACAACTCAACGGGAAAATGCAGTATGATACTTTACTAAACAAAGCAGGCAAAGGCTGGTACGCCGATTACTATGCACAATGGAAATATCAACCGGGAAAATGGTTCGATGGCATCACCGGATTACATGCTTTACATTCCGGAGTTACACATGAACTGCTTTTGGAGCCCAGGCTTGGAACGGTTATCAGGCTGCCGGGGCAGCAATCCCTTAATTTCGGACTGGGACTTCATTCCCGAATTGAACCTTTGGCTGTTTATAGTTATCAGACAAGAATCTCTGAATTGCTCCGCGAGGAACAGAATATCGCTTTAAAAACAACCAAAGCTCTGCACCTGACAGCGAGTTACGTTTTAAATTTGGGCGACTACCTGCAATTTACCATGGAAGCATACAAACAAAACCTGTGGGATGTTCCGGTAAGCACAAGTCTGACCAATCAATTTTCTCTGATCAATTCGATGGATGGCTTATCTTCAGGAGCGCTAAACAATACAGGTAAGGCTCGTAACAAGGGATTGGAATTTACACTCCGGAAATTACTTTCGCACCATTATTACTTTCTGGCGAATGCGTCGCTGTTTAGTTCCAAATATCGTGCTTCCGATGGAATCTGGTACAATACATACTTCAATACCAATTACATCTATAATTTATTGGCTGGCACAAGCTTTCGGTTCGGAAAACAGCGCCGGAATACCCTCGAATTTAAATTGCGGGGAAACCTGAGAGGAGGCTTCCGTTATACGCCTGTCGATCAGGAAGCAAGCCAGCTTACAGAAACAGTTGTCTATGAGTACAGGAATAACTTTGCGAATAAACTCCCTACCTACAAAAGAATAGATTTTGGCGTAAGTTTCCGGATGAATAAACGAAGAAGTGCTTATACCTGGATGGTTGATTTGCAAAATATACTAAATGAACAAAATGTGATTCGTCGTACTTTTGGATTTCAAAACAAATCGGTAACTGTTTATGATACGAAAAGCCTCGGGTTGCTTCCCATGATAACCCTGAAAGCAGAGTTTTGATGCGTAAAAAGAGTTTGCGAATGGGTTTAAAAAAGTTGCACAAACAGTTTTTACATGACAAAAATAGAAAACAAGCTACAGTACAAAGCCTGCATGGAAAAAATTGCCCGTAACATTTGCCTCAAATTGGACATCAGTCCAAACATTGTGCTTGGGATTTGATTTTGAATTGCGTCGATAACAGTTAATGTATTGCTAATCCAACCGTTGAAACTCCGGTAGAAAGATCCAGGAATAATCCAATCTTGTTATTGATGTGGTATTCAGTTCCTATATGTAAATTAAGAAATAATGGGTTTCCATCACTGTAATAATTTACATCACCGTTATAGCCATTATCCCATGAAGACTTTACTATTGAAAAGCCTAATGAGCCGGCCAGGTAAAAATCCCAATCTGAATTCGCATTAAGTATTTGATCAAAGTAGTAAGTACCTTTCGCTCCAATCGGAATAATTGTTTCGTGATAGTAGTAGTTGTTGTATTTGTTTCTGTAACTCGAAAAACTGATAAAGGGAGCTAATGTAAAATCCCGGGCCACATCGAATTCATAGTTGATATGGAAAACGGGCAATGAATGACCAACATATCCATAGTAACCGGAATAGCCGCCAATACCCAGGCCTAAGTTTAAGGTACCTCCGTGATTTTCAGTATAAGTTTTATTCTGAGCCGAAAGATTGGTTCCGATAATCAGAAAGAGTGAAAATAATGCAAGTGTCAAGATTTTTGTTTTCATTTGAATGATTTTGAAATTTAATTAAATTTTTATGTGATCTGTTTCTCATCTCTTTTTGCCGTTTCCACGACCACGCTTCGATTTTTTACTATTCGAATGGTCTTGTTTTTCTTCACCACGACCCTGCTTGTATTTTTGATTGTCGTGTCCTTTTGAATAGTCTCGTTCATTTGAGCTCTTTCGTTCTGGTCTTTGTCCGTATGTTTTTTGGTGTTCACCACGGTATCCTTTGGCGTACTTTGTTCTGTGATTCTTGAAATTTGCATAAGGAGTGTTGCCTCTGTAATCTGACATGACTACTTTATATCCATTATACAAGTCGTAGTTCCTGTAACGACTGGGAAGATACGAATGGTGAACCCATGTAATTCCGTTGTTGTATATAAACATGGAATTTGAAATATCATAATAGGCTTCCACATCGGGAAGGTAGTAATATCTCACATCTGAATAGCCGGCAGAACCCCATTGTGGCGGTGTCCCTACATTTATTTGCACTGATATTTGTGCCTCTGCTGCAACAGCAAAAAACAATAGCAGTCCGGCAATAATTAACTTTAACGCTTTCATACGATTCTTCAATTTTACTGATAGATCAGATTATAAAGTTCTTTCATGTTTGGTGATAAGATGATTTCAGTCCTGCGGTTACTTGCCCGACCTTCAACTGTATCATTTGAGGTTACCGGGTGGAACTCGCTTTTGCCTGATGCGGTGATGCGACTCGGATCAAAATGATAATCGTTGGTTAAAATTCGAACAATGGATGATGCACGCGCTGTGCTGAGGTCCCAATTGTCTTTAAACAGTTTTGTTTTAATCGGAATACTATCGGTATGGCCTTCAATATTTACTGTAATGTCATTCGTATTGTTAAGCACCTGTGCCAGAAACCGGAGTGCTTCTTTTCCTTTCGGATCAACCACATCGCTGCCCGATTTGAAGAGCAATTTTTCTTCCAGCGAAACATAAACATTTCCGTCTTTGTAGAGTATGTTTAGCTCATCCGATTTATAATTCATCAGCGCATCGGCGATCGAATTTTTTAGCTTATTCATCACATCTTTTTGAGCCTGAATCACATCCTGCATCGTTTTAAGACGCGCGGCCTGTTCGGCAATCGTCATCTGCGATTCGGCCGACAAGTTTTTTAAGTTATTCCGGACTGTGGAATTTTGATTTTGCAAAGTTGTTTTATCGTTCTCCAGCGCATTTTTATCGAATAGCAGAGATGATTTATCGTCCTTT
>JBAZGO010000082.1:0-12544 GCA_041652995.1 Prolixibacteraceae bacterium
AGAAGCTCCTGTAACTCCCCACAACGGGATTACTTCAACACCACGGGCAAGCTTTTTCACTTGTGTTTTATAATTGGCTAAGTTCAGGGTAATATCCCAGTTCAGCTTTTCGGAAATAATGGGTTTGGTTGTGAATTGAATTTCAAATCCATTATTCTGAATATCACCGGCATTTGTAATTATTTTGTTTACGCCTGAAGAACGTGGAACATCCAACGCCATAATCTGGTCGTAAGTATTTGAGCGGAAGTAAGAAATGTCGATTCCAAATCTTCTTTTTGGAAAGAAATATATTTCCAGTCCCCATTCAAATTCTCTTTTACGTTCTGGTTTGAGATTCTCTTTTGGCAAGGTGCCCGAAGCTATTGCAGCTTCAAAATCAACTGGAGGCAAGTCACCTGATGCAGTTTCATAAGGAATACCGCCATAAGAGTTTACGTCAAAAGAAAAGTTCCCGAAATAAATAGGACCTGGACGACCTACATCGGCATACGAGAAACGACCTTTTGCATATTCAATAACTGAAGGTAAATTTAACGATTCGCTGATAATCCATGAAAGACTTGCTCCCGGGTAAAAATAGCTGTTATTGCTTGGAGGCAATATTGAAGACCAGTCGTTACGTCCCTGAATTTCGAGGAATAAATAATCGCGATAAGCAATCTGAGCAGAACCTAATAAACCAAACAAGTAGCTTTTTTTGCGAGAACCTGAACCTTCAGACTTCACGTCTTTGCTTGAATTTTGCAATGAAAACCAGTTCTCAACAAGGAAACTCTGAGTGGTTGCCTTAACCGTCCGATCTTGGAAATATTCGTAAACACCGCCAACTAAACCACTAAAATGGAAATCGTCATTTATTTTTTTATCAATATTCAGGTACGCCTGGTTGTAAATCTTCATAATGTTACGCTCGCTAACCGAATAATAACCTTGCGAATTATCCTCAGCTAACGGCTTCATAACTTTCTTCTTCACTTCATCCATTTTACGGGTCATGTCGAAACCAGACTTAACGGTTGCCGACAACCAATCAGTGATTTTGATATTCAGATTAGCAGATTGCAAGAAATGGTGACGTGTTTCATCAAAGTCATTTTGCGTTTGATTCCAAAAATAGTTTGCGCCAATCTGACCTGCTTGTTCTCCAGCATTTTCTGCAACTTCTTTTGTACGGAAGTACCAGTACCCATTTTCATCTGTTATATTTTGTCTCCAAAGTTCAGGTTTCATATCGCGATGAACTCCATAGGTAACCAACTCGTCCTGCATGCGGAATGGAGCATTGTGATTAAAGGTGTAATAATAATTACTGATGTAATTCAGCTTAACCCTTTCTGACAGTTTTATATTTCCGTTAAAACTGAAAATATGATTCTGTTGGTCCGCTTCAAGAATTGTACTCAAAAATTGTTTATTGGTGTACGAAAAACGGAAATCACCTGTTTCTCCGGCATTAGATAACGACAAGCTGTTTGTTATCAGGTGACCTGTACGAAACAAATCCTGATAGTTGTTTGGTTGCGCTTCATAGGGTCTCATTTGACCATCCCACCACAAAATATCGCGGCCATCCATGCGTGGACCCCAGCCTGCAGTTCCTTTAGATCCCCAATATACGGGCGTTTTGGTTCCATTTACCATCTTGTATTTGAATCCGTCCTTATCCGTCAAATCAGGACTAAGACCTTCAACTGCCATCGAATTTCCTGTACCAAATTCATTCTGGAGTTTTGGTAAAAATGCCACATTATCAAAAGTTACACTTGAACTAAAATCAATACCAAGGCCTTTTTTCTTTTTACCACTTTTAGTAGTGATCAGAACAACTCCATTAGCTCCGGCATGGCCATATAATACTGAAGCTTTTGCACCTTTGAGAATTTCCATCGATTCAATGTCTTCCGCATTGATATCATTAATTCCGGTACCGCGGTCACGTCCATCTCTGTCGTTTCGGTTCATTTCAGTATTCTCATCAAAAATCGGAATCCCGTCAACCACGAATAATGGGCGGGTTGATGACGTTGAAGTTAATGAAACGGAATTGCGAATGTTAATTACCATACCTCCTGTTGGACCGTTTGCAGTTGATGAAACCCTCACACCGGCGGCTTTTCCATAAAGAGATTGGAGTGCATTTACAGGATTACCACTCTTCACAAGGTCTTCAGATTTAATAGAACTGATCGAATAACCTAAAGCTTTTTTGTCACGTTTGATCCCGAGAGCAGTTACCACAACTTCATCCAGACCAATGTCTTCTGAAGACATTTTCACATTTAAGGAAGAACGGTTGTCTACCGGTTCTTCAATTGTTTTCATTCCTATAAACGAAAACACGAGAGTCGATTTTCCAGTCGCAACTTTAATGGAAAATTTTCCCTCCGAATCGGTCAAGGTACCATTTCCAGTTCCTTTTTCTGACACGGAGACGCCTGGCAAACCAATCCCGTCAGATTCGGAAACAACAGTCCCAGATACCGATTGCTGCGCTATTGCACTTCCTAAAAGTGCTATGCACATTACGGTCAATAATAAAACCTTTCGCATAAGTTTTAATTTAAATTAAACAATAAGTATTACACACAAACATTAGTATTTTGGTTATCAAACAATGTTCAGTTCTGAAAAAATCTTTTGAAAAACCATTTCAGAAGTACCAAGCAAGGCTGACTGATCGCCTTTATCAGAAACAATTACCTTGGTATTTCCTGAAATTTTTTCGAGACAAAGCCGGTTGAGTGATTGCTGAATCGGTGAAGTCACGAACTGGCGCGCTTTTGAAATCGGTCCGCTTAAAACAATCACTTCAGGATTTAAAAGCTGAATAATGTAGGAAAGGCCTTTCCCCATTGCTTTTCCGATAGTATTCAATATGGAAATACAGAATTCGTCACCTTTTCGGGCAGCATTTATTACATCTTCAGGAGTTACTTTTTCAGGATTGTTTCTAAACTGATTAATCAGGCTCGAAATTTCCTCTTGTTCGAAACCCTCATGCACCATTTTCATAATAGTATTCGACGAGGCAATGGTTTCGAGACAACCACGCTTTCCACAAATACATAAATCGCCATTCTCCACAATGGGAATGTGTGAAAACTCACCTGCAAAACCGTTGTTTCCGCTGTAAAGCTGCCCATTTACAAAAATCCCGAGGCCAAGCCCCCAGCTCCAGTGAATAATGATTGCATCTCTGTAATCTTTAGCAGCTCCAAAAATAAATTCACCATACGCGTGCATGCGGGCATCGTTATCGATGTAAACCAGTTTATTGAATTTCTTTTTCAGATCGCGGCTGACATTCTGATATTTCGCATCCTTAATTGTGAAGTTTATGCCTGCTTTCGAATCAATAAGTCCAGGCATATCAGCACCAACACCCAATACTTTTTCATCCGGAATATTATTTTCCATCATCAGATTTTGAGCCGACTGGTACAATTTATCAACCAGCTCCGGATCGTCCATCTGCGTATCGACCAAATCGACCTGAGAAACGAATTTATTGTACGAGTTACAAATCGCAACACTTGCGCTGTAACGGGCGATATCACACGAAACAACATAAAATGCATTCTCACTTAAGCTATACAGGTTCGGTTTCCGCCCGCCACTAGATTCTCCTATTCCAATATTTTTAACATATCCAACTGAAATCAGATCGTTAAGCAAGGAAAGGCAAGTTGGTAAACTGATTTTTAGCAGGCGGCTTAATTCAGGTGCTGAAATTGTATTCAGATCGTGCAGTAAACTCAAAATTTTACGTTTGTGTTTTTTCTTATTCAAATCTGTCGATGAAAGATTTAAGGAAATGGGTTTATTAACTGTTGCCATAAACTCTTGATAATAGATTCAACAAAACGAACGATCTAAACAACTAAAGCAAAGTTATTAAAATATTTTATAAAGTATACGAATTTTATTAACTTCTTAATATACTTTTAAACACATTTTAACAATTAAGGTTTTGTGATTTTATAATTTTAACTACTCTTTGCCAACATATTTACATCAACACACTGAAAAACATCGCAATAGTAACTTCAAAAAAACATCGTACGATATAACGTTTAATCGTGATTTGAATTGAGAATAAAAAAGCAGGCCGGAATCGCTAATGCGATTCCGGCCTGCTAAGGTCAAGTATAAACCCGAAATTTACTTTTCAGGACTCATTGGGTTTATATAGGTGATCTTCGCGTTTCTCTCAAAATCGTAAAGGGTCAAAATCCGTAACCTGTAAAACGCTTCCCAATACGTTTGCAGCGATCTAATGTAATCGCGCTTCGCATTTTCTCGCTCAGAAAGTGCAATGTTCAGATCGGTAATACTTAATTCTCCATTTTGAAACTGCTTCAATGCAATCTGATAACCGCTTTCCGAAACTTTATCGGCTTCTTTCGCAGTAGTTAACTGGTCTTTCATCAAGCCAAACTGTTCGACCTGCACAACCACGCTTCGTTCAAAATCTTCGCGGTCTTTCACAACATCATAAATTACCAGATCTCTTTCCGATTCAGCAAGTTTAACTGCTGACGATGACTGCCCCCAATCAAGAATAGGAATGCTAAGCGCCAGTTTCAGGGTTTGTTGCCGCTCTGCCTGATCATAAACTCCGGCAAATGATTCAGCACTGTTCGATAATCCGTAACTTCCCTGCAACGTTGCGCTTAATCCGTTACTCCGCTTGGCATTGAGCAAATCACGATCAGCAACAATTAATCTCCTCTTGTAGGCATCACCTTCCTTGCGGTTACTTTTTGCCTCCTCCAGGGCTATATTCACATTTATATCGAACAACGTAATATCCAACGGCATTTCCAATTCAATTTTTTGATCCTGGGAGAGACCGATGTAAGACTTCAATTCAAAGTCTGCATTTTTCAAATCCATATTTGCCTGGTTCAATGCCTTTTGTGCATTAAGAACGGCCAGTTCGTTCCGCGCATAATTGTTCTCCGAAATTTTACCCAGTTCTTTCTTTGTTTTGGCAATTTTCAGGTTATTGTTACTGTTTCGCAAATTGCTTTCTGCCAGTCTGTAATTGGTTTGCACCATCAGATACCTAAAAAACCGTGATACTGAATTCAGCGAAATTTCTTCGATCGTTTCCACAAAATTTTTCTGGGCCTCATCATAAATCAGTGGTTCGGTCTTTTGAGACCACTTCATCCAGTTTATCGCAAATATCGGCTGGGTAAAACCAATGGAAAATGGACTTCCGGAGAAATTTACGTTGTGTGCATTGTAATCCTGAAAGCGGATTGCTGAAGTGGATGCGTACACATACGTTCCGGTAAGCGGTATGGATTGATTAAGCGAAAGCCGTGCAGATGTTGACAAGTTTGTAACTTGCCTGAACTCGAGGCTTCCATCGGGCTGTGTTACACCAACTGTAGATTTATTGAAATCGGGCAAAGTGCCCGACAAAACCAACTGAGGCCTGTACCTGGTTTTGAAATTCCGCCACCTCCAGTAATAGTTTATATTCGTGTTTTGAGCATATTTTACGGCCGACGATTGTTCAATTGCCAATGAAACCACGTCCTTCAGGGCAAGGCTATATTTTAAGGTATCCTGCGCCCGGGAACTCAGATCAGGAACAAGTAAAAAGAAGAAAATTCCCGCTATAGCAAGTATATAATTCAATCTTCCAATCATTTTTTAGTTTCATTTTCAGTTGAATTCCATGAGAATGGCGAATCGGAAAGAATTACTTTATCGCCTTCGTTCAATCCGGTTATTACTTCCTGATAATCTGAGCCTTTCATTCCAAACTGCACCGTACGTTCTTCAACATCACCAGAATCGAGCACATAAACGATCTGCTCCGAATTCTCCTTAAATTTTGTATTTGATGAAATTCGCAATGCGTTACTTTTTACCGATTTCAACACCTGAATTTTCACTGTCTGATTGGGTTTTAATTTCGGATTCGCTGTGTTTTCCAAATGAACATTGAACTGAATCTGGTTATCGGCAACCGTTGGAGTAACATTACCAATTGTTCCATTCAGCTTTTCATTTTCGACGAAGATGTAAACAGGGTTGCCGGTTTTCACAAATTCTGAATATTTTTCGTCGATGGAGCCCTTTATTTTAAATGTGGTGAGATCCGACATTGAAATCAACATTTTGTCGTTTCCAACCTTCTCGCCTTCCCTGCCTAAAATCGAGAGAATAATTCCATCCGAAGGCGCTTTAATATCCAGTTTATCAATCATTTCAACTTTATCGGCCAATTGCTTTTTCTGAATTTCAATCTGCAAATTCAGGCCATTCTCATCCGTCTTCATTTGCTTCAGGCGAATTGAGTTCTTTTTCTGAACAACTTCCAGGTCCTTTTCGGCAAGTACCAGGTTTTGTTTGGTTTCATCAATTTTTGCTGAAGAAATACCGCCAACGCTTAGCAATTGTTCCTCGTCAGCCAGTTGTGCCTTGATCGACGCGATTTTCAGCTTCTTTACTTCCACGTTGTAATCCAAATCAATGCGGGCCATCTGGCCTTCAAGTCGCGAACGTTCAAGTGAATTGGATTTCACTTCAAGCTGATCTGAAATTTGTTCAATTTCTTCTCTAGTAGGTTTCTTATCGAGTTCTACAATTATCTCGCCTTTCCGCACTCTGCTGCCTGGTTCTTTGTTTATTTTCTGAATAATGCTGGTGAGAGGACTTAAAATAATTACCTCGTTTTCAGGCTCAACAGTTCCGGTCGCTTCAATCGGATCGTAAACCAATCCACGGTCAACGATTATTGTATGAGTTTGTTGCTGACCTGAGTTCAGGTAAGAATGACTTCCGAGGTACCGGAAAAGTAAGATGAATACAATCACTGCAGAAAAAATCAGAACTGCAACCAAGAGTCCTTTCTTGTTTCTCATGGTAGATAGTTTGTTGGTTAAGGTCTAAAAATTAGTTTGCTGAATAACAGCAAAATAGCAATTCAAAAAATCAAGTCGTAAAAATAGGCGTTTATTTTCAGTAAACCGAAGAATAAATTTTAAAAAGTAATGACTATTTAACCAAAAAATCAAATTTTTTAACACCTTCCAGATAACCTTCCAAACGGTCTCCAATTTCAACAGGGCCAACGCCAGCCGGTGTTCCGGTATAAATTAAATCACCAATTTTTAGCGTAAAGTATTTCGAAACATGTGCTATAATATCATCAATCGGGAAAATCATCAACGCAGAATTTCCTTCCTGAACTGTTTTCCCGTTTATATCGAGCCTGAAATGAATGGCATTTCGGTCGGGCAGTTCATTTACCGGAATAAATTCAGGACAAATCACGGCGGAATGATCGAATGCTTTTGCCTTCTCCCAGGGCAAACCTTTATCTTTCAAGGCATTTTGAACGTCGCGCGCAGTAAAATCGATTCCCAGCCCGATTTCATCATAATAACGATGGGCAAATTTCTTTTCAATATTTTTCCCCAGCCGGTTTATTCGTACAATCAATTCAACTTCGTGATGCAAATCGTTCGACCACTCTGGAATATAAAACGGATCATCGTTACGCAGAAGTGCAGAATCGGGCTTCAGGAACAGAACCGGCTCATCCGGAATTTCATTGTTTAACTCTTTGGCATGAGCCACATAATTGCGGCCAACACAGATGATTTTCATGGTCAGGCGTTTTTAAAATTGGTATTTTCAGGTCGGTTGCAGTTATTTGCTTCGCGTCATTGCAGTCATTTTCGTTTACCATTCAAGCAATATAATGACTACAAATGGACAACCAATAACAACATTCTGCTACTTCATCCGCAGCTTTATCGCTGTCAGCACTTTTTTGGTGTATAGCGGAAATTCGCTGTTCAAAATCCAGCCATAATATCCCGGTTGTTCGCGCAAAACCTTTTCAACCGGAAGTCCTTTGTTCTTGCCGAAATTGATGATTTCCACACCTTTCTCGTCGTAAACAATCCGGCCCACAAAATCAACATTGGTATCGTAGGCCGAAAATTCACTCAATGCCTGAATATCATTCACAATTGGTTTCGATATTTTGCCATGAGCATCTTCGTAATCTTCATCTTTATATACATCAAGCTGAGCTTTCAACACTTCGTAGGTTGCTTTGGTATCGGCCATGGCGCTATGCGCATCTTCGAGCGGTTTCTGGCAATAAAACTTGTAGGCTGCAGCCAGAGTTCTCTTTTCCATTTTATGAAAAATAGCCTGCACATCAATAAATTTGCGTTTCTTCAAATCCATATCCACATCTGCACGCAGAAACTCTTCGGCAAGCAGCGGAATATCGAAACGGTTCGAGTTAAATCCGGCAAAATCGCAACCTTCCATAAATTGAGCGATCGTTTTGGCAACCTCTTTAAAAGTCGGTTTGTCTTTTATATCTTCGTCGTAAATGCCATGAATTTTACTCACATGTTCAGGAATTGGCATTTCAGGATTGATCCGGTATTCTTTTTCTTCTTCTTTCCCATCAGGAAAAACTTTTATGAGCGCAATTTCGACAATCCGATCGGTAACAATATTCATTCCTGTTGTTTCCAGATCAAGAAAAATCAATGGATTCCTGAGATTCAAATTCATGTTTTTGTTTTAGAGATTTTGTTTTTTGATTGAAATTAAAAAACCTAACAGGTTTGAGCTGTTAGGTTTTATATCGATCGCCTTTGATACATCAGGCGTTTATCATCATTGGCATTAAAAGCATAAGTACATTTTCTTCTTCATTCTCATTTTCAGCAGGTAACAACAATCCGGCACGAGAAGGATCCGAAAGTTCAACCTTTACATCGGTGGCCGAAAGATTGGAAAGAATTTCCTGAAGGAAGGTTGATTTGAACCCAATTTCCATGTCTTCGCCTTCATATTGGCAATTCAGACGTTCCACAGCCGAAATCGAGAAATCGATATCCTGAGCAGAAACAACCAACTGATTTTCAGTTAATTTCAGGCGAACCAAATTACTGGCCTGGTTTGAGAACACCGACACACGACGCACAGTGTTATAGAATTCGACACGATCGATGATGAGTTTATTGGGGTTATTGGCCGGAATTACCGAATTGTAACTCGGATAATTTCCTTCAACCAAACGGCAAATCAGCTTGTAATTGCTCAAGGTGAAAAAAGCATTTTTATCGTCGAATTCGAGCTTTACATCAAAATCTTCTTTGGGCAGTAAACTTTTCAACAAAGCTGCAGGTTTCTTCGGAAGAATGAACGAAGCGGCTTTTTCAGCTTTCGCATCGAACCGTTTGTAACGAACCAGTTTGTGAGCATCGGAAGCTACAAATTTCATATCGTCTTCAGAAAGTTCAATAAAAATACCATTCATTACCGGACGAAGTTCGTCGTCGGCTGTAGCAAAAAGTGTTTTGTTGATACCGCTCAGTAAAACGCTATGATTTACATTAATTGTCGATGCAATCTCTTCATTCAAAAGCGGTTGTTGAGGAAAATCATCGCCATTCTGACCAACAATACTGAATTTACCATTTTGAGAGAAGATATCGATGGCAAACGTTTCCTGATCCAATTGAAAAGTTAACGGTTGCTCCGGAAATTCTTTCAGCGTTTCGTTCATCAGCTTTGCAGGAACAGCAATGGTTCCAGTACCGCTGGTATTTTCAAGCTCAAGGCTTGTTATCAAGATCGATTCCAGGTCGAAAGCAGTCACTGTTAAACGGTTTTCTTCCAGAAGAAATAAGTAATTATCCAGAATTGGAAGCGTATTTTTTGAATTGATCACTTTGCTAATTGAAGCAAGATGGCTGAGTAATTCGGTACTTGAAACAACAAATTTCATTCGGTATTTTTTTAGAGTTTTATATTCCTTTTTAATTATTTACCTTGAAATCACCCCCGTATCTAATCAGCGGGAAGTTCACGAATATACAAACTTTGATATTTTTTACCTATTGATCGTGGAATAATTTATAATAAAGAAACGAACAGATTGACCAAGAGGGACAAACACTGATTCTCAATTTTTTAGTACAACAAACTGATCGGTTATTCAACCATGCGACGTTTATATTTCCGATTCCTGACAAGGATGTAAATCGCACCAAAAACAGAAATCAGGAGTAAAGGCAACAATACATTTACGAGTTGCCACACTGTTTTGTCTTCTTTCACACGAACCTTGTCGAGCAATCGGATTTTGAACACACGCGAGCGAAGTTCCATCAAACCATTGTCGTGGCACAAATAATTCACGGCATTCAGGAGCAAAGCCTTATTACCAAAAGTCTGCTGCGAAAACCGATCGTACCCAAGCGGCATAAACTCAGGCGCTCCGTTCGATATGCGAAACTGATTGGCAACCAGGTTTCCGTCGGAAAAAACAATCATTTTTGTTGGCTGACTTTCTGATTTAACATCCGCAGTCTTGACTCCGAATGCATCGACCATCCGGTTTTTAAATACTGAAGTAAACTTTCCTTCGAGCAAAACGCCTACAGGTTGCGCTGGCATCCGAAACAATCGTTTGTCGGGCGGATTGTTGATGCTGGCCAAACTTACTTCCAATGGAGCTTCTTCCACCAGCGAATGATCGGAAGTTGAAAGGATTACAGTTTTATGCACTTCATTTTGCCTTCCGACCGTATCAACCGAACTCACAAATTCGGCTTTTATCCGGTTTAAATTTTTACTGATCACATTTTTTTCTGAAGGAATGAGCAGCGGCGAATAGTACCAGGGCGCCGGGGTAAATTTGGCCGGTGAGCCTTCCGGAGCCGTGTTTACAGGTATTAGTAAACATTCGGCATCCTGGATCAAATTCGGATTCAGCCGCACCCCATAATGAAACAACTGGTCGTCCAGATTCAGGTTTTGCGGAAAGGCCAGTGTTGTGTAACCGGTACTTAAACTGTCGAGACTCACAGAGACCGGCTCTACCAGCCACAAAATCCGGCCACCGTTCATCAGGAACTGATCGATAGTAAATTTTTCATTTTCAGTAAATTTTCGGGTTGGATTGGCGATAATTAATGCTTTTATCTTCGTTCCGTTCCCGATTAATTCCTGGGCCGAAACTTTTTTCACCTCATATTTCTCCGATAAAGCTTCTGTAAAATCGTGCGTTTCATTGTCGCGCAGTTCTCCCTGACCTTCCAGATAAGCCACGGTTTGCTTTTCGGTACTCATGAGTTCTGCGAAAGCTGCAGAAAATTCGTATTCCAGGCTTTCAATTGAATTATTTAAATTGACTTCGGCCTGAAGTGCCTGATTATTTTTCAGCAGGTTAACACTGGTTAACTTGTTGTCGTACTCAACTATCGCCCCCGGAAAAATCAGTCGGGTCATTGTTCCCTGTTCCGTATTCTGGCGAATATTTGTAGGCTGAAGTCCTTTAGCAGCGAGTTCCGTAAAAAGTTGTTCGCGCTGTTTTACATTAGCAATTTCGTACGGATCGACAATCATCAGGTTGATCCGGTGCGCTGAATAAGCATTGTAATCAGCTATTTTTTCCTGAATCGACTTTTTCAGTTTCCTGAAACCTGCCGGAAGTTCGCCGTCCAGATAAAGTGTAATATTTACAGGTTGTTCAAGTTTCGTTACGAGATTTTTAGAAACTTCAGTAATTGAGTATCGTTTTTCGGCTGTTAAATCGAGACGGAAAAACAGTTGTCCGGAAACCACATTCAGGATAAAAATGCCAAGCAAAACTATAATTCCGGATTTAATTTCCTTCCGGAGATTAACCGTATAAAAATGAATGATTCGGCTGGTGAGGAACAAAAATATAAATATGGCTGAGAGGAAGTAAACCAGGTCGCGCGAATCGACCACTCCCCGACTGATTGAAATGTAGTGATCGTTTATGCCCAAGGTTATAATTATTTGCTGAATGGCGGAAGAAAACTGCATGCCTCCAACTAAATCGAAACCCAGATAGGCCAGAAATGAAAGGAACAGAGCTAAAATGAAGGCAAAAATCTGATTGTCGGTTAATGCAGAAGCCATCAACCCAATAGCCACATAAATGGCAGCCAGAAAGAATAACCCAATGTAAGCGCCCCATGTTCCGCCGGTATCCATGCATCCAACCGGATTGCCAAGTACATAAACCGAATAAAAATAAATGAGCGTTGGAATTAGCGAAATGGAAACCAGCAGTAGCCCGGCAAGAAACTTCGCGAATACGATTTGAAATACGGATAGTGGACGAGTGAGTAAAAGTTCCATCGTTCCCTGCCGTTTTTCTTCGGCAAAAAGGCGCATGGTTATGGCCGGAACAAGGAAAAGATAAACCCATGGCGCCAATTCGAAAAGTCCGTCGAGCGAGGCATAACCGTTATCAGGAATGTTGTAATTTCCGGGAAAAACCCACAAAAACAGGCTGGTTCCGAGCAAAAACACGAATACCACCACATAGCCTGTAAGTGACCCGAAAAAACTGGTTATTTCCTTTTTGAATAAACTATACATTTAGTTCTACTTTAACACATTTAAATTCTTATATATGAGTAATTTATATCTCGTTGCCTGTTTAGGTGTCGTTTAAACATTTTGTTCATCAATTGTTCCTCTGTCATTTCTTTGTAAAGCTTAAATA
>JBAZGO010000083.1:0-11518 GCA_041652995.1 Prolixibacteraceae bacterium
AGAAAACAGATTCGATTTTTTTAACCAGCCTTTTTTCAAAGGGGACAGCATTCCCCTTATTATTTACTCAGTGTTCAAAATTCTTTGCCTTTATATACTTTTATCCCTTAGCTTGACGGCTATGCCCTGAAGGGGACTTTAAAGCCGTCCCTTTAGGGGAGGTTTGGAGGGGTGAAATGAAGGTGAACTTACAATTTGAAAGTTTCATTCTGTGGATTCTGACTTTTGATATAGCCTCCCCAAGCCCGATTTATTGGGCTTGGGGAGAGTCAAAAACTGATAAAAATCAACTTCAAATTGTATTCTTTTTAATTTTAAACAGATTCTTAAAACATACCAATATATTCCTGTCATGCTTTTCGCCCCAACCCGCGAAAGCGTTGTGGCATGAGTAAAAGTCACCTTCTCCCAGCCAAGGAAAGGCAAAAAGAACACGATTTGCCATGTGCCTAAGAACCGGAACAATCAACGTCCATCGCGAAAATCAAAATTCAACCCATGGAAAGTAAATTTTTGTAATTACCAGTTTGAAAATAAGTAAGTAAAACCTTATCTTTTATGGCGCATTAGAATAGAACTTTGTGCTGATCAAAAAAAATTTCATCACGTAGGGATCTTTATCTAATGCGCCATAGAATACGAAGTAATAACAAACAAAATCCAAACGCCATGCATCTGAATTACAAAATCGTATCAACCTTTCGTCCGGGAGAAGGCAAAGAGGGACGTAAATTATGGTTCCCGAAGCTTACCGGTTCCACGCAAGTCAACCTTAACGAGATCGCCGATTTATTGTCGAAGCGGACAACAGCCCACGGGGCCGATGTTATTCTCATTGTAAACGCCCTGGTCGACCTGATTCCGGAATTGCTAACCAGTGGACATACCGTCAAGCTTGATGAGTTGGGTACCTTCCGGCTACATGCCAAAGTAGCGGCCAGCGATTCGCGCGAAGCAGTCTCAAAACGCAATATCAGGGAGCTGCGTATCAGCTTTATTCCGGATAAAGGAATGAAGAAAAAACTGAAAAATGCAAAGATCGAAATAGATAGCTGAAAAACATGACAGACCTCGCCAGCCAAACAGAGACAGGAACCCGGAGGAAGAAAGACGAAAAGTGCCTCAACGTTCCCTTACCGGTGAATTTGGGAGTTTATTCCCCGAATCAGGGCAAACGCATATATCTGCTTTTTCTCCTGATGGTGTTCGTCCTTCAGGGAAACACTCAAAATGTATGGATCAGCGAAATTTCGTGGAAAACCCTGGCCGACGGACTTCACTATGCAGAGTTAGAAGCTCCTGATAAATCGGTAGTCAACGATTCAAAGTTAACAGTCCTGAAAGTGGACAGGCAAAAGTTCGACTTCGAATTCCTGACGGCTTCGGAACATGGGCGGCATCCGCGAACTGCTCCGGAATGGGCAGAAGAATTCGGCAAAAATATCATCATCAACGCCGGAATGTACAGCTACAACCGCACCCAGTCGAACAAAGGTTTCATGAAGAATTACAACCACTTGAACAATCCGAAGAAAAGCGATTATTACAATGCCATGCTGGCCATGCACCCAAAAGATCAAAAGAAACAGCCGTTTGAAATCATCGACATTACCTGCGCCGATTGGGAAAAAGTGAAGCTCGACTACCATTCGTTTTGCCAGGGAATGCGCATGATTGGCTGCAACGGCGACGGAATGGCTTTTTCGAAACGACCCGACCAATCGTGCAGCATGATTTTGATGTCGACCGATGTGGATGGAAATCTGTACATTGTTTTTACGCGCTCGCCATACACCCACCAAACCATGATTTCGTACCTGAAAGGTTTACCGATAAACATCCGCACTACCGTTTACCTTGAAGGCGGCCCCGAAGCCAGTTTGTACATCAACACCGGCGACACGGTAATTGCCAAATTCGGCAGTTATGTTTCGAACACCTGCAACAACGACGACAACGATCATTTTTGGAAAATTCCGAATGTAATCGGACTGAAGAAAAAATAGACATTCGGGTGATGCGATTTTTAATCGCGGAGTATTACTGAAACGAAGATTAAAAGTCTCCTAACCCTTTAGCACTGATCTTTTACTCCCGCAATCCGTTCCTTCACCAAATTATTCAACTCCTCAGGCTTTTTCCCTTCAGGATAAACAGGCGGCAAAAACTCTATGCTGATGCGTTCGCCCCGTTTGATTTTCTTAGCTCCGGAAGACATGGCTTTATAAGCTCCGGAAATGGCCACCGGAACCACCGGAACATTGAGCTCGGCGCTGAGCATGGCGTAGGTTTTATGAAATTTTCCCAATTCGCCGGTTAACGTTCGGGTGCCTTCCGGAAAAATCAGAATCTTTTTGCCTTGCTTTACCACTTCAGCCATTTTCTGGATCGAATGCTTCAGGTCTTTCGACAAATCCATGACAATTACATTGCTGTGACTGGCCAGATAGCGCCGAACACTGCTGTTGACATGATCTTTTTTGGCGTACGAAAAAGTGTTTTTCAGAGTTGGCATATCGAGATACGAAAGAACCAGAAACGCATCGAGTTTACTTTCGTGATTGGGCGCCAGGAAACATGCACCTTCCGGAATATTCTCCATTCCACGACCTTCGAATTTGAAAAACAGACGAAAAAGGCCACGAACCAGCCGAACAATTGGCCCGAGAAAAAAGGAGGACTTCGGCAGAATAACATCCGAGTCGCCTTTCAAATCTCCTGTCCAACTCGAATCGTGATCGGTTTTATGAAAAAGCTTGTTGTGTTGAATGTACTCGGCAATTTTCCGGATAGATGGAAATTTCAGCAATTGTTCTTCGTCGAATTTAATGCCGAAACTTTTCTCAATAAAGTCGATCAGGCTTAGTTTACTCAGCGAATCCATCGAAATGTCGAACACCAGGTGATGATCGGGCAAAATATCCATGTCTACCTGGCTCTCAATAAATGTTTTGATGGCATGGTATTCCGAAGTTTCCGGCTCATTCGATTTCGGTTTGCTTTCATCTTTACGTTCAAGCAATTCTTCAAATTTAAACCGCTGAAGTTTCGAAAGCCGAGTCCTGGGCAATTCCGATTTCACCAGTGTAAACTGCATAATCCGTTTGTAAGAGCTCATTTCGGCATTGAAGGGCGTAATTACATTTTCGCGGAAATAGGCATCGAAATCCTTCACATTATTTTCCGCCAGGAAATGAAGATCAGGATAAATAACGGCATGCAACATTTCGTTGTGCATAAACACGCCAGCTTCTTTTATGGCTCCGGAAAATCCATCAAGTTTCATCTCCACTTCAACCGGGTTTATATTTTTTCCGTTTGGCAGAACGATAATTTCTTTCTTTCGGCCGGTAATGTACAGAAATCCATCCTGATCGAGATAACCCAGATCGCCTGTGTGCAGCCAACCGTCAACAACAACTTCGGCTGTTTCTTCAGGCCGGTTGTAATATCCTTTCATAATGCTCGGACCTTTGGCCACAATTTCGCCGTCACGAATTTCGACCGATAAGCCTGGCAAAGCCTGACCGGTAGCGCCAATTTTTATATTCCCCGGGCGCGGAAAGGCAATCATCGGGGCAGCCTCCGTCATGCCAAAACCCTCCATAATGTCGAATCCTAGCGCATAAAAAAAGGCTCCAACTTCTTTATTCAAAGCAGCTCCACCGGCAATCATATATTGTAAATGTCCGCCAAAACCCTGGTGCACCTTATTGAAAATCTTTTTCCCGAGCTTCCGGTTTTTGGTTTTCGTGACCAGCCAAAGCAGGAAACGCGCTACCGCACTTTGGTCGATTTTGGCTTTTATTCCGCGATACATCAGTTCGTACAAACGCGGAACTCCAAGGAAAACGCCCACCTGATTGTCAGCAAATGTTTTCATCAGGTCAGTCGATTGCATGGAAGGAACAATTGGGATACTGGTTCCAACATGAAGCGAAACCATGAGCGAACCAACAAGCGGAAAAATGTGATGCAGCGGCAGAAAAATCATGACCTGCCGTTCAGGAGTAAAAATTTTACAGCCGATAACCGCATTCATGTTTTCCTGAATGTTGGTATACGAAAGCATCACCCCTTTCGGGCTTCCGGTTGTTCCTGAAGTGTAAATGATGACCGCTGTGGTTTCGTCATCTTCCGGGGCAAGCCATTGACTTTCCGAAATCGTATCATCCGGAGAAATAGCTTCAAATACGATAATTTCAGGTTGATGTCTGCTTTGGAGTTTGGCTTTCGAATAAGCTTCTTTCATCCCGGAACTGATGAACAGCAATTCGGGCCGGCAATCGTCGAGTATATAAGCCACATCATCGGCCGATGCCAGAAAGTCGATCGGAATGGCGATGCAATTGTTTTGCAGCGCTGCGTAAAAAGCATAGATCCATGCCGGAGTGTTTTCGGCGTAAATGGCCACTTTAGTGTAGCCTTTGCCTCTAAATAACAAAGCAAACTGCTCAACACGACTCAACAACTGTTGATACGTAACCGTTCCCTGCGAAGTAATCAGAGCTTGCTTTTCCGGATAATTCCGGTTAATGATGGGGTTTCTCATAGCGAAAACACGCGTTGAATTTTCAAGCAAAGTAAATCATTCTGTAAAAATAACCAGCAAGAATCCACACAATCCGAATTCACCTGAACTCCATATAAAGCAGCCGGTTTTTCCCGGTAAATTCAGTTCATGCTTTTCACACCTTTTACCGGCTGCGGAGCGAGTTGGTGCAAATCGAAAATCACGATCTCGTTTTTGCCCTTTTTCAGCCAGGGCGCGGGGCAATACAACTGAAACTGCGGACCAACATTCCAATATCTGCCAAGGTTGTGTCCATTCACCCAAACCACCCCTTTTTCCCACTTGCTCAAATCGAGGTAAGTGTCGCCGGTTTCGTTCAGAGTAAATTCGCCCTTAAAAAAGTTCCCCGGCTTTGTTTTTTCTCCGGAAGTGAATTTCAGGTTTCGAACGTAGTTTTCATCGAACGGAAGTGGATAAATCTGCCAGTTCATCAGCGTCATTCCGTTGAGCGAAACACGCTCGGTAATGCCTTTCCGGTCGATCATGTATTCGGCAAAATTGATGCGTCCCATTCCTTCAACCAAAATGTCGAGTTGCAGATTTTCGGAAGTGGAAGCAGGTAATTCAATGATATTTTCAGCTTTGGATCGATCGAGTTTTCCAACATATTTTCCATCCACAAAAACAGTGGCATAATCATGCAATTCGGTTATCCGGAGTTTGCCTTTTTTGTGCCCGATTAACGTGGTGCGATACAGAATAAATCCACCCTTCTGATCGAACATTTCCATCGGTTTGGGCTGTGGCGACTGGATGGCTTCCGGAAGATTGTCCCAGACAGAAGCTGTTGTTGTCAACTTAGTTTCGGGAATTTCAATCACCGGAATTTCAGCAGGAATGGCCGGAAGTCTTTGTTTTTTCGGAAGATAACTCCCGATTAATTTCCGGAGTGCAAGATATTTCGGTGTGGCCTGCCCCATTTCGTTAATCGGTGCGTCGTAATCGTAACTGGTTACGTCGGGCTGATATTGCGTTGGGCTAAATGCATTTGCACCAGCCCACCAGCCAAAGTTTGTTCCGCCGTGAATGACATAAAAATTGAACGATTTTTTATGATCCATCAGCCATTTCACATCTTTCAACAATTCAGTGGTATCGGGCCGCTGCCATTTTTCGCCCCAATGCGTGAGCCATCCGGGATACAATTCGCTGCAAAACGAAGGAACATTCGGGTTCGCTTTGGTGGCCTGTTCGAAATTGGCGTCGTTGGTTCCCGGGTCCAAACCGATCGCAGCATCAGGCAACGAACCCGCTTCGAGCATAAATGCAGTCGGTCCGTCAGCCGTATAAAACGGAACTTCAATGCCGTTTTTCTTCCATTCTTCCTGAAGCCATTTCATGTATATTCGGTCGTTCCCGTAACTTCCGTATTCATTTTCAACCTGAACCATCACAATCGGGCCGCCCTTGGTCACCTGCAAATCTTTTACCTGAAGAGCCAGCGCTTTGATGTACCGATCAACCGCTTCGGTATAACGCGGGTCCATGCAGCGCACTTTAATGTCAGGAATTTTAAGCAAATACGAAGGCAGGCCGCCAAATTCCCACTCGGCGCAAACATAAGGCCCCGGGCGCAACATCAGCCATAAACCTTCTTCCTGAACTATCCGGATAAATTCGGCAATGTTATGATTTCCGGTTTCGAAATCGAAAACCCCGGGTTGGGTTTCGTGGTAATTCCAGAAAATGTATGCTGCAATGGCATTGCATCCCATGGCTTTGGCCATTTGAATACGTTGCCGCCAGTATTCGTGCGGAATTCGTGCCGGATGTATTTCTCCGGAAATAATTTGAATTGGTTTTCCGTCGAGCAAAAAGTCGGTTGACGATAAAGTAAATGTGTGCGTTTTTGCCTGGGAAAATCCTAAAAAAGGAAGGCATAAAACGAATAAAAAGGGAATCAGTACTCGGATCATAACAGTTGGTATTGAGTTTCGGCAACGAAATTAGCTTTTTATTGTTCCTGACAAAAAGACAAAACTTAGGTTTTGCTGATTCGAATTTCGGGAATACTGAATTTCACAAAAAAAGAGCACAGAATTCCTGAAAATAGAAAGTTCTGTGCTCCGTAGTATGAAAAGTAATTTTTTGTACCTGACTTTTTAAAATTTCCAAGAGGAAAAAATAAAATTTTATGAATATCCGGTTGCATGCCTAATTGTTCCGACCGATGGGGCTTTGCCCCAAACCCCAATTCCTTTTTTGTCTTGACACAAAAAAGGAATCAAAAAAAGTCAAGGCTGCGTCCGCATCGCTCGAAGGAAAACTTTTCATTTGAGGTAAAGTAACGGATACTTATTAAAAATTTAAACAGTTACTAAATCTAATTTTTACCGCATGAAACACAGGGTTTCCACAGAGTGAACGGCGATGGCAATTACTACCTCCTGATTGCTGCGTTGTGCGTCCTCTGTATTTCCACAGTGTTTTCTGCGGTTAATTTTACACGAGGGCTACTTCGCAACCAACTTATTAATTTCTACGGAAGGAACCAGCGCTTTTGAAACCTTTCCTGCATCAATATCATTGGCAATTTTAAATGCGGCAGTTTGCTTGATATCGGCTGAAGACACTCCGATTTTCAATGTGTAATCACCTGCTTCGGCTACCCAGCTTGATGTAGCTTCGTCGAATGAAGCGAAATCCTTGGTTTCAATTTTGAAACTTAAAGTTTGTGATTCACCGGGTTCCAGCATTTTTGATTTGGCAAAAGCAGCCAATGTTTCTTCAGGTTTATTTAATTTTCCTGAAGGCGGATTCACATAAACCTGAACTACTTCGCGACCGGCAACTGATCCTGTGTTTTTCACCTCGGCAGTGGCAGTAAGTTCGCCGGTAAAATCAGCAGAACTGAGCTGTAAATTACTGATTTCATAAGTTGAATACGATAATCCGTAGCCAAATTCGTAGGCAACCGGTACGTTAAACGTGTTGTAATAACGGTAGCCCACATAAATATCTTCGGTATAGGTAATTTCCCAGGGAATGCGGTGCATAAAAGAAAATCCCGACTGGTCGGGGGCATCATCCACTTTGTCCGATTTTTCAGGAACACCCGGGAATGATTTTGCAGTTGGAGTGTCGTTGTACGACATGGGGAAAGTCACCGCCAGTTTTCCTGATGGATTCACTTTGCCCGAGAGTACATCAACAACCGAATTTCCACCTTCCTGACCGGGAAGCCAGGCCAACAAAACAGCATCGGGCAAATTGCGCCAACTCGCCACTTCTACCACACCAGCTACATTCAGAACAACTACTGTTTTTTTGCCTTTGGCACGGAAAGCGTCCGAAACATTCTGAATCATTTCCTTTTCGGTTGAGGTCAGGTAAAAATCGCCTTCGGTTACAGTCCGGTCTGCCCCTTCGCCGGCAATACGGCCAATGGTAATTAATGCCATATCCGATTTTACAGCTATTTTCTTAGCCAAAGCCGGAGTAACGGACATTTCAGGAAGTGGTTCTTTCGCACCCATAAACACTGCCAGCGGATTTTTCGACGGGAGCCTGTTCGCCTCAGCATCTTTCATGAATTTTTCATACGTGGCTTTTAAATCGCCAAGCACTGTGTAACCGCCGTTGTTCAGCCCGTCGATCAGCGAAACCGTATAGGCTTCGTTCACGTCGCCGCTACCAGTCCCACCTGCAATAAAAGCGTAGGACGTATTTCCAAAGGCTGCAATATTCTTTACTCCTGTAGCTATCGGAAGTGCGTTTCCTTTGTTTTCGAGCAGTACCATTCCGTCGGTTGCAGCCTGACGGGTTACGGCTGCATGAGCCGCTAAATCAGGTGCGTTTGAATATTGATAACCATTGTAACGCGGAGCTTTCAGCATCATTTTCAGGATTCGGCTGACATTGCGGTCCAGAATTTTTTCATCAAGTTTGCCCTCTTTTACAGCAGCAACCAATTCACGGCTTTGTTTGGGTTGTCCGGGTTGAATCATGTCGTTTCCGGCTTCCATTTGTGCCACAATATCGCTGCCGCCGCCCCAGTCGGTCATTACATAACCCTGAAAGTTCCAGTCGTCGCGAAGAATTTTAGTGAGCAAATCCCCACTTTCCGAAGTGTATGTTCCATTGATTTTATTGTATGAAGACATCACTGTCCACGGCTGCGCTTCTTTTACTGCAATTTCGAAACCTTTGAGGTAAATTTCGCGCAGGGCGCGTTCGCTCACAATCGTATTCACCGACATGCGGTTAGTCTCTGAGTTGTTGGCAGCAAAATGTTTGATGGAGGTTCCCACGCCATTCGACTGAATACCGTTTACCATCGCGGCAGCCATTTTCCCGGAAATCAGCGGATCTTCGGAATAGTACTCGAAATTACGGCCACAAAGCGGATCCCGCTGAATGTTGAGTGCAGGAGCCAGCAAAATATCAGAACCGTATTCTTTTACCTCGTTTCCCATGGCCTGGCCAACGCTGTAAACCAAATCGGTATCCCAGCTCGATGCCAGCACTGTGGCAATCGGAAAAGCCGTGCAAAAGTATGTCTTATCATCACCTTTTCGGGTAGGCTGAATGCGTAGTCCGGCAGGTCCATCGGTTAAAACCTGCGAAGAAATGCCCAATTCCGGAAATTCGGATGTCACTCCGGCTGCTCCGGGTAAATATTTCCTGATCTTTTCAACCATTTCGACGAAGGTAGTGTCGTCGGAGTCAATCTTTCCACCAAATCCGGAGGGCATTTTTTTCTGAATAGAATCCGGAAGTTCGAAAAACATTCCGGTACCAATTACCAACTGTGCTTTTTGATCGAGTGTCATTTTCGCCACAATTTCCTGAATCTTCTGGTCGTCCGGATTTTTACTTCCCGATTGACATTGTGTAAAAGTAAAACCGGTAAACAGTGAAAGCACCAGCGCCAAAACAATCGACAAGCCTTGCCATTTCATTTTCATATTGAATAAATTTTGGTTATAAAATTCTCAGTGTCTGTACGACACAATGATAATTGATAAATCTTGGAATTCAAAATCAGAAAAAAACGAAATTGGAATAATTATCAGCGATTTAGCCTGTAATCGTATATTTTATAACAGGTGAAACGAAAAGTAGATTTCTGAAAGTGGCTCAATACACCACCTTCAGAAATTAAAATTTTTTACTGAAGTATAGGCTTCAAAAGGAATTCCGCCATACGTATAAATTCCTCTCAGGCCAAAACCTTTTACTTTGCCATATATAGTACAGATTAGAATTTAATGTGTTCCGGATCGTAAACAATAGTTGCCTCATCTTGGGTAACCATCATCGGATGATCGCAGCCAATTGAGACTTTTTGCGGATGAGGAACCGCTTCCGGAGCACTCCCGTTTATCAAAGCTTCAGCCAATTGCCTCATTTCAGTAATGTACTGTTTGTTATATGCCTTTTTCACATAAGGATAATGACCACAATAGATTTTTGTGATTCCTTCATCCAATAATTTTTCCATTTTTTTGCATGAACTAACATACGTGCTCATTGGAGCAAATGGCCTAAGCTGCAACCAGACCTGCCCCGAACCAAATGCATCTCCGGAATAACAGATTCCGCCTTTCTTATCAAGAAGAACTATCGAACCCGGTGTATGTGCAGGCATCTGGCTTACTTCAATTTTCTTGCTTCCCAAATCGAAAACATCGCCGTCTTTTACAAAATGGATGACACCCTTGTAGGTATGGTCAAGAAGGACCGTATCGGCGGCCTGCATATAAATTTCGCTGAAAAACCCAATGTTTCCGGCATGATCGCCATGTGCATGAGTGATGACCACATAAAGTGGTTTCTTCGTAATTTTCCGTACCACTTCTTCAAGCTTTTCGCATTTGGTTCCGGTATCAATCAGCAAGGCTTTGTCAGTGCCTTCGATGAGGTACATGGTTGTTTTGTCGGTCGTTTCGATGACCCAAACATGATCCTCCAACTTCGAAATCTCTAAATCGTCGTTTTTAAAAACCTGTGCCGAGGCAGAATGCCAGCCAGATAACAGGCAAATGACCACAAGTAAATACGATAAATTTTTCATCCTGAATTATTTAAAAAGTAAAGGTGCGAACTCTGACAAATAAACCCGCCAATTGGTCCAAATGTGACCTCCTTCACTTTCGCGATAAATGTATTTCATACCCATGGCATCCAATTTTGCCCGATAGTCAGTAACATTTTTCTGAAGGAAATCGGTTTTGCCAATTCCTATCCAGTAAAGTTTATAACCGTTTTTCATTTGGGTGGTCAATGTTTCATCGAAATTGGCGTACACCTTCGATTTTACCTGATCGTTGGGCATAATTGCCGGGGAAAATAACCCGATATAGTCAAAGGTATTGGGGTAATAGCGCGAAATGTGAAGTGAATGGTATCCACCCATCGACAAACCGGCAATGGCACGATCGGCTTTATCAGCTTTTACCCGGTAGTTACTTTCAATGAATTTCATGATGTCGGGAAAAGTTTCTTCGTAAGTACCATCCATTGTGTGAGGAAGTTGCATTGTTGGTTTGTATAAACCAAGGCTCGATTCCCCGGGAGCAGCTTCCTGCGCAACGTTTCCGTTTGGCATCACCACGATCATTGGTTTTGCTTTTCCCTGGGCGATGAGGTTGTCCAGAATCTGAGCTGTCCGGCCAAGCGCAATCCAGGCTTCTTCGTCGCCACCCATTCCGTGCAAAAGGTACAATACCGGATATTTTTCGTTCCCGGATTCGTATCCGGGAGGAGTATAGATGGTCATGCGGCGGGTCATTCCGTTTCCGGGAGAATCGTACCAGCGACGGGAAACAGTTCCATGGGTCACTTTGTTTACCGAATACAAATCACCTTTTCCGCCACCAACAATAAAGACATCGAAAACCGAGGCCACGTCACGAATTTTGTACACATTGTTTGGATCAGTTGAACTTATTCCATCAACAATGAAGGAATAACTATACAAGTCGGAAGCAAGCGGAGCAGAGG
>JBAZGO010000084.1:0-10951 GCA_041652995.1 Prolixibacteraceae bacterium
TGTTTATAACAATTAAGAAGTAGTCCACCTTTCAGTCGAAAAGTATACCACTTAGTCATCATAAAATGAGAATATAATCTCATTTTTAAAACATGATAAGTATGTATACAAGACAAGAAATCATTATTCGGAGCCACCGTGAGGGTAAAAGTCAGCGCCGCATATCACGAGAACTGCAAGTAAGCCGTAAAACCATAAGCAAGTATATCGAGGATTACGAGAAGCTTCAAAAGGGATTACTCCGGCCAGAAATGGCTCTTTCGACTTATCTGTCAAGTCCTCCACTTTATCGTATTGGGACAAGAAGCAAAGTTCGTTTGACCCGGGAAGTGCAGGCCGTTATAGATGCCCAGCTTGAGTTAAACGGCAAGAAAATGCAGCAAGGCATGCGCAAGCAAATCCTGAAGAATATAGATATATTGCAATTGCTTCATGATCAGGGTTTTGGTGTTGGCTACACCACGGTATGTAATTATATCCGGGAAAAGTTAGGAAAACCGGCAGCTAATCAGGAAGCTTTTATCCGGCAGCGGTATGCACCCGGTTCGGTCTGTGAGTTTGACTGGGGTGAGATAAAACTAACTATATCCGGACATCTGTGTCGTTTTCAACTTGCTGTATTTACTTCGGCTTACAGCAATTACCGCTATGCTATGATTTACAGGCGTCAGGACACGCTGGCTTTTATGGAATCACATGTTTCATTTTTTGAACACATAGGTGGGGTTTACCACCAGATGGTTTATGACAATATGCGCGTTGCCGTTGCCAAATTTATCGGCAAACACGAGAAAGAACCCACCAGGGCTTTGCTCCAGCTCAAGGGACATTACCAGTTTGGCCATCGGTTTTGCAATGCCTACAGTGGAAACGAAAAAGGGCATGTTGAGCGCAGTGTGGAATACATCCGCAGAAAAGCGTTTGGTTTTAAAAGCGACTTTGCCAGTTTTGAACAGGCAGAACAATACCTCGGATCAATTATCAGCAAATTAAATCAGGCCAAACAGCAATTAACAGGTCGTACTGCAATGGAAATGTTTGCTGATGAAAAAGACCTTTTATGGCAATACACCGGGCTATTGGCATGTTCGGATTCTGAACAGCTTCGGGTCGATAAATATGCCACGATCAGCTACTGTACCAACCGTTATTCGGTATCTGACAAACTGGTTGGGTGTTTTGTTGACGTTAAAGTATTAAGTCATAAAATTGAAGTTTACTTCGAGAACAAGTCCGTTGCATCTCATCAGCGCGACTATGGCAAACATCAATGGGTCATCTCCATTGAACATTATCTGGATACCCTTCGGCAAAAACCCGGGGCCTTGAACGGAAGTGTTGCCCTGACATGCAGCCCATATCTGGAAAAGCTATATCAGCAATTTTACCTGGGTGCTCCCCGCGACTTTATCGATCTGCTCCATTATTGCCGCCAGAATAAAATCAGTGAAGAAAACCTGGAAGCTACCGTGTCGCGGTTGGTTAGCCTTTGTACCCAAAGTATAACCACAGAGAAGCTAACAGCCCTTTTGGGCAATAAACCCAGAGAAGATGCCAAACCGGTTGCCATAAATAACCAAACGGCTTATCTGGCCCAGGAACAACTCAAACAGGTTACCGCACTATTAATGAATTAATCCAACTGAAAAATGAAATTACAAAGCGAAATAAAATCAGAAATCATACGGTACAGTAAAGAACTCAGGTTACCTGTTTTCCGCAACGAGTTTGAACAGGTGGCGCAGGAGTCGGCTAAAGAAGGGGCAGACTATGAAACATACCTTCTGCGGTTAATGGAACGGGAATATGATACCCGCCTGGAAAACCGAAAGAAAGCACAGATCAGACAGGCTGGTTTTCCGGCCAAACTATACCTGCATGATTTAAAGCGTGATTTGCTCCCGGTTGATGCAGCAGAAAAACTCACCTTGCTCGAACGGCTTGACTTTGTGGCCTCTGGACGAAATATCATACTGGCAGGAAATCCGGGAACAGGCAAGACCCACATTGCTACCGGACTTGGGCTGAAAGCCTGTCTGCAAGGGTACAAAGTCTATTTTACCACAGTACACGGGCTGCTTACCCTATTAAGAGAATCACATGCACAGAGAACGTTGCGGCAGATGGAATTGAGGTTTGAGAAATACGATCTGGTCATTTGTGATGAATTTGGCTATATCTCTTTTGACAAGCAGGGAGCAGAGTTGCTCTTTAACCATCTCTCGCTCCGGGCAGGTCGCAAGGCAACCATCATTACCACAAATCTGGGGTTCGACCGATGGGAAGAGATCTTTGGCGATGCAGTACTAACCGCTGCTTTGGTCGACCGCCTGACCCACAAGGCTCATTTGGTAAACATGAATGGAGAATCATACCGCTTAAGGGAAACAACAGAAATGATGAAAAAATGAAAAATCAGAATCAAAAAATCCGGGCTCCAGTACTCATCAGATCGGGGTACCCCGATCTGATGAGTACTACCTTTTTATTTAATTTAAATGGTATACTTTTGGACTGAACTACTGGTATACTTTTCGATTGAAATAAACACCAATGACAATTCAATCTTATCAACAACTTTTATGCTGCCTTCTTTCGTACTAACAGACCTACTGGATTCAATTACCCGGCATTTCAGAATATCTGCAAGATCAATTTGTTGAGATGATTCTATGTTATTTACATTACTGACTACAAATACAATATTGGCCACTTCGTCAATTCCTATAAATGAATTGTTTAAGCGCTCATGCTTTGAAATCTTACAATTATTATTTTCTGCCAACTTGAAAAGTGGTTGTAAGAGTTGTGCTTCTTTTTGTTTTTTCTTTCTGCTCTGTAATACAAAAAGTACGATACAGAAAAGTATTATGACTATTGTAATTATTGTTGTTAAGTCCATTTTTAAATGTATTAATATGATTTATAATAGAAGTTCAGTTATTGCTACAACTGAAAAACCTGTTTAAATAAAATGTGGGATATATTAAAGACTTAAAAATGGATCACCAGAAGTAATGGAAAGGAAAGATTATATCGGTTTTTTTGAACCGAACTACTATATTTTCCGAATAAAAAAAGTATGTAGAGTATGAATTACGAAGCAATTGAATGGCTGCGAAAGAAAGTGTAGAAAATTGGTTGAATGAGTTTTTAAGGCTGGTACGGGATATGTTGTTATATAAGCTAACGGAACTTTCGGATTGTTCTGTATGGCAAAATAAGTTGGAAGAAACTATCGAAGAACGGTATTCGGAATTGGAATTCTTTGAGTAATCTGTATAATTCACAGCATTTCCGCTGTAAAAGCTTATGCTTAAGCAATACAGTACTAAAATGGCAAGAAATCCAGTTGTTTTTAATAGCTTTTTCACGTCACAAAAGTATGATTTTTAGATGACTTCTGGCAATCATCCAAGCATTGTTCTAATTTTCCTAATAGTTGATTTGATCCGTCTTTCAGACAGTTGAGTCGAATTTGACAAAGTTACCTAAATTGAATTGCTGATGGGTAGCCCCAATGCCTGCGGCCCGTGGCTTTCCATCGTCCGGCATTCCCAAGCTTACCCGTCACTTCGTCCCCCCTTATTTGCTCTCCGTTCACTGTCATCCACCAGCCTCGTCATCCCACGCAAGAGAGGCTGATTCCACTTCATTCCATCAACCACACTTGCTTTTGCCTTTCCCTCACGAAACAGAAAGTTTGACATAACCCAATTTTTAAAAGTGAAATACCTTTTTTCTATTGTGAAAGTGGTTTTTACTCCCCAATGATATGCCTATTCGGATTTTGAGTTTAGAAAGTCAATCGCCATTTTGCCACCTTTTAATATTCGCTTCAGGCCTTTTTTCTGTCTGTGACATACATCTTCATTAAGCTGATCAGATATTGTCAGTTGAACCGCCGAATCCGTGCAGTTCATTGGCCTTCAGAAACCGATATTAAACCTGTTCGAGTAATTGCACCGCTTGGACACCGATGAAGGACTTCTGGTTCAAGACTATCCTTGCATAACCCTTTTCTGCAATGGCTTTTCGGGCAAACGGGTCATAACTAATTTTTAAGGCCAGCTAAGAATTCTTTGCAAAGGTTGGCCACGTTTGTGGCGACCGGTCTCCTCAATCAAAGATTTTCCCGGCATATCCTCGCTACGTTCCGGTATTCCAGTTCCTCCCTGATTGCGCCAAAATCCGCGTCCTATTCACCTGGCACATAATTTTAACTTTAAAAATTTACGTTATGACAACTTTTGAAAAACATTACATTGGAAAAGGAACTCAGGTAAACAATCTTGACATCGTAAAAGTAGTTCTTCCGGTAGAAGGAATCGAAGCCGCAATATTCGAAAAGGAAGGAATCAAATACATTGGTTTCGAAGTGGCCAAAATGAAAACTCCTGACAAATTCGGCAGGACACACACCTGTTACTACCAGACCAAGGTTTATACCGAAGATGCACCTGCGGCACAGCCTGAAAAGCAGAAAAAGGCCAAGAAAGCTTCAAAGAAAGAACCATCGGTGCCGGAGGAAGACGATCTTCCATTCTAAAAGCTTTCAAAAAGCCGAAAGGCTTTTTTTATGGTCATCAAACCAATGGGATTTAACCTGAATTTTCAGATTTAGATTCTGTTCTATTCCTAAATGTTCCTGAAACCATTATCATTTAGCTGATCAGGTAAGAGTTTCATTGCTTGTTTTTATGAAATTATACGCGAAGATGCAGGATCCATTCGGAACTGCAGGGCAGGCTACACAAAGAATTTCCGGCATATCCTACCCCGACAAATCGGGGCTTAACGGTATTCCGTTCCTGTTTGTGTATTCCGAAGTGGACCCAACGGCGAAAGGCATATAATTTTTAAAAACTATCGCATGAAAACTTACACTTCAAAACCAGCAAAAGACAATGAGGATAATAGTTCAGTCTGGGAATCTTTCACAGAGTACCTAAATACAGTTTATTACGAAGGAGCTTCAGAATCCCTCGATCCTGAACTCATTCAATTTGAATATTCTGCTTATTTGAGTTGTTACGGAAATTAGCCGTAACAACTCAAACACGTTTAAGAAGTATGTGCCGGTGGATTTTATCACCAGCAAGCTAATACTAGTTCATATTGTTGAAATGATTTTAATAAATTGATATTTTTATCTACTTGATATAAATTGATATTTTGTAGTTTTGAGGAAATACAGATTGATTTACAATTGTTTATTCTCATCGATCAAAGGTATGACAACTATACTGGAGTTGGAAATATTGAAAAGTAAATATTCTTGAGTTACGAAAAATCTTAATCTTCCTAAAAACTGATTATAGACTCCTATATGTCAAGTCCAAATAATTTGTCAATTTCCTTGGGAGAATTCAAAGATGGATTTAAACAAATATTATCACTTTGAAACAGCTTAGTTTATCATGGGTAGATACGAACGTTCAATAAAGATAGCTTTTGAAAAAGTATCTGGAGAAATTATAGATGCTGACGAAGTATTTGAAAGAAAAACAGATGCATTTGAGCTAAGAAGACTCTTTCACGAAGGAAAATTAAAATTGTCTTGTTGCGAATGTGAACAGGAACTTAATGTCTCAGGAAGTAAATATGACAGGCTGTATTTCAAACATAAACCCAAACATAATTTCTGCATTCTAGCTGATGGAAAGCTTTCTCCAAGGGAACATGAGAGATTTACTGCTATTCTTAAAAACAAAGAGAGTGATAGGCATAAGGAGCTGAAAAATAAAATTGGAATGCTATTGTCAAAAGTCGATGGGGTAGATATAAACTCTATCTCAATTGATGATAAGTTTATAATCCGCGACAATGAAAAGAGACGGCCTGACGTCTATTGTAAATACAAAGACAAAGAGCTTGTCTTCGAAATTCAATTATCCGACCTATCACTTGGCTACATATTAAGTTGTTATGAGTTTTACAAGAAACACAAAATATTTTTGATATGGATTCTGGATAACTTTGATATACATAATCAAGGGACATTAGAAAGAGATATTAAGTACCTTACAAAATACCAAAATTTCTTCAAGCTAGACGAGATCGCTGACACTTTTAAACTTGCGTGTAAATACAAATTTTCATTCCTGACGGAAGACAATAAGTTACTTACAAAGTGGCTTGACAAATCCGTTTCATTAAACGAAATAAAGTTTGATTATGAAAACTATCAAATTTACTATTACAATTTTGGGGGTAACAGGAAGAAGACAGAAATTAAGCAAGAAAAAAGAGTCGAAGAGTTATTAGAAAATGAAAGAAAAAAAAATGCTGAACAGAAATTAAGAAACGCCAATATAAAAATCAACTACATAATAGATGAAATCAAAGAATTGAGACAAAGGCAATCCCAAAACTTCGAATTTGTATTGTTTAAGATTAATGAACTTACTGAATATGAACTTCAATTATTAAATTCAAGGTTAAGTTTTAATAACAAAGAGAAATTCAAGAATCCCCCCTTATTGCAATGGATTAAAAAGGCAACTCAGGATGACGTTGCGTTTATAGAGTTTATTCTTACTTGCCGTGGAATTGAAATTGATGTTAATGAAAGAAATTTGGAGAATAGAACTGCTTTTCAAGAAATATATGAAAACAAAAATATCTTAAAATACATTCCTGTTAAATCGTTACTAAAACGGGGATATAGAATTACGGAAGGAGATATCGCATTTTGCCGTACAATGACAAATCTTGACAATGACAAGAAGATGGATGTTCATTTGTACACAATATGCAATAATCTTTCTAACAGAGATTTAGTTGATAAATCGTTCCTGTTTACAAAACTCCTTTTAATTATAGAATCAGCAAAAAGACAGGAAATTATTGGTTTTAATTATAAGCCTGACGAATGGGTGGCATTCGCGAATAATGCAATCCAATATTATTCGGAATACTGGGAATATATAGAGTTGGCTTTCAATAATTATGGCCTTTGGGATAGGCTTATTGAATTAGACAAGAAAGGAACTTTTCAAAAAAAGGTTCAAACGCTCTATTCAAAGATGCCAAAGCAAAAATTTGATTTTGACGAAGTATTTCAAGACCTTTATCCAGAACTAACTAACTGGGAGTCTGAATAAAACCTGCCTGATTGATTCATTTTAAAAATTACTATTTTTTATAATATATACTCTCACTCAATTTTTCCCCAAAGTTATTTACGCATACCGGAAAAGTCAAGGGTGGCATATCCCTCCACACTGTCCACCAAAGCCACACTTCTTGCTCGGTCAGCTTTTCAAAGCGCTTATTAGACCTGTTTAAAGGGGTTTGAAAACCAGACATTCGCCCTTGACTAGAATCCGGTCTGCTCAATGGTTCGCGGCTCAAAATTAACCGGCGAGCCAGACCAGCCCTCAATCGACCAAAGGGTGCCAAGATAAATCCGCAGGGCAGCGGTAAAATCAATGAAATTTTTCGAGAATGTAACGACTCTGACCGAACTTCGGAAGGAGTACCGTCGATTGGCTTTTATCTACCATCCGGATAAGGGAGGAGATACCTACCTGATGCAGGTTTTGAACGATCAGTATGAACGGCTTTCCAGACAGCTTATCAGCGGTGATGACAATTTTTCCGAAGCCAGAAAGGAATACGAACAGCAGGTTTCCGAAGAAATCCGCGAGATGTTGGATCGCATCATGTTTCTCAAAGGTGTGGACATTGAAGTGATTGGCGGATGGATCTGGATTACCGGAAATACGTTTGCCGTCCGATCCACTCTCAAAGGACTCGGATTCATGTTCAGCCATCCGAAAGCTGCCTGGTACTGGCACAAAGGAGAGTACAGGAAAAAGAACGGAAAACTCCAGTCGATGGAGGATATGAGGGCATTCTGGGGCTCTCAGAAAATTGAAACCCAACCAGAAACATCCAACCATTTGAATTAATCAATAGGGCGAGCCAGACTAAACCTGAGTTTACCAAAGGTTGCCCAAATAAGTCCGCAGGGCAGCGGCATTTCACATGAATATGGAATTAGATATTGCAACGACAGACAGAATGTTGAATGCCATCATGTTCTGTTTGGGTCCTTCATTGGACGACAATAGCATCCGGGAATCGCCCTGGCTGGAAGAACTGGCCGAGTCATACAATGAAATCGTTGATAAGTTACCGGCAGCCTGGAGATTAGAACATCATCAACATTTACAATTTTAATTACTTGGCGCGCCAGATGCCAGAATAAGTCCGCAGGGCAGCGGCAATGCATATGGACTATTATTTTTTAGATGTCAGTGCTTATAATGCACAGAAAAACAATGCAGAAAAAGAAGCAGTTGCCCTGATTCAGAAGTTTCACTGCTTTGTTATTTCAGACGAAGATTTAAAGCCATTGGTTGAATTTCTTTCAGAACAAATCAACCATATCAACAAAAAGCATAAACGATGTACAGATATCCGGTTCCGTTTTAAGGAAGGCTATTCCGTAGGAAACTGGATTTTCGAGTTCTGCGACAGCTACAAGATCTCATTTCGGCTGATCAGCAAAGGCATGGAAAAGATCACAAACGGCCAATGCCTTTCAAAGCCTGAATGGGCGGTATCACAACTTACTTTATTTTAATTCACACGGCGCGCCAGACCAGTCCTGAGTTTATCGAAGGATGCCAATATAAGTCCGCAGGGCAGCGGCAATACAAATGGATTATTTAGTAGTTGGTTCAAATGGTTTTGCACAAGTTGGCGATCCTGATTATTTCACCAAAGCAAAAATCGAACTTCGGATTTTGCTTGAATATTTTCAGGCCAATTATCCGGTTCCAGATGAATTTGCTCCAAAGGCTTATTATCACATCAAAGCTTTTAACCATGATTTTGGAACCTACCATGAAATTGCTGTCATCTTCGATGACCAATATCTTTCAACTCTGAAGGATTCCGAACTTGAATCAGATAATGATTTGTTTGATCAGTTCTGGAACTGGTTCAATTCAGTGGAATCTGTTGATTTGGAATCTGAGAACCTGACTGGGCAAATACGTCAGGCTTACCAGAAAACACTGGACATTGAAAAGGGCGATCACTTGAAAGTTATCCGTGTTGCCTGAATTTCAAAGAAAGGGGAAACCCTTTTTTGTTCGTTCCGCCCTTGTTTTCCAGATTAATATTCCCGATTTATAGTTTTTACTCTCACTCAATTTTAGCGCAAAGGTATTTACGCATCCCGGAAAAGTCAAGGGTGGCTTTTCCCTCCACACTGCCCACTAACGCCACATTTCATGCTTGGTCAAATTCTTAAACCTTCCCTGAGTAGTCGATAGACGTATCGAAGGGAGGTTACGAATTATGACATTCGCCCTTGACAAGAATCCGGTCTGCTCAATGGTTTCCGGCTCAAAATTAACCGGCGAGCCAGACAAGCTTTCAGCAAATGAAGGTTGCCAAAATAAGTCCGCAGGGCAGCGGCACAATTCAATGAAAACTTACAAGAAAAGACTTCCGTTGATCACTTTGAAGAAAACAAAGTCTGATTTTCCATGTGTGAAGATTGTAACATCGGCGGATGCAAATGAATTTATCCACAATTTCTATTCCGACGACATTGGGATTTTTGAAAGCTTTTTCATTCTGCTGCTGAACAGGAATAATAATACAATTGGATATGCCAAGATTTCGCAAGGCGGTATTGTTGGAACGGTTATCGATGCCACAATCATAGCCAAATATTGTGTTGAAGCCCTGGCAACTTCAGTTATCCTGGCCCATAATCATCCTTCAGGCTCTCTTGTTCCCAGCCAGCAGGATAAAGATATTACCCGAAAAATAAAAGATACCCTACAGATTTTCGATTGCAGAGTTCTTGACCACGTCATACTTACCGAAGAATCCTTTTTCTCCTTTGCCGATGAAGGATTGATTTAAGAATGAGCCCTTCGGGGCTTTTTTTTAATCATTTTAATTCACATCAATATGGAAAAGTTACTCAGTTTCTCAAATTACATGGATCAGTTGGCACGAAAACATGGGGTTAGCCATGTTTTCTCCGATTTCCTGGAAATGACCGTTTGCGCCCTTTCGTTGGGACAAATGGAAGACCACTATTTTGAAATCATCAAAAGTTACAATAAAGATGAACTTCAGGTTTTCTCCTCTGCATTAGCAGCAGTAATAATTGACATGGAAAACGATGGGGAAGGGTTGAAAGATGTCTTTGGCGACTTCTTTATGGAGCACATCAGTTACGGCAAAGCCGGGCAGTTTTTCACCCCTGAACATATCTGTGAAATGATGGCACTAATTACCATTGGAAAAATTCGGGATGGTGAACGGATTGCCGATCCATGCTGCGGTTCAGGCAGAACGCTAATGGCAGCAGCCAGGATCAACCGGAATGCGCGGTTTTATGGAGCCGACATCGACCGGACCTGCACCTTGATGTGTTTAGTCAATATGTGCCTGAACGGAATGTTTGGAGAAGTTGCCTGCATGGATTCCCTGACCAACCAGTTTTTCTCCGGATGGCAGGTGAATCCGCATCCGATAACAGGTGTTCCATACATTGTTCCGATTGTTGAAGAACAGAGCTATATGTTACTGCAACTTCCCAAACACAAGCAGGAACTGCCAAAGATCAAACAACAAGAGCTGCCAGTTTTTGATTCTGTTGAAATATCACCAATATCAAAACAACCTGTACAGCAACTGTTGTTTGATTTTTAAGGCCCTTTGGGGCTTTTTTTTACTTCAGAAAAACTTTTTAGTTGCTTATTGTCGAAAAATCAGGTGATGAAAAACTTACATTTTTCTTCCCTTTGATTTTTCTTGTTTTTCAGGTTCTTGTTTGCTCTCTTCCGCCTGTTTATTACAATCTGAAAAACCACCGTCTTTGACGGTGGTAATGTAAATAGGGCTTTGCCATTTTTTTTTAGATTATTTGAAATGGACAAAATATGATATCTGTTTTAAATTCATCTATTCTGGA
>JBAZGO010000085.1:0-10862 GCA_041652995.1 Prolixibacteraceae bacterium
TGATTAATAATTTTTAATATTCATGGGCAAAGCTATTCAGGCAAAGCCTATTAATCATTACCACCGTCATAGACGGTGGTTTTTCACGCTACAATAAAATTCATTTCTGACCAAAAGCAAATCAAAATTTGTAATTTCGTTATTCTTTAAGACCTTACCAAACCTGAATTTTGTATCAAAAAAAAAATGTTTTATGAAAGTTAGACATATCGCATCAATTTTAATATTACTTATTGTCTCTGTTCTCAAAGGCTTTGCCCAGGAAGAAACAACACATGTTAAAATTACTGATAAGGTACCACCATTTGAATATGAGAAGAGCCCGGGTAAAATTCAAAATATTTCCGGCCTCAAAGGCAAAATAGTTTTAATAACTTTTTTCGCTACATGGTGCGGGCCGTGCCGGAAAGAATTACCTTTCATTCAATCTGATATTTACAACAAGTATAAAAAGAACCCGAACTTCGAAATTCTTATTTTTGGTCGTGAGCACAACTGGGAGGAAGTCAATAAATTTAAGGATAACAACAAGTTTACAATGCCTTTTTATCCCGATCCTGAACGGAAAATATATTCCAAATTTGCAGGGCAGTACATTCCCCGGAATTTCCTGATTTCTCCTGAAGGAACCATTCTTTTCAGCTCGATAGGTTTTAACGAAAAGGATTTCAAGTCATTGAAAGATGCAATTGAAAATCAGCTAAAGAACCAGTAAATTGGTTTTACCGGATTACTTCAGGCTAAATTTGCCAATACTGGCAGGAATTATTTTGCTGCAATTGTTTCTATTTCAATTAAAACTCCCATTGGCAAATCTTTTACAGCAAACGCTGCGCGGGCCGGTTGATTTTCAGTATAAAACCTGCCATAAATTTCGTTCATCGCCTTAAAATTGGCCATATCGCTCAAAAGGCATGTAGATTTCACAACATCTGAATAATCATAACCGGCCTCTTTTAAAATAGCTCCGATATTTGTTAAAACCTGGGTGGTCTGTTCCTGAATTCCTCCTTCAACAATTTTCATTGATGCCGGATCAAGCGGAATTTGACCGGAAATGTATAAGGTTCCGTTAACTTCAACTGCCTGACTGTATGGGCCAATTGCTGCGGGTGCATTGCTGGTTTGTATGATACGTTTCATCGTAAATTGATTTATTTTAAGAGCAAAAACTGTTTCAAAAATAAACAAAAAACCCGTGACTGAATAGAATCTATCAATCACGGGTTTCAATTCAGGATTAAAATCCATTAACCATGCTTTTCCGAAAGATAACGTTCGGCATCCATGGCAGCCATACAACCTGAACCTGCCGCTGTTACAGCCTGCCGATAAATTGAATCCTGGACGTCGCCACAGGCAAACACACCGGGAACATTTGTTTTCGATGTACCCGGCAAAGTTTTAATGTAACCAACCTCATCGGTAGTCAGGTAATCCTTTACAAAATCTGAATTTGGTTTGTGACCAATGGCCAAAAAGAACCCATCGATTTTAATGGTCACCTCTTCTTCTTCAGGGGTACCTTTCTTTTTCAAAAGCACTGCACCTTCCACAACTCCATCGCCTAACAATCCTTTCGTCTGGTGTTCCCACAAAACCTCAATATTTTTTGTTCTGAAAACTCTTTCCTGCATGACCTTTGAAGCACGAAGTTCATCCCTGCGAACAATCAGATACACTTTGTTAACCAATCCGGCCAGATAAATCGCTTCTTCGGCTGCAGTGTCACCACCCCCAACAACAGCAACATCTTTTCCACGATAGAAGAAACCATCGCAGGTAGCACAAGCAGACACTCCACCACCGGCATATTTCTTTTCATCGTCGAGTCCGAGGTATTTGGCTGTGGCACCAGTCGCAATAATCACAACATCGGATTCCACAACCTTTTTTTCGTCGATCCAAACCTTATGAACAGATCCGGAGAAATCAACTTTCGTTGCCAATCCCCAGCGCACATCGGTACCGAAACGAATAGCCTGGGCTTTCAAATCTTCCATCATTACCGGGCCGGTAATTCCCTGCGGATATCCGGGAAAATTTTCAACTTCAGTTGTAGTTGTCAACTGACCGCCAGGTTGTAACCCTTCGTACATTACCGGACTTAAGTTTGCCCTTGCAGCGTAAATAGCAGCAGTATAGCCGGCCGGACCTGACCCAATGATCAAACATTTTACTTTTTCAGTTTCAATAGCTTCATTGGTATTCCCGCTATTTGTATCATCAAGATTCATTGCTTTAAACATATCTTTTGAGTTTATTTTTGAACTTCAAAGTTACAAAACCTGAAGGCATGAACAACAATTGATTAATCAATAATTGCGATAGCACGATAGACAAAACCAAACATACTTTTCTTTAAATCAATTCGTTTAGAAAGAACAATTCCAGAATCACTTCCCCCTCACATATTCAGTTTATCAAAATATTAAAGACTGTTTAAAATTCATAATATATTAATTTATAACAGCATAAGCGAAATTTTTATAAATTTTTAACTTTAAAAAGGTAACATTAATATGCTTTTGAAGTACATTTATAAAGTAAATAGAAACAACTAAATATTGAAATCATGATAGTTCGCAAAAGGATTTTAGGAATTAGGAAACAATCAAGGATTTCGATTCCAAAACAAGATTTGTGGTTTTTCAGTGAAGGCAGTGCAATTGCCCAAGAACCTGTAAGAAGAAGAAAATCAAATAGAAAAGACCGGTTTAGCAATTTAAATCAAGACTATGACCGGTATTCCCTTGAAAATTCGAAACAAGACAGGATCAGGCAGGAAACTCTGTTTATTGTTGACTGGCAAATATCAGACGAAATCTGAACGAATCAAATCCAATTGTAATATTATTAATTTCGGGAAGTTTTCTCGTGTAACTTCATGTGAATCTCCGGAAGAGGAATTTTTGTGTATGAATGTAAATCCAATATTTATTTGTTCCACTAGTTTATTTTGTCGCTGGGAATTGTGCTTTTCCGGAAATAAAAATTCAATTGATTTTTTTGCATAAGTTAAGAAGATAGCTACTTTTGCATCCACAAAAGTTCGGGGTGTAGCGCAGCCTGGTAGCGTATCCGTCTGGGGGGCGGGGGGTCGCAAGTTCAAATCTTGTCACCCCGACAAATTTAAAATCAAGGAGTTGGATAAAAATCTGACTCTTTTTTATTTAGCATAGGTGCAAAAATCAAACTCGCCAAAGGAAAATAAAAGTGGATAAAAATACTTGCACGAATATCCCCGGATAATCATGTGTAGTAGCCTTATGGATCATGTACATCACCTGGATTAAACTCTAAATCAACAATCTGTGTGTCAACTTTATTGGGAATGACAAGAACCGTGGTTGAAGTGTTGCGGCAAAAAAACCGAACGCGTGACAAACATTTTTACAAAAACTGTTAATTTATTGGACACTTTTCCAATTCAACATTTGTCAAAAAGCTAAAATTCAATTTGTTGCAGGCGTGGTACGATTTCTGAATGCCAGGAAAGATAAATTAAACACGATGTTGAAATATAACTTCCTCTTAATTTTCAGGAACTTTAAACGAAATAAAAGCTCGTTTTTCATTAACCTGATTGGCTTGTCTTCCGGCCTGGCCTGTGCAATACTGATTTTTCTTTGGGTAAACGACGAATTGCATGTCGATAAATTCCATGCGAACGATGCTCAATTATACCAGATTATGGCCAACACCCATTTGAGCAACAACATTATTACCAAAAAAGGGACACCTGATATTCTTCCGGAAAATTTGGCAAACGATTTTCCGGAAGTTGAATTAGCCAATGGAGTTGCGCCTTCGGAATGGTTTGGCGATTTTACCCTGGCCGTAAATAATGCGTATTTTAAGGCAACCGGACAATTCGCGGAGAAAGATTTCTTCAGGATATTTTCGTTTCCGCTAATTCAGGGGGATGCAGCAACAGTTTTGGCCGGTAAAAATTCAGTTGCTATTTCAGAAAGCCTTGCGCTCAAACTCTTTCATTCCACAAAAAATGTCATTGGAAAATCGCTCGATGTGCAGATTCTGAATCTAAAAGATCCGGTTGAAGTATCGGGTATTTTTCAGGATGTGCCACAAAGTTCAAGCAAACATTTCGATTTTGTATTAAGCTGGAAACTCTGGCAGGATATTTCGAAGCGTGTTGGTCGGACAGTGAATTGGTCAAACACAGGTCCCGAAACTTATGTATTACTCAGGAAAGGTACTGATGTCAATGCCTTTAATCATAAGATTGCCAATTACATCAAATCGAAAAATGAAAATTTGAACCTGACAATCTTTGCAGTCAGGTATTCCGACCGCTATTTGAAAGGCCATTACGAAAACGGAATTCAATCGGGGGGACGAATCACCTACGTCAGGCTGTTCTCAGTTATCGCACTTTTTATCCTGCTGATTGCCTGCATCAATTTCATGAATCTGTCAACAGCAAAAAGTTCACAGCGCTTTAAAGAATCAGGAATAAAAAAGGCCATTGGCGCAGGCCGCTGGTCGCTGGTTTTCCATCATTTATCCGAATCCATTATTCTGGCAGGCTTATCTTTATTGGTGGCACTCACGGTTGTGTTTCTGTTTTTACCGCAATTTAACCTCATAACCGACAAACATTTATCGCTTAGCTTTTCTCCAAACCTGCTGATTATCCTGCCTGCCGTTATTCTTTTCACCGGACTGATTTCAGGAAGCTATCCGGCATTTTATTTGTCGCGTTTCAATCCGGCAATGGTTTTAAAAGGGAAAGTACTCCGCAATACAGGCCGAAATCCGGGAATACGAACAGGACTGGTCATTTTTCAGTTTGGCTTATCGGTCATCCTGATTGTTGTTATGCTAGTCGTTTACAAGCAAGTCAATTTCATCCAGTCGCGAAATTTGGGGTACGACAAAGACCAACTCATTTATTTCGATAAAGAAGGGAAAGTGGCTGAAAATACGGACGCATTTTTGGCCCGTCTTAAAAATATACCGGGAGTTTCGGGTACAACAAGCTCAAACACAATCCTGATGGGTCATGCCAGCGCAACATCGGGTATTTCGTGGGAGGGGAAAGATCCCGACGAAATTCTGCAGTTCGAGGTTGTCAGTGTCGGCTACGACTTTATGAAAACACTTGGCATTCAACTGAAAGAAGGGCGACCTTTTTCTCCGGATTTTCCGACCGACTCGGAAACCCTTATTTTTAATGAAGCAGCTATTGCGGCCATGGGACTGAAAGATCCTGTGGGCAAAACCGTTAAATTCTGGGGAGAAGGTCAGAAAATTCTGGGTGTTGCTAAAGATTTTAATTTCGAGTCCCTGCATCAAAAAATCAGTCCGCTGGTTTTCAGGCTCGCACCCAAAGAAACGCTGAAAATAATGGTACGGCTCACCGCAGGCCGTGAAAAGGTAACGCTGGCAGAACTCAACAGGCTCTATGCCCAATTCAACCCGGGCTATTCGCTCGATTATCATTTTCTCGATCAGGATTACCAGAAGCAATACAATGCCGAAATACGTGTGGGTATCCTTTCAAAATATTTTGCCGGATTGGGTATTCTTATTTCTTGCCTTGGCTTGTTTGGACTGGCTGCTTATGCTGCCGAGCAGCGCATCAAAGAAATCGGGATCCGAAAGGTGAATGGCGCCCGCATTTCTGAAGTGATGACAATACTCAACAAAGATTTTGTAAAATGGGTAGCCATTGCCTTCATCATTGCGGCTCCTGTTGCCTGGTATGGCCTGAACAGATGGCTCGAAAGTTTCGCCTACAAAACCGATTTAAGTTGGTGGATATTTGCTTTAGCCGGATTGCTGGCATTGGGAATTGCGTTGCTAACGGTGAGTTGGCAAAGCTGGCGGGCAGCTACGAGGAACCCGGTGGAAGCGTTGAGGTATGAATAAGAAGCCTCCCCCAACCCCTCCAAAGGAGGGGAGAACCGGGAGTAACAGGTAATATGATGGATAAATATTTAGAATAAAACTCAAAAGATATGATACGGTTTAATTTAAAGTTAGCGATTCGCAACCTGGCAAAAATGAAGGTTTATACTTTGTTGATTATTGGAGGCTTCGCCATTGGCTTTGCAACCTTTATCCTTATCGGTTTATTTTATCATACCGAGACAAGTGTCAATAAAAATTTCACCAACCATAAACAGATTTACCGGATTTATGATGTAAAAATGAACCGGTGCAACCTCAATTGGGATCTGTACCCGGTTCTTAAAAACGATTATGCCGCGATCGAAAATGCCTGCCCGCTTGAATATGCAACAGGAATACAATTGACAGTTAAAAATGACCTGACCCATACCAATACCGAAATCCGGCATTTATTGGGCACAACTAATAATTTCTTTTCAATATTCTCGGTAAACATTGAAGAAAGCCTGGCCGGAAATCCATTCAGTGACAAAGAATCGGTTGTGATTTCAAGATCGGTTGCACAAAAGCTTTATGGAAAGCAAAATCCGCTTGGACAACCGATCAACGTGAATAATTATTTTTCGGGAACTGTTTCAGGAATTTTCGACCAACTGCCTGCCAATTCGAGCTTCCAGGCCGATGTGATCCTGAACAGCGAAAATGAAAAATTCCGTATGTCAAACACGATTAGCAATGGAAAACGTTACAATCCGACGAACCTTTTTGTTATGCTTAAGGAAGGGACAAATCCCGGAATTTTTGCCGGCGAACTGAATAAATCGGAAACGCTCATGGCATTGGATGTGGACAGCCTGGCCCTGCAAAACCTTGATGATATTTACCTGTCGGAACTTACCATGAAAAGCAGGCATGCCAAAGGAAATCCCGGTCTTTTAAAAATATTTCTGGCCATTGCGGCGCTGGTCCTGCTTCTTTCGAGCATCAATTACCTGAACTATTCGATTTCGATGCAATATGCCAAACTAAAAGAAATCGGAATCAATAAAACCAATGGAGCGGGTTGGAAAGATCTGGTTAGCTATACGTTTGTTGAAGTCACCCTCGGAATTCTGATTTCCCTCATCATTTCAGTAATGATAACTCTGATAGCGCTTCCTTATTCTGAAATCCTGTTTGGGAAAGCGCTAAATATTACCTGGCAGGATTGGATGGCTATTATTCCATACTTTTTCGGAGCATTGATCCTTGTAATATTGGTCAATAGTCTCGCTCCTATTTATATCTTGTCGAAATTCAGGATCACCGAGTTCCTTTCAGGATTCAAAGGAAAACGAAACAAGAGGCAAATAGGGAAACAGGCCATGTTAACCTTTCAACTTACAACCTCAATCGCTTTAATTGCAGTAGTGATAATTATTTTCAAACAACTCAGTTTCGTGAAACATTCCGATTTGGGTTTCGATCGCGAAATGTTGGTTCGGATTGACATTCCGTATAAATTCCAAAAAACAGAGACGCTGCTTCAGGAAATTTCCAATCTTTCATTTGTGAAGGGAAGCACGATTAGTTCGGGCTGCCCGGGTATGATAAACCATAAATATGGCAGTAATTCAGGTGAGAAAAGTTTTGACATCAACTGCATCCCGGTTAGCAATGATTTTACAGAAACCATGGGAATTGAACTGCTTGAAGGACGGAATTTTCTGGAAGGCGATTTAAACAAGGCATGCCTGATTAATGAAGAAGCGCTGAAACAGTTTGGGTGGGATAGTTTCGAAGGGAAAAAATTCAACAATGGACAGGAAGGTGGATACAATGTGGTTGGCATTATAAAAGACTTTAAATTCGAGTCCTACCATTCCACAGTTGAACCTCTGGCTTTGCTTTTTACCGGCGCAACCGGTGGCAATGTGCTTTCGGTCCGGCTTACTCCCGGAAATACAGGACAAAATATCAGTCAGATTCAACAAATCTGGAAAGCCATTTCACCTTACGAACCATTTAGTTTTATGTTTTACGATGATTTCTTTCAATCAATGTATGAAAAAGAAGAAAAATTGGCCAGTTCGATAACGTTGTTTTCCCTTATTGCCATTGTACTTACCTGCATGGGCATCCTCGGTCAAATTTTTATGATTTGCCTGAACAGGGTAAAAGAGATCGGCATCCGCAAAATCAACGGTGCGCGCGTGTCTGAAGTTCTGGTTATGCTCAACCGCGATTTTATTAAATGGGTAGTTATTTCTTTTGTAATTGCCACACCCATTGCATTCTACGCCATGAATAGATGGCTCGAAAACTTTGCCTACAAAACCGAACTCAGTTGGTGGATTTTCGCAATTGCAGGTGTACTGGCATTGGGAATTGCGCTGCTCACAGTAAGCTGGCAAAGCTGGAAAGCTGCCACGAGAAACCCGGTGGAGGCGTTGAGATACGAATAAATAATAACATAAAAAGTAATGGCCATGAAAATAAATATCTTTTTTGCCGTTCGAAATATCCTGAAAAACAGGGTTAATTCGCTGATCACAATTGTTGGTCTTTCGGTTTCGTTCACGGTGCTTCTGCTCATTTTCCTGTATGTTCGCCAGGAGTTCTCGTACAACAGTTTTTATCCTGATAAAGACCGGATATTCAGGGTTGACTACCGTGTGAAATATGCCAACGGGCAACAGAACAACGCCGTTTACCTGGATCAGGAAGTCGCAAAAATCATTAAGGAAAAGATTCCTCAAATACAATACAGTACAGCATTCAGGACGGCACACCAGCCGGTTCTGAAATTTCAGAATCAAAACTTTGGTGAAAATGTACTGATTGCTCAGCCCGGTTTTTTCAAAATATTCGGCTTCAAAATACTGGCTGGAAACCGCGTTAACTTGTTTGACAATCCGGATGAAATTGTGATTACAGACAATCTGGCCGATAAACTTCGGGCAGTAAAAGGTTGTACGCGGGATGAGCTGATCGGGCAGGCGGTTTTCTTTCCCAAGGCAGGCAACATTCCGTTTATAATCTCAGCCATTCTGGAAAATGTGACTCAAAATTCAAGCATTCAGTTTGACGCACTGATCCCGTATAAATACCAGAATTTTTTCAATCAGTCAAACAATCTGTTTGGCAACTCGACGGTTTTTTATCAGGTTGGTGCAAAAGACGATGCCGAAACGACGGCAAGACTGGTCGAAACGACTATCGCCAATCTCTACAGTGATTTTATCCGGAAAAAAACCGACCAAAAGATACTGCTGGATTCGGATGATGCTTTTTCGCCATCGGTTACTGCGCTCAATCAGGTTTATCTTGACAATGTAAGTTCGGATAATGAGCAGCACAACAACAAGAGCAGTTTGTTTATTTTGATGGCCGTCGGGGCGCTGATCCTAATCATTGCCTGCAGCAATTTTATTCTGCTTTCGGTGGGGCAATCGCTGAAAAAAGCGGTCAACACCAACATCCGTAAAATGATGGGTGCGCGAATCCGGCATATTTTCAATCTCCAGTTTACCGAAAACCTGATCGTTGTTTCCGCCTCATTTTTTATCGCGTCAATTGCTGCTTATTTCCTGATTCCTGTCTTCAATCAACTGGCTGCCAGCGAGGTTTATCCGAACTTGATTCCCGTAAAGAGTGTTTTGATCTTCGTTTTCTCGTGCATCATTCTGATTGTGACTTTAACGAGTATCATCCCGGTTCTGAAATTAAACAGGGAAAATTCGGGCAACTTTTTGGTAAAAACTCCCATGGGTTCCCATAAAGACCGCATAACGGGCATTTTTGTAACATTGCAATACTGCCTTTCCATCATTTTAATTATTCTGACCATTTTCATCGTCCGGCAAACGAACTACATGAAATACAAGGATCTCGGATTCTCATCTCAAAACGTAATCGATTTAGCGGTTTATCACCTGAACAGCAGCGAAAAACTTGCGCTTCGTAATCAGTGCGAATCCTATTCCGGAATTAGTAATCTGACGCTGACCGACCGAAACTACGTCAGCGGAGAATCTTCGGAATTCATTAAAAATAATTTGGGAGAAAACATTTATGCACGCATCCTGAGAGCAGATCAGAATTACGTTTCGGTATTGAGTCTGAAAATCATTCAGGGACAGGGTTTCACTGATGAAACGATATCTTCACTATCGGTCTTGATTAACGAAAAACTAGCGTCAAGCCTGGAAGTGAAAGGCAATGTTGTTGGTCAGTTTGTGAATTTATACGGAACCAATTACCGCATCATCGGATTACTGAAAGATTTTCATTACGACTCGATAGAAAAAGAAATCGAGCCGCTGATTCTTGTTCCCAGCTCCGGAGACATGGCAAATTTCATGTTCATCCGCTATAATCCGGCGCAGTTGAGCCAATTAATTCCCTGGTTAAAATCGGCATGGGAGAAAATCGCTCCCGACAAGGAACTTAACTTCGGATTCTGGGACGAACAACTGAATCAACGTTACCAGGCTGAAGAAAAATGGAGCCAGATTATAGGCTATACTGCAGCAATCGCCATTATTATTTCGTCTCTGGGGCTGTTCGGGCTAACTCTTTTAATCATTAATAAGCGAACGAAAGAGATCGGAGTCCGGAAAGTCAATGGCGCCAAAGTCTTCGAAGTAATGGCCATGTTGAATAAAGACTTTGTGAAATGGGTCGCCATCGCCTTTGTAATTGCAATTCCTGTAGCATATTTCGCCATGCACCAATGGTTGGAGAACTTTGCCTATAAAACCGAATTGAGTTGGTGGATTTTTGCATTGGCCGGTTTGCTGGCGTTGGGAATTGCATTGCTCACAGTAAGTTGGCAGAGTTGGAAAGCGGCTACGAGAAACCCGGTGGAGGCACTGAGGTACGAATAAAAAGCCCCATCTAACTCCCCCGAAAGGCATAGCCGTCAAGTTAATTTTTATATTTCTAATAATGAGTATATTACATGATTTTTTACCCCACCCGTTTGACAGGCAGGGTTTAATTTT
>JBAZGO010000086.1:0-8694 GCA_041652995.1 Prolixibacteraceae bacterium
ATACCGAACTGTCATTCAGAAATTTGCCAATTGTACCTTCGCCGGAAGTCATTTGCTTTGTGATGATTTTAAGGTCGTTGGTAATGGCCAGAATGTTCTTATTATTATTCTGGAGCGTATTGATCATATCCTCCGAAGAAAAAGTTTTCTCTACTTCCAGCGTATCTCCTTCCTGCACTTCTGCAAACTTTTCGGTGCCCCCGTAAATCACCAGGATTTTATTCCCGATAATTCCATCGCTGCTTATTTTAACCTTGGCATCTTTTCGAATATATTTACGCGCACTTACCTGAACATTCATATTCACTTCTACCTGCGATTTACCATAGAAACTGAGGCTGCTTACCGTGCCAATTTTTACTCCGGAATACCAGACATTATTGCCACTTTGCAAACCGTTTACATCGTCGAAACGCGAAACCAGTTCCATTTTCCGGTTAAAAGTTTCGCGCAGATTTCCTACGATAAGAATTCCTCCCAACAGGAATAACAATCCGGTGAAGACAAAAACTCCGACGATTACGGCGCGTCTATTAGGTGATTCGTTCATTGTTTATTGAATAAAGTTGTAATTAAGGAACCCTTTTATCTGTTCATCATCCGAATCAAACACCTCCTCAAAATTTCCGATTTTTAAAAACCGGCCTTCATACATCATGGCAATACGGTTACCCGTATGTTTGGCACAGGTGAGGTCGTGCGTAATAATGACAGAACTGGTGTTGTATTTTTGCTGAACTTCATTGATCAACTCAATGATTTCGGCACTTGTGATAGGATCTAAGCCTGAAGTTGGTTCATCGTACAGCATGATTTCGGGTTTCAGAATTAAGGTACGTGCTATGCCGATTCGCTTACGTTGCCCGCCCGAAAGATCAGAAGGCATTTGTTTGATTTTATCTTTTAAACTTACTGCTTCCAGCACTTCTTCCACTGCCTTGTCGATTACTTTTTTGCTCAGGTTTTTCACATTCATGGTTAACGGAAAGGCCAGATTCTGATAGACATTCATGCCATCGTACAACGCGCTGCTTTGAAACGAAAATCCAATGCGCAAACGCAGTTCATCCAATTCTTTGTGGCCCAGTTTATCTACCTGTTTCCCCAATACAAATACTTCTCCACGGTCAGGTTTCAGTAAACCAACAATTATTTTTATTAATACAGATTTACCAATTCCTGATTTACCCAGCACGGCAACATTCTCGCCCTTAAACAAGTTAAAGTCAATGCCTTTCAGAACCGGCAGATCATCAAACGACTTGTATAATCCCTTAATTGAAATGACGACTTCATCGTGGTTTATAATATGTTCTTTTTCTATTTCCATTGTTTTAAAAATATCTGATCCAATTGGCGATCTGAACAATAATAACTTCCTCAATAAAAATCAGGAACATGGCCAGCACAACAGCCTGATTGGCGGCTTTGCCAACTCCGCGGGTTCCCTGTGTGGCATGAAATCCCTTGTAAGTTCCGACCACGCCAATCGTGAATCCGTAAACCACTGATTTGGTTACCGATGTAAACAGGTCGGTGAAAGTGATGGTCGAAAACGCGTTTTGGTAAAAGCTTATGATACTGCTGGTTTCTTCGGAATGAACATTCAGGTACGAGCCATACAAGCCAACAAAACTACAATACAAAGCCAGCAAAGGAACCGTGATGGTTGTAGCAAGCACCCGTGTGACCACCAGGTATTTGTACGGATTTATTGCCGATACTTCCATGGCTTCAATTTGCTCGGTCACCTTCATCGAACCGAGTTCGGCACCAATGCTCGAACCAACTTTCCCCGCACATATCAATGCGGTTACCAATGGTCCCAGTGCTTTTATGATGGCGATGCCAATTAAGGAAGGCAACCACGAAGTTGCCCCAAAATCCTCCAGCGACGGACGCGATTGTTTGGTAAAAACAATACCGACAATAAAACCGGTTAGCGAGATTAATGCCATCGATTTTATTCCCACCTCGAAGCACTGATTAATTACTTCGCGGAGGTGAAACGGCCTTGAGAACGCTACTTTAAAAAAGAGAGTCGTAAACTGATAAGCTTTGTGCACCCCGGTAAAGTAGTCGTCAAGCCCTTTTGAAAATATATATTTTTTAGCAGCGGAAATGGCCATTGAACTTATAAGTATTAAAGTTCAAAGGTGAAAACAACGAGGTGAAAAAGTGTTACATAACTTTTTGAATTATTTACATGATTCACACATCCTCCAGATTGGGAGGTTCGTTATCGGGTAACTTGAAGTCACCCGCTAACTGGAAATAAAAAAAAGACCACCTCCTTTTGAGAGATGGCCTTCCTTCACTAACCAAAAAACAAAACAAAAACTCTAAACTAAAACCTGTATCCTAACGACAGGCCAAAACCTGTATTTTTTGCTGTTGACTGGTCATTTGAAGAATTTCCATCTTCAGGATAAATATTCATCATTCCAAACTGGGTGTCTAACTGTAAGAATAACCCACCAGCGGTTTCAAAACCAGCAAAAATGTTGGCGCCTGCATCCAATGCATTATAATCAACCCCGCGCTCAAAAGTTAAATCATCACCTTCAAATACTTGCTTACCGCTGATGCCATAAGCCAGATAGGGTCCAAATCCAAGCATAACAAATCCGTTACCCACGGCTCCCTTGTAAACCAGGTTTAAAGGCATTTCAATATAATTGATCTTGATTTCGTTGGTGAATTCGGCGCCTAAAATAGTATAGGTGTCTTTAGCTCCTTTTGTTGCAAACATCAACCCGGGTTGCAAATAGAATCCGGCAGCAATCGGTAACTGAACATTAAATCCGCCATGGAAACCCAATAGCATATCGTTCTTAAGTTTGTCACCGCTCGATAGTTTTCCGTTCAGGTTCTGGAAATTGACTCCACCCAATATTCCAAATGACATTTTTGATTTTTCCTGGGCAATCGCGAATGATGCCGAAAGCACAAGAATTAATACAATTGATACTAGTCTGTTTTTCATCTGTTTATTTTTTAAAATTGGTAAATGGTAAATGATTAGTTTCCGGCTTCTTTTTCAGCTTCAGCTTTCATCTTTTCATTGGCAGTAATCAGGAATTCAACCCTGCGGTTTTTCGAACGGCCATCATCAGTATTGTTGTCGTATTTAGGCGCATTTTCGCCAAATCCTTTGGTCCTGATTCTGCTGTTCGCTATTCCTTTATTGTACAAATATGCCGAAACTGCTCCTGCCCTGTTTTGAGATAAACTCTGATTATATGTTTCACTCCCCTTGCTGTCGGTGTGTCCTTGTATTTCGATATCCGTATCCGGATAGGTATTCAGGACTATAACCAATTTATCCAGGTTGATTTTTGCATCAGATGACAAATTCGAACTATCGAATCCGAACAAAACATTACTGCTGAATTCAACTACAATTCCCTCACCTACACGTTCCACCTTTGCATCGGGAACCGTCTTTTCTATTTCTTTGGCCTGTTTATCCATTTTATTGCCAATCACCGCGCCGGTAGCGCCTCCAACAGTCGCTCCGATAATGGCGCCCAAGCCGGTATTTCCGGCAACCTTGCCAATAATTGCACCCATTGCGCCCCCTGATACAGCTCCGATTGCGCCTCCTTTTTGCGTTTTGTTTAAAGAGGCACAGCCCGAAAACAACAGCGTAGAACTTAGGACTACAACCATACTCATTTTAATACGTTTCATTATTTCCTTTTTATGGTACTATGTTTCCTGAAATGCAACTCGCCTGTTAGCAATTTCATTGCTGGTATCACAGACAGGCAAACACACATTTTTATCGGTGTAAAGATCGGATCATTAAAACGTTCAGGAGTTACATAACTTTTCGAATAAGTTACATGATTCACACATCCCGGTGAGCGGGTGATTTGAAGTCGCCCGTTCACTAAAAAACTTAGAGCCAAAAAACTGATCAAAGTGTGAATCATGTAACTCTTTATCAGAATTGTGTAACAGAATTAGATTCAGAGAACCTCACCTTTGAAGTGTGAAAACGAATTCACATAAAGAAACCAGAAACATGAATAGTACCGGATTAAAAGGAAATTGGGAAGAACAGAAAGGCAAGCTCAAACAAAAGTTCGCCATGTTAACCGACAATGATGTTTTGCTTCTCGAAGGCAAAAAAGACGAAATGCTTGGAAGACTTCAAATCAAACTTGGAAAAACAAAGGAAGAATTGCAAAAAATTATCGCAGCGCTTTAGCGGAATTTGAAATAAAATCAAAAAAAAACCGATTATGAAAAAACTACTTTTACTTTCCTTGATTTTAGCTTTTACAGCTAGTTTAAACGCCCAGACGATGGACAAAAAATGGGGACTTGGTTTGGGAGTCGGCGCTTATGGAACTATTACCGACAATGGTGGCATAGGCTTTATGCCCGAATTGTATTTAAGCAGATACCTTAGCCCACGTTTAGACCTCATGGTTAAGGGCGATGCAGGTTTGTTCAGATCCGATATTTCAAGCAAACTTGATATGGTAAACCCTTTCGTCAATCTACGCTATAAGTTTAGTGGTGAAACAAGAAGTTTACGTCCTTATTTTTATGCAGGGCCAGGTTTATTGTGGGACAATGCAGAGAAAGGATTGAACTTTGACGCGGGTTTGGGCGCCAAATATTACATGAGTTCCAATACGGCTTTCTACATGGAAGCTGGCTATATTCACAGCATTGATGTAGCCAGAGCCGGGGAAACAGTAAAAGACAAATTTATTAAGGCGACCATTGGTTTAGAATTCGATTTTGGAAAAATAAAAGATTCTGACCTGGATGGTGTATCAGACAAAAAAGACAAATGCCCGGATACCCCCGCCGGAGTTGCAGTTGACGAAAATGGTTGTCCGCTGGATACCGACGGTGATGGTGTTGCCGATTACATCGACGATTGCCCAACTATTGCCGGATTAACTTCGCTGAAAGGTTGCCCTGATGCAGACGGTGACGGTGTTGCCGATAAAGACGACAAATGCCCCGACACTCCAAAAGGTGTGAAAGTTGACGCCACCGGATGTCCGCTCGATCAGGATAAAGACGGAGTTCACGATGGAATAGACAAATGCCCGGATACTCCGGCTGGAGTTGTTGTTGACATTAATGGATGCCCTGTTGATACCGATGGCGATGGTGTAGCCGATTATCTGGACGAATGCCCGACAGTAGCCGGACCAAAAGATAATAAAGGTTGCCCGGTAATTGAAAAAGCTGCTGAAGTATCTCCTGAAATGACCATTGAACCGGTTTATTTTGAATACGACAAGTCGAATATTCTTCAGGTCGAAAAAGCAAAAATTGAAAAACTGGTCAAACTATTGAAATCAAACAGTAATTACAATGTTGACCTGACCGGAAATGCCGACAGTAAGGGTACTGAGGAATACAACATGAAACTATCGGAAAGGCGAATTAATTCGGTTGTCAAAGCAATCACATCTTCCGGAGTTAAAGCGGTTCAAATTTCGAAGCAAAAACCACTTGGAGAAGCAAATCCTGCTGCAACTAACGACACAGAAGAAGGTCGCGCCTTGAACCGCAGAGTTGAATTTGAAGTCATCAAAACAAAATAATCAATCAATCAATCAGCTCAGTGTTAAAGTTCATGTCAGATTCTGGCATGAACTTTTTTTGTCGGTGATCATATTTATTCTCATCTTTTGAGACTAAATTGACCTGTGGCAGAATTACCGGTATTGATCCACATCGGATATTCATGCCAAGCGGAGCCGTCACCTAACTGGCCCACATTATTGTATCCCCAGGCCCAAAGTCTCCCTGACTCGTCAATGGCTAAAGTGTAATTATACCCGGCCGATAAGTTTTTAAATTTCGTACCCGATTTGACTGGTATTGGAGTGCCTTATCAGTCGTTGTGCCATCTCCCAACCGTCCATATTTATTATATCCCCAGGTCCATAGATTACCTGATTCATCGATGGCAGCAGAATGAACAGATCCTGCATCTGTCCATTTAAATTTTGTTCCAGGCTTGACTGATACCGGTGCTGTTTCAGCCAATAAAGTACCATTGCCCAACTTTCCATATTCGTTACTTCCCCAGGCCCACAAATTCCCCGATTCATCAATAGCTAAAGTATGAGAATAATAAGTTGAGACAGTCCTGAATTTTACTCCGGACTTAACCTGTACCGGAGTTGATTTATCTGTATTGGTACCATCTCCCAATTGTCCCGATCGGTTTGATCCCCATCCCCAAAGATTGCCTGATTCGTCGATTGCCATTGTGTATGTAGTGCAAGCCGAAACGACCTTAAATTTTACTCCGGGTTTGATATTTACAGGGAGTGGTTTGGTTGAGGTTGCACCATCTCCCAACTGCCCGTATCCCCAGGCCCACAGATTGCCCGATTCATCAATGGCCATACTGATGGAAGATCCCGCCGATATGATTTTGAATTTTGTTCCGGCTTTAACCTTTACCGGAGTATCACGGTTCTGCGTGGTTCCATCGCCCAATTGTCCGTAATAATTATATCCCCAGGCCCACAAATTCCCCGACTCATCAATGGCCAGACTGGTGTTGTATTTTCCAGCAGCAATGGCTTTAAACTTTGTCCCGGACTTTATTTGTTCCGGAATGTTCTTTCCGTATTTGGTTCCATCACCCAACTGTCCATAAGAATTAGCGCCCCAGGCCCATAAACTTCCTGATTCATCAATAGCCAGGGAGTGTTCATTCCCGGTTGAAACGGTTTTAAATCTTACATCCGTTTTAATATTTACAGGTAATGATTTTCCGGAAGTGGTTCCATCAGCAAACTGACCATTTTCATTCGTTCCCCAACTCCAAAGGTTTTCCGATTCATCAATCGCCATGCTGTGATTATACCCTGCTGAAATAGTCAGAAATTTTGTACCTGATTTAATATTCACCGGTATCCGTTTTTCAGAAGTTGTTCCATCACCTAAATTTCCATAACCATTATATCCCCACGTCCAAAGATTGCCCGATTCATCAATGGCCATACTGTTGGAAGATCCTGCCGATACCGTCTTAAATTTTTTTCCGGATTTGATTTGTACCGGGCTGGATTTATTGAAATCGCTTCCGTCACCCAATTGACCAGTGGAATTTCCACCCCACGACCACAAGTTTTCCGATTCATCGATGGCCATACTGTGCCCGAATCCAGTTGATACAATTTTAAATTTTGTTCCTGATTTGATCATTTCAGGAGTAGACTTATCTGAAGTTGTGCCATCTCCCAACTGCCCATATTTATTATTCCCCCATACCCACAGGTTACCCGACACATCAATCGCTATGCTGTGAGCAGTACCTGCCGCTATGTATTTAAACTTTGTTCCTGATTTAATCTTTACCGGAGAGTACTTATCTGAAGTTGTACCGTCTCCCGATTGGCCCTTGTTATTCAATCCCCACGACCATAAATTTCCGGATTCGTCGATAGCTAAAGTATGAGCATAATAAATGGCGACGGCTTTAAATTTTGTACCGACCTTGATCGGAACTGGCATGGAGGTATGGTCTGAAATGGATTTATTACCCAACTGTCCGGAATTATTAGTCCCCCACCCCCAGAGATTTCCTGATTCATCAATGGCCATGCTGTAATCAAATCCGGCTACAACGATTTTAAATTTTGTTGCTGGCATAATCTGTACAGGAGTATATTTTTCCTGGGTGGTACCATCTCCCAACTGTCCACAATAATTATAACCCCATGACCACAAATTTCCGGATTTATCAATCGCTAAAGTGTGATAGGCCCCTGTGGAACAGCTCACTATTTTCTGTGAGTAAAAACTTATGGCATTTACAACAGATGCACCCAGGACCATGCTGAGTAATAAAAACAACCTTTTCATCCGTACAAATTTTAAATTACTGAATTAAGCTTCTCCGTCAAACATTCATCTCCACATCATCTATTTATTGAATTGTTGAATTAAAAAACAATAATCCATTTGAATACATTCAGTAAAATAAGGAACATCATCATTTTTAATGGTTTATCAAAGTCAAATGTAATTCCAAAGATTGAAGACTTAAGATTTTATACGTCAACTTAGACATTAGATCGCTAATTATCAATCAGGTAAATCAAATTTTAAAATTATACTTTTCAAAAGTTTTGTCCAACACCAATATATTCAGGTAGTATTCTCATAGTTAAACCGCACAACAAAGCGAAAAAGATTCAAAACAAACTAAGTTTTTCGTCATTACGACTTATCCTGCTAAACTAAGACTATCCAAAAGGCAGGTGGTTCCATGACAATGATTGGTAATAGAAATAACCTTTTCAAGGGTTAAGCGAATCATAAACGAAAGTTATTCGTGGATAGTGCCCAAATGCCAGCTTTTAGTTTTCAGGAAGATCTGATTTAATCGGTGTTGGTGTCTCCTTCAAATAGGTTCGTTTCAAAAGAAAAACCATCCGACGGAACAAAACCTGTTGCCACAAACGATACTCCCGAGGGTCGGGCAATGAGCCGCAGAGTTACATTCGAAGTCATTAAACAAAATAATCAGTCAATCAATTCAGTAATAAAGTTCATATCAAATTCCCGCATGGACTTTCTACCTGTAATTCTCTGATTATTCAGAATGTGTGAATGATGTAACTCTATGCTTGAATTGTGTAACACTTCCTGAATTTTAAAACCTCAACTTCACCGAGTTATTACTTAAAAAACCCA
>JBAZGO010000087.1:0-8157 GCA_041652995.1 Prolixibacteraceae bacterium
GAAATTACAAAATTAAACCCTGCCTGTCAAACGGGTGGGGTAAAAAATCATGTAATATACTCATTATTAGAAATATAAAAATTAACTTGACGGCTATGCCCCGAAAGGGGGGATTTAGGAACAAATGATAAAATGAACGGCAAATAAAATACAGCAAGCTTTAAAGTCTCCCCTCCGGGGCGATTTAGAGGGGCTTTGCAAAGTTGTGATAAGAAACCCGATAGAAGCATTAAGATATGAATAGCAACTGGAGAAAGTCGTGACCAACATTTTAACAGGAAGCGTTAATTTATTAGACACAACTTCAGAATTAAGAATTTGGTATATTCCTGAAATACAGAAATTTGGATGAGTGGTATGGTTTCTGCGTACAGAAAAAATAAAATATACTGATATGTTTAAATATAACCTCCTTTTCATATTACGAAATTTCAACCGCAACCGTGGATCGGTTTTCATTAATTTGGTTGGATTATCGGTCGGACTGGCAAGTGCGCTGATAATTTTTCTTTGGGTGAACGACGAACTATCGATCGACCGTTTTTTTAAGAATGATACGCAGCTTTTCCAGGTTCTTCAGAATACAAAGACCGGAAATGGAACCGAGACTATTGAAGCTACACCTGGACGTCTGGCCAAAGCTTTGTCGGAAGAAATACCGGAAATAGAATATGCTGCTGAAGTCGTTCCAACTTCTTTCAATATTAGCAAAGGCACTATCTCTCAGAACGATGAGCACATCAAATCAGTTTGCCAATACGTAACCGATGATTTTTTCAATGTTTTTTCGTATCAAATACTTTACGGCGACAAAGACAAAATGCTTTCGACCAAAAACAATGTTGTCCTTTCCCGAGAGCTGGCTTTAAAATTATTTGGCGACCTTAAAAATGCTGTCGGGAAAACGGTTGAATGGAATGCACAGGACATCAGCGGAACATATACCGTCTCTGGGATTTACGATTTGCCTGTTTCTCATTCAACAAATCAGTTCGATTTGTTGCTGAATTATGAGTTATTCGAACAGGTCAATCCTTGGAACGGCTGGGGAAGTAGTAGTCCGCATACCTTTGTCCTCCTAAAAAAAGACGCTTCGCCGAAGCTTTTTAATGAGAAAATTAAAAACTTCCTGAAATCGAAAGAGGCAAACCTGGAAGCGACCTTGTTTGCGCAACGCTTTTCCGACCGTTATCTGAATGGACACTACGAAAACGGCAAACCAGCCGGGGGTAAAATAGAATATGTAAAGTTGTTTTTCCTGATCGCCATTTTTATCCTGATTATTGCCTGCATTAATTTTATGAATCTATCGACTGCGCGGGCATCGGTAAGAATGAAAGAGGTCGGCATTAAAAAAACAGTAGGAGCCGGAAGGAAAGCGCTTATCTTCCAATATCTCGGCGAATCTATGATTATGACTTTCTTGTCATCGGTATTTGCTCTCCTTCTCGTTTATTTTTTGATAACTCCGTTTAATGACCTCGCTGGAAAGCATTTAGTTTTTCCCTTTGATGCCAGGTTTCTTTTAATTGTTGCAGCGATTACGGTTTTTACCGGACTGCTTGCAGGAAGCTATCCTGCTTTGTTCCTTTCACGCTTTCCTCCAATTGCAATACTGAAGGGAAAGTTCGTTAATTCTTCCGGAGAGATCCGGGTAAGAAAGGGTTTAGTAATTTTTCAGTTCGTAGCTTCAGTACTATTAATTCTGTCTGTTTGGGTTGTTTATGCGCAATTGTCATTTGTGCAATCCAAAAACCTGGGTTACAACAAGGATCATGTTGTTTATTTTGACGTCAAAGAAATGAGTCCGTCTGCCTTGTCGGAGATTAAAAATATTCCCGGGGTGATTAATGCCGCAGGAGGCAACCTAACTGCCGGAATGAATTTGGGAGGTACTTCCGATATTAACTGGGCCGGGAAAAACCCGGATAACCACACTTTCTTTTCTGTCAAATGGGTAGGATATAACCTGATTGAAACGCTGGGGATGAAAATGGCCGCCGGAAACGCTTTTTCAGAAGATTACGGCTCGCCCAATCAAGTCATTTTTAACGAAACAGCAATTAAAACAATGGGACTGACCGATCCGATTGGTCAGTCAGTTACGGCTAATGGAGAAAAAATGCAGATCGTAGGAATAATCAACGATTTTAATTTTGAATCGCTGTACGAAAAGGTAAAACCTTGTGTTCTCTTTGTTGCCCCAATGCAGTATGCCCCAAAACTTTCAGTTAAAATTATGGCCGGAACGGAAAAAACAACACTGGAAAATTTAAAGAAAGTGTATCAGAAATATTATCCCGGACAACCTTTTGAATATCGGTTTATGGATGATGATTCTCAGCAGTTGTACGTGTCCGAGCAACGTGTATCTACGCTATCCAAATACTTTGCTGGCCTGGCCATACTGATTTCGTGCCTGGGCCTGTTTGGCCTGACAACATTCACCGTGGAACGCCGGATCAAGGAAATTGGCATACGAAAAGTGATGGGATCAGGGATAAGCGAAATTGTCAGGCTGTTGACCAGAGATTTCACCAGACTGGTCGTTATCGCAATTGGTATCGCGCTTCCGGCAGGTTACCTGATTGACCATTCCTGGCTGGAAAGTTTTGCCTACCGGATTGATTTGAAATGGTGGTATTTTGCTGGCACCGGATTAATAACCCTGTTGATCGCATGGCTCACAATGGGTCTGCAAACAATCAGGGCCGCCATGGTTAATCCGGTGGAATGCCTGAAAGAAGAATAAATGGCTCGAAAACTTCGCCTACAAAACCACGGTGATCTGGTTGAGGCGCTGGGGTATGATTAGAAACAGAAAACATAGAAAAATGGGAACTAATTTTATCAAAATTGCATGGCGCCAGCTAACCCGGAATAAGGTTTATGCCGCTGTTAATATAGTCGGATTGGCTATCGGAATTGCTTGTGGATTGGTTATTTACAAAATAATCAGTTACGAATCGGGATTCGACCAATATCACAAAAACTATTCGAATATCTATCGGATTATTAACCAGATAGAGCCTCCTGCAGAAGGAATTGTGTATTCGGAAGGACAGGCACATCCGCTCGGTGCAGCCATTCGGAATGAATTTTCAGGAGTTAACGCAGTAATGACCTTCTTTGCTGAAAAGGGTCAGATTGCCATTCAAAACAGCAACGGAAACATTGACAGATATCAGGAGAAAACAGGGCTGGCTTATGCTGAACCGGAGATTTTTGAACTATTCGATTTCAATTTTCTGGCGGGAAATCCCCAAAATGCATTATCAAATGCAGGAAGTGTTGTAATCACCTCTCCGCTGGCGCAAAAATATTTTAAATTGAAACCGGAGAATGTGGCTGATGCGTTGGGCAAATCCATAACTATCAACAATAAAACCGTTTTCAGGGTAACCGGCGTAATAGCCGATACACCTGAAAATACCGATCTTCCTTTTCAGATTATTGCCGATTACAAAAGTCAGACTGCTTCAAACCCCTATTTCAACAATGGCACCGACTGGCAGGAATATAATTCAGCCACCAATTGTTACCTGCTTTTACCCCACGAAATTTCGCGGGCTGATTTTGAGGGCCAGCTTGCTTCTTTTTCGGCCAAATACATCGGTGGCGAATCGCCTGTTAAACAAAAATTTGTTTTGCAGCCCTTATCCGAACTGCATTCGGGGAAGGCCGGGAACTACGGGCACCGGCGTGTTCCGGAAAAAGCGCTGTTTATACTTGGCATTGTAGGGTTGTTTGTAATTGTTTTGGCCTCCATTAACTTTATCAATTTATCCACCGCACAATCGTCGAAAAGATTTAAGGAAATTGGTGTGCGAAAAATTACCGGCGTAAGTAAACTCCAACTGATTTCCCAGTTTATGGGAGAAACCATATTAATTTCATATATCGCAGCATTGATTGGGGTGGCCGTCGCGCACTTTTTGTTTATCTATCTCGAAGATGTACTTGGGTACCGTTTAAACCTGGAAATGCTAAAAAGTCCGGGAACCCTTATTTTTTTAATTACGTCGACTTTTATCATAGGAATCATTTCCGGCATTTATCCATCCATTATCATGGCAGGCATGAAACCTGTCGGGAATTTAAAAAATTCGCTTCCTGCAAGAAACAACCCGGACTCCATATCAGTCAGAAGTATTCTTGTAATTGGCCAATTTGTTATCTCCCTGGTTTTAATAACCGGAACTCTGATCATGCAAAAACAAATCAACTATTTTTTCACTGCCGATTTAGGATTTAACAAAGAAGCGGTACTGATTGCGCCATTGCCCCAAACAACCACAAATAAGCTGGAAGTATTAAAATCGAACCTTTTAAAGTCTCCTGAGATCAAAAATATCACTTTCGAAGCTGCAGGCCCGATGGCAGACTGGAGAGTAAGTAACAGCATTAACTATCCGACAATTGAGTCCGATCTGTATGATGGAAATTTAAAAACTATCGATGAAAATTATCTCGAACTTTATGAACTGGAGTTAATTGCCGGTAAAAATATTAGTGAAAGAAAAAACTCGGGAGAAGCAATCGTAAACCTGAAACTAACCCAGCTTTTGGGATTTGACGACCCAAATAAAGCGCTGGGAGAAATCTTCAGCTACGGCAGAGACGACATGAAATTTACCATTGTTGGAGTCGTTGATGATTTTCATGCACAATCACTTCAGCAAAAAATAGACTATGTTATTTTAAGTAACGTTTCTTTTAACATCAAAGAAATTGCTGTAAAAATCAATCCGGTTACTGCCAGTTTAGCCGGATACAACAGCACCATTAAGATGATAAAGGAAGAGTGGGAAAAAACTTTTCCGGATGCCATTTTTGAATACAATTTCCTTGACCAGAAAATAGCAGGTTTTTACAACGGTCAGATAAATTCATTTAAACTTATCCGGTTGTTCGCCATAATTGCCATACTGATTGCCTCGCTCGGACTTTACGGATTAATTTCTTTTATTGCTAACCAGAAAATTAAAGAAATAGGCATCCGCAAAGTGAATGGAGCCAGAATTTCGGAAGTAATGGTTATGCTGAATACAAACTTTATAAAATGGATTGCAATCGCTTTTGTTGTTTCAACACCAATAGCCTGGCTCCTTATGCACAAATGGCTCGAAAACTTTGCCTATAAAACCGAATTGAGCTGGTGGATTTTTGCTTTGGCGGGCTTACTGGCACTGGGAATTGCGCTGTTAACAGTTTCATATCAATCGTGGAAAGCAGCGACAAGGAATCCAGTGGAGGCACTGAGGTATGAATAGCAAATAGACTAACAATAAAAAAGATTCTATCATGATCAGGAACTATTTCAAAATTGCATGGAGAAATTTGGTGAGAGGGAGATGGTATTCCCTCATAAACATAGGTGGGCTATCGCTGGGAATGCTGGTTGCACTATATATTGGACTATGGGTCTGGAACGAATTGTCTTTCAATGCTTACTTTAATAATTACGACCGCGTTGTTCAGGTCATGCAGAATGAAACCACAAACGGGGTTATTGACACAGGTCCGCATGTCCCTATGCCTTTAGCTAATGCCTTGAAAGACACCTATGGAAGTTATTTCAGCCACATTGCACTGTCGTCTTGGACAAATGAACATATTCTCAGCTACGGCGAAAAGAAAATCACAAGAACCGGAAATTACGTTCAGGCTGCTTTCCCCCGGATATTTCCGTTAAAAATGATCAAAGGCACACTCGACGGCCTAAGCGATCCGGCTTCTGTTATGCTCTCAGAATCTACGGCCCGGGCTCTTTTTGGAAACGACGAACCGCTTGATCATTCGCTTTTGATTGACGGTGGCCTTGAAGTAAAAGTTACCGGGGTTTATGAAGATCTTCCCTCGAATACTTCATTCAATAATTTGCAGTTTATCAGCAGTTGGAAATTATATCTGTCATCCTGGAAATGGCTAAGCGAACAGCAAAACAATTGGGCCTACAATGCTTTCCAGATGTTTGCTCAACTTTCACCAAACAGCAGTCCGAAGCAGGTTTCAGAAAAAATTAAAGAAATTAAAGCCCGAAATGCCGACAAAGATGAAGCTGCTTACAATCCCGAAATCTTTTTAAGCCCAATGAGAGACTGGCACCTGAGATCGGAATGGAAGGATGGAAGACAAACCGGCGCGAGAATGCAGATGGTCTGGTTGTTTGGCTCAATTGGAATAATTGTTTTGGTTCTCGCTTGTATTAATTTCATTAATCTGAGTACCGCCCGCTTTTCGGAGCGTGCCAAAGAAGTGGGCATTCTCATGTCCATCGGTTCAATGCGGACCCAGTTGATTAAAAAATTTCTGAGTGAGTCATTTTTGACTGTGTTTTTTTCCTTCTTACTGGCCATTGCGTTATTAGTTCTGGCTCTGTCTTTTCTTAACAACCTGGTTGGAAAAAATATAACAATCAACTGGAACAATCCTTTTTTCTGGTTAATCGCCACTGGTTTTATGCTCGTCACCAGTTTAATGGCAGGCTTTTATCCGGCCTTTTACCTTTCCTCATTTGATCCCGTAAAGGTGCTGAAAGGCACTTTCAATGTTGGGAAATCCGTATCGGTCCCACGCAAGATGCTCGTAGTGGCCCAATATGCAGTTTCAATTATCCTGATTACAGGCACGCTCATTATTTTCAAACAAATACAGTTTTCCGTAAACCGACCGGTAGGTTACGAAAGGAAAGGGCTGGTTTCGGTGCAGATGAAATCGGCCGGGTACTACGAAAAATTTGACATCATCAGAAACGAGTTGCTGGATGCCGGGGCAGCAACGGATGTTTCGGCATCATCGAGCCCGCCAACATTCGTGCAGGGAGTTGCTGATGGTTTTAACTGGGAAGGGAAAGAGCCGGGAATGCAGGCCGAATTTGCCTATGTTTTTATAACTCCTGAATATGGAAAAACCGTTGGGTGGAAGATAAAAGAAGGCAGGGACATGTCAAGAGAGTTTTCCACTGACTCTACTACAGTTATTCTGAATGAAGCGGCAGTTAAGTTTATGGGGGTTAAAGACCCAATAGGGATGGAAATATCATGGGGCTCTCAAAAATTACACGTGATTGGAGTCATTGACGACATGGTCATGGAATCTCCTTACAAACCAGTTACGCAAGTTATTTATACACAAGGATTTAATCATGTCAACTGGCTCAATTTTAAACTAAACCCGGCAAAGAGCACCGGCGAGTCGCTGGCTGGCATTGAATCAGTCATTAAGAAAATCCTGCCTTCAGCACCCTTCGATTACAAATTTATCGACTCGGAATATGCAGCCAAGTTTTCCGACGAAAAAAGAATAGCAAGCTTTGTTGCCATTTTTGCCATACTTGCCATTTTTATCTCCTGCCTGGGACTTCTGGGATTAAGCAAATACAGAACCGAAAAAAGAACGAAAGAAATCGGTGTCCGCAAAGTAAATGGCGCCCGTATTTCTGAAGTGCTGATCATGCTTAACAAAGAATTCCTGATCTGGGTTACAGTTGCCTTTTTGATTGCTACGCCCATTGCCTGGTATGCAATGACCAAATGGCTTGAGAGCTTTGCCTATAAAACCACCTTGAACTGGTGGATTTTTGCCCTCGTCGGCTTGCTGGTGTTGGGCATTGCATTGCTAACCGTTAGTTGGCAAAGTTGGCGGGCGGCGACAAGGAATCCGGTTGAGGCGTTGCGGTATGAATAGCAAATAGACTAACAATAAAAAAGATTCTGTCATGATCAGGAACTATTTCAAAATAGCATAGAGAAATCTTTGGAAGAACAAAGTGTTCTCTGTAGTTAATCAAAGGTTTTTGTTATCGTAGGAGTTTTGTTTTCCTGGGCAAATCCATTGCATGAAATCAGTATCAACAGAAGTGCAATCATTGGGTACATTTTTAGGTTCATTTGTGTTTTCATGGGTATAATTTGTTAGACGTTCGACAAAATCAATGTTTTGGAGGATGCCACTTCTATTTTCTAATTTGTTGTAATATTTGTTTCTTTATCCATCATATTACCTGTTGCTCCCGGTTCTCCCCCATCGGGGCATAGCCGTCAAGCTAAGGGATAAAAGTATATAAAGGCAAAGAATTTTGAACACTGAGTAAATAATAAGGGGAATGCTGTCCCCTTTGAAAAAAGGCTGGTTAAAAAAATCGAATCTGTTTTC
>JBAZGO010000088.1:0-7499 GCA_041652995.1 Prolixibacteraceae bacterium
TGAAGTCTTCATTTGTAAAGTCAATCACGGTAGTGGCGCCGATCGATTTCAGTAATTCAATATTTTTGGTTGCACAAACAGCAGTTACATCTGCACCAAAATATTTGCAAAGTTGCACAGCCGCAGAACCAATAGCTCCACTTGCTCCGTTCACCAATACTTTTTGGCCTTTCTCAACTTTTGCTGCCCGAATGTCACACAGTGCATAATGTCCGCCTTCCAGAATTGGCGCAGCCTCTTCAAAAGTAGTATTCACTGGCATCGTGGCAATTGGGCCATCTTCGGCCATGACCATATATTCGGCATGTGCGCCAAATGTTTTTTCATTGTACCCAAACACTTTTTCCCCAATTCGAAACGACTTTACACCTTTGCCAATTTCTGTAATTTCACCGGCAAACTCGTTCCCCAAAATCTGGTTTTTAGGGTTGAACAATCCACTGAAAAACCGGGAGACAAAATATTCGGCGCTCCGAAATCCGCAATCGGTGCGATTTACCGTTGTGGCATGTACTTTAATAAGCACTTCATTGTCTTTGGGATCTGGTTTCGGAACATCAGCCAGTTGAAGCACTTCTGGCGGGCCGTATTGCGTGTGAATGATGGCTTTCATAGTAATTTAGTCTGGTTAAAATTCGAACAAATCACAGGTACAAAGGAACACAAAATCAATGAAATTCATATCCGGTGAAACTTTGTGTCTTTGCGCCTTTGTGACATATTGTATGTTGTTTTTAGCATGAGTAAACTTTTTTCTTTTGCCATGTAATGAAATCCAGCGCACTTCGTCTTAACTTTGAAAACAGCACAAAAGAGTTCGAATGTTAGCCAGAGATTTTAAAACAGAAGTACTTCCGCTAAGCAACAAGTTGTTGCGCTTTGCCTTGCAGATCCTTCAAAACGAGGAAGAGGCGAAAGATGTACTTCAGGATATTTTCCTGAAACTCTGGCAAAAACGCGACGAACTCGAAAAGGTTGAAAACATTGAGGCTTTTGCCATGCGTATGATCCGAAACCGTTGCCTCGACACGATTCGCGCACGACGAACAGTCTCGATGGAACTGGTCAAAAAAATCAAGTTTCAGGAGGACGAAAGTTCGGAAACCGATCATTTGGATCAACTTGATTCAGCAAAACTGGTAAAACGAATAATTGGTGAATTACCCGATTTGCAGCGAACCATCATTCATTTGCGCGATATTGAACAGCTCGAATACGAAGAAATAGCCGACGCAACGCAGTTGAACGTTAATGCCATCCGCGTAAATTTATCGCGGGCCCGGAAAAAAGTGCGGGACGAAATTTTAAAAATTCAGAATTATGGAATCACAGAAAATAAATATACTGCTACAAAAGTACTTTGAGGCCGAAACCAACCTTCAGGAGGAAAATGAACTGATCAATTATTTTAACTCCGGAAACGTGGACGAAACGCTGACAGCTTACATTCCGATGTTCGAAGGATTGAAAGATATTTCGACAGGCGAAAACACAGAACTTGGCGATGATTTGATGAATTACATTCTGGAATCGGAGCACAAGGAAAAATTACACTACCGCTGGATGTGGCAAATTGTTACCGGTGTGGCTGCTTCTGTGATTTTGGTGATGCTTGCCGTTAACTTTTATGGTAATCAGAACCATTGGGATGACACGTACAAAGATCCCGATAAAGCTTATGCTGAAGCCACCAAAACCCTTGAATTTGTTGCCGGCAAATACAATCAGGGGTTGGCACAACTAAAGCCGATCGGAAAAATTGAACAAGCCGTAAGTCCTTATAATTCAGGAATGAACATGCTGAACAAAGGATTTGGGAAAGTGAAGAATTTAGAAATTGTAAATCAAAAACTAAAAAAAGAATAGCCATGAAAAAATTTTTAATCACCTTGGTTTTACTCATTCCTTTACTTGGAATAGCTCAGGAAAACAGTCCGATCGACAAACTATTTAACAAGTATGCCAACAGAGACGGATTTACAACCGTAAACATCAGCGGCAAACTGCTTAGTTTTGCCAATAAACTTGCTGATTCGAAAGAAGACGAAATTGAAATGCTGAACAAAATCAGCGGTATCCGGGTTTTGTCGGTTGATGATTCGATTATGAACACCAAACTTAATTTTTATAAAGAATTGGAATCAGATGGTTTCTTCAAAAACAACAATTATGAAGTTCTGATGGAAGTGACTGATAATGATGAAGTTGTTCGTTTTTATGGTCGCAACGGTGGAAAGGGTAAACTGTCTGAATTACTGCTTGTTGTAGGCGGCAAGAGCAATACGCTTATCAGCATTCGCGGTGTAATCAGTCCCGACGATATTGGGAAAATTACCGGATCGCTCAACATGGGTCTCCCAACGAAATAGTATTCAGGAACAGGTTCAAAACACAACTTGCAATTTATACCTCATCTTCTTTCATTCGTCTCTTCGGGGAGAAATGAAAGGGGATGAGGTTTTCTTTTTATCTTTTCTTTCAAAAATTGTCTTATTTTTATTCCTGAAATTTAAACTTCAACACTGTGAATCCTCAGGCTTTTTGGAACAAATACGAATTCTCGGTCGGACAAACACTGCTTTTCAAAGTTGGAAATGCAGAAGTATTTGTCAAACACATTCAGAATGGTTGGTTAATGAAAACCCGAATTTCGACAGAGCCTTTTGCCGAAATTCAAACGGAGGCGGTTGAAGGAATGGAAGATGATTCCAATGTGCTTCATTTTCAAACCGGTAAATCGAATATTCTTCATGTTGTGCCTGCTTTACCCAATAAGGCGGTGGTTTTCAGAAACAATAAAAATATCAAAGTTAGCGCCGGTCAGTCAGCCAGTTTGTTTTTCAGGATTCCGCTGACTATACAGTTTTATTTTCAGGAAATAAAAGATGAAAACCGAATGTTTGAAATGCCTTTGCAACGCTTGTCTGACACCTGGTTTGGCGAGCCCGATAACGGAGAAGCCGCTTATTCGATCGGGAGCAATTACGATAAATCGATCGACGAAGTACAGGCTTCATCGTGGGAAGCTGTTGCACCGGTTGAAATCATCAACAACACAACCGGCTTGCTCGATCTTCAGCGATTGATTTTGAGGGTTGAAGAGTTTTCGCTTTTCCTGAAGAATAAGCAACTTCTTTCAAATCATGTGGCCATCGAATTTAAAGGTCAGGAACATGCAGGAAGCGTAAATTTGACAACCAGCAAAGAGTTGCACGGGCAAAAGCCGGTGCAGTTGGCGAAACCCCGCAATACTGAATCGAAGAATCTGCTGCGAAAGAGTTTCTATTTTATCAAAAACATTTATCAAAGTTAAGCTATGTATTTGGGCCTTACCAGTTATTTCAATCCGGCAACAATCGATAAATTTATCCGGATTGTTTTCATCCTAATCATCGGATCAGGTTCCATTCACCTGGTGTCATTCCTGATAAAGCGTTCGTTGCATAAACATTTGTCGCGCCAGCGAATGATGCTGATTTCGAGGACCATTATTTACACCGGCTATATTGGTATGGTTTTAATTGTAATCAGGGAACTGAATTACGATTTAACAGCGCTTTTTGGCGCTGCGGGTGTGGTTGGTATCGTCATTGGTGTGGCCTCGCAAACCAGCATCGGAAATATTATCAGCGGGTTGTTTCTTGTAGGCGAAAAATCGTTCGAATTGGGCGATGTTGTTCGTATTGGTGACAAAACAGGTACCGTTTATTCCATCGATCTGCTTTCAATTAAAATCAGAACTTTCGATAATTTGCTGATCCGGATCCCGAATCAAACCGTAATTTCAACTGAGCTGGTGAATGTGACCAAATTTCCAATCCGTCGGCTCGATTTTCTGGTTGGTGTAGCCTATAAAGAAGACCTGCGAAAAGTAAAATCGATACTTGAAAGTGTGGCGCGAAACAATCCACTTTGCCTTGAAGAGCCTGAACCAATGATCCTTTACCAGAATTTTGGCGACAGTAGCATTAATCTGATTTTTGCGGTTTGGTTCGAAAAAGCGAATTATCAGGACGTGAAAAACAGTGTGTTCATCGAAATTAAGGAAGCGTTCGATCGCGAAGGAATCGAAATTCCATTTCCGCACATCAGTGTTTATGCCGGTGAAGCGAGCAAACCGATTGAAGTAAAACTTCAGGAGAAAAAGTAGCAGGTAATTATAATTTATCGATAATCGAATGGCAATTTTTTTTCCTGAATCTGAAGAAAAGTCAGTAAACATTCAGCGCCTGAAACAGTTGTCATACAATCGGTTTCAGCAGCATTAAATGGCTTTCCCCACGAATAACTTACTGCAAATTTATTTTCCGTTTCTCCAGGTTTTGCATCAATTTGATTCCAGACAGCAATTGCACACTGGGTAATAAAATCGTTCAGCTTGTTTTTTGCAGCATCCGGACATTCTGAGAAAATGAAATACGGAACAAAGTGCATGAAAATACCATTGAAAGCATGCGCATTGCTGTTCCTGAAATCGGCCGAAGGAGAATAAAGCACACCTTTTTCGGCCATTTGATTCACCACAAAATCAACTACTGTCGAAGCTGTTTTTTCCAGATCAGGAAATTGCGATCGCGCTTTTTTACTGGCTAGTCCAATTGCTCCTAAAACGATCCCGTTGTTGTATGAATAATTTCCAATGTTGCTTTGCCTGCTTTTCAATTGGTAATTGTCGTAAATTAATCCTGAATTCCGATCAATGAGTAAATCACGTTGCAGATGAAGCCAGGCGTTTGCAAACTCGATTGGCGATTTCCCGTTAATTTCGCTTTCAGGCATTCTGAAAGCCAGTATAATAGCTTGTCCAAGCGTGCAGGTATTGTAAGAACTAAAATTTCGGTTCCAAAAAATTCCGCCTTTACCGTTTTCTTTAGGGTCGTCGTAATACCCAAAATATGGAGATGGAGCAGTTTTGTGCGAACTGGTCAGTCCATAATTAAAAATATCCTGGTAAGCGTAATTCATCTGAAAAGCTTTCCCTGATTCATCTTTATAATTCCCCGATTTTATTTGCACACCGTGTCGGTTTAATTCCAGCAATGCGTTGGCGCCCCAGCATTGATCATCGCTCAGGTTGTATTCAACGTAAAGTGCATCTTTTGCCCATTCCAGGTATTTGGCTTCACCCAACACTTCGTAAGCATGAACGAACATCATGCTCACAACTGCCTTTTGCCAATCCAATATTTTTGAGTTCCCGAAGGAAGTATAGTCTTCACGGTAATGATCGTGAATATACTCAATGACTTTTTTTATATCAGACTTCTTAAAATCAGAAGTTTGTCCAAAAGTAGTTCCTGAAAGGATTGTGATGGAAAGAGACAAAATCAGAATTAAAATAGGGTTGTTTTTCATTTTTAGTTGGTTTGTACAGAAAATTAAGGTGTTAAATTATATGTTATTTTCCTGATATCGAAATCACGGTTTCACTCTTTAATACATTTTGGATCTATTTTTTACTCAGCACGAAAATTCAAAAAACAACTTTTCAAAAGCTGATTTATGTTCCTGAAAATTGTTAGTACATTTACCGCCATGACCAGGCCAAACGAACAAATACTCTCTAGCGAAATAAGGAATGGCAAAGAAGAAGCTTTTAATCAGGCTTTTGATTTGTATTATTCGCGCATGTGTTTTTTTGCCGATAAACTGCTTCACGATTTCGATTTATCGCGCTCACTGGTGCAACAGGTTTTTGTCGATTTGTGGATCAAACGCGAAAAATTGCTGGTCAGTTCACTGCAATCTTACCTATACCAATCAGTCCGGAATTCGGCTTTGGATGTGCTGAAACATAAAAAAGTTGAGTCTCGCTATTTGTCATCGCTCGAATTGAATGAGCCAAATGAAATGAATGATTTAATTGAAGAAGCTGAGCTGATTGATCGCATCAACCGGGCCATTCAAAAACTTCCGGAGAGATGCCGTGAAGTGTTTGTTATGTGCCGTTTTGAAGAATTGAAATATGCTGAAATCGCTGAGAAACTGAATATTTCAGTAAAAACTGTTGAAATGCAAATTGGTATTGCATTAAAAAATCTTCGGAAAGAATTGTCTGATTATCAGATGATCCAGTTGCTTTCGTTTATTTTTCCCCAAAAAAACTGATTTGTCTTACAGGGTATTTTAGGTCATTGTCGTCATAGGGATATTCAAACGAATTTCCTGAAGACAAATGACCAGTGAACTCAATCATATTGATGCATTAATTTCCAGAGTACTTTGCGGAGCTGCATCGTCTGCTGAAAAAGTAGAACTCAATATCTGGATTGGCGAATCGCCCCGAAACCAAAAGATTTTCGACGAAAGCAAGCGAATCTGGGAAAATAGCAGGAAACCTTTCAGCGCCTCCGAAATCAGGGTCGACCGCGAAAAAATGAAAGACAAACTTATTGAGCAACTTTCGCAAACATCCAAAGTAAGGAATTTACGTTTGTGGTTCGTTCGTGCCGCTGCCATTCTGGCCCTGCCAGTAATGCTCGGTCTTGGCTGGTATTTGGGAAATTCAGACAACACTGGCGAAACTCAGCAATGCGAAGTAACGGCACCAAAAGGTCAAATTTCGAAATGTGTTTTGGCCGACGGAACACAAATCTGGCTGAATGCCGGTTCAACAATTACTTACGATCCTGTTTTGAGGGGCGAAACCCGCGAAGTTAAACTGAATGGTGAAGCCTATTTCAAGGTCTCGAAGAACGAGCATAAACCATTTATCGTTACAACTGAACATGCCCGGATAAAAGTGTTGGGTACCGTTTTCAACCTGAAAGCTTATTCAGGAGAAGATAAAGTTGAGACTACTCTTGAAGAGGGCAACGTTGAATTTAGCCTCATTGGAAGCAAAACTGCACCGGTTGAATTGAAGCCCGGAGAACAGGTGGTTTATGACATTGCCAAGAAACAAATTGAGGTTGGAAGCGTGGACACATACCTTCACACAGCCTGGAAAGATGGAAAATATGTATTTAAAGATGCTGACTTGCAAACGATTATTCAGGAGCTCGAGAAATTGTACGATGTCCGGATACATGTGAAAGACGACAAATTGCTTGGAATCCGGTTTAGAGGAATGTTTGAATACGAAGAGAATATTTTCAGCGCGATGGAAACTCTGGAAGCCATAACCAATTTAAAATACCGTATGGATGGCCGCGATATCTGGCTGCAATAGAAAACAGTTCAAAGTTTCAAGTTACAGGTTTCAAGTTTCGCTTTGTTCAGGATTAGTAAGGGGTTTAATTTTTACCCTGAAAGGGTAGAATATCAATAACCCGGGGTAAGTGAGGAACGAACGCACCCTGGGTTTGAGTGAAGTTTTAATGGCCGTCCGCGTAATAATGTTTTTCATAGAGATAAACTTATTTCGGACGGAGCAGAATGAGTTTAAATAAGAAGTAACTCTAATTCTACTTTAACAGATTAAAAAAAAGTATATAAATCATTGATATTCATTTAATTATACTTGCATACGTAATTATTTTTTAGTATTTTAGCAGTGT
>JBAZGO010000089.1:0-6663 GCA_041652995.1 Prolixibacteraceae bacterium
GAAAAGTCAACATCTTCATAACCGCAAGGTCAGCGACCTGCGGGAAACCAAACAAAAACCAAGTCCTGCCTTTCAGGCAGTAGTCAGATAGGATTCCTTAACCTTAGGTCGTTGACCTAGGTTACGAAAATAAAACACCTTCGGTGTTAATCACTATAATAATTAACCAACATGCTTAACCGAACCATCGCCTTCATTCTGCTTCTTCTATTATCGCCGGTCTTTGTGATCGTTGCGCTGGCGATTATCCTGGAAGACGGGTTCCCGGTATTCTTTCTTCAGAAAAGAGTTGGAGTGAATTACACTTTCTTTCATATCTGCAAGTTCAGGAGCATGAAAAAAAATACGCCCAATGTGGCCACTCATTTACTGGAAAATCCGGAGCAATACTTGTTAAAAACCGGGAGCCTGCTTCGTAAGCTAAGTTTGGACGAACTTCCCAATCTGATTAACATCATCAGGGGAGAAATGGTTTTTGTTGGCCCTCGTCCTGCACTCTATAATCAGGACGATTTAATGGCACTTCGTTTGGCGGCCGGGGTAGAGAAGTTAAAACCGGGCATAACAGGCTGGGCACAGATTAACGGAAGGGATGAAATTTCGCTGGAAGAAAAGGTGGCGTTTGAAAAAGAATATTTGCAGCGTAAAACAGCAGGATTCGATTTAAAAATAGTCATTTACACATTTTCATCGGTTTTGATGAGTAAGGGTGTAAACCATTGAAACTGTTATTGCGAGTTCGACGCAGAAGGACGCGGTAATCTCGCTTAATAAGCAGATTGCTTCGCTACGCTACTTATACAGATTCTATAAAGAAATTCCTTTCGGCGGTTAAAAACCGCCGCACCCAAAAGGGTGACGCGATTTTCAATCGCGTTTTTTCTTTCTTCCCCCTGTCATCTTCCCATTGTGCCCAATTAAAAATTGGGTAGGCTCTCGCAATGACGCTCTGATCATCAAGTACCGTCATCGCGAGCGTAGCGTGGCGATCTGCCTGATTACTGTCATTGTCACATTGTACCACATTTTTAGGGGTGGGGACTCGCAATGACGAAATGCGAAAATCAGCACATCAATTTTTAAAACGAATAATATAAAAAGCACTTTTATGAAACTAAAAGAAGTATTGGCTGTAATTGATTCGCCCATTGTGCTTGAACTGGCGAATAAAAAAGAAATGTATGATTCGAAATCAGCTATTCCGGAGGAGCTAATGAATCGTATTGTTAAATCCATCAGGCCAGACAATAATAGTATTCTAATTCTGGTAGAGGAGCCACCTAAAGTAAAAACCCTGGAAGAACTTGGATATAGTTTTGAAGCCGGAATGTAATTACAATTAAGGCCGGGCATTACCGGCGCTGCCAGTTTAAAATACCGCAACGAAGAAGAACTCCTTGCCGGAGTGGATAATCCGCAGAAATACAACGACGAAGTAATTTAACAACAGATTGCTTCACTACGTTCGCAATGACGGTTCTCATTATCAGATCGTCATTGCGAGGTTGAGGAACGAAACCGAAGCAATCTGTTCGCACCCCTACTCCCCGTCATTGCGAGTCCGACGAAGGAGGTCGAAGCAAACTCAAACAACAGAATGACAGATTCCTAACTTTGGAAAACTTTATATAGCTTTGTACAAAATAAGAACATGGAAACAATAAAGATTAATATCATAAAAAATTCAGAAAAATGATGACACTTCAGTTTATTCACGACAACAAAGGAAACACGACTGGTGTATTTATCCCTATTGAAGAATGGCAAACGTTGAAAATAAAATACGCAGACCTGCAAAAAGAAGAAGCGAAAAACTTCAATGAACCCAACACCTGGCAAAAGCAAATTTTGGATGACAGGTTATCAGATTATTACCAAAACCCCAGCGATGTAGCGGATTTTAATAAAACCATCGATGATATTGAAATATCGATTAGTTAATCGCCCAAGTGTCGAAACTGACATCAGGGAGGCGGTTGATTATTATAAAAATATTTCACCGGAACTTGCACACCAATTTTTGTTCCGTATTCGGGAAGCTAAGACTTACATTGCTCAATATCCCCTCGGATTCCAGGAAAAATATAAAAATGTGCGAACTGTTTTATTAAAGCAATTTCCGTATCACATTCACTACGTAATCGATGATTTGCACCAAAATATTATTATCCTGGCAATTATACATGCCTATAAAAACCCTATGGATTATTCAAATAGGTAGCTAACAGTAATCCTGCCCTATATTGAAGGGCGACATGAGCCTGGTAGGGCCAAGACCCGACGTACCCGGTTATGCTGATCAACTGGAAGGAAAATCAGCACGGATTTTACAATTAAGGCCAGGCATCACCGGCGCTGCCAGTTTGAAATACCGCAACGAAGAAGAACTCCTTGCCGGAGTAGTTGATCCGCAGAAATACAACGACGAAGTGATTTATCCGGATAAAGTCAGGATAAACATCAAATACCTGGAGCATTGGAGCCTTTGGCTCGATCTCCGGATTCTGTTTTGCACGGTTACCAACAGGGATTTGAAAGGGTTTTAGGAGCCCCGCCCAACCTCCCCGAAAGGGGAAGGCTTAAGGAAACTCCGAGTGCGACTTAAAGTCGCGCCCGGAGTAATCACGGCGATGAGATGGGAACTAATGCAAATTAGGGTTCGTATCAAAAAATGAAATTAATTACCTTTGAGTAACTTAAAGGAATTGCATGGAATCAATAGTACTGGCAAAAGAAATAAAACAACATCTAAATAAACATTTGAACAATAGCGTATCAGATGTTATTATTTTTGGTTCAAGAGTAAAAGGCACAGCCGATAATGACTCTGATTATGATGTTTTAATTATTCTTAACACTGACTATACCCAGACGACAAAAAAAATGATCAATGGCTTGTGCTACGACTTCGACCTGAAATATGATATTTTTCTTGATACTCAGATTATTTCGAAATCCGAATTAAAAAACAGTATTCGTGGGAAACATCCGGTATTTAAAACTGCCCTTAAGGAGGGAATACACGCATGATAAAAGACAATGACCGGGAAATCCTGATTCAATACAGGCTTAATCAGTCCAGGCAAACCATTGGCGAAGTAAGTAAATTGATTGAATCGGATTTACTAAATATTGCAGTGAATCGGATATACTATGGGATTTTTTATAGCCTAACTGCTTTAGCATTAAAATATGTAACGAGCCATAAGAAGTATAGCTTACACAAAGGAGCGACATTATGCATGGCGAGTTCCATCTGACAGTTAAAGAACAAATTATTAACAGATGAATACGAATCATCCAAACATTTTCAGTTGATGGGTTGGTTTAATCAACACTTCATTAAGCCTGGCCTGATAGAGATTAAATATGGTAAAATACTAAGAGATGCATTTAAAAACAGAAGCGATGGCGATTATGCCCCATTTATTCTCTTTGAAAAGGACGACGTTTTGGAAATGCAATTGGATATGATAGATTTTATTGAAAGAATAGAGTCCTTTTTATCAAACTGAAAAGATTAAAGTGATTCGCCCCGTTTAGAAAACAGATTCAACCGCTTTGGCCAGACTGCATGCAGAAACACATACAACCAGTTTCTTAGCCAGTTTAAAATACTGCAACGAAGAAGAACTCCTTGCCGGAGTGGTTGATCCGCAGCAATACAACGACGAAGTGATTTACCCGGATAAGGTCAGGATAAACATCAAATACCTGGAGCATTGGAGTCTTTGGCCCGATCTACGGATTTTGTTTTGCACGGTCTTTAATAAAGAATTAAAAGGGTTTTATTAAGAGGTGCGGGTGTGGAAGTTTTTAACTTCCACATTATTCCTGGTTGCGATTACAAATCGCTACACCCTAACCCGTAACCCGCAACATCATTTATCAATCAAAATACAACTTTACATACTATAAATTCCAAAATATGGCTCTCCTCCCCGCACATGGGACCCTCGGAACAACGTTTTGTTCAGGAAGCATTCGACACCAACTGGATCGCGCCGCTTGGTCCCCATGTCAACGGATTTGAAGCCGACCTTCAGCGCTACACCGGGGCGCTTCATGCAGTCGCATTGAGTTCAGGCACTTCCGCTATTCACCTGGCATTAATCATGCTGAATGTAAAGCCAGGCGATGTCGTGATTTGCCAGAGCATGACCTTTTCGGCATCAGCCAACCCCATTGTTTACCTGGGAGCAACACCGGTATTTATCGACAGTGAAACAGACACCTGGAACATGAATCCGTTGTTTCTGGAGCAGGCCATTACCGATCAACTGGACAAAGGGAAAAAAACCAAAGCCATTATTCCGGTTCATTTGTATGGTATGCCGGCTCAAATGGAAAAAATAGCTGCCATTTCAGACAAATACGACATTCCGGTCATTGAAGATGCTGCTGAAGCTTTAGGCTCCTCCATTCAGGATCAGAAATGCGGTTCCTTCGGGAAATTCGGGATCCTGAGTTTCAACGGAAATAAAATTATCACCACCAGTGGCGGCGGCGCCCTGCTTTCGGACGATGCGGAACTCATTCAGCGGGCACGGTTCCTTTCGACCCAGGCGCGTGATCAGGCACCTCATTACGAGCATTCGCAGATTGGCTACAACTACCGCATGAGCAATGTGCTGGCAGGAATTGGCCGTGGACAAATGGAAGTGCTTGATGAACGGGTAGCTGCACGCAGCCGGAATTTTGAACGCTACGTCAGCTATTTTGAAACCGTGAATACCAAAGGATTTCAGGTTGATTTTCAGCCGGAACCCGAAGGCTATTATTCCAACCGTTGGCTGACAACCATTATCCTCGATCCTGCAAAAAACAAAGGGATTAGCCGTGAATCGCTCCGGAAAGCTTTTGAACAGGAAAACATTGAATCTCGTCCGCTGTGGAAACCCATGCACCTTCAACCCGTGTTTAAGGCCTATCCGTATTATGGCAATGGCTTCTGCGAACAACTTTTTGAAACCGGGCTGTGTCTGCCTTCCGGCTCCAACCTGACCGACGAAGATTTTGAGCGGATATTTGGTGTGCTGGATGTGGTTTTCAGGTAAAATTAAACCATGGGGATGAGAATTAACAAACTCAGCGTGTGACTTCGAGTCACGCCCTGAGTAATCGCAGTCCATATTGCTGCAATCCATGGTGAATTGTTTTCTTCGGAAAGCCAAAAAGTCCAATCAATGCATTTTATTTGTCCGAAAAAAATTCACAACTGCTCCTAAAAAAATTACCACAGGTGATGTTTCAAAAAACAAGCGGTGATAAAAAAATTATCACCTTTGTTGTTGTAAAAAATAAGCGGTGATAAAAAATTTAACAAAGGTGATAAAAAAATAATCACCGGTCATTTTTTTAAACCCTATCGGCTGGTTATGCTGTTGGAGTACGAATCACTCTCCGACCCTGTTCTGGTTAAGTCGATAAGAGCTGGTTCGCGTATGTTCTCCGGGAAATTCAGGATAGTTCGATAATCGCACAAACAATGTTTAACATGCTGTTTATCAGAAATATGATACATATTAAGTTTGTGCGTGCAGATTGTGAATATGTTGTACAATCTTTGATATTGCGATGGGAAAGACTAACTTTGGATTTTATTCAAAAAAAAGCCCCGAAGGTGTGGGGACACCTCCGAGGCCTGCATAAGAAGCTTAGGATCTAAATTGCGTAGCTGAAGTCAATCATTCGCATTTGTTTCTTAAGCTTTTTTGCGGGGCGGAACTGAATCCGTGTTCCTGCAATCTGGGTGACACTGCAGTCCTCCTCGGTAGCAACGCCCTCGCTTTTGACGCTCACATAAAAGCTGCCCAGGTTTCCCAGATCAATAATATTGCCCTCAAGCAATTCGGATGGAATAATGTCCATCAGGGCGATTAATACTCCGTGCACATCTGAGCGTCTCAGTGAGCAACGTTCGGCTACTGAAGTAGCCAGTTGATCCAATTCAATTTTACGCAAGTGCACTGCAGATGCATAAAATTTTGAAGGTTCCTCCAAATGAAGAGGATTCTTCTTGTTTACAATTTTTACTTTTAAACTCATCGTTAAATTTTTTAGAGTTTAATGAAATAAATAATCATCGAACTGCGTTATATACGCGTATGTAAGAGTACCCACCGTTTGCCGGAGCGCGCGGTTTCGTTTAGATGCAATTTTCCCCAAATAATCGTCCTTGAGGAGGTGTTCCTTCGTGTAGTTCAGTTTATTGGCAGACGGCGAGTAAAATCTTAATCAATAGGCTTATAGTCTTTTTCCCTTTTCCCTTTTATACTATACAAATATAATTATTAGGAATAGTAAAAAAAATACCTTTTTTATATAATGATTACAAAAGTTATCAACATTAGAAAGTTAGTATTTTGATAATCAGATGAATATGTATTTTCAAATTACAAAAATATTACAAAAATATTAATTATGGTCTCAATTTGTGAACTTAAAAATCAGCAGATCATCAAAATATACTTAGAAACTGTTTTAAATTTATATTGAACCCGCTTTGGGGTTCTTAAACTTATGGATTCATTTGCCTCCGGTTTTACCAGAGGTTATTCAAATTCAAGTCCTTCGGACTTTTGGTTCTGTACAACCCTGAAAGGGTGTGATTTTAATAACCGTGGGTGTTAACCCACGGAAAATGAATGATAAAATCCGGCA
>JBAZGO010000090.1:0-6590 GCA_041652995.1 Prolixibacteraceae bacterium
TTCCGATCTATTGGAATGAGGAAATATCATAAACAGACTACTTTTCTGGCCATTGTGGCCTGCTTGCTTTGGTCGTCGGCATTTGTCGGGGTTAAAATTGGCCTGAAGTATCATACGCCGCTTCAGTTTGCCGGAATTCGTTTTGTTATTTCCGGACTGATGTTGCTGCCTGTTATTTACGATCTTAAAAGGTTTTGGAAAGAAACCAGTCAGAATTTAGGGTTTGTATTGCTGATTGCCTTTTTGCAGGTTATTCTTCAGTACTCACTCTTTTACATGGGAATCAGTTTGCTGCCAGCATCTATCTCGGCCATGATTGTTGGTTCTTCGCCCTTGTTTATTGCACTTATTGCCCATTTTTTCGTGAAGGGCGACCGGATGAATTTATCGAAGTCGGGTAGCATTTTGCTGGGAATTATTGGTGTGGCAATTATTACAATCGGAAGGAAGAAACTTCCTTCTGGCGCCGAAATTGCACTGGCTGGTGTCGTATTCCTGCTGTTAAATAACGTTGTTTCGGCAATATCGAATATCGTGATTGCCAAAAAAAGGCACAGCATTTCGCCTCTGGTTTTAACGTCCTCATCACTATTTATTGGTGGTTTGGGGTTACTGTTTATTTCTTTCCCGATTGAAGGACTTCCGCAAAAATCTTTTCCTCCTGAATATTTTGTCGCATTGACCTGGCTAAGTTTCCTTTCGGCTGCAGCCATTTCAATCTGGAACACGCTGCTGCGCCGTCCTGAAGTAAAGGTTTCCGAATTAAATATCTGGAAGTTTTTGATCCCGGTTTCAGGAGCTGCATTAAGCTGGCTTATTCTTCCCAACGAATGGCCCGATCTGAAATCTGTTTCAGGAATGGTTCTTATCGGAATTTCGCTGGTCATCCTTAATTTATCGTTTAGCCGTCGTACAAGCAATACTTAATTTTTGTTGGTAAACGTCAGCGATTGACCGGCATTCTGAAAAGAAAAAAGGAGCCAAATATCCGAATTGAAACTTATATTAAGTGTTTGTTTATAAATTGTTACTTGCATGGCGTTAATCCGGATAAATTGATGTGAATTTTTATTTTTGTCTTTCACTAATGTATTGAAAGGATACTGTCATATAACATTTGAGGTTGTTAATTATTCAAGGCTTTAATTGCTAATTTCGGATCGTTTCAATTCACCGTAAAATTCAATTACCTAACAGCAACAAAGTTGCATAAAATGTGAAATCTATGAATCCTATTTTTTGGTTGGTGCCATTTAGTTCTATTTTGGCACTCTCTTTCGCTTTCTACTTCTTCAAGCAAATGATGAGGGAAAGTGAAGGTACAGACACAATGAAAAGAATTGCCATGCACGTTCGTGTTGGTGCAATGGCTTATCTCCGGCAGCAATATAAAGTTGTCGGGATTGTTTTTGCAGTTTTAACTATCATTTTTGCCGTTATGGCGTATGGGTTCCAATTACAAAATGTTTGGGTGCCATTTGCTTTTCTTACCGGCGGATTTTTTTCGGGCCTGGCTGGTTTCTTTGGAATGAAAACAGCAACTTATGCCTCAGCCCGAACTGCCAATGCTGCTCGAAATTCGCTAAATCATGGGCTTAGAGTCGCCTTCCGTTCAGGAGCGGTTATGGGTCTTGTTGTGGTAGGTTTAGGCCTTCTCGACATTTCGATCTGGTATTTAATTCTGAATAATTTTATCACTGAAGTTGATCCATTCCACAAAATGGTAATTATTACAACCACCATGCTGACGTTCGGAATGGGTGCTTCAACTCAGGCTTTATTTGCCCGTGTTGGTGGTGGTATTTATACCAAAGCAGCCGATGTGGGCGCCGACCTGGTTGGTAAAGTAGAAGCAGGTATTCCTGAAGATGATCCGCGTAACCCTGCAACCATTGCCGATAACGTAGGTGATAATGTGGGTGATGTGGCCGGTATGGGGGCCGACCTTTATGAATCGTATTGCGGTTCAATTTTAGCAACAGCAGCTCTTGGAGCCGCAGCATTTATCTCTTCTCCTGAAGCTCAGTTTAATGCTGTTCTTGCGCCAATGCTTATCGCTGCCGTTGGAATCATGCTTTCAATAGTTGGTATTTTTCTGGTGCGTACCAAGGAAGGCGCTACCATGCGCGATTTGTTAAAATCACTCGGTTTTGGAGTAAATGTATCTTCAGTCCTGATTGCCATTGCATCATTTGTAATCCTGTATTCATTAGGTCTTGAAAACTGGCTTGGAATTTCATTCTCAGTTATCGTTGGACTTTTGGCAGGTGTTATAATTGGTCAGGCAACAGAGTATTATACATCTCATTCTTACCGTCCAACACAAAGAGTAGCCGAATCAAGTTCAACGGGCCCGGCAACTGTAATTATTTCAGGTATTGGATTAGGTATGTTGTCAACTGCAATTCCTGTAATTACCATTGGTATGGCCATTGCACTTTCATTCCTTTCAGCTATCCAGTTCGATGTTAAGCACATGCTCACCGGTGCAAATTTAAGTACCGGACTTTATGGTATTGGAATCGCAGCGGTTGGAATGCTTTCTACTCTTGGAATTACTTTAGCAACTGATGCTTATGGACCAATTGCCGACAATGCCGGTGGAAATGCTGAAATGAGTCACTTGGGGCCTGAAGTTCGTAAACGTACCGATGCTCTTGATGCACTTGGAAACACAACTGCAGCAACCGGAAAAGGCTTTGCGATTGGTTCCGCTGCCTTGACAGCTTTGGCTCTGCTGGCTTCATATATTGAAGAAATAAAAATGGCTTTGGTTCGGTTGGGACAAAATGTGCTGACCATGGCCGATGGTTCAACTGTTGAAACGGCAAAAGCTTCAATTGTTGACTTTATGAATTATTACCAGATAACCTTGATGAACCCGATTGTTTTGGTTGGTATGTTTATCGGTTCAATGATGGCTTTCCTTTTCTGTGGGTTGACCATGAATGCGGTTGGACGCGCTGCTCAAAGTATGGTAGAAGAAGTTCGTCGTCAATTCCGCGAAATCGTTGGAATTATGGAAGGTACTGCAGAACCTGATTATGCCCGTTGCGTGGAAATTTCGACCAAAGGCGCGCAAAAGGAAATGATGTTGCCATCACTTCTGGCCATTGCCGTGCCGGTTGTTGTGGGCCTTATTTTTGGTGTTGCCGGAGTTATGGGATTGCTTGCCGGAGGTTTAAGCTCAGGTTTTGTACTTGCTGTATTTATGGCAAATGCCGGTGGTGCCTGGGACAACGCTAAAAAATATATCGAAGAAGGAAACCTCGGAGGAAAAGGAAGCGATAATCATAAAGCTGCCGTTACCGGTGACACTGTTGGCGACCCTTTCAAAGATACTTCAGGCCCATCGTTAAATATTTTAATTAAGCTGATGAGTATGGTTTCTATTGTAATGGTAGGTTTAACTGTGGCATATAGCTTGTTTTAATATTTTCAGACAATTTTCACCGAACCAATTATCAAATTTTGTAGTCAAAATTTGATAAGCAAGATAAACCCCGGATAATTTTTCCGGGGTTCTTTTTTTTACTATTTTGTTGAACAAAAGAGGCTGAGATTGAGTTTAACTGAAACAACGACTTCTCACAATAAAACCAAATAATATGGCAGATCTATCAACAACCTACATGGGCGTCAAATTGAAAAATCCGATCATTCTGGGCGCCAGCAACCTTGTTACGAAACCTGATGTAATCAAAGAGCTCGAAGAAGCAGGAATTGCCGCTATCGTCTACAAATCGCTTTTTGAAGAACAAATACAATTGGAAAGCCTCCAGTTCGACGAAGAAATGAATGAATATGCCAACCGGAATTCGGAAATGACCCGCTTATTTCCGGATATTGAACATGCCGGACCGAAAGAACATTTGTATAATCTTCGCAAACTAAAGCAGAACACTTCAGTTCCGGTTTTTGCCAGTCTGAATGCCATGTATGAACCAAGTTGGGTAGAATATGCCCGGTTACTCGAAGAAACCGGAGTTGATGGTTTGGAATTGAATTTATATGCCACTCCGGGATATTTCGAAGTAGGAGCCGTATCAATCGAAGACAAGCAATACCAGATTGTAAAGAGCGTTAAGAAAGCTGTTAAAATTCCGGTAAGTGTAAAGTTAAGTCCGTTTTATACCAACACGCTGAATTTCATCAAAAAATTGGATGAAGCCGGCGTTGATGGTTTTGTAATGTTTAACCGTTTTTTTCAACCTGAAATCGATATTGAAAGCGAAACTTTCCATTTCCCATGGGAGTTGACTCAGTCTCGCGATCATCATTTGTCGTTGCGTTATGTTGGTTTGCTGCACGGAAACATCGAAGCCAGTATTTGTGCCAACCGCGGAATATATACTTCGGAAGATGTAATCCGGCTTATTCTGGCTGGTGCCGATGTGGTACAAACAGTTTCAACAATTTACCAGAATCAGCCGGCATACATTGGCACAATCCTGAATGAGATTCAGGCCTGGATGGATAAAAAAGGCTATAAAAAGCTGGACGATTTCCGTGGAAACCTGTCGCGCAAAACAATGAAAGATCCATACACCTATCAGCGGGCTCAATACGTTGACATTTTAATGAAGTCAGAAGAAATTTTCAAGAAATATCCAATGGTATAAACCTCAGATATGTTTAATATAATTAGAAAGGCAGGATAAAATTTTATCCTGCCTTTCTAATTATTTCAAGCTTTCCAATTAATCATTCACAAATCCAGCGAGTGCATAAACCAAAGCAGCCTGCCAGTTAATGGCAATTTCGTTGGTGCTGTAATCTTTTTGTTCATCGTGCCAGCCCGTTGCCGAATGTCCGCCGCCCACAAGATATCCGGGCCATGGATCAATACTATCGTCAGAACCCGAACGCCGGTCGTGCGGATTCATGGGCGGATGAATTCCAAGTCCGGTTACATACGAGCGGTTGTAATAATTTCGCCCGAACAAATGTGAAATGGCATCCTGCGAAGTTCGTACAAAGATTTTTGATGGAGCTATCTGATTGGCAACCTGTAGGTTCATAACCTGTCGGGCAATGGTGCCGTTGCAACCCCAGTAGTAGCGGCTTAGTGGCCGTCCATAAACATCGGCAGCTCCTTTGAACGCAATTGTATGGGCAACCTCAGTGATATTTTTACGGATGGTTTTTTCAATTTCAGGATTCTTACCCGGTTTTTTCGATAATGCATATTCAAACATTCCCAGGTTCGAAACGTCGCCCCAGTCCCAGTTCTCGTCTATTTCGAAATTCATTTTTGCAGCCTGATCTTCAAAATCTTTCAGGAATTCTGAATTTCCGGTCGTTTCCCACATTTCAACCGCAGCCCAAAGCCGGTCGTCGGGATCGGAAGTCTGGTATCCGCCGGTTTTAAATTCGCCCTGAACAAAGCGTTTGTCTTCCGGATTCTGCTTCAGGAAATTATAACTTACCTGTGCTGCAGCCAGGCATTTTTGGGCGTAGACTTTGTCGTACGGTGCGAAATTCCGCGCAGCTTGAGCCATCATGGCAACAAAATCGGCAGTGGCCGCCGAACTCCAATCGGTGAAATAGCGTTTCCCGTTGTCGTCTTCAGGTTTACAAAATGGGGCGAAGTTTTTCCGGGTCAGTTTGTGCGAAACTTTCCCAGACCCATCGGTATATTGCATGGTAAACAGCCAGTCAGTTTCCCATTTTATTTCTTTCAGAAAATCGGGATAGCCTGCAGCAGTTTCCGGTAAATCCAGGGTAAATCTTTTGAGATTGTCGTTAAATTGATCCCAGGCCATAAACATCATTCCCACGGTAATTCCGGCATTTACCACATATTTACCATAATCGCCCGCATCGTGCCAGCCTTTTGTGCCATCGCGCTTTTCGCCTGGTTTATCCTGATAATCTTCAAAACCATCGTCCAGGTGACAGGCGGCGTGTTCAAAATGATGTTCCTTGTGATCGCCCGAAACAGCCGTTCCGCACCGCCACAGATAAAAGGCACGCATGCTGGTGTAAAAAGCTTCATTGTAAACATTTGGTGAAATTTCGAATTCAACAGATTTTGCTCCGTCGGAAGTTTCGAGATAATATTTCCCATTTTTTGAGAAAGAAGTAAAATCGGCAAGAGAAACTGTTTGTCCAACATCTTTCTGATGAACTGATTTCGCGATTTCTCCTTTAAATACAACCGATTGATCGGAAGCTCTTTTGAGTACAAAAGATTTGACATCGCTTATCACCGAAGCTTTTTTCGACGATTGAGGTAAATATCCCAACGAACTCAGGTGTATTTTTTGTTCCTGTGCCTGAAGTAAAAAAGAGTTCAGAAGAATGAATGAAAAAACAATCAGGATAAATGGTTTCATAGTCAAAAGGGTTAAGTTTCGGTTTGTTGCAGAAAGAAGCATCTGATGTAAAACTAGAATAATTGGCTCAATATCGGTTAGTTAAACAAGATAAAAGATCAACCTTTTATGTCATAAATCAATCGGAAACGCTGAGTTTATTGTAGCGTGAAAAACCACCGTCTATGACGGTGGTAATGATTAATAGGCTTTGCCTGAATAGCTTTGCCCATGAATATTAAAAATTATTAATCATGGGTAAATTTAGGCAAT
>JBAZGO010000091.1:0-4740 GCA_041652995.1 Prolixibacteraceae bacterium
GCTCGACACCTAAAATCTTTTAAACTCGCCTGCGGCTCAAACAGAAAAGATTTTTTAACGCCGTCTTCACTTGTTTTTCGGCTCTCCGGACGAGGCCAGTCTGCTATATTTGACTTTGGAAGATTCCAGTCACCGATTTATGAATTAGCTGAAATTATTGTATCTTTTCTCCTGTAATTAAACGATTTGATAAAATCAAAGTCTGAATAGAATTCAGGAATGAATATATTTGACAAACCCATAAAATCAACTATCTATGAAAAAACTTAATCTTTCACTTACCTTTTTGTGCATCTTTTTTATCTTTTTAGCGGCAATTAACCAAAGTTTTGCACAGGCTAAACCTGCTGATTTTGCGACCAACTGGCCCGAATGGCGAGGCTTCTATAATTCAGGAGCTACCACCGGATGCAATACTCCAATTGAATTTAGTGAAACCAAAAACATTAAATGGAAAATGGAAATTCCCGGAAAAGGACATGCCACTCCGATTGTTTGGGGCAACCAGATCATTGTGCAGACTGCTGTTCCAACCGATAAAAAGGGAGCTAAATCTGCAGATGGAGAAAGTACAATGGCTCCGAATCAAACCGATCTGATTCATAAATTCACAGTAGTTTCGGTCGATAAAACTTCAGGAAAAATAAACTGGCAAACGGTTGTTGACGAAGAAATGCCTGAAGAAAGAACCCATGAACTAGGCAGTTGGGCATCGAATTCACCGATAACCGACGGCGAGAATATTTATGCATTTTTCGGATCGCGTGGGTTATATTGCCTCGATCTGCAGGGGAAAATAAAATGGAAACGCAATTTTGGCCAGATGGATATTGTGGCCAGTTTTGGCGAAGGAAGTTCACCGGCCATTTACAAAAACCAAATTTTTATCCAATGGGATCACCAGGGCCAGTCGTATATGTATGCGCTAAACAAAATGACAGGCGACATTTCGTGGAAACTTGTCAGGGATGAGATTACTTCGTGGGCCACGCCTTTGGTGGTTGAAGTAAATGGGAGAGCCCAGGTAATAACCAGTGCAACCAATAAAGTCAGAAGTTATGATGCCGAATTGGGAACTGTATTGTGGGAACTGACCGGGATGACCAGAAATGTTATTCCGTGCCCGGTTTATGCCGATGGAATTCTTTACCTGATGAGCGGATTTCGCGGAACAGCGCTTAAAGCGGTTGACCTGGCCAAAGCAAAAGGCGATATTACGGGGACTTCAGCCATTTTGTGGGAATACAACCAGGATACGCCCTACACGCCAAGCCCGGTTTTGATGGATGGGAAACTCTATTTTCTGAAAGGTAACAATGGAATAATGACTTGTCTGGATGCCAAAACCGGCAAAGTAATTTACAGCAATCAAAAAGTGGATGGCATAACCAATATTTTTTCGTCGCCAACCGGATGTGCTGATAAAATTTACATAGCAGCAACAAATACTGTCGATGTCATTCAGGCCGGGAGCGAATTTAAACTTTTAACCCAAAATAAACTGGACGACACTTTTGAGGCATCGCCGGTTATCGTTGGAAATGACCTTTTGCTTCGGGGAACCAAATATTTGTATTGTATTTCAGAAAAGTAAAGCGGACAGCAAATTACAAAAGTGAGGCCTGATTTTCAGGAAACGATGAAAGACTGTTAGAATTTTATTTAATGAGCTATTTTACCCTTAGCTCACCCCGTTGCATCATTGATGCTCCCGCCCCTTCTACTTGCAGAGAGGGGAAAATCCCGATTTATTGGGCTTGGGGTAAGTCAAAAATTGATAAAATCAATTTCAAATAGTTTTCTTTTAGATTTTAAACAGATTCTGAGATTAATGAGATTTTAAAAGCATAAAAAACTCTGATTCGGATAGTGAAAATTTTAAATGGATCTAAAATTTAAGCACGCCATGACATAACGTAAGCTATCCAGAATCAGAGTTTATTTTTAATCTTTTCGACTGTTTTTGACAGTTATGAGATTATAACAACTTTTTTGCTGAGTTGTTTGATCCAATTCCCCCTTAGCCTGAAATTATTCGTTGGCAGGTACTGAAAAAGTGAATGTAGAGCCTTTCCCAACTTCGGAAATTACACGGATTTCACCACCGTTTATTTCAACAAATTCTTTGCAAATCTGCAGTCCAAGACCAGTGCCTTTTTCGTTTTCGGTTCCTGATGACGAATAAGAATTGTTTAGGCTGAAAAGATTTGCAATTTTTTCGGAATCCATTCCAGTGCCGGTATCCTGAACTGAAACTTCGATTAACCCCTCTTTTAATTCGGCGCTGACTGTTATTTGTCCGCCTTTTTCGGTGAACTTTATTCCGTTTGTCAATAAATTTTTCAGGACAGATTGAAGCATGGAGAGGTCGGCGAAGATTTTTAAATTCTTATCCACCTGGTTGTTTAGTGTAATTTCTTTGTTCTTGGCTGTATTTTCCAATTGTCTAAACATTCCTGAAATTTGATCAGTGAGAACCAGAACTTCAGGAGCAGATACAAGTTTTTTGCGTTGAGTTTTTGACCACTCCAGAAGATTGATTAATAGATCGTAAGTCAGTTTGGATTCTTTGTCCAGAATAGAAAGAGTTTTCCGGATCTCGGCCTGACTCAAAATCTCAAAATCTTCGGTTAGTATTGTTGTTAACCCAATAAGAGCACTCAGCGGGTTTCTTAAATCGTGTGCAATTACCGAAAATAACTTGTCTTTTGTCGCATTGCTTTCTTCCAGTTCTTCCGAATAATACATCAGTTTGTTGTAATTCCCGAGCAGCTCTTTCTGTTGCTTTTCAATGATCCGGTCCTGTTTTATACGTACCAGGTACATTTGCCAGAAAATAAACGACAGGCACAATCCGATTCCGGTAATTGTAACTGCATTTACCCGGTTCGAAAGCAAAATATCGGGATTGTGTTGGGTAAGTTCAATTAAAAAATAAAATAGCAAGTATGCTCCTGAATAATAGATTATTGCAAAAAGCGGCCGGTTCAGGATAACAATTGCAGCAATCATGCTGGTTAAAATAAACGGATTAATTGCCGGTGTAACCAATTGATCGAATGTGGCAATAGCCGAACCTCCGGTGAGTAAAAGCACAATGACCGCCTGAATACCAAAAGTTGCTACGATGCTGTCTTTTTTCGGTCGAACCGAGAAGAAATAAATAAGAACGCTTATGGTTGAGACGGCCAACACAATGAATGCGTGCGAGTAAATAATATAGGTTCGCCATTCACGCTCGATTCCGGCGCTGTTTGTTAGGTTTAACCAAAAGTAAACGACATGAAAAAGACTGGCAGGAACAGCAATAAGCGTCAGGTAGAAAATCCGTCGAATGTTTTCAGCTTTTATCTCATTTTTCAGAATAGATGTTTCTGCTTCTGTAAGACGGAAAAAGTCAATAAATTGTCGTAAGATTGCCATGTTTTAACAAGCCTGATAAAGAACCAATTGAGGGTTATTGCCTTGGAGCTGCATAATTCAAAACGTCTTCCTGCGTAATGATCTTGTCGCATAAAATAATCAACCGTTCAATTACATTCCTGAATTCGCGAATGTTTCCTGTCCAACGCATTTTCTGAAGTTCGGCAATGGCTTCGGCTTCAATTGATTTGGGTGGCATGCCATATTCGGTGCAGATTTGGTCGATAAAGTAATCGCACAAAACGGGAATGTCGTCAATACGGTCGTTCAAATCGGGCACACGTATTAAGATTACACTCAGCCGGTGATACAAATCTTCACGGAAATTATTCTGGTCAATTTCGCGTGTCAGGTTTTTGTTTGTGGCAGCTACGACCCGAACGTCGACTTTTATCTGTGAGTCGCCGCCAACACGGGTAATTACACTTTCCTGAAGCGCACGTAAAACTTTGGCCTGGGCCGACAGGCTCATGTCGCCAATTTCATCCAAAAAAATGGTTCCGCCGGTCGCCTGTTCAAATTTCCCTTTTCGTTGTTTTATTGCTGAAGTAAATGCTCCCTTTTCGTGTCCAAACAGTTCGCTTTCAATTAATTCTGAGGGTATTGCAGCGCAGTTTACTTCAATGAACGGACCTTCGGCCCGGTTGCTTTTTTCGTGCAGCCGGCGTGCAACAAGTTCTTTTCCGGTTCCGTTTGATCCGATAATTAAAACCCGTGCATCAGTCCCTGCAACGCGGTCGATCATGTCTTTCACTTTCTGAATGGCCGGCGAATCGCCAATGATATCAACACGTTTCCCCACTTTTTTGCGCAATACTTTTGTTTCGGTAATTAGTGTCGATTTATCCATGGCGTTGCGCAAAGTGATCAGCAGACGATTTAAATCCAATGGTTTTTCAATGAAATCGAAAGCCCCTTTTTTAATCGATTCAACGGCAGTGTCGATGTTGCCGTGCCCCGAAATCATAATCACAGGCGTGTCGGGTTTCAGTTCTTCAACTTTCTGCAGAACTTCGATCCCATCCATTCCCGGCATTTTTATGTCGCACAAAATCACATCAAAATCGCCTGATTTTAAGATTTCGAGAGCTTTAAAACCATCTTCGGCCAGTTCAACCTGGTATTTTTCAAATTCCAAAATATCTTTCAGAGTATTTCGAATGCTGCGTTCGTCGTCGATCACTAATATTTTTGACATGTTAAAAGTATTTGCTGTATTTTTTTTTGCCGAATTTAACTGAAAATAAGTTCGTATAAAACACCTTCGCGAAGTGCAAAGTCGGTTTGGTAAATTTTCTGAATGTTTAAGCGGTCAAT
>JBAZGO010000092.1:0-4538 GCA_041652995.1 Prolixibacteraceae bacterium
ACTCGCCTACGGCTCAAACAGAAAAGATTTTTTAACGCCATCTTCACTTGTTTTTCGGCTCTCCGGACGAGGCCAGTCTGTGCACGAAGGAAAACTTTTCATTTTTGGTCAAGTAAAGGATACTCATTTAAATTTATATTGAACCCACTCTGGGGTTCCTGTATTGTTTATTTCACTTACCCCCGGTTCCGATTCTCTTCACCGGGGGTTATTCATATTCAAGTCCTTCGGACTTACTTTTGCAGAAAACCCAGAATGGGTTTAATCTGAATAATCGTAGGTGTTAACCATTAGAAGATGAACCACATAGTTCAATAAACCTGAAAGGGTTGAATTTCTATACATATTGAATGAATTAAATTTAAATAGTTTTTAAGTAAACAGAACAATTTATTGTCTTATTTCATATTCATTCACCCCGAAGCCCGAAGGTGTGTGGTAGGGGTGAGTCAGAATTTCAAATCAAATTATATGACATTATTTTATATGAATATCCGGTTGCATACCTAATTGTTCCGACCGATGGGGCTTTGCCCCTGCGACCCCAATTCCTTTTTTGTCTTAACACAAAAAAGGAATCAAAAAAAGTCAAGGCTGCGTCCGCCTCGCTCGAAAAACCAGCGCTCGACGGCTAAAATCTTTTAAACTCGCCTACGGCTCAAACAGAAAAGATTTTTTAACGCCATCTTCACTTGTTTTTCGGCTCTCCGGACGAGGCCAGTCTGTGCACGAAGGAAAACTTTTCATTTTTGGTCAAGTAACGGATACTCATTTTATTTTATCTTCAGTACTTACTCTTTAATGACAGATTTTGAGGCAAGTTCGGAATGACTTTCCAAAACTTTAACACATTTGGAAAATCAACCTTTTTCATCCTGAATCCCTAATGGGAAAGGTTGATTTTTCAGCTTTCTCCCTTAAATGACGGGGTGAAAAAGCTGAAAAATTGTTCCCTGAATTGAATCTGTTAAAGTAGAATTAGCACAAAACTACATAACCTCGTTGACTGAGGCGTGGAGTTTTCGATGCACAAAATTTGAAATTGCGTTAATTGATTCAAAGTTTTCTTCAAGCAGGTCATTGTCCCCTGCAGTAATAGAAAAAGTTTCTTCAATAAATCCGATAATTGAAATAAATCCCATTGAATCCATTATGCCCTGTGCGAAAATGAGTGTCTCATTCGCAATCTGATCACCTGAGATATAAGAAGTTTTAAGAATGAATTCTTTAACTTTTTCCTGAATTTGTAAGATATCGTTCATTTTTTAATTCATTATTTGATTTGTTAAATATTGCTTCCCTTCATTATTCGCTTCCTTAAAACAAGGAAAGTAATATTCAGGTTCTTGTATTCTTTCAACTTCTAATCTAAATACGGTATTTCCAGTTTTCAAGCTATATATGAATCACACCGTTTCATTACAGCAATAAACTTAACGAAAATAGTTCTAAAAAAACTCTTAATATGTGATTGGGGGCATTCGTAAATATTCTGTTGTCTTCTTTTTTCTGTTCAAATTGTTGAAAATAAGCTTTATTTCTTCTGCTGTCTTTCCTAACGTTTTGCCAACTTCTTCCGGCGCGATTTCGTTTTCCATGGCGAACCATACTAAATCCATTTCCTGATAAGGCATTTGGAAAAAGAATTCTTCCTGTGTTTGTTCGGCGGGATACGTATCGGAAGTCGGCGTGCGATCAATTATTTCCTTGGGAACTTCTAAATATTCTGCCAACTGATATACCTGCGATTTATATAAATGCGCAATTGGCATGATGTCTGCCCCGCCATCTCCATTTTTGACAAAAAAACCTTGTTCCACTTCGTGCTTGTTTGGAGTCCCAATCATGGCATAATGAAGGCGTTCGGCATGATAATACAACATGGACATGCGGCAGCGTTGTTTGAAATTTGAAGCAGCAACTATTTGTAAATATTCGTTTACCGGTAAAATCTTGCTTTTCTTTTGACCGCTCTGGTTAATTATGGTAAGCGAAAATACCGGAGGTAAAAAATGATTCAGACCACTCTGATTGATCCCGATTTTCATTTTGAATTTATCCGGATGATATTCTGGAAATACACGAGCTACAGCTTCATCTCTTCTTGAATAGCATCCAAAACCGTTTAACGCATCAGTAATATCTTCTTCAATAGTCTGTACATGAAATTTTGCTGCCAATTTCAGTGCAAAATCCCTGCTCTCAGAACTTGAGTCTTTTTCAGGCAACATCACTCCAAGTACTTTTTGGGAACCAAGCGCCTTGACTGCCAGAGCAAGCGTTACCGATGAATCAATTCCCCCGCTAATGCCTATTACTGCGCCTTTTCGTTTTAAAACGCCGAGCAAATCATCTTTTATTCTCCCTGCTATCCTATTTGCCTTTTCCTCTACATCATCAAATCTTAGGACATCTTTCGAAAATGGTTTGTTTATCGAACCCATTATTTGTTAATTAATAAGTACTTAGTTTGTTTGTTTATGCAAAAGTACGACACTCAACAACATAAATTAGTCATTTCAATATTATTAATTTGTGAAACTTTTGAATGTAGATATCCATCTTTCAAATTATCAGTGCGTCATTATTTTTCCTTAAGCCAATCAAATGTTAAAAGAGTGTACAGGAAGTGTACAGGCACTTCGAAGGCATTTTAATCGAAAGGCTCTCGATTGATCCAGATTAGCAGCACCAGTAAGTAAAACTTGATTACCCTGTTTGAACCTCCATCATACGCTGTACTATCCTGTTTATTTTGAGTGTGATTGTCGAAATGAATTCAATGCCAGAATTTTATGAACAATTTGTTGTTGATAATTGAAGTTGTGATCATTTAAATTTGCTGTCCCAGCAAAAATTAGACTCATATTCAACGATATTTCCTACAAAAACTGATTTTGAAGATATAGACTTCAAAATATAAATAATTATCTGTAAATCAATGTTGTAGTTGATAACGGCCCCAAAGTATTGTCAAATATATAGTTTAATTTTCTGAGACGGCAAAGATATAATTTTTCAATTGAAAAATGAATACCCAAACAGGCAGTTATAGAAAAAATATTGCATGATTTCTGTAACAAATATGTTGATAACTATTTGATAATTGATTGTTTTATAGTCTTTTTAATATTTAATTTTGAGCAGTGGCAATAATGTTGTGAAAGTTACTAATTGAATTCAACCCCATTATGAAGAAGCAAAATAAATGGTTAAAGGTGATTGAGATGCTGAAACTGGTTCCGCATGACTCTTCGTTTATCAGCCAGTCGCGTTTTGGAATTGCTTTGTGTCTACGATGTACTCGCTGAATTTTTAGTACGCGGACATTTATTTGAGAATTTTTAACTGTTTTTATATTTTACTTTACGACTATGAGAAAAGGTTTTCAAATTTTAAAATCCAGATTCGGGCAATTCAATTGCTGTGGATTTGTTTTGTTTTATTATTTATTCATTTTAAAATTTACAAGATGGCAAAGTCAAAAAGCCTATTGACTGCCGGCCTCCGTGGCACGGTAGGCGGAACACTTGTGTTCCGAAAAGTAAATGGAGAAACCGTTGTTTCGGCTGCTCCAGAGATGGGTTCAAAAGAACCAAGTGAAAAACAGAAAGTACAGCGCGGGCGGTTTCGACTTGCTTCGTTGTATGCTAAGCGGGTTGCTGCCGATCCTGAGTCGCTGGCAGAGTATTTACTGGCGGCAAAGAAGAAGGGGCTTCCCAATGTGAGGAGCCTGATTATTGCTGATTATTTTCGGGTGCCAGAAATCCTGAGTTTTCAAATTAACACCAAGCCAGAAGGTTCTCTATTGGAAACGATTGTAGTCGATTACATGCGTGTGAAGTCGGTTACGGTTTCTTTGAAGAATCCAGATGGCTCGGTGTTTGAAACAGGAAACGGTATCCAGGGAGTTGACAATCAGACCTGGACTTATCTTATCCAGGATGCGGCTAAACTGGTTGCGGGTGTCTGTGTTGATATCAATGCAACTGATTTGCCGGGAAATGTAACCACTCAAAGTTTTGATTATCAGAATTAAGTCGGTTAGTTCCAATTCTGCGAGGGGGGTAGCGCTAACTACTTCCCTCTTTTTTATTATCTCCTTCCTGAAAGAACGGTTTCCTGACCGAAGTTAGAGAATAGATAAAAGGTATGCAAATAAGATCTTTGTTTTTTTATTACATGAATTATACTACTCCCAATTGTTCCGACAGATGGGGCTTTGCCCCAAACCCCAATTACTTTTTTGTCTTATCACAAAAAAGTAATCAAAAAAAGTCAAGGCTGCGTCCACATCGCTCGAAAAACCAGCGCTCGACGGCTAAAATCTTTTAAACTCGCCTGCGGCTCAAACAGAAAAGATTTTTTAACGCCGTCTTCACTTGTTTTTCGGCTCTCCGGACAAGGACAGTCTGTGCATGAAGGAAAACTTTTCATTTTAGGTAAAGTAACGGATACTCATTTTTTATTAGTATCCTGAGTTCGATATAAAAGTATCTAAAAATCAGAGAAATGATTAGATACACTTTAGTGGGCTG
>JBAZGO010000093.1:0-4290 GCA_041652995.1 Prolixibacteraceae bacterium
AGCATGGGGTTGCACAAACTTTATGGTAGGCTCGGAAATCCGGATTGCAGGTAAATAGGGAATATCTACAATAAAAGTACTGCCTGTTCCGGGTTCTGATTCCACCCTGATCACTCCGGACATCATCCGGATGTATGCGTTTGAAATGGACAAACCAAGTCCCAACCCGCTATATTTTCGGGCCGCAGTGATCTCAATCTGGCGGAAATTGTCGAAAATTACCTGCTTTTCATGCGCTCCAATGCCAATCCCGGTATCTTTCACAACAACGATTAACCTGTCACCGACCCTGGAATATTCAATATCGATACTTCCTGTATCAGTAAATTTGATGGCATTTTCGATCAGATTACTGAAAACCTCTTTTAATTTTACAAAATCTCCCTGGATCATGGCATCTGCATCTGCTATTTTTTTGGTTAAACTCAGCTTTAGATTCCGGTGTTCAGCTTTGGGCTTAAATGATGCCAACAATTCATTCATCATTTTCCCAAGATTGAATGTGACGAGTTTTAAATGCACTTGTCCTGTCGTAATTTCGGAAATCTCAACAATAGCAGTTATAATATGTAAAAGTTGGGTTGACTGGTCATTGATGATATCGATGTAATCGTTGCGCAGGCTTTCAGTAAGTTCCGAATCCTGGAGCAGACTGGCAAACCCAACGATCTGGTTCATGGGGGTACGGATTTCATGCGACAGATTATGTAGAAATGCCGATTTCAGATTATCGCTTTCTTCTGCTTTTTCCCTGGCTATTATCAATTCTACCGCCCGTTTTTCTTTCTCTTCGTTTTGAAAGGCAAGTTCTTTGTTGATTTGAATAAACTTTTTGTTTTGTACTTCGATCAGATCTTTTTTTTCTTTGAGAATAATCTCTGCAAGTTTTCGCTCGGTGATGTCCTGCACCGTGCCTAAAAGTTCACTTACATGACCCTTGTCATCAAGCTTCACACCACCAAATGCATTCACATTTCTGATAGTGCCATCAGGGCGGATGAGTTCCAGTTCAAGTCGGTAAGGTTCACCTTTAGTCATTGCTTTTTCAACAGCGGTTTTAAGGAGATGCCAGCTTTGTGGAGAATATATAGTTGAGCTTTCTGCATAGGTGGGTGCCGGAAGTTTTGGGTCGAGGCCTGCGATATGATAAAGCTCATCTGTCCAGGTAACGATATCAACATCTGCTTTCCAGCTCCAGACACCAATATGCGCCAGTTTCTGTGCTTCGTAAAGCATCTCCCGGCTCTCCTCAAGGTCTTTCTCGGCTTGCTTACGTTGACGTTCAATCTCAGATTGGGAAAGGCCCCTTTTAATTGCAGGAACCAACCGCTCAAGTTTGTTTTTTAGCACATAATCCGTTGCCCCACTTAACATTGAATTGATAGCAGCATCTTCTCCCATCATGCCTGAAACGAAGATGAATGGTATGTGAGCATATTTTTCTCTTGCTATCTTTAAGGCTTCGTTACCATTATATTCGGGCAAGTTGAAATCGGATAATATCAAGTCGATATTTTCCGTCTCCAGGATATTTAAGTAGTCTTTTTCGTTGTCGGTGAAAAAATAATCAAATTCGATTTCACCACTTTTTATCTATTACCGCCAAATTCAGTTGGTTTAAATCTTGATTGATATTTGTTATGTGATCTCTGAAATTGTTTTGAGAGGATCAAACCGGTTTAAAGTTCGTATTAATTTTTGAGAGACTTTCAAATTTAAATCATCTTTTTCAAAAGGTAATTCTATTTTGAGAATGTCAAGTTTTGCAAATTCAAAGACTATGTTGTCGATTGATGTCAATACGGTTTTCACATAATCTTGATTTTTAAGGTTTTCAATCAATGCTATTTCTTCGGGTAAATAGTCAATATCTTTGCTTACACTTGGTCGTCCGTGTAAACGCCGGAACAGATGTTTAAGCTTTCGATAAAATTGTTCCGACTGGTTGTTTGTCCGATGAGGAAAGATTGTTTTTTCTTTTCCGTCCACGGTCACTTTAATAGGACTTGCGAAGATTTTATCCCAGTATTTTTCTAATTGCCTGATTACACCTTGTAATTTTCCCTTTCCCTTGGGTTCCTTTTCTATTTTTACTTTCAATGTTTTTATGTAAGCCGTCAACTCCTTTTCCATTGAGTTCAATTCCTTTTCACTACTGATTTTACCCTCGTCATTTAATCCATTTTTGCTTTCCGGCAGGGCGATGCGCATAATGTCGCGCAACTGGTCGAAGCAAACGATTTGTTTGTCTAATTCTTTGATTGTCAATCTTAAACCTTGATCTTCAACTATATTGCCCAAGACTTCTTTGACTTTATAAAATCGGGTTATCTGTTTTATTTCGGCATCAAAATCAGGAAGGTAATCTATTTGCAAAAGTTCGTTGTATATCGAACATATTTGCTTGTAATATTGCACCTTGGGCCGGTCAAAGGGAAACCCATACCCTTCACCTTTGTTCTGGTGCGATTTCAAATTCAACAAATATCCGTAAAGAGTTCCTAACAGTAATTCTTTTGAGGTGAGTTTGTCTTGCCCGGCTACCTGGTAAAATAATTTTTCCGCCAATTGTTTTCCGCCTGCTGCTTTTTCCAATGCATGTGTTTGATACCGGATTTCGGCATAGATTTCTTTGTTTGATAGTGTTTTTTGAACTTTTCGGTACAGTTCCTGCAAAAGGTCTTTGCCAATGTCGCGAAGCAGGTGAAAGTGGCAGATAACATGGATTACGGCTACAAAAACCAGATCCAGTGCACTGATTATTCCCCGGCCCATATCGTGAACGCAACATAGAGGGGTTCCAAAAAGTTTTTTTACCTTCTCAAAGGATGTTTGCAAACTGTTTGCGTTTTCGCTTTGTATCTTTTGGCTATACAAAACAAAACCGCTTATGCCATCCAGACAGGTTAACAAATGCGGCGCATGTCCTTCGCACGTGGAATCAACGTGTAGGATATATCCACCCTGGCTGTCCATCGTTGCATTGATTTTTTCATTGCTCGAATAATGTAATCTTCCCAAATAGTCTAAATAACTATAAGTCATCCGCCTTACTTGTGTGGCTGAAACCGATAGATGATGCTTGCTCTGGAAAATGTCTTGTATTTCAACGATTTGCCGCTTTTCCTCATAACGCAATATTCCTGCTTCAACCATACAATCATACGAATAATTGCTGCCACTTTTTACGATTTGTGGCAATTCCCGGGAACGATATTTTGCCCGGCAAGCAGGACACATTTTGATGGTTTCCCGTGCACCTATCCGGCCATAAGCCACCGTATAAACGACTCTCAATTTTACTTTTTCCACGATCAATCCAATGCCACACTCTACACAGGTACTCATATCACTACAAAAGTTCAGTACCGGTATGTTGCCAATTACTTTGTTCAGGGTGTGGCTATCGTTGATCTCTTGGAGTAAACCACGCAAGCATTCAAGGGCTAAGATTTGTTTCTCTTTTTTTTTAACTGATAGTGTTCTATTACTGCCTCAATCCCGGCTATCGAAATTTCAAAATTTCTCTGTGCGATCCCTTTCTGCAACTTTTCAGCAACAATGCTATCTTGCAGGATTATCTCCACTAATACAGCAATTGTCCTTTGATAATCTGGCAACGCCAAGGTCTCCATTGCAGCCGGCGTTTGCTGTTCCCTTGCCGAAAGTTGTTGCTTAAACAAATCTTCCCTCATGGAAAAGTAAACATGAGAACTTCCGGTTTTTTGCCGGCGTACCCGTTCTTTTATCCACATCACATGAAGGGCATCATCTGCTTTCACCATAATAATAATAGAGAGTTCCCTGCTGGTATATCCAGTCATGCTTTTGTCTATCAGTGCAGTAATGGTCTCAAACAAGTTCCCGTACTTTGAAAACAGGATTTGTTTGAAATTCCAAATTCCGTCATGGTTGAAATGACAAATGCCTGGCACTGTATAGAACCTGGCGTTTTGGTTATAGGACGTTATCAGGTTGCAGGATTTGATCATTCGCTGCAGGGTCCGGTGTTGGCAGCCGGATTTAATCTTCAAATCTCCAAGGGTTTGAACAGGAAAATCCACTGTAAAATAGGCAATCAGTGCGTTTGTAACTGCTTCGGTTTTTTTCATGATCGTCATTGTATAGAATTAACGACCAAAGATAAACAATTATATCTATACTACGTCATAATTTCATGCATTTCAAAGAACTTTGTATTGAAAATAAATTGCTTTTAGGTACTTTTGTTAAGAATAAATTTTGTAATGCCTTGTATTATAGTGGAATGCCCGAATTTGGCGGTAATAG
>JBAZGO010000094.1:0-4279 GCA_041652995.1 Prolixibacteraceae bacterium
TTATTCTTTTAATCGACCTACCCATCGTTTGAGCGATAGCGGAAACAGCCTGTCCCGATGAATATCAGCGATTTTTCAGGTGCTTTTCGTTTTAGTATATCCTGCATAATTTACTCATTTAGAATTTGTTAATCTCTTTCTCGCTAGAATTAAATATGGCGGCGTCTTTTTTCATTAAATGAGTATCCGTTACTTTACCTAAAATGAAAAGTTTTCCTTTGTGCACAGACTGGCCTCGTCCGGAGAGCCTAAAAACAAGTAAAGACGGCGTTAAAAAATCTTTTCTGTTTGAGCCGCAGGCGAGTTTAAAAGATTTTAGCCGTCGAGCGCTGGTTTTTCGAGCGATGCGGACGCAGCCTTGACTTTTTTTGATTACTTTTTTGTGTTAAGACAAAAAAGTAATTAGGGTTTGGGGCAAAGCCCCATCGGTCAGAACAATTAGGCATACAACCGGATATTCATTTTTCATTATTAATAAGGGAATATGGTTGCTTTTCCCACTGTTCATCTTTCTACTTAGATTTGATGGAGAAAAATAAGGTTTTTTAGAATATAAAAACCTTATTGCTTATCTTTAAACTATGAAAGTTTACACCGACACATCAGTAATAGGCGGCTGCTTTGACGATGAATTCAAAGAGTGGAGTAACGCTCTGTTTCAGGAATTCGTAAACGGGTCAAAACAAATTATGCTTTCCGATTTGACACTCCAGGAACTTGAACTGGCAAGACAAGAGGTTAGAGATAAAGTTAATGAAATCCCCGTCCAGCACAGATTTGTAATTGTTATCACTGACGAAGCAATTCAGCTCGCTGAAACCTACATCAGTGAAGGAGCATTGACCAATAAAAGCTACAACGATGCTTTACACATTGCACTTGCAACATTGAATAATTCAGATGTTTTGGCAAGTTGGAATTTTAAACACATTGTAAATCTTGACCGTATCCGACTTTACAACTCAATCAACTTACGACTTGGGTACAGGTTGATTGAAGTTAGAACACCAAGAGAAATTTTAAAATTAAAAGACGATGAAAACGAATAAACAATTTGACGCAGTTAAAATGATGAGGGATATCCGTGAAAAGTTAAGTGAAAAATATTGGAAACACCCCGACATTTTAAAACAAGAAATGGAGGCAATACGAAAAAAGTATAAACTCAAAGGTACGCCACCAAAAGTCAATTAAAAATTTGCTGCAGTTCGGTTACCCACATGCCTCTCGTTTGAGCGATAGCGGAAACAGCCTGTCCCGATGAATATCAGCGATTTTTCAGGTGCTTTTCGTTTCAGTATATCCTGCATAATTTACTCATTTAGAATTTATTAATCTCTTTCTCGCTAGAATTAAATATGGCGGCGTCTTTTTTCATTAAATGAGTATCCGTTACTTTACCTAAAATGAAAAGTTTTCCTTTGTGCACAGACTGGCCTCGTCCGGAGAGCCGAAAAACAAGTGAAGACGGCGTTAAAAAATCTTTTCTGTTTGAGCCGTAGGCGAGTTTAAAAGATTTTAGCCGTCGAACGCTGGTTTTTCGAGCGAGGCGGACGCAGCCTTGACTTTTTTTGATTCCTTTTTTGTGTTAAGACAAAAAAGGAATTAGGGTTTGGGGCAAAGCCCCATCGGTCAGAACAATTAGGCATACAACCGGATATTCATTTTTCATTATCAATAAGGGAATATGGTTGCTTTTTCCCCTGTTCATCTTTCTACTTAGGTTTGATGGAGAAAAATAAGCTTTTTAGAATATAAAAAACCTTATTTTCAATTTGTTAACTTTGAGTAGAAAAGTTGCGCATTTGATTTTCACCTTATTACCTTATCTGTCGCAGCCAAAATATCCGATGAGTAACAAAAATGAATACCGCCATTTTTATAGTGAGCGAATATATCGTTAACTCATTCATTCATTTATTGTTATTTAATATTCAATACTATAAAACAGACATGCTCAATAAAATCGCTGATGAATATCGGGAAGAGGTTGTTGGTTTTGCGTTTGTAACGCAGTTTTGTGCCGATGGCAGCATGGAAAAGCTGCAATATTCCTTAACTTGACCATAAAAAAAATGACGGCAGAAATACAGTTCGGGCTCGCGATTATCCAAGCGAAAAAGGATTAGTTAATGTTCAAACAATTTTGTAATGAGTGAGATAATGAGTTGCAAACTCAAACCCATTTACCCTCGTTGCAAACGAGGGGCAGTTGCGGTTACGAGTGAAAACCACACTTTTTAATAACTTTTCTTTTTAATAACTTTACCAAAAATACATTCAATATGACAACCATAATTATCAACGAAAAAACAAAAAAAGGACGTATCATCCTTGATTTGATTAAAGAAATAGGGGTGGGTAAAATTATCGACAATAGTTTAAAATCTGAAAACATCCTCAACAATACTACACGAAAAGCCATCAAAGACGCCAATGACGGTAATACTATAAAGTGTGTCGATTTCGATGATTATCTCAAAAAAGTAGAATAACCGTGTACTCATTAGAATTTACAAAACAATATCTTCGCGACCTAAAATTATCAAGGAAACGAAACCTTGATGAAAAAAAATTAAATCAACTGATTAAAATTCTGATATCTGGCGATAGTATTCCAAAACAATATAAGAACCATGTTTTAACTGGCAACTATGTGGGTCTGAACGAATGCCATGTATCACCAGATTGGATACTAATTTATTCCAAAAACAAAACCATCAAGTTGATCACTCTTATCCGGACAGGTACTCATTCAGATCTTTTCAAATAAAATGCCTTACCCATTGTGAATTCTATTAACCTGAGTTCGATATAAAAGTATCTAAAAATCAGAGAAATGATTAGATACACGTTAGTGGCCTGCCCCCTAATCCCCCAAACAGGGACTTTTCATCCTGCAAGTTCTGAATGTATGCTCTTTATAGGACATATTTTCAGAATTTTCGTTGACCAAACTCCCTTCCCTTTATTGGGGAAGGGTTGGGATTGGGGCAATTCAGAGTTGTATTCATAAAAATTGAGACCGTATCTTCTATTGAACTCACATTATTAAGTAAGTGAAACAATTTATTGCCGCATTTTATCCTTGACTCACCCCACGTCCACGAGCGGACGTCTCCCCTCTCTACTCGTAGAGAGGGGCAAAGCGAGCGCTGCGAGCTGGGGGTGAGTCAATAAAACAATGAATTTGAAATACAACATTTATTTATTCTTTTAACTTATGGATGATTCTGGTGCCGATGGCAGCATGGAAAAGCTGCACTATTCCGTAACTTGACCATAAAAAAATGACGGCAGAAATACAGTTCGGCTCGCGATTATCCAAGCGAAAAAGGATTAGTTAATGTTCAAACAATTTTGTAATGAGTGAGATAATGAGTTGCAAACTCAAACCCATTTACCCCTCGTTGCAAACGAGGGGTAAATGCAGGTTCTGATGTGTTGTCAGTGTTCAAATATAATGATCCTTCAGGCTGACGACCTATTGAAAACATCGAAACAGATAAATTCATATCTTTGCCAATAAACCAGTTAAGGTGAACGAGAAAGAATTTTTTATTTTCCTTGGAAATCAGTTCAAAGACAGAATTAGAGTTCGCTTTGAGAAAGACAAAGGAGTAATACTTGATTTGATCATCCAGTATGAAACAATTATTAATACGAAATGGATTCCAATTGTCAGATATGATTGTGCTCATGGATTTTTTCACCGGGATTTATTGCATCCGAATGGAGATAAAGAAAAAAAAGTAATAGAAGTGCCTGATTTAAAGTATGCATTTACGTTTTCCAAACAAGATTTAGAGGATAAATGGGAATGGTATAAAGAACAATACATAAAAAAGATCAAAAATGACAAATAAAGAACAAATACAACGAGACATTGCAGTTGCTTTTGATTTTGTTGAGCAAATAATCGACAATCCGGAATTGACTGATAAAATACCTGAAGGTTCTGTCATCACTTTTATCGATGAAGAAAATACTAAGATAGAAAGACAAACTTCAAAATTTCCACAGAGAAAATACGTAAAAGTTAAAAGGCACTTTGAAGTTTTATAACCCTTAACGTTCAGTTTTCAACCATTCTTCCCACATACCCCTCGTTTGAGCGATAGCGGAAACAGCCTGTCCCGATGAATATCGGGAAGGGATTGTTGGTTTTGCGTTTGTAACGCAGTTTTCTGCATTCGGATGATATGCTGGCTCCACCACAAAGTAAAAAACTTTCATGATAGAAATATAATAAGTAAGTGAAACAATTTATTGCCGCATT
>JBAZGO010000095.1:0-3961 GCA_041652995.1 Prolixibacteraceae bacterium
GTATTTAAGCTTTACAAAGAAATGACAGAGGAACAATTGATGAACAAAATGTTTAAACGACACCTAAACAGGCAACGAGATATAAATTACTCATATATAAGAATTTAAATGTGTTAAAGTAGAAATAATAAGCAAAAAGAAAAAGAACCAATCCAATTACAAAAAACAATATCAAATCTTTAAACCACCACTTTTCCCAAAATGGTGGAATCACACGAAGGATAACCGAACGTTCCTCAATTACATTTGTTGATGAATTATCAATCATCCGGATTCGAAGGGTATATTCTCCACTAGGGATATTCGAATAAGATAAAATCCGGTTATTAACCGGCATACTCCACTCCTTGTCTAAGCCTTCCAGCTTCCACGAAAACTTCAAACTGGATGAATTAACACCAATCGGGATCATTTCAAGACTAATCGTATTCTGATAATATTTAAGCGATAGCTCCTGCAAACTATCTAACGGACTTTTAAGTTTGGACTCTAATGATTCACGAATTGAACGTCCGGAAATGGTGAGATCCTGGTAGAAGATTCTTCCGGTGGACTGATTTTTTTGTATCGCATCCGGGTCAAAAAGCAATGCCCCTTTGTTCGTTCCCCAGATCATCTTTCCATTCTTTAAATTGTAATGCGCACTTTGGTTAAAAGAAACATTGGATAGTGATGGCGATGAATTATAAGTCAGGATCGAATCTCCATCTTCATTCATTCTGCATAATCCGTGTTCTGTTCCAATCCAAAAATGCCCCTTTGAAAAAGAAATTCCGTTGACAAAATTTGATGGCAGTCCCGAATCAAAAGAGAAATTCTTTATAGCTTTTGTCTTAATATTATATTGAACAACTCCATTTCCACCGGTACAAATCCATATTATGTCATCTTTTAAAAGCATATCAGAGACTAAATAACCTTCGACCAATCTGGTGGTATTTCCTGTTTTTGTGTCCAATAACAATAAACCGAAAGTGGTACCGAACAGCAATTGTCCAGGACTATATTCCAGCATTACTTTTACAGTAAAATTCTTATATGATTTAAATTGATCCTCATGGCTCAGGTAACAAATTAAATCTCCACGAACGCCTCCAATCCAAATGTTGCCCTGACTATCTTTATAAATGTCAAAAACGAAATTGCTGTTAAATTTTTCACCGGTTTCTTCAAAAGAATAGTGCTTCAGTTCTTTTCCCGATTTGCGATCAATTAAATACACTCCTGATGAATAAGTTCCGGCCCAGATCCTTCCCTGATCATCTTCACACAAATCGTGAAACACCTGTGCGTGTTCTTTTTCATTGTGATAGAAGGATTTCCATCGGTTTGTGGACACATTCCAGGAACTTACCCCGTTATTTGTGGCAAACCAAAGATTTCCGTCAGAATCTTCCAAGACACCGTTTACATCATCATTGACCAACGAATTCGGATTATTCACAATATGGGTGATTTCTGTGACAGTTGAATTTGCCTGGTCGAAATACGAAACGCCGCCACTATATGTGCAAACCCAAACACGCTTGTTGTCATCGCAATAAATGTCGTAAACACCATTTCCTTTCAGTGAATGGGGATCATCCGAATTTTCCTTATAAACACTCACAACTTCATTATGGTACTTGTTAATCTTCCATATCCCCTGACCATCAATTCCGATCAGCATGGTTGAATCAGAGTTGGCTTCAATCGCCAATACCGGTTGATTGGGGATTTCAGGTATGTTTGAAAGTTTAAAATTCCCATTTTCACTACAGAGACCGTAAAGTCCATCTGCCATCGTCCCGATCCAAAGGATATGAAACTTCTGATCATAAAACAAGTCGGAAACGGCATAATTTATTTCTTTTGGAAACCTATAATACTTAGCAGATGAAAGGTCAAGTGTGTTGAAAAGGTTTATTTGTCCCTCTGCCACATAGAAAAAACGGTTGGTGTCGAACCATTCCGAGTATTCAATATTTTTATCTTGTATCAATGATTTTAATCCGTTTTTCGCATCATAACAGAACAACCCATAGGAAGTTGCCAGCCACATCCTACCTTGCTCATCAGCAAGCACCTGACTTACAACCAGATGTCGATTCCGAATTACTTTTGAGACATTGATGGACATCTCGAACTTATCCTGTATCGGGTTGTACTTTAGAATTTGCCCGTTATTTGTATAAGCATATAAAACACCGTTCTTATAAACAAATCGGAGAGTAATGATGTCCTCCGAATCAAAGGGAAGCTGATAGGTTCTGATATCATCTTCCATATAGCGAACAACTCCCTGTTTGGATGCTATCCAAATAAAACCATTATCGTCTTTTAATACCTGATTGGTTTCCCGAATGGAAATCCCGTGTTGCTCATTCAGGTTAAAAAAGTGAACATTATTTGCACCATCTACTGGCAGAAAAGAAATAGTCAATAGGGCAACTACTCCAGTGATAAATATTTTGATAATTGATTTCACTAGTAACTTTAAATGTTTATAAAAAATGACAATCATGTATTTGCAGCTCCTTTCATAGACGTTTAATTTCTTCATCTCCATAAAAACTACCTTAGGAACCACTGGTAACTTCATCGATTCCTAGCTCGTCTGCAAGGTCTTTTTGATTGTCTCTTTGATAACTTAAAGAAACAGACTTTTCTTTAAAACTGTACTATAAAATCTTTTCGTTGACTATTTTTCTAAGGAATTAAAATTTGAGACAATCAGCTTTTGAAATTTTTTCTCCTCAAACTACAACAAACGCTCGTCTCTGATGTACTGATTAGTATCCTTTTTACTTTTACAATACGAACAATCTCACCACGGGTCATTACAATCTCATTGTTAAATACACAAGATGCTTTAACTCGGCCTAAATTAAAAGAGGAATACCTAAATGATAAGTAGTAAGTCAATCAATGTCAGTTCATTATCTCGAAGATAATTTGGAAAAGGGGTTTGGACCGCTTCCAGATGGAAACTTAACCTGGTATCTGCATCGATTACCGAAAGCCCAAGGATTTCAATCCCACGAAGTGACCGACCTGCACAGCCCGGCCAAAAGTACCCGATTCCGGAGGGATGCTTGCCTGATTTTGGAATGAAACCCGGATCGAAGGTAACAGCATGAGCTTGCCAATACATGGCATTGATAAGGCTTTGTTGAAGCTAAAGAAGTCAAACCACTCGTCAAATTGGTGACGGAAACGCTGTTCTCCCAAAAAGGCTGTACCGGCCCAATTGAAGAAAATTGATTCGCGATGGAATATTCAGCTAAAGCATGAAAAGCTCAATCATAAAATCTCGTCTGCATTTATTGAGCTTTATTCTAGAAACAGATAAAGCATCAAGAACAATTTTTGAGTACAAATCATAAATCGAAGGGATGGCTATAGTAAATCAATTAACTGGCAATTAATACTTTAAAGATACAAATCACTGCGGTTTAACATTAATAAATATGAATATCCGGATTTATGCCTAAATAAATCAAAGAGGGGCTTTGCCCCTGTGACCCCAATTCCCTTTTTGTCTTGACACAAAAAAGGAATCAAAAAAGGTCAAGGCTGCGTCCGCATCGCTCGAAAAACCAGCGCCCGAAGGCTAAAATCTTTTAAACTCGCCTGCGGCTCAAACAGAAAAGATTCTTAAACGCCGTCTTCACTTGTTTTTCGGCTCTCCATACGAGGCCAGTCTGTACACGAAGGAAAATTTTTCATTTTATGTAAAGTAACGAATACTCATTTAATAAATTATTGAATATTTTACTGTAAATCAGATAAATAACTAAGTTTTACCGAAGCATTGTTCGAAATAACTCGTTTTAAAATAAACCCGACTACCCATAATTTGCCGGAATAAATTGTAAACTACCACCCCCAAAGGAGGTGGCTTTAATTTCAGTTTCCCCTAAAAGGGGGACTACATTAACGCTATTCTCTTTTGCGTTCTTCCTTCTCTTGATGACGAACG
>JBAZGO010000096.1:0-3562 GCA_041652995.1 Prolixibacteraceae bacterium
TCCGCAGCAACTGACCGATTTTTTGTGGCACAACTATCATCCGGCGTCCATCTGGATTGTTTACAGTTCGGTTGCTACAGGTGCTGCAGTATTGCTATTTTTGTACGACCGGTTTATTGTTCCGAAAAAGAAATAAAAGCGCCCTTCTAATTCCCCCACAAGGGGAAGGTTGGGAAGGTGATTTGCGAATGATTACGGCACTAAATGGGCGAATATGCTTTGCCGTTGGCTTCAGCCAACGGACAACGATGACACAAAGCACGGGCATTAGCCCAACGCAGGATTTCTGATAAAATAATTGTTTGAACCAAATCCCATGAAACGAATTGCATACGTCATTTTCCTGATTTTTCTGGCACCCCGAATGAACGGGCAAACGCTCCCTGATATATACCAACCCTACAAAATGACCGATTCAACCGAAACCGGGGCTTTGAATTTCAGGATTGAAAGCATGGGATTTTTCCAGAACAATGAATACCTCGGAAACTTTGTGGATGGGTACACACTTCCCGGATTTTTACTACGCCCCAAACTGACATTTTCGCCTGTTGAAGGTTTGTATCTCGAAGCTGGCGCTCACTTGCTGAAATACAGTGGAAGAGATCAAATGAGTTATGCACTTCCCTGGTTTTCGACTCGGTATAATTTTTCGGACCGTTTTTCTGCGGTCGTCGGGAACCTCAATCAGAATAATCAGCACCGACTTTTGGAGCAACTCTGGGAACCCGAACGAATGTATACCGAAAAACCCGAAAGTGGCTTGCAGTTTCTCTATTCAGGAGAAAAGCTAAACGCGCAGACCTGGGTGAACTGGGAGCAATTCATCCAAAAAGATGACCCGTTTCAGGAGCATTTTGCGTTTGGATTGACAAGTGATTATCGGGCGTATCAAAATTCTGAATTAAGCCTGAAGATTCCGGTTCAGGTTTTGTTTTACCACCAGGGTGGCGAAATAAATTCGGGAGTGGCCGGGGTTCGACCACGGGTTCAGACTCGTGCCAACTTTGCTGCAGGCTGGGAATTGTCGCTGAATGTGGGTGAAAAACTGAAAATGATAAATTTGAATGGCTACTGGTTGGGTTACAATGCTGTGACCAAAGATTCGAACACTTTGCCTTTCGATAAAGGTCATGCTTATTTGTTTGAAGCCAGCGCACAAATGAAGCAATCGCGCATTTCGCTGAGTTACTGGAATGCATACCAGTTTATTGCGCCCAAAGGCCGGTTACTCTATCAGTCGGTTTCCGACAGTGATCCAACATTTACGCAAGCTGACCGCTCAATAATTTCAGCTAAATATTTCTGGCAGAGAAAGATTGCCAAAGATGCTCATGTGGCTTTCCAGCTCGAATCGTACATCGATACTCAAACCGGGGATTTCTCGTATAGCTACGGATTTTTTCTGTTGCTGAATCAGGATTTTGTAATTAAGCGGTTCTAGATAAAAAACCGCCACATTCTATTCACCCATTCTTCTCCCGCATAATCAATCCCGATTCGCTTGGAAGTTTTAATTTCGGTAACCGGCTCGCCATCTTCAAGCCAAATCCGTTCAGAATGAATTAAGCTTTCTGCATAAAATGATTTATTGAGCCGAAGCTCCCGGCCGGCCCGGCCCGGCCCGGGAAAACCTTCGATGCCCCTGATTAGAACTGCAGAAGCATCGCCTTCAAATCCAGTCACTAAATTCAACATCCAATACATCCCGTATATGAGGTAAACGTAAACCGTTCCGCCTTGTCCGAACATCACTTCGCTTCGAGGGGTGCGACCTTTGCTGGCATGGCAGGCACGGTCTTCAGTGCCGCGATAGGCTTCAACTTCGGTAATGCGGTAGCGTTTAATATGTCCGTCTTCAAACTGGCGAACAAGCCATTTGCCAAGCAGGGCAGGGGCTACCTCCAACACATCGCGGATGAAAAATTCAGGAGAAAGGCGGGAAGAGCCTCCCCCTGCCCCCTTCGAAAGAGCGGGTAAAGAATCGTTATGCGAAGGTTTTCTTTTTGACATGCAGTATTTTTATTAATGGAACAGACATTCCAAATTTTCACTACCCTGAAGTCTCCCCGTTTGGGGAGATTTAGAGGGGCTATTCGCTTCCCCTGCGGGGAAGGGTTAGGGATGGGGCTTCTTTTGAGTCTCCCCATTGGGGAGATTTAGAGGGGTTACTATACAGAAACAGAGGATACAAAAACGCGAAAAACGAGATGGCATCGTGGTTATTTAGGGTATCTTCATTCAGGAATGAAAGCACAACGATGAACAGAAAAACAAGTAGCAGGAAGCTTTTTGTTTTCCGTTCAAAAAAAACCGGAGAAAAAAGAGCAAAACAAATGTAGATTAGTCCGACAATTCCAAAATCAATCCAATAGCTCAGGAACATGTTGTGCGATCGTTGCCTGTATTTTTGGTCCTGAAAGAATTTGTTCTGATCGTATTTTTCCTGGTAGGCCACATAATAACCGCCGGTCCCATTTCCGAACCAAAAGTTTTCGCGAATGATCTGGAATGCCATTTTGTAATATTCGAGTCGCTGTGTAACCGAATGACCCGATGGATTTCCGCCTTTTCGGTAAGAATCGGTTTCCCATACAATCTGGTAAATTCGGTTGTAAAAGGAAAACGGATTTTCGAACCGGAAGTTAGTCATGCCATTTTCAATGTTGTGAATGTCTGAATCGGAGAGTTTTAAAACTCCTTCTGCATCTTTTCGGAAACCTTTAGAAGTGAGGTACCGATATAAAATATTCTTATTGTATCCTGATTGATAGGCGCTGTCGTATTTATATGTGCTACGTTTATTCCAATATTCGCGCATTTCATTTTCGTTAATGTAAAGAAAAATATAGTGCCCGTTTTCGAGTTGCTTGTTCTTAAAATCATTCAGGTAGTTATTTCCCAGACTTGTTTTTTGAGAATCAATATTGACAGGTATAGTTTCAATGGTGTAAAATTGTTGAATGACATATCCAATATAACCGAGAGGGATGAGCAAAATAGACAGTAAGGTTGCAACCATCAGAATCCGAATGGCAATCTTTTTTACTTTCAGGATACTGCGGAAAATTACAAATGCAAATGCAGCCAGAAAAACAACCCACCCGGTGGCCGACTTCAGGATAATCAGGAAAAAACTTAACCAAAGAATTCCTGAAATCAGGAAGATTTTTTCAATATAGTTGATTTTTTCACCATTCAGTAAATACCAGCCCAGCGAGAATATACTGATGTTTATAAGCAGCGCGAACCGGATGTGCGAAATAAACAACGACATCTCACGCGGATCGTGAATTGTTTTTCCGGAGAAACCAAGCAAAACCCACACACTGCAAAAAGAGGCAACAACGACGGCTGCAGCAAGGAAAAGGATAATTCGTTTTACCTGAAGGTAATTTAGAGAAGCTGAAGTGCCAATGACTAAAGGAAGTACAAGCAAAGGCAACTGAATTTTCAGATCGTGTATTCCCCACTGCATGCTTTTGGTCCACAGCAAACCAACCAGGTATACGAAAAATACGGATAGCAGTAAGATGACGGATTTTCTTATACCTAATTGGTT
>JBAZGO010000097.1:0-3069 GCA_041652995.1 Prolixibacteraceae bacterium
AGATAGCATCGAAACGGCAATAATCGATACACAGGCCGCAATTGGTGCAGGTAGTATATTCGATAACCGCCTTGTGGCCTGTTGTGAAATTCCGTTCGAAATAATTTACAGGATTCAGAATAAGGTAAAGATTTGCGGCATCTACATCACAGTCGGCAACAATCGTATGGTTGTTAAGTGTTGCAAAAGCAGCGCTTAAGCTTGTTTTTCCTGTACCCCCTTTGCCGCTTAGAATTACAATTTCATTCATCGTTTTATAATTAAGCCCCCTCCAAACCTCCCCCGAAGGGTGAGGCTTAAAAAAGAAAAAGTTTTCATTTTGAGTTTTATAATCATCCTCTTGTGTGAGGACGGTTTCCTCATGGTCGTTTCATCTTTTAACTAACTTTTCAATTGCTTTTAATACTTGTTTAAACTGAAGTTGATAAGCGGGTTTTTCTTCTGCCAGCAACCGGCCTTCAGAATAAATCCGGGCAATTTCACGGTCGAAAGGAATTTCGAGCAGAAGTGGTATTTTATTTTGTTTCAGCCAATTATACACCTCACGATTTCCAAGTCCGGCTCGGTTTACAATTACCCCAAAAGGTCTTTTAAGTTGTTTCAAGGTTTCTACTGACAGTTTCAGGTCGTTAAGTCCGAAGGGAGTAGGTTCGGTAACCAGAATCACAAAATCGGCACTTTCGACAGTGGCAATAAACGGGCACGAAATGCCTGGTGGAGAATCGAATATTGCCAAACGGCTATTCGTAGCTTCTTTAATCGCTTTTTTTATAACAGGAACCGGCGAATAAACCCCCACTTCGGCACAAGCTTCAATGAGTTCGGCATGACTGTTAAAGGACATTGATTTGACGGTTCCAAGCGGTTTCTCTTTTTCGGTAATGGCGCCAAACTTGCAAGCCACCGTGCAGGCGCCACAGTCGTGGCATAAATCTTCAACAACCTTGATGAATTTATTTGCCGGCAGATAAACAATGGCATTGTAATTACAATAGTTGAAGCATTTGCCACAAAACACGCAGAGTTCAGGATTAATAACCGGGATGTTTTGCGTTACGGAAAAACTATTCGCTAATTCGCCGGTAACAAACTCTGCCACATTCGGCTCTTCGGCATCGCAATCAACCAGGGTAACCGGGAACCCGGAATTTTGAGCCGTCCAAAATAGATTGGTAGAGACCAAAGTTTTACCAGTTCCTCCTTTCCCACTTGCAACAGCTATTTTCATATTTTTATAATTTTTAAGCCCCCTCCAAACCTCCCCCGAAAGGGGAGGCTTAAAAAAACAAAGTCTTCATTATAGATTTTATGATCATTTTCCAATTTGTCAAAATGTGGTTTTTGTCCATTTCTTTTCAAATTGTATTATTCTTCCTCACTACAAAATCCCCTTTTTTAACTCCCAGAGCATCTGCAATTACATCGCATTTAACCATTAACAGAAAATAAACTTCTTTATCGGTTTTGCCCATCAATCCTTCGAGGTTACCTTGACCTTTGGAAATTATTACATCAGCACGGTCGAATACTTTCCTAAATTCAGCGGAACAATTTTCCAGAATAGTTGATGGGGCATCGTAACCATTCGATATGACATCAGCCACAATGTCCATCCCAACATATTTGGCATCTTCCAGCGTGGCATCGTTGATAACTGGCACTCCACGCACAACGTAAATCAAATTGGGATGCATCATGGTTTCGATAAATAGCTTGTCAAAAACCAGCTCGCCACAATTGTCGCCCAAATAAAGTACGGTCTTCGCCCGTGAAAGAGCCTGTTTTAACTCAGCAGAATCGTCAACTGCAAAATCCGAATACAGAACTTTGTCAATAGTCCCCTGTAAATCAAAGTGGTTGCCAATACCATAATCAATTATATTTCCTGCAATTGCCAGACGTAAAGCCGTTTCAAATTGATTCGCCGATTGAAAAACGATCTTTTTCAATTCAGGATACATTCCCAAAACCAAGTCGTTGCTTTGCTTTTTCGCCTCTTTATAAGGGTCAGGATTGTCGCTGTACTGTTTTAAAAGAACATGTAACTCGCGTGAAATCATCGGAATTGAAAAATCATGCTTTACCTGGTTGAATAAACCGAACATGTCGCTGGCAAAGCATTTCTTTTTTTCAGGCGAAAGATTTTCCTTTTCAATCAATCGTTCAAAAGCCCTGGCAAAACAGAAAAAACAGCGATAATCCGAGATTACTTCTTCCTTTTCATTAATGATTACACTCGTGATTTCCATCGTGGTTGCAGTAATTTGCAGTCAGTGTAAGTTTGTTCTCAATAAAATCGCTGACCAATTCTCTGGCCGATTTGATTGGTGCGCCCACAAATGCATTGATATTTTGCTGATTGAACAGATCAATGGCTTTTTGTCCCATGCCTCCGCCAATCACATCAGTTACTCCAAACCCGGCAACCCAACGCGGATACAACCCCGGCACATGTTCGGGTGGCGTTTGTTCTTTAATATCGGTAATCACTCCATTTACCACTTCAACAATTGCAAATTGTTGACAATGCCCAAAATGGGCACATAAAACCCCGTTTTCCATCGGAATAGCAATACGTTTGTTCATCTGTTTATTTTTTAAGTTTAATTATCTAAAGAGAAGGGGGCATGAAAACCCCTTCTGATTGTTTTTAATTTCCACCTCTGAAACGGTTTTGGCGCCCCAGTCCCCGGCCAGGTCCACCTTGGCCACGTCCCAAACCTTGTCCGCGTCCTAAACCAAGGCCGCGTCCTAAACCAAGGCCGCGTCCCATGCCCTGACCTGGCTCTAGAGATGAATCTTTGTTTTGTAAAATCTCGTCGTCAGTTTTTTCCTTGTTATCAGGATTGCACCGACCCATTCCTCTGCCTGTCTTAGGGCCTTGCCCCATCGGACCAGTTTGATTTAATTTTGGCATAATAACCTCCTTTTATAATGATTAATACTATTTTAAACCGCTTTTTAAGCGCTTTACTTTTATCCAATTCCAAACCCGTTCAGCTACGCCGATGATTGCAACAGTAACCAAACCAGCAAGGGCCCGCTTAATCACATCATTTGTGGGTCCTT